>NZ_BCTP01000046.1 GCF_001571345.1 Komagataeibacter xylinus NBRC 15237 | reverse complement strand
GCCATATTCCAAGCCGAGCGCACCATCAACGGTACGCCCCCAGAACATCGGCTGGCAGTCCGTCAAACAGACATAGCCCCTCTGGTCGACGATCTGTTCGACTGGATGCGGGAGTGTTGCCGGCGCATGTCGACCAAAAATCCCGTTACCCACGCCATGAACTATTTTCTACGGCGTGCCGATACATTCACACGATTCCTCACAGATGGCCGTATCTGTCTGACGAACAATGCAGCAGAACGCGCCCTGCGCGGCATCGCCCTGGGCAGGAAAGCCTGGTTGCTCGCCGGGTCCGATCGTGGCGGAGAGCGCGCCGCCGCCATGTATTCCCTGATCGTCACCGCGCGCCTGAACGATGTCGATCCCCAGGCATGGCTCGCTGATGTCCTGGCACGGATCAATGACATTCCCAATCCACGCCTCCATGAACTCCTGCCCTGGCACTGGAAAGCCCACCAGCAGGTCCACAATACCATCGCCGCCTGAATACGCCCGCGTCTCTCGCCGGATGATTACTTGACGCCCGCCTTTTCTGCCAGATAGCTGCGGAGACGACCTTCAGGAAGCAGGTTCGAGAAGAACGGCATGAGCTTCACCTTGATCGGCCTGAAGTCGTTCCGCAACTCCCCATACTGGTCTTTGAAGGACAAACCGAGCGTTTCTCTGTCCGCGTTACCAATATAGGCGTCATTGAACGTAAATATAGATCGTTCATCGCCAAGATGCGTGAGTGTCCCGATCGGTTTGCCATGGAGTTTGACGGTCAGGAAGGAAACATCAAGCATCATCGTCCTCCTCATCAAGAGAGTAGGCCGGACGTGATAGGGTATCTCCGCTATCGGGTAGCGGATCATGTGAAGCCTTGTTGCGGATCGTTCGCATTATTTTGAGGCTTTCATTGAGTGAGACCATCTCTTTTCCTGGACGACCGATCTGCTCAATTATGTGACGCAGTTTTTTCATTTCCTCGAGGTCGAGCATCGATACTCGGAACCGGTGCAAGTCGGAGATAGACTTCTGAAGTCGCTGAAGTCCTTCGAGGTCTGGCATGCTCATTTGGATGCCGCGCATTGTCTCACTGATTCGCTGCATCTCCTTTTGGATTGCAACGACGTCTTTGCGGTTGTAGCTGATCGCATCGCGGCTTAGGGAACGCACGACGGCCACAGCCTTGCGTGGAACAAGAGCAAGCTCCAGATCAAGGGCATGAGCGAGCGCGGCCAAGCTTGAGAGGCGTAGGTCGACAGTTCCTGCTTCGATCCGGGAAATCTGCGCTTGAGGCACCCCAGCCAACTCGCTCAACTCGCGTTGGCTTAACCCCTTGGTTTTGCGCGCTGCTTGCAATCGCTCTGCTATGCCTGTTATGTCGTAGCTCATATCAATGTTCTTTTCTGCATCAATTCACATATATGATGCAGTTTTATATATCAAAATTTTGGGTACCTTTCAAGATTGATATATATATTTCGATACCAAATAATAATTTTATGTATATTTTGAGGTGGCCCCGTCCGTTCGGACAGTTTTGTGGGCTTGATAAGCTATACCCGGTTGTTGTTATGCCGCTCTTCTGACGGCGTTGCTGTTGGCCATCTGGTCCGGGGTTAACCCCGGACCAGATGGCGTCGGCACGTCATGATACGCCTCATCGGGCGTACGTCCAGCCAGCGCCGTATGCGGACGCCTTTCGTTATAATGGGCGATCCATCTGCCGAGCCCGGCCCTCGGCTCTGATCCGGTCTCGAACGCATGCAGGTAGACGCATTCATATTTCAGCGACCGCCACAGACGCTCGATGAACACGTTATCCAGCCATCGCCCACGCCCGTCCATACTGATGCGGATCTGACGCTCTTCCAGTATCCCGGTGAAACGGGGTGTCGTAAATTGCGACCCCTGGTCAGTATTGAAAATGTCCGGGGCGCCATAGCGCATGAGGGCATCCTGTAGCGTCTCGATACAGAACTCCACGTCCATCGTGTTCGACAGACGCCAGGACAGGACCTTGCGCGTGAACCAGTCCATGATCGCCACAAGATAGAGAAATCCCCGTTTCATGGGAATATATGTGATATCGGAACACCAGACCTGGTCAGGCCGATTGATGACCAGATCCCGTAGCAGATATGGATATTTCCGATGTTCCGGATGGGGCACGGTCGTGCGCGGCTTCTGGTAGATCGCCCGCAGGCCCATGATCGCCATGAGCCGCCGGACCCGCTTGCGGCCCACTTCATGTTCCAGGCGGCGCAGATGCCATGTCATCTGCCGTGAGCCATAATACGGCGTTTCCAGGAACTGGGCGTCGATCAGCCGCATTAGCTCCAGATTGGCCTCGCTCTGTGGCACAGGCCGATAGTAGACGCCCGACCGGTTGAGTTGCAGCAGCGTGCATTGCCGGACTATCGGCAGACGCGCTCGCTTCGGGTCAATCATCTGCCGCCTCTGATCACGCCCAACCGAGCAGAGGCATCCCGCAAAAAATCCCGTTCCACCAGCAACTGGCCGATCTTGGCATGCAGTTTCTCTACATCAGCAGGGCTGACTGAAGGTTCCGTTACTGACTTATACCAAAGGACGTAGCCACTGACTCGTGTGTGAAGTGACAAACGGCGCTGGCTCTGATTCTCTTGATGCGGGAGGATCTGGCTGATGACGAGGGCGGTGAAGCTACGGGATGACTATTCGGCCTCTGATCTGAGGCGACTTGCGGCGCGTAGCCGGCAGGCGAACGCTGCGCGTCGGCTTCTGGCCCTGGCAGCAATCCGTGACGGGGCGAGCCGGACGGATGCGGCCCGCGTGGGCGGCATGGACCGCCAGACGCTGCGGGACTGGGTCCACCGCTTCAATGCTGAAGGGCCGGATGGCCTGCGCGATTATCAGCATCCGGGACCAGCCTGCCGTTTGAACGGGGCACAGCAGGCCGAACTGAAGGCGCTGGTCGAGGCCGGGCCTGATCGGCAGCGTGACGGTGTGGTGCGCTGGCGCCGGATTGATCTGCAACGCGTGATCAGGGAGCGCTTCGGCGTCATCTACCACGAACGGCATGTTTCCACTTTGCTGAAACGTCTTGGTTTTTCCCATGTCAGCGCCCGGCCGCGTCATCCGGGGCAGGATCCTGCCGTCATGGAAGCGTTTAAAAAAACTTCCCCCGCATCCTGAGTGCCCATATCGGCCACCTGCCGAAGGGAAAGCCGATCGAGATCTGGTTTCAGGACGAAGCCCGCATCGGCCAGAAGAACGGCATCGTCCGCCAATGGGCCCGGCGCGGCACGCGACCACGCCAACCGGCTGACCAGCGCTACGAGAATGCCTGGCTGTTCGGGGCGATCTGCCCGGCGCGCGGCAAGGCTGCCGGCCTGGTGCTGCCGTTCGTCGGCACCGCCAGCATGCAACTTCATATCGAGGAGATCTCACGCTACGTCGCCCGCGGTGCCCATGCCGTCGTGCTGCTCGATCGCGCAGGATGGCATACCACCAATAAACTGAAGCTCCCCCGCAATGTCAGCCTGATCTTCCTGCCGTCCCGTGCTCCCGAACTAAACCCGGTCGAGAATATCTGGCAGTTCCTGCGCGCCAACTGGCTGGCCAATACCGTCTTCGACGGCATCGAGCACATCATCGACGCCGCCTGTTCCGCCTGGAATAATCTTGCCGCCTTGCCTGACACCATTCGATCCATCGGTCTTAGAAAGTGGGCTCACACAGGTCAGTGCCCATAACCGTTGGTATTACCAGAAAAAAGGCTTGCCATGCCTTCGATCGCCTGGCGCTTCCATTGGGCGATCATCGTCTGATGCACGCCATGTTTCGAAGCCAACTCCGCCAGCGTCAGTTCGCCACGGATCGCCTCCAGGGCAACCCGTGACTTGAACTCCGCCGCATACCGTTTCCGCGTAACCTTGCCCATAAAACCCGTCCTCGTTCAGGCCTGATGATAGCTTATCGCCCTGTCCGAAAAATGGGGACCACTTCTACCGGGAAAACAGGAACCCTTCCGGGAAGCTTTTTAAAAAGACGCGGATATGGTGCCAAAAAATTCACGTGGTGCCGCAACAAATAGATTTGCATTGTTATCGCCTGATACCGATGCAGCTCCATATACGCCAGCAAGATAATTTTTGTTGAACAGATTACTGATGCCAAAAGATGACTTTATATTCTGTGCAAACCCGATTTTTCCAAAATCGTAGGACATATTTAGGTTTGAACTCCAGTATGCAGGTATCTTTTCGTCATTTGTATAAGTCATATAACGCGAGCTTGTATAGGTAACATTAAAATTGAATGTAGCACGTTGGTAATTATAGGATACATTTGTCTTGTACATGAACTTTGGATAATAAACCTGATGTTTTCCTTTTATGTTAACGGTTGAACCGCCATAGGGCAGATGACTGTCTTCATATTGCGCGTCATTCCAACTGAAGCTGTTCATGAAGGCCAGGCCCTTGGCCGGACGGATTTCTGCTTGGACATCAGCACCATTCATGGTTTCACGTCCGACATTTACGAACGCACCATAGGTATTTCCGGTTGACCCTTCGGTAATCGCAGCCAGCCTGTTGTAGTAGTCAGTATGGTAGAAGTCTGCACTGGCGGACAGGAATTTTGAATTGTAACGGTAACCGATAACGTAATTCCAGGTCCGTTCCGGTTTCAGCAATTTCTTGTTCTGATTGAAAACGGTCTGTGCCGACTGGGCGGACGTACCCAGTGCTCCCCAGGCCGTACCGCTTGAACTCTGCGTATTGTAATCGTACGCATGCATGTTTTCGGCAATATCGATATATATTTCATGATGGCGCAGGAATTCATAGTCATAATTGAAATGTGGAAGAAAAGCGTTTGCAGCTGTCATGCTTCCTTCTGCCGGATGACTGTAATACACATTCCATGCGGAAAGGCTGGCACTATTATCTATGCTGGTCCCGCCATGGGTGTCTTGGAGCAGGGAACGAAAGCCTGCCGTAAATGTCATATGAGGGCGAATATGATAGGTATCCTGCAGGTAGAACTGGAATGTATTCGTGCTGAACTCATCATCAAACCAGGTTGTGGCCTGTGAGGCCAGCAGGCCGGACTTGGAAGCATGCGCAGCGTCCACGCCATCTTCATATAACCGCATGGGATAGGAAAAACTGTCATTTTCATACCACAGGCCAGTGGAAATAAGGTTTTTACCCGCCTTAATCTTATATCCATGAGTAAAACCGATACGACGCACACCAATATGCCCCGATCCCAATGCCATGGGTACGCCCGAAGAAGGTGATGTCAGGAACGGATTGGTCCCGTCATAATTCCCACTCGAGACTTGGGCATAAGCCACAGTATTCATATTGACATTAGGAAATATCTGAAAATTTCCTGTAATCGCAGAGAGATAGTTGCGTTGTACCCGTGCTGCATCATAAGCGAAATCTCCCAGTTCTGATGAGGTGATTCCCTGCAGTCCGGGCGGGACAACGCCGCTATGCACCCCTGCGGCATATTCTTTTGCTAATGCATAGTTCGGTTTGAGGTAAGTCGTATTGCGGCCCAACTTTTCCCACATACCTTTTGTGAGGCCCATATAGGCATACTGGGTAAAATTGGAGTAATCGAATACGGCTGTTATGCTACCAATGTCTTTTATGGGTTGCACAAGCTTGAAGTTGACCTGCTGATCATCCTGATCGCCATACCCTTTCCAAAGGTTCTGGGCAGTGCGTGCGTAGGCTACGTAAAACTTTGTTCCGGTTGAGTTGAGAACACCGCTGTCTACCCGTGCAAATGTGCGGAACATATTATAACTGCCGAACGTCTGTCCTACCCGTCCGCCAGCCTTGTCTGCAGGGTTCGATGTGGTGAAAGCGATGGCTCCGCCCAATGTCTGGGCAGATGGTGTTTCCAGCGCGCCTGCACCCTGTGACAGGGTCATGCCACTGATATTTTCCTGTATCTGGGCCTGATCAATACTCAAGCCATTCCAGACTTGATAGCGCTGTTCACCCAGTGGAATGCCGTCGAGGGTAAAGCCGATCTGACTTTCGTTAAAACCCCGCACGTATAAAGCATTTGCGTAGGTATCAAGACCGAAGGCATCGTCAGAACCAAAATTGACCCCTGGCGTCGTCTGGCCAAGTACCTGTAGTGGGCTTGTACCGCTGACAAACTTGTTCAGTGTGTCACGTGTAATAGCCTGTTCGGCCCCATGAGTGCGAACACGGGCGCTACTGACCTGCAATGTTTCGGAAGAGGGTTTTAAAGTCGCAGTTCCGGCGTGGGTTGTTTTCTGTTTTCCAGTTGATGTGACGATGTGCTTTGTTGTTGATTTTTCCGGTTTTTTTACATCAGCTGCCAGGGTTGCTGACATATTAAGGGCGTAGAAACTAAGCGTCACGCCCAGTGTAAGGACCTGTTTCAGTCCCAGTCTCTGTTTCATGCTTTATCCCCTTACGTAGTTTACGATCAGGATCTACAGATGTGCGGTTGAAACGTATATAATTTACACATAAACCATACACGTTATGGAACCGTAATCAATATGAATCGATCCAATAGATCGATGGTCACGCTTGAGCTTTATAATTTCAGGAAGACGTTGCGTTTTGGACACATATGAAAAAGTGGAATCAGAGATTACTGAGATTTTTTCTGGCTTTCTGAAAATACTCTTCTGTGTCAATCATATAAAAACAGGGTAGTATATATTATAGAATCGGCAGATAATTCAGTGATCTGAAAGACAATAAAGCGCTTTGTCTGAATGGGAGTTTTCAATAGTCCATTTGCAAGGTCGGTATAATGTTATCCATGCAATCATGTCTGCCTGCAGTCATTACATAATATTCCGCGTATATGGAAAAGTCTGTCAGGAGTGTATTTTCTTCCATCGTCTGAAGGTCATGTGACCTTCAGACGATGAGTGTTCCATATAAACAAATTTGGAAAATATAATTTATGTTTAATTCTGTAAGGCCATGACCGCGTAGGTAGCCAGCCAGTGTTCACCCATATAATCGCCCGTTACATGGGGAAGGCTGGCGGCCAGATGCATATCGCAGGCCGCGTCAACGCGGTCCCGTGCTGGCCAGGATGTGGGTAGTTTGGCAAGGATCTGCCGCCAGCACCACACGCGACTCAGATTGAGACCGTCCAGATGTGCGATTTTGCCATCAGCGCGATTTGTTACTTCTGCCGGGGTAAAGAGTGTTGCGGGTTGCCCTTTATCCAGGCCAGGTAGGAACGTGTTGAACCAGGTAGCAAAGCTCTCACGGTCCAGTATCCGTGCCATCAATGCGGCTTCCACGAGGGCAGGAGACAGAAATTCGTCACCGCAAGGCTCCCATGCCTGACAGGCGGCATCATTAGAAAACCATTCCAATGCTTTTTTATGGATCAACAGCTTCAGAACAGGATCTGATTCCTTTTCAGCATAATCGAGAGAGAGCCACATGCTAAACATACTGTTGTAATGGGTGCCAACCCGGACAGGATAGGATGCGACCGGAAGAAAGGCACGGTAAAGTTCTGCAATCCGTGCTGCCAGAGGGGAAAAGATCTGATGATATTTTCCTAATACAGGGTGGTTCTTGAGTTCTGCCGAAAGTTGCAGAACCCATCCCCATCCGTATGGACGCTCGAATCCATGATGGAGAGGGATGGAGAAATATTCCGTCTCCGTGGCGACATTCCCATCGGTAAACTGTTTTGCAAACAGGTCTTCGATGCTGTTCCGTGCAGCAAAATCGGGAAAGAGACGTGAAAGCCGCGTCAGCAGCCAGTAACCATGAACGCAGGAATGCCAGTCCAGACTACCAAAAAAAATGGGATGGATTTCCTGAGGTAAACGCAGGTCACTCGCACTACGCAGGACCAGGGCAGGGAGGGTAGGAAAAGGACGTGTTACATGCCCACGCGCAACACGCGCAAAATGTTCGGACAGGGATTGGTCAAGTACAGACACATTCTTTCTCCTAGAGACGAATCATGAGATAAAGCAGAAGTGTATTGCCAATAAAAAGGATCAACGCAGTTGTAGCCTGCGTACGGATGACCGCGTAGCGGTCATGCAGTTCAAGAAGGGAAACCGGCACGATATTAAAATTCACCGCCATTGGCGTGACCAGTGTGCCGCAGAAACCGGCCAGCATGCCGATGGCGGCAACCATCGCGGCAGACGCGCCAAAGCCGGTTACCAGAAACGGGAGTCCGATTGCGCCAAATGTAACCGGAAAGGCAGCAAAGGCGTTACCAATCAGCATGGTCAGCAGGGCAGTACCTCCAGTATAGGCAAGCGTTGCACATAGTGGTGCGCCTGATGGAAGGATATGTTCAATCATATGTGACAGCGACGTGTTCAGACCAGCAGCCATATAAACGCCGCCAAGTGCCGCCAGCATCTGGGGAAGAAGCACTGGCCAGCCAACCTGACGGGACAGACGCACACCTTCGTTAAATGGAGTAAGCAGGCGTGGACGGATGATGGCATAGGCCACCCCCAGACCGATCATGACGGCAATGACATAGGCGACCTGACTAAGGCGCTGTGGATCGATAAGCGGCAGGGCGCCCCAATGAACCGACGTGCCCGACCATGTCAGTATTACAACAAATAATGGCACACTCAGAAGCGGCACGAATAGAAGGGAGGACGGTTGTTTATCAGCGCTTGCGGCAGGCAAGCTGGCTTGGGGCGTTGTCCGTGGGGTGTCTGGAGAAGCCGCAATGACTTTTGATTTCGGCACACATGCCATGCCTGTTGCTAGGGCTGTCAGAAGAAGAACCAGAAGGCCGTTTGCAAAATCCGAAAACAGGTTTCCTAAAAGGAAATTCAACCCGTATAACGTCCAGAATATACTTTCCAGTATGGAGCGAAATGTGAATCCGCTACATAGCGAACGGCCGCCAGCATAGAGGAAAAAACAGCCAAGCCCTGTATAGATGCAGTCAATACCGATCATGGTTCGCTGCGGCGTCCGATCGCCTGATCAAGCCGCTTCATGCGTACATAAGTGACTATGGCCGCCATCAGGGCGGATGGGATGGCCCAGAATGAAAGATGCCAGGGAGAAATCCTCAGTCCTGCATTTTCCAGGACCGTTTCCATCAGCAGGATGGAGGCAACGGCAAGGAATATATCTTCGCCAAAAAAAACGGCGATATTATCCACTGCAGCAGCCTCTGCCTTCAATTTCTGGCTGAGTTCTTCTGATATGGCCCGTCTGCCCATTCTCTCTCCCGCTTCTTCAACCATGGGGGCCAGGAGTGGTCGTACCATCTGTGCCTGGCCACCCAGCGAAGTCAGGCCGAGGGCTGCGGAAATTTGCCGGAGGAGAAAATACAGCCACAGCACATGCCCAGGTGTACTGACCCCAAGCCTGCCGATAAAAGTCCGCGATGCCCGCGGTAGGCCCGCATGTTCCAAAAGCCCTACCAGTGGCAGGATGCTCCACAGGATGGTCATGTAACGATTGGCCGTAAAATAATGCCCGATGGTGGCGATTGCGGTTACAAGGGAGACACCACTGCATAGACAGGTTGTCAATGCGCTAAGGATGATGACCAGCATGATGTTGATCCGGGCTCCTACGCCAATCACAATTACGGCGAGACCGAATAACGTCAGCAGGGAAGGGTGAGCCTGCATTAATATGACTGCCTTTTTCTCGCATGCCGGACCAAAGGGAACTCACGGCCGGGATGGGTGCATGTTCCGGATATGCAGGTTTGCTGCAAAATATCCGAAACAGATATAAATTACACATGATGCGATCCCGAAATCAAGCGAATCATGATGACTCCGGTCCACGTTTCCGCGTGCCATGCGGACGGTGGAAGAGCGTTTGATTCCAGCGTCAAGATGTGTATGATTTATATATGAAATCGTCACGTTGTGCTGCTTTCCCTATTCCGTCTGTGGTTACTCTTGGTATTCCCGGCGGCCAGAACAGGGCTGATGGACTGCATGCGTGGCTGTTTCGGACACGTTTTCCATCACGGTGAATTGTCATCAATGTATTTATCGCAAGATCGCTTCAGAACGGGTTCCGGTTATTTTGCGTTGTGGGGGAAACGCATGGACAGGCATGGGGCACGGCGCATGAAAGCCGTGCCGGGTCCGGTTTTCCGACATACGTTTGATTATCAGGAGATTCCCGAAACCATGCATCAGGATGCAAACGGCCTGGTACCGCCATGCGTATAAGTATGGAGGGTGCAGGCGCACTATTGCTTGATATTGCCGGACCGGTATTTGATGAATGCCTCCAGAGGCGAATCTGGGATGCGGCACAACAACTGGAACGGGAAGCCGCGATCATACAGGCTGTGCCTGGCGTCAATAACCTACTGGTGACGTTCGACGTCCTGCACAGCGACCCCGATGAGATGACCCGGGTCGTGCAGAAGGTGTGGAAGCAGGCCACCCCGCACGCGATATCGGGGCGGGAGATTGAAATTCCTGTCATCTATGATGGGGAAACTGGTGAAGACCTTGCCGTTCTGGCGCGTCATGCCGGTCTTTGTGTGGCCGAAGTCATCAAACTTCATGCCTCGGCCCGTTACAGCGTTGCCGCAATCGGGGCAATGCCGGGCTTTGTTTATCTTACTGGACTGGACTCCCGCCTTGCGTTGCCGCGTCGGGATACACCCCGCCTGAAGGTTGAAAAAGGAGCGGTCATTATTGGTGGGGGCCATGCCGGTATCATGCCCTGTACTGCGCCTTCCGGCTGGCATGTTATCGGGCACACCGATGTGGACCTGTTTGACCCGTCACGATCCCGGCCATGCTTTTTGCAGTTGGGCGACAGTGTTCGCTTTGTGGACGTAACATGATTGAAATTCTTACGGGCTCCGCGCTGAATACGGTCCAGGATCTGGGCCGCCCGCGCGCCATGACTATGGGGGTGGCGCGCGGCGGGGCGATGGACGCCTGCGCGCTCATGGTGGGGAATGCCCTGTTGGGCAATGATGCCCATGATGCGGGCATTGAAATTGCTTTCTTTCCCTTTCGCGTCCGTTTCCATAAGCGGGTCAATCTTGCCTTGACCGGGGCATGTGGCCCGGTCAGGCTTGATGAACGGATGTTGCCGGCAAATTGGGCGATCACGGCCCAGCCCGGGCAGGTTCTCGCCATCGCGCCCCCATTACGTGGGGCGCGCATGTATCTTGCGATTGAAGGCGGAATTGACGTGCCTGTTGTATTGGGCGCGCGTTCAACGGATCTCAAGGGTGGGTTCGGGGGCTTTCATGGCCGTGCCCTGAACAAGGGGGATATGCTGCCCTGCCACCCGGCATCCATGATGATACCGGAGGGGGGGTACGGACTGGCCGTTCCACTCTCCCTGCCATGTGCGGAGGAAACGGTCGTGCGCATACTGCCTGCGGCCGAATATGAAATGTTTGTGCCGCAGGCCCGCGCCGCCCTGCAAAGTGGGATCTGGTCCCTTACACCCAGTATCAACCGCACTGGCTACCGGCTGGATGGTCCTTCGCTTGATCTTGCCGTGCCGCTTGGCCTGTTTTCCCATGGCATCGTGCCTGGTACCATTCAGGTTCCCCCATCGGGCAAGCCGATTATTCAGATGGCCGACGCGAATACATGCGGCGGATATCCCAAGATTGCAACCGTGGTCGAACCGGACCTGCGGCTGCTCGCGCAGTCATCGGTAGGCAGTATTGTCCGTTTTGTCGAAGTCACGCGTGAAGAGGTCGTGACCGAAATGCGCGCCCAGGCGCTCCGTTCGGAACAACTGATTGTAGAACTGGCCTCCCTGCGCCGTACGCTCATTCCCTGGAGATCACAATCATGTCCGGCATGAAAACCATCGATCTTAATGCAGACATGGGCGAGGGGTTCGGCCCCTATACCATCGGTGATGACAGCGTTTTGCTGGATATTGTGACCTCGGCCAATATTGCCTGCGGTTTCCATGCAGGGGATCCGGAAATCATGGCGGCCACCTTTCGCATGGCTAGGGAGAGGAATGTGGCCATTGGCGCGCATCCTGGCTTTCCGGACCGGTGGGGGTTCGGGCGCCGTGTCCTGCCTTTTTCAACAGGCGAGATCGAGCGGATTATTGCCTACCAACTGGGTGCTGCGCAGGCACTGGCCACTTACGCGGGGCATCAGATAGGCTATGTGAAGGTACATGGTGCACTTGCCAACCTTACGGAACGGGAGCCGGAAATTGCGGCAGCGGTGATGAATGCCGTCCGTGCCGTGGATGCAGCCATGCCAATCGTTGCGATTGCATTGAGCCCGCTTGACCGTATGGGGCGTGAGCGGGGCATGCGCGTCTTTTCCGAGATATTTGCTGATCGTGCCTATACTGAAACCGGCCAGCTCGTATCGCGCAGGCAGGCCGGCGCTGTTCTGCATGATGCGGATTTTGCGGCACAGCGGGCCATAAGGATGGTGCGCGGCGGTGGTATCGAGACCATTACGGGCAGGATCCTGCCCACCCCGATCGATACGATATGTGTACATGGTGATAATGCAGAAGCGATAGAACTCTCACAGAAACTCCGTGAAGGTCTGGAGGCCGCCGGAATTGCCATCAGGACGATGATCTGAAAGGAAAGCGTCATGTCTGTTGATCTCGCCCGACTGGAACAACTGATGGCCTGGATGCAGGCATTGGGCATTCGGGAACTCGATATGACCGAGCAGGGCACACGCATCCATCTTTGCCGGGATGCTGCGGCGCCATCGCCATCCGTCCCGGTGCCGGTGACTCTTGCCAAGTCTCCTTCCGTTGCAAAAAACGCTTCCCAGACCATTGTCGCTGGCATGCATGGTCAGTTCTATACGGCCCCCGAACCCGACGCGCCGCCCTTTGTCCAGCCCGGCGAGGAAGTGGAAGCAGGCCAGCCACTTTACGTCCTTGAAGTCATGAAGACGATTACACGCATTGAAGCTGAATATTCCTGCACTGTGCTGGACATATTATGCAAGAACGGTGAGACGGTCGCACCGGGAACCCCCCTGTTTACCGTGGAGCCGCTGAATGTGTGACATCCGTCGCGTCCTGATCGCCAATCGGGGTGAAATTGCATTACGTATTGCACGCGCCTGTCGCGTTGCAGGTGTGGAAAGTGTTGGAATCTATTCACAGGCCGATGCCGCATCCGCTCACCTTCTGCTTGTGGATCAGGCGGTCTGTATCGGCCCTGCTGCATCCGCGCAGAGCTATCTGGATATTGAACGGGTCATTCGTGTAGCGATCCTGACTGGAGCGGATGCGATCCATCCGGGATACGGTTTCCTGTCGGAAAATGCGGATTTTGCGGCAGCGGTGGAACAGGCCGGGTTGGTGCTGATCGGACCCGATGCCGCTGTCATGCGCCTGATGGGTGACAAGATTGCAGCCAAGCAGCAGATGCATCGCTCCGGTGTGCCGTGCCTGCCGGGATCAGATGATGCGCTGCCGGAAGATACGCAGGCAATCCATGCCATTGCGGACAATATTGGCTATCCGCTGATCATCAAGGCCGCTAATGGTGGTGGTGGCCGCGGCATGCGTGTTGTTCATGATAGGACGGGGCTTGAGGCCGCCGTGGTTGCCGCGCAGGAGGAAGCCGGGCGTGCTTTTGGCAAGCGCACCGTTTATGCAGAACGCTATCTTCAGCATCCACGACATATCGAAGTCCAGATCCTTGCCGATAGGGCAGGCAATGCCGTCTGGCTTGGCATGCGGGACTGTTCCATACAACGCCGCCACCAGAAACTGGTCGAGGAATCCCCCCCTGTCGGCATATCGCCCGAGGCCATGCGTAACGTGGGGGAACGGTGCGTTCAGGCCTGTCTTGATATGGGATATGTTGGCGCGGGTACTTTCGAGTTCCTGTATGAAGACGATACATTTTCATTCATCGAGATGAATACCCGGGTTCAGGTTGAACATCCGGTAACGGAAATGGTCACGGGTATGGATATTGTGCGTGAACAGATCCTGATTGCCATGGGGCGGCCGCTTTCAATGACACAGGCCGACATCAATCTGCGCGGACATGCCATCGAGTGCCGTATAACGGCGGAAGATCCTGATACTTTCCAGCCCATGCCAGGTCGGGTTGAAACGTGGCGCCCCCCCGGAGGCCCCGGTATTCGTGTTGATACCCAGCTTTATGATGGTTATACGATCCCGCCGCAGTATGATTCGCTCATTGCCAAGATTATTGCCCATGGCCGTGATCGTGCGGATGCGATGGCATGCATGCGTGCGGCCCTGGAGGAAATGACGATCGAAGGCGTTGCCACTACCGCAGCCTTCCATCGACGGTTGATGGACGACCCGGCCTTCAGGAAGGGGGCCGTCAGCATTCACCATCTTGAAAAGTCCATGAAGCGGGATGATGGCCACGCATGAGTATTCTTGACATGCTATCGCAGATTACCGAACGGATGCGCGATTATGGCATCACGGTTCTGGATTACCAGCAGGGCGAGACCAGCCTGCGCCTTTGCCTGGAACCTGTGGGCGCGCCTGACAGTGTGCCTGTTGCCGCAACGCCCGTCCTGAGCCCGGAAATAGGCCATTTCCAGCACATGCCGGATATTTTAGATGGTGAAACGGTCAGGGCGGGAGTGATCGTGGGTTTTGTAATCGTCGGAGCCATGCGACTGCCTGTCCTTGCCCCATCCTCGGGCACCCTGAAACTGACCCCCCTGCCGGAAGGCGGGCTTGTCGGGTATGGTGAGCCAGTTGGAACGATTGCGACTATATGAATGGAACACCCTCACAGGGATGCGGCGGAACGTGATGCCTGTTCGTAAAGCCCCGTAAGGACGCGCAGGGCCTTTGCAACATCTTCGATTGCAACATCGCCTACCTGCCTGTCGGCGGGCATCAGTTCCAGAAGGCATATGCGACGGATGCGGGCATATTTTTCGCAGTATTCCTGCCCCTTTTTCGTTGCGCCCACAAAAACTTCCTTGCCACGGCGGGTGCGCACGATCAGGCCCAACTCATCAAGTTTCTTCATGGCATAGTTCAGGTAATGGCGTTCGGGCAGGTTGAGGGTGAACATCAGATCCGAGATGCTCTTGCTCCGGTTGCGATGGTTGGCACTATGCAAAATGAGGGCATCGAGCGGGGAGAGTTCCGGCAATCCGGCAGATGCCATGCCACGTGCGACCCAGCGCTGGAACGCATGGTTGACAACCGTAAGTGCAAATTCGAATTCGCTGACATCTTCCTGACCGGGAGAAGCGAGGTGAGAAGACGAAATGATGAAAGGACGCTGTTCCTTTTCCGGATGGGCGTGAGTCTCTTTTAGTGTCTTTTTTATTGCCATGCTATTCTCGTTTATCCTGGTCGGCGTGGAGGAGGGGCCATATTGCGCGGGTCAGGCAATATATCATGACTGTGGATACGATGATGGCTCATTTTTGTAGAGTCAGGCAGAACGGGTGATCCCGACTTGGGTTGCCATCCGAGTTTAGCCCCTGGTGGATTGCAGCACAGTTGTTCATTAGACGGTCGAAGCTCGGTGTATGGCCGCGCCACGATGCTGGCATAGGCATAGGCATAGGCATTGGGCTTTGTCAGCGCGGTTGGCTCTCCGGCTCTCATCGTATTTTGCCTTCAGGCGGCGTTGCCAGCGGTCGAGGTTTGACGTGTTCCCCGAATTTGGGCCAGCGCGAACTGGAATCTTCCGGGGTCAAGGCTCATGAACCAGGGCGTATTCAGACACTCGGCCCGGAATTTGCCATTGAAGGACTCGATGAAGCTGTTGTCGGTCGGCTTGCCGGGGCCGGAAAAGTCGAGCACGACCCCTTTCTGATACGCCCATGGATCCAGATCCCGACTGACAAACTCCGCGCCCTAGCAGCCTGTCGGGTTGGGGTACCCAGTGAAGGGGTAAGGTTGTAAGGTGGTGAGATGAGCAGCTTCATCCCGTTTGACCGGTCTCAGCCGTATCTTCTGCCGCCTGATCTGAAGTCGTGGCTTCCGGCTGACGATATGGCGCATTTCGTTGTCGCCGCCGTTGAGCGGGTTCCGATGAGTGCGTTCTGCGTTCCAGTGCGCACGGGAGGCAGGGCGCAGTATCATCCGCGCCTGATGCTGGCCCTTCTGATCTTCAGCTATGCGAACGGGCTGTTTTCCTCACGCCGGATCGAGCGGGCGACATATCGCGACATCGGGGTGCGCTTCGTGACGGCGAACCTGCATCCGGATCATGATACGATTGCGACCTTCCGCCGGACGAACAGGGACGCCATTGAAGCTGCATTTGCGCAGGTTCTGCTTCTGGCGCGCGAGGCGGGTCTGCTGCGTCTGGGTGTAGTATCGATCGACGGCACGAAAATTGATGCCGACGCTTCGAAATACCGTTCCCTGCGCTACGACCGGATCAGGGCGCTGCGCGAACAGCTGGCGGTGGATATCGCGAAACTGATGGACCAGGCGGAGCACGCAGATGCCATAGACAGCGATCTGCAGGCATTGCCGGAAGCGCTTGCCCGACGGGAAACACTGAAAGCGAAGCTGGACGAAGCCTGCGCCCGGCTGGAAGCAGATGCGAAGGCGCAGGCCGAGGCGGCGCGATCGGCATACGAGAAAAAGAAGGCGGTGTATGACGCAAAAACAGGGCGTCGCGGCCGGGCGCCCAAACCGCCCGATGATGAACCACCACCACCCGACCGGCAGATCAGTCTGACCGATCCCGACAGCCGCCTCATGCGGCGTTCGGACGCTCACGAGTTCCGGCAGGCTTACAATGCCCAGGCCGTGGTCTGCGCCGAAGGCAGTCAGTTGATCGTGACAACCGACGTTGTCGCCACGTCAGCGGATGCGCCATCCTTTGCCGACACGGTGCTGTCGATGGAAGACACAATCGGTCTCCCGGAGAAGGTGCTTGCCGACACCGGTTACGCCAGCGGACAGGCGGTCCGGAAACTGCAGGAAAAGGGCATTGATCCGCTGGTCGCCATTGGACGGCCCTGTGCCCGCAGGCCTTACGACTTCCGACCCCATCCCGAAGCAAAGGAGCCACGCCGGATAACCGAACCCTGGCGGCTCGCCATGAAGGCGAGACTGGAAACCACAGAAGCCGGAGATGTTTACAGACTACGAAAACAGACCGTGGAGCCGGTCTTTGGAATTATCAAAAGCATCATGGGCTTCAGAAGGTTCAGTCTGCGCAGCCTTGCAAAAGTCACGACCGAATGGACACTCGTCGCTCTCGCATACAACTGCAAAAGAATGGCACGGCTTCAGGCGGCATAAGCCGGGTCAGCCTCGGCCTTATAACCCTCAAAATGACCAACCCGACAGGCTGTTAGAGCCTGTTTGGAAAGTCATGGATGAGCGTTTCTTCGGATGAGATTGGCCCCCATGGCGACGAAGATCATGGCCTGTGAGAGCCTGTTTGGAAATTCGGTGAGGGTGTGATTCAAGCCCTGGATGTGGACGCCAGAGCAGAGAGGCCGGATGGCCAGTATCACCCGCAAGACGAAGCGCTATCCGTCTGACATGACGGATGAGGAATGGGCGCGGATCGCGCCACTGATGCCTGAGCCTGGGCGCATGGGACGTCCGCGGGAAATTGAATTCCGCGAAGTGATCAACGCGGTGCGCTATCTGGTCCGCTCGGGCTGTGGCTGGCGAATGTTGCCGATCCATTTCGGGCATTGGCGAACGGTCTATGGCTGGTTCCGGGAACTGGCGCGGCGTTTCCTGTTTCAGACGATCCACGATGTTGAATTGATGCTCGATCGGGAGCGGATGGGTCGTGAAGCCAGTCCGTCTGAGGTGGTCCCGTCCGTTCGGACAGTTTTGCGGGCTTGATAAGCTATACCCGGTTGTTGTTATGCCGCCCTTCTGACGGCGTTGCTGTTGGCCATCTGGTCCGGGGTTAACCCCGGACCAGATGGCGTCGGCACGTTATGATACGCCTCATCGGGCGTTCGTCCAGCCAGCGCCGTATGCGGACGCCTTTCGTTATAATGGGCGATCCATCTGCCAAGCCCGGCCCTCAGCTCTGATCCGGTCTCGAACGCGTACAGGTAGACGCATTCGTATTTCAGCGACCGCCACAGGCGCTCGATGAACACGTTGTCCAGCCAGCGACCGCGCCCATCCATGCTGATGCGGATCTGACGCTCTTCCAGTATCCCGCTGAAACGGGGTGTCGTAAATTGCGACCCCTGGTCAGTATTGAAAATGTCCGGCGCGCCATAGCGCATGAGGGCATCCTGTAGCGTCTCGATACAGAACGCCACGTCCATCGTGTTCGACAGACGCCAGGACAGGACCTTGCGCGTGAACCAGTCCATGATCGCCACAAGATAGAGAAATCCCCGTTTCATGGGAATATATGTGATATCGGAACACCAGACCTGGTCAGGCCGATTGATGACCAGATCCCGTAGCAGATATGGATATTTCCGATGTTCCGGATGGGGCACGGTCGTGCGCGGCTTCTGGTAGATCGCCCGCAGGCCCATGATCGCCATGAGCCGCCGGACCCGCTTGCGGCCCACTTCATGTCCCAGGCGGCGCAGATACCATGTCATCTGCCGTGAGCCATAATACGGCGTTTCCAGGAACTGGGCGTCGATCAGCCGCATCAGCTCCAGATTGGCCTCGCTCTGTGGCACAGGTCGATAGTAGACGCCCGACCGGTTGAGTTGCAGCAGCGTGCATTGCCGGATTATCGGCAGGCGCGCTCGCTTCGGGTCAATCATCTGCCGCCTCTGATCACGCCCAACCGAGCAGAGGCATCCCGCAAAAAATCCCGTTCCACCAGCAACTGGCCGATCTTGGCGTGCAGTTTCTCTACATCAGCAGGGCTGACTGAAGGTTCCGTTACTGACTTACCAGAAAAAAGGCTTGCCATGCCTTCGATCGCCTGGCGCTTCCATTGGGCGATCATCGTCTGATGCACGCCATGTTTCGACGCCAACTCCGCCAGCGTCAGTTCGCCACGGATCGCCTCCAGGGCAACCCGTGATTTGAACTCCGCCGCATACCGTTTCCGTGTAACCTTGCCCATAAAACCCGTCCTCGTTCAGGCCAGATGATAGCTTATCGCCCTGTCCGAAAAATGGGGACCACCTCTGTTTTTGTCGGGAAGCCTGAATGGGACAGACTTCCAGCCATTTCTATTGAAGCTGTCAAAACGGATCTTGTGCAGCGAGGCCCTTTTATGACGGTGGGTCTGGTAGTGCCGGTTCTTCCCCGAAGGGACGATTGAGGATCGTGAGCACCTCTTCGGCGGCATAGATCCGGTTGCGGGCATGGCCGGTGCGTTCGGTCAGGATCCCGACCTGGCAGAGCTGGGCGAGGGCGGTCTGGGCGGCCGGGGGCGTGATGTCCAGCAGATGGCCAAGGCGGCTGGCCGTCAGGACGGGATAATCGGTCAGCAGGTCCAGCGCGCGCAGCGCGGCCGAGCCCTTGCGGAAAGCCCGGCGCTGCCGCCATGTGGCCTTCAGGACCTGGGTTGCCTGCCGGGTGACCTGCACTTCGGTGACGGTCCGGATGATGGCGTCTGACAGGAACCCGATCAGGGGTGGCCAGTCGAGCCGCTGCTGGGCCCGTTTGAGCGCCGCGTAATAGTCCTGTCTGTGGGCCTCGATATAGGGGGAAAGATACAGGGGGACCTGGCCGTCAGCGGCCATCATCAGCGGCAGCAGCAGGCGGCCCACCCGGCCATTGCCATCGCTGAACGGATGCACGGCCTCGAAATGGGTATGGGCGATGGCCATCCGGGTGATGAGGGACTGGGTCATCTGCTGCATCCCGTCGGCCTGCATGTAGTTCAGCGTGGCCTCCAGACAGGCTGCCACCTGGTCTGGCGGGGGCGGGTTATAGGTCGAATAGGCGATATGCCCTGTCCCGCCGATCCAGACCACGTCCCGGCGCAGGGTGCCCGGTGTCCCGCGATAGGCCGGGTCATGCTGCATGACAGCCTGATGGAGCGCCAGCACGGTGGGCAGGCGGAAGAGGGCCGGGCCTTCGCTAGAGGCCTGTGGCAGGAACTGTTCCAAGGTTCGCGCATAGTCGCGGACCTGCCGGGTGGCATGGGAAGCGTCCTGGTCGTCTTCATCGACCACCAGCAGCTCATTGAGGGTGCTGTGCGTGCCTTCCAGGGCGGAACTGCTGAGGGCTTCCTGACGGCTCAGGACGCGGCTGATCAGGTACGGATCAGGCAGGGTGCGGGCGAGGGCGGCGATTTCACCCAGGGCGGACAAAGCCTGCCCATGGCAAGCAGCGGCATCGCCCAGCATAACGCCCGCTTCAGGCGGCGGCGGGGGCACGACCCCGTAATGCTGGGCATAGGGGGCGGGCAGCCGCTGCAGACAGTCCCGGATCCCGCCGGCCAGATCCTCACGCTTCATCCTGTCCAACCTTTTTCAGAGACTAGATTTTCCTAGCATAATTAAGGTTTGAGTTAAAACATTAATCATGTTTGCCAGAAGAAGGCCCTTGCGTAAGGTTCTGCCAGATTGTGTGGGCGGCCACAGGTGACGTGGATGAAAAATTCCTCCAGCCTTCAAACCTGTCCGGTAATATGGATTATCGGACAGATTGTTAATGCCCGTTTTCCCGACGTCAGAGCGCAGTACTCCGACGCCTCAAAGCGGATGTAGCTACAAGGTGTATGAGGATTGGTTTCGGTCAAATCCAGAGCGGTTCACGGCGCCTTGTCCTTTTACTCGCCCTGTCAGGCTTCAGTCAGTCTGAAAGGCCGATCTCACGCCCTCAACAAAGCTTTCCCATTCTTCATCTGTGACTTGTCGGATGACTTCAGGTCCTGAGAATTCTTTCCGTAGGCCTTTGCCGACGATAAAGTTGTTGGACTGCAAGCTCCGAATGATGCGGTCGGCATCCTTGTCCGGCATGTCCAGCACGGCCTTGATTAGCCCGCGTGCCCTATGGTGACGTCGGAGATAGTCAGCCTCCTCCTGCATGTGCTCGTTCATTGTGAGTTTGATAACGTGCCCAAGATAGTCGACATGCGGCGCAAGATCCGGATAGCGCCAAGCTGGCCGAGTAGCTTCATCGCCAGTAAACACGAGGTTGGACTGAATGCCGTCCGGATAGGTTTTATTTTCCGACGCGAAAGACACATGCGGGCGTGCGACCCTCATCAGGGGGATTGAGACGCGCTCAAGGATCGCATCGTAGTGACGCCTGCTCGTCTTGTCGTCCATAATGGCAACGGACACCGGAATGATGACACCATCCGGGATAGCGTTATCCCGGCAGAGAATGTCATTGATGAGGTAGCGGTGTGTCCGACCGTTCCCGTCTGCCAAGGGGTGAATGTAGACGAAGCCGAAGGAGGCGACTGCAGCACGTAGGATGGGTGACTGCCCTTGGGTTTTTTCGAGGAAGACCGCTAGTCCATCAAGCATGTTCTTCAGGTCTTCCGGTGGTGGCGCCACATAATGCACGACCTCCCCACGTATCGTGTTCTCGCCTACAAAAACTGGTGATTTTCTGGGACCGAAACTGCTGATGAACGTCTTCGAGCCGATAATATCCTTCTGTAGTTCAATGAGCGCCGGACCGAGAAGCGGGATTGCACCCTTGCCGGTTCTGGTTGCCAGCACATGGCTGAAGAGGGAAATCTTGTCGGTCTGGTCAGCCTCGCCCTCGATAGCAAAGCTTGCCTTGCTCTCACGATTGGTGAGCCAGACTGCCGCCCGCGCGAGCATGTCATCGCCGAAATCCTCCTGCAGGCGGGTATATCTGGCGGCGATGTCGAAACCTGCGGCAAGTTCCAGCGGCCGGCTTTTTCTGATGGAGGGACAAAAATACCTTGTCCCTGGCATGTTATCCCGCACATGCCACTTTTTAATATTGATGGCTTGGTTCTGGTTTGCGGTAACAACCAGCTTGTCATTCAACGCGGAGACATAGTTGCCACCGACCGCCGTTTCGGTTTCTAGTTCTAGTCCCGTCAGGAACTCATAAAGGAAGGCGGCGCGGCGCGCGTATTGCCCCGTCGGTTCCCGCTCTATCCAGACTCGCACGAAGTCAGGACCTGACGCCTCGAATACCCGCGCCAGCAGTTCGAGGTTGGTTGGCTCATAACGCAGGTGGAACTGAAGATGTCCGGCCGGGGTCTCAACGGGTCGCATGCTTTCCGGATAAACTTCGTAGCTCTCAAAGCCATGATGGCGGCTCTCCCGGCGCGAACCGACCGTGCTAGTCACGGGAAAGCCGCAGCAGGGATCGATACCAAAGTTATCGCCGAGCCATCGCCCGCCAAGCAGCGTGGACCTTTCTACGTCCGTCATTAGAAACACGCCTCATTCGAAAAAACCGATTACGATTGCGCATATTCGATTAGAAATCAGCAATATTGCAAGAAAAGACTTACGCCGTAGGCGAACGGTTCTCCAGAAAAGCCGGGCTAAGGCAGGCTGACAAGATCCGACGCTAAACGGCGCCGAGATTGGCGAAAACAGCTGCTTTTCAACACAATTCGTCGGAAAGCGGACTGGCAGTTCCCCTAAAGTTGTCGGCTCTATTGGATTGAGAGTGATAACGTCTCAAGGGGTGGCAGACCCATGACCTGTTACACTATATGGGTGTACGTTACCGAAGCCTCCCGCAGGGAGGGTTTGGGAGGGTACACTATGGGTAATAGTGTAACAGGCCAGGCCTGAAACCGGCC
>NZ_BCTP01000045.1 GCF_001571345.1 Komagataeibacter xylinus NBRC 15237 | reverse complement strand
GTTCTTCAGTGCCCGAGCAGGTCGAGGGCGACCATGGTTTCGGCAATCTGCACCGCGTTCAGGGCAGCGCCCTTGCGCAGGTTGTCGGCAACACACCAGAAGCCGAGTCCGTTGGGCACGGTGGGGTCGATGCGCAGGCGCGAGACATAGGTCGCATCCTCGCCCACGATCTCGAGCGGGGTGGCGTAGCCGCCATCCTCGCGCTTGTCGTGCAGCACCACGCCCGGCGCCTCGCGCAGGGCCTCGCGGGCGCGTGCAAGATCAACGGGTTCCTCGAATTCCACGGTAATGGCCTCGGCATGGCCAATGAATACCGGCACCCGCACGCAGGTGGCGAAAACCGCGATGTCGGGGTCGAGGATCTTGCGGGTCTCGACCGTCATCTTCCACTCTTCCTTCGTCGCCCCGTCATCCATGAAACGGTCGATGTGCGGAATGCAGTTGAACGCGATCTGCTTGGTGAACTGCTCGGCCTTGAGCGGGTCGCCCACAAGGCTGCCACGCGCCTGGTTGAACAGCTCGTCCATGCCGCTCTTGCCAGCCCCGGCAACCGCCTGGTAGGTGGCCACCACCACGCGCCTGATTGTGAACAGGTCGTGCAGCGGCTTGAGCGCCACCACCATCTGGATGGTCGAGCAGTTCGGGTTGGCAATGATGCCGCGCTTCGCCTTCTTCACATCGTTGGGATTGACCTCGGGCACCACGAGCGGCACGTCGGGTTCCATGCGGAAGTGGGATGTGTTGTCGATCACGATGCAGCCAGCCCTGGCCGCGCGCGGCGCATGCACGGCCGAGACCGCGCCGCCGGGCGAGAAGAGGGCGACATCCCAGCCGGTGAAGTCGAAGGTCTCGAGGTTCTGCACCTTGAGCACCTTTTTGTCGCCAAACGAGACTTCCTTGCCCGCCGAGCGGGCGGAAGCGAGGGCCACGATCTCATCCACAGGGAACTGGCGCTCGGCCAGAGTCTTGAGGATTTCGCGCCCCACAGCACCGGTGGCGCCCACCACCGCAACGCGGTAACCCATAATCGTCTTTCCTGTCCTGTCATGCCGGTCCATTCGCGCGGAACGGGCCGTTTTCCGTCACTGTAGGGACACCTAGAGCCTGTATCGCCAACGTGCAAGCAACCTGTGCCGCCCCGAACGGGGGGAATCGAATCGGGGGCAGGTCAAGGTGGCGGGTTCCATGCGATGATAGGTGTTATGGCGTACCGCGTGCCCGATGCACGCTTGACCCATCGCGCCCGTGCGTGGGGCCATCTGTGGCCTGCCCCGCGGCCGCGCAGGCAAGGACGGTTAAGAGAGATCATGGCCTCATCAACTGATATTCCCGCAACGCCCGCTGCGGTGCTGCCGGTTACCCCCGCAGGCGCGCGCCGCGCGCCGCCGTGCACGCTGGTCATATTCGGCGCGCATGGCGACCTGACCAAGCGGCTGCTGGTGCCCGCGCTGTACAACCTGGTGGGCAGCGGCCTGCTGCACCCGGATTTCCGCGTGATCGGGGTGGACCGGGTGGATAGCACCACGGCGGCGTGGCGCGACGGGCTGAATGCAATGATGCAGTCCTTTACCCACGACCCCAATGCCGAGTTCCACCCCCCCAGCATCAATGCCGCGCAGTGGGACTGGCTGGCGCAGCGTATGGAATACGTGAAGGCGGATTTCAGTGACGTGGCGGCCATCCGCGCGCTTGGTGAAAAACTGCCCGCCAATGCCATCTTCTACCTGGCCATCTCCTCGCGCTTTTTTGCCACCGTGGTGGAAACGCTGGGTGCTGCCGGAGTCGTGGCGCAGAAGGATGGTGCCTTCCGCCGGGTGGTGATTGAAAAGCCGTTTGGCTCGGACCTTGCCTCGGCCAAGGAACTCAACCGCCGCGTGCTGTCGGTGCTTGACGAGTCGCAGGTGTTCCGCATCGACCATTTCCTGGGCAAGGAGACGGTGCAGAACATTCTCGCCATGCGATTCGGCAACCTGATTTTCGAGCCGCTGTGGCGCAACGAATATGTTGATCATATCGAGATCACCGCCGCCGAGACCATTGGCGTGGAGCAGCGCGGCGCGTTCTATGAGCCCACCGGCGCGCTGCGCGACATGGTGCCCAACCACCTGTTCCAGCTTTTCGCCATGGTGGCGATGGAACCGCCCAACACCTTTGATGCCGAGAGTGTGCGCAACGCCAAGGAGCAACTGTTCGAGGCCGTAACCCCCATCGACCCCCGTGATGCCGTGCGCGGCCAGTACGCAGCCGGCACCGTGGAGGGCAAACCGATGGTGGGCTACCGCGAAAGCCCCGGTGTTTCGCCCCACAGCAATACCGAGACCTATGTGGCGCTCAAGCTGCATGTCGAGAACTGGCGCTGGGCGGGGGTGCCGTTCTACCTGCGCACCGGCAAGGGGCTGGGCGGCCGGCGCACGGAGGTTGTGGTGCAGTTCCGCAAGCCGCCGATGCTCATGTTCCGCGATACCGAGACCGAGAACCTGCCGCCCAACCGCATCATCCTCAACATCCAGCCCGCGCAGGGGCTGACGGTGGAGCTTGGCGCCAAGAAGCCGGGGCCGGAAATGGACCTGACCGACGTGCAGGCCCGCTTCCGTTATGAAGACGTGTTCACCAAGTCACCCAATGTGGGTTACGAGACCCTGCTTTATGACTGCCTGATGGGTGATGAGACCCTGTTCCAGCGCGCCGACAATATCGAGGCGGCGTGGAAGGCGGTTGATCCGGTCCTGCAGGCATGGGCGCAGGACAGTGCCGGCCCCGAACTGTACGAAACCGGCACCACCGGCCCCAGGGGCGCGGA
Source organism: Komagataeibacter xylinus NBRC 15237 (assembly GCF_001571345.1). Classification (GTDB taxonomy): domain Bacteria; phylum Pseudomonadota; class Alphaproteobacteria; order Acetobacterales; family Acetobacteraceae; genus Komagataeibacter; species Komagataeibacter xylinus. Next base: position 20,578 of record NZ_BCTP01000045.1, on the reverse strand, counting down.
TGCGCTGCTGGCACGTGACGGGCGGACCTGGTACCCACTGGACAAAGCCTGAAAGAACAGAAGTTTTCGGGTGCCGCCTTTTTTCAAAAAGGCGGCGTTCTTTCGAAGCGTTTTGAAAAAAGCTTCACCAAAAACTTTTTCACTTAACAAAAAAGCCCGCACCATCATGGTGCGGGCTTTTTTAAATACCTTTGGCGCAGTTGGTTACTGCGCGGCGGGGGCGGCTGTTGCGCCCTGCGTTGCGGCGGCACGCTCCTGCTGCTTCTCGGCATGTTCGCTGTCACCCTGCACGAACAGGGTATCGGCATGCTTGCGCTGCTTTTTGGAGAAGCTGTCGTAAAGCGGCGCAAACGCGGTGTTCAGCGTCTGCATGTCATGCGCGCGCTCGGCCACGAGGTCGGCATAGGACTGCATGTTTTCCACCGCGTTCATCTTGGGCAGCTTGTCGCGGCGTGCCTCGATGGCGTCATGCAGGCGCTGGGCGTTGTCCATCATGTCCTGTGCGAACGGCGTCCAGAGCGTTTCCTGCTTTTTGGTGATGCCCAGTTCGTCATGCAGGGCCTTGATGTGGGCCTCGACTTCGTCGGGAGCGGGATCGTGGGGCGTATGGGCGAGCGATGCGGTCGTGTTGGGCGTGCCCTGCGTGGCGGGGGCCGCGGGCTGCGCGTCGGCCGCCATGGCCATGGCGGGCAGCATCAGGAGGGCGGCAGCAGGGAGGAACCGGCGGAACATCATGTTGTGTATTTTCCTTCGCGGGAGAGATCGGATGCGTGGGATGTCAGGCGGTCAGTAACCGCCGCCATACGGGTAGTAGGCCGGGGGCGGCGGCGGCGGCGGCGGTGCCGGATAATAGGCGGGCGGCGGGGCTGCGGCACCCCGCTCGGCCATCGCGCTGCCCAGCATGGCGCCAACCGCGAGGCCAGCAATGCCGCTGCCCACGGCCAGCCCCGCGCCACCGCCGCCACCACGGCGGTAGCCACCACCACCATGCCAGCCGCCACGGGGCGGGCCGCTATGCCATCCGGGGCCGGGACCGCGCGGGCCGCCATGCCAGGGCTGGGCATGGGCCGCGGGCACGGCGGTAGCCAGCAGGCCAAGGGCGAAGCTGGCTGACAGGAGGGAAGCAGTGAGTTTACGCAGCTTCATGGGCTTTGAGTACCTCGGCATGACGTGAAGGCGAAGAACAGGGGCATGATAGGCGCCCCGCGTGGCGAAACAATGGCCCGGGCCGTGTTCAGGCCACCCAGGGCAACCGCTTGGTCAGGGCAGATAACCGGTGGCGGCGCAGTTCGTTGCGCGCGCGGGTGTCATTGGTCATGTAATTGAGCTGGATGGTATGGCGCGGACCGACATACTGCCGGTGCCCATGCCATGTGTCCGGCCCGTTGGGAAAGACGAGCAGCGTGCCATTGACCGGCGGGATCTCGGCGGCGAAATCCTCAAGGTCATGCCCGTTGCGCAAAAGGCGCAGGCAGCCTTCATGCCGGGCCCAGGCGGCCTCGTCGGCGGCGTTGAGGTACAGCAGCACGGTCACGCGCTTGCTGTCGGAATCGCGGTGGATGCGCCCGTCCTTCGCCCGCGTGCGCCCGCGCAGGGTCAGCATGGTAGGGGCGCCATCAAGGTCGAGGCCGAACTTGGCGGCGATGGCCTGCCGTAGGCGCGGCCCTTCAAGCTCCGCCACCAGGGCCGCCATGAGCGGTGAGAGGCTGAGGGCCGCAGGCGGGAACGACCCGCCCGAGCGGATGTCGGGCAGGCTCGTGGCCAGCGCCTTGAGGTCGGCGGGGGGAATGAAATGCGGCACCACCACGTGGGCGAAAGGCGTGGCTGCGACCGGCGTCGCCTCAAGGGCTGCATAGTCGGGGGTGACGGGTTGGATCATGCCATCTCTGCAAGCACGCGGGTGAAAGTGGCCCCGGCAACCGGGGCCGGTAAACCAATACGTGCCAGACTAGGGCCAGTTGCCTTCACCCGCAAGTGATCGCGCAGGTCAGACCTTGACCGTCTCCACCGCATCAAGCACGCGGCTGGAATAGACCACGGCGGCCCCTGCGTTCAGCGCCACGGCAACGCCCAGCGCCTCGGCAATTTCCGCCTTTGTGGCCCCGGCCTTTACTGCCGCGGTGGAATGGACGGAAATGCACCCGTCGCACCGCGTGGTCACGGCCACGGCCAGCGCGATGAGTTCACGGGTCTTGGCATCGAGGTGGCCGGTTTCGGCGGCGGCGCGGTCGAGGGTCTGGAGTCCCTTGAGCGTGCCGGGCGAGAGGGTGGCAAACGCGCCGATGGACTCGCCCAGATGGGCGCGGTAGGCGTTCCAGTCAGTCATCACAAAACCTCCATTTGATGGGGTTTGAGTTCACCAGATGGAGAGAACCCCTGTCATGACACAGTTTGGCGAGATGGGGGCCTTGCTGGGCGTTTTTGAACCGACTATCGCCAAATTATCATGAATACGGATCTCGCCCCCGCCCGCCTGTCCGCTGCGGCGCCGCCCGCAGGCACAGGCCCCTTCGCCGCCTATGAGGCCCGCGTGGCTTCAGGCCGTCTTGACCGCGACCCCGAGCAGGAAAAAGCCGCCCGCCGGCTCGACCAGCTCTGGCGCGAACTGCGCGACTACCACCCGGTGGTCCAGTCCGCCCCGCCTGCAAGTGGCTGGCTGGGCGGGCTCAGGGCGCGGCTCGGCCTCGCCCGCCCGGCTCATGAACAGGCCCGGCCGCGTGGCGTGTACATGGTGGGGCAGGTGGGGCGTGGCAAAACCATGCTGATGGACCTGTTCTTCAGCCTTGCCCCGGTGGAGCACAAGCGCCGGGTGCATTTCCACCGCTTCATGCAGGATGTGCACCAGCGCCTGCATGACATGAAGGAAGCCGATCCCGACCTGACGGATCCCATCCCGCCGCTCGCCCGCCAGATCGCGCAGGAGGCGTGGCTGCTGTGCTTTGATGAATTCCAGGTCAATGACATCGCGGATGCCATGATCCTTGGCCGCCTGTTCGATTACCTGTTCGCCGATGGCGTGGTGGTGGTGGCCACATCCAACACAAAGCCCGAGGACCTGTTTCAGGACCGCCCCGGCGCCGATGCGTTCAGGCCGTTCATCGCCGCGATCCTCAAGGAGGTCGATACCGTCATCCTCGATTCCCCGCGTGATTACCGCCGCGGCAACGCGCGCGGCATGCAGACATGGATCATTCCCGTCGATGCGGCGGCGACGAAGGAACTCGACTCGATTTTTGCCCGGCTGGCCGACGGCGCGCCGGTGGTGCCGGTCGCGCTCGACATCATGGGTCGCACCCTGAACGTGACGCGCGCCGCAGGCCCTGTGGCACGGTTCAGCTTTGCCGAGCTGTGTGGCAGGCCGCTCGGCGCGGGCGATTACCTGGCACTGGCCACGCGCTTCCCCAACCTCGTGCTTGATGGCGTACCGCGCATGGGGCCGGACAATTTTGACGAGGCGCGGCGCTTCATCGTGCTGATCGACACGCTGTACGAACAGAACGTCAAGCTGTTTGCCTCGGCCGAGGACCGGCCCGACGCCATTTACGCCAAGGGGCAGGGGGCGACCGCGTTCGAGCGCACGGCCTCGCGGCTCGAGGAAATGCAGAGTGCGGCCTACATGCAGTTGCCGCACCTCAACGCATGATGGGAAAAAATGGCGGAAGGGTCACGCCATCGTGACGGTTATGGCGGTGGTGTGACTGCCGGGGCGGTAGGCAAGCCGTGCGGTCTTTGCTTGGGTATGGGCAAGTTCGCATCAGCCGGGAGCCGTGCCGCGCAGAGCGATGTTTTGCAGCGCCATGCCCCGCCACCGTGGGGTCAGGCACGAAAATGTCAGTATGCGCGGCAAGCAGACCTGATCCTGATGAATGATGGCGGCATCCCGGCAAGGGTGCGGCTAGGGTAGCGATACAAATCGGACCGGCTGCCGTTTCAGGCCGGATCCGGAAATAGCGCGGCCACAAAGGCCGCCAGCGAGGAGATGTCTTCAATATGGCGGGCGTAGATATTCTTTCGACCGCATTCAGCGGCGCCAATACGGCCTATCTGGCCGAGTTGTATGCGCGCTGGGTGGCCGATCATCCCAACAGTGTCGATCCTTCCTTTGCCTCCCTGTTCCAGGAGCTGCATGAGGAAGGTTCCGAAATCGTTCATGATGCGGAAGGGGCCTCCTGGGCGCCGCGCCCGCATATCATCACCGGCGATGAACCGGCCCCTCTACCCAATGGCAAGGCGGCGGGCGTTACGGCGGAGAGCCTGAAGGCGGCGGCTGATGACAGCCTGCGTGCGACCCAGCTCATCCGCGCCTTCCGCGTGCGTGGCCACCTTGAGGCGCGGCTCGATCCGCTCGGCCTGCAGGTGCCCAAGCCCCATGCGGATCTCGACCCCGCCACCTACGGCTTCGGCCCCAGGGATCTCGACCGCCCGATCTATCTTGGCCACATCGTCGCCAGCCTGATCGGCTCGGACACCGCCACCATCAACCAGGTGCTCGATGCCCTGCGCGCGGTCTATTGCGGGCCGATCGGCACCGAGTTCATGCACATCCAGGACCCCGAGCAGCGCATGTGGGTGCAGGCGCGGCTTGAGGGTGATAACTGGCGCAAGGGGGCAAGCCCCGAGCAGAAGAAGGTCATCCTGCAGCAGCTGACCGAGGCGGAGGGCTTCGAGTCCTTCTGCCAGAAGCGTTATGTCGGCACCAAGCGCTTCGGCCTTGAAGGCGAGGACGTGACCATTCCCGCGCTGCACGCCATCATCGACCAGGCGGCCTCGGGCGGCGTGCGCTCGGTGGCCATCGGCATGCCGCATCGCGGGCGGCTCAACACGCTCGTCAACATCGTGCGCAAGCCCTATACCGCCATCTTCAGCGAGTTCGCGGGCGTATCCTTCAAGCCCGACGACGTGCAGGGTTCGGGCGATGTGAAATACCATCTCGGCACCTCCACCGATGTCGAGATTGGCGGCACCCCCGTTCATATTTCACTCCAGCCCAACCCCTCGCATCTCGAGGCGGTCGACCCGGTCGTGATCGGCAAGGTGCGCGCAACACAGGATGATGACGACCCCCACCAGCGTGGCCGCCACATGGGCGTGCTGCTGCATGGTGACGCGGCATTCGCGGGCCAGGGCATCGTGTATGAAACGCTGGCCATGTCGCAGTTGATCGGCTACCGCACCGGCGGCACGATCCATGTCGTGGTCAACAACCAGATCGGGTTCACCACCGTTTCGGTCCATTCCTTCTCGGGCCTGTACTGCACGGACGTGGCCAAGGCGGTGCAGGCGCCGATCCTGCACGTCAATGGCGACGAGCCGGAGGCGGTGATCTACTGTTCGCGCCTTGCCGCCGAGTTCCGGCAGAAGTTCGCATCCGACGTGGTGCTCGACATCGTGGGCTACCGCCGCCACGGCCATAACGAGTCCGATGAGCCGTCGTTTACCCAGCCCACCATGTACAAGGCCATCGCGGCGCGCCCGACCATCCGCACGCTCTATTCCGACCGCCTCGTGCGCGAAGGCGTGGTGACCGAAGCCGAAGTGACCGCCGAGTGGGATGGCTTCCACAACAGGCTCGAGCAGGCCTATCAGGCCGCCCAGGGCTACAAGCCCAACAAGGCCGACTGGCTGGAAGGCGCGTGGAAGGGCCTCAAGCCGCCACCGGTCGACACCACCCTGCCCGCGCCCGAAACCGGTGTGGCCATCGACCGGCTGAAGGAAGTCGGCGCATCGCTGGCCCATGTGCCTGATGATTTCAACGCCAACCCCAAGATCATCCGCCAGCTCAAGGCCAAGGCGAAGATGTTCGAGACCGGTGGCGGCATCGACTGGGCCACGGGCGAGGCGCTGGGCTTCGGCACGCTGCTGCTCGACAAACACCATGTCCGCCTGTCGGGCGAGGACTGCCAGCGCGGCACCTTCAGCCAGCGCCACGCGGTGCTGATCGACCAGGTGAACCAGAACACCTACGTGCCGCTCAACAACATCGCCAAGGACCAGGCGGCCATCGAGATCTACAACTCGCTGCTGTCCGAATTCGGCGTGCTGGGCTTTGAATACGGCTACTCGCTGGCCGATCCCAACGCGCTGGTGCTGTGGGAGGCGCAGTTTGGGGACTTCGCCAATGGCGCGCAGGTCATCATCGACCAGTTCATCGCCTCGGGTGAGACCAAGTGGCTGCGCATGTCGGGCCTCGTGATGCTGCTGCCCCACGGTTATGAAGGGCAGGGGCCGGAGCATTCCTCCGCCCGCCTCGAGCGCTACCTGCAGCTCTGCGCCGAGAACAACATGCGGGTGTGCAACATCACCACGCCTGCCAACTACTTCCACGCGTTGCGCCGCCAGCTCTTCCTGGACTATCGCAAGCCGCTGATCATCATGACGCCCAAGTCCCTGCTGCGCCACAAGCTGGCGGTGTCGGACCTCAAGGATTTTGGTCCGGGCACGCGCTTCCTGCCTGTCATTAGCGAGATCGACCCGATCGCAGCGCCGGACAAGGTGGACCGCGTGGTGATCTGCTCGGGCAAGGTCTATTACGACCTGCTGGCCGAGCGCCGCGAGCGCAAGCTGGACAACGTTGCCATCCTGCGCCTTGAGCAGTTCTATCCCTTCCCGGCCAGGATGCTGGGCGAGGAACTGGCCCGCTACAAGCAGGCCAAGGTGATCTGGTGCCAGGAAGAACCCGAGAACATGGGCGGCTGGACCTTTGTTGATCGCCTGATCGAGGGCGTGCTGACCGATATTGGCCACAAGAGCACGCGCCCGACCTTTGTGGGGCGGGTTGCGGCGGCCAGCCCGGCCACGGGCCTGGCCAAGGTGCATGTGGCCGAGCAGGCGGCGCTAGTGAACAAGGCGCTGGGCGTCAGCGCCTGATACGGATCGACTGAAACGATAACAGGGGGGCGGCCTGCCGGTCGCACCCCCAGATAACGAATGGGGCCGCCCCGCAACCCGGTTGGGACCGGGGCGGCCAAGGGATTGGGAAACAGGAAATGTCCGCCGAGATCAAGGTACCGACACTGGGTGAAAGCGTAACCACGGCAACCATCGCCAAGTGGCTCAAGCAGCCGGGTGACGCCGTGAACGAAGATGACCCGTTGGTGGAGCTGGAAACCGACAAGGTCAGCGTGGAAGTGCCCGCCCCGCAGGCTGGCGTGCTTGGCCCGCTGCTGGTGCCCGAGGGCGCTGAAGTGGAAGTGGGCACCGTGCTCTCCACCATCGAGGCCGGTAGTGGCGCGGCCCCCAAGGCTGCCGCAACTCCTGCGCCGAAGAAGGAAGCCGCCCCTGCTGGCGTGCAGGCCCAGCCCGCAACGCCCGGCCCGGTGGCGCGCCCGGCCACCCCGCCGTCTGATGTGGCAGCGCAGGGTGCGGCCAGCGTGGCCTTCCCCGCCGCGCGCAAGGTCATGGCCGAGCAGGGTGTAACGCCGGCCCAGGTCGGCACCGGCACGGGCAAGGACGGGCGCATCACCAAGGGCGATGTGCAGGGCTTCCTCGCACAGCCGCGTGCGGCCACGCCTGCTGCCGCCCCGCGCCCGCCGCGTCAGGATGACCCGCGTGAAGAGCGCGTGAAGATGACGCGCCTGCGCCGCACCATTGCCCGCCGGCTGAAGGATGCGCAGAACACCGCTGCCCTGCTGACCACCTTCAACGAGGTGGATATGTCGGCGGTGATGCAGATGCGCGCCGAATACAAGGACCTGTTCATCAAGAAGCATAACGGCGTGAAGCTGGGCTTCATGTCCATCTTCAGCCGCGCGGTCATTGCGGCATTGCAGGAATTCCCGGCCATCAACGCCGAGATTGACGGCGATGACGTGATCTACCGCGAGTTCGTCAATCTCGGCATTGCCGTGGGTGGCCCCAACGGGCTGGTCGTGCCCGTGATCCGCGATGCCGACAAGATGGGCTTTGCCCAGATTGAGGGCGCGATTGCAGGCTTTGGCAAGAAGGCACGCGAAGGCACGCTCAAGATCGATGAACTCTCGGGTGGCACGTTCTCGATCACCAATGGCGGCATCTATGGCTCGCTCATGTCCACGCCCATCATCAACGCGCCGCAGTCGGCCATCCTTGGCATGCATGCCATCCAGGAGCGCCCGATGGCGGTGAACGGGCAGGTGGTGATCCGCCCGATGATGTATATCGCGCTGACCTACGACCACCGGATCGTGGATGGCAAGGAGGCGGTCAGCTTCCTTGTGCGCGTCAAGCAGAACGTGGAAGATCCGCGCCGTCTGCTGCTGCAGGTCTGATGCCTGCCGGGGCCGCGCCTGTGTCGCGGCCCCTACGCGCAACCGCATAGCAAGCAGGACTGACAAGACATGACAATCGATATCAAGGTGCCCACGCTGGGCGAGAGCGTGACCACGGCCACGGTCGCCAAATGGCTCAGGCAGCCCGGTGATGCGGTCAATGCCGATGACCCGATCGCCGAACTCGAAACCGACAAGGTCAGCGTGGAAGTGCCCGCCCCGCAGGCAGGCGTGCTCGGCGCGCATGCCGTAAAGGAAGGCGATGAGGTCGAGGTTGGCACCGTGCTGACCACCCTTGCGCCGGGTGCTGGTGGCGCCAAGGCGGCTCCGGCTGCCCCGGCCAAACCCGCGCAGGCTGCCGCACCCGCTCCGGCGGCCCCGGCTGCCGCTCCCAAGCCTGCGGTCGAGGCGCCTAGCGAGACGGATTACGACGTGATCGTGATCGGCGCAGGCCCCGGCGGGTATGTGTGCGCCATTCGCGCAGCCCAGCTTGGCTTCAAGGTCGCCTGCGTGGAAAAGCGCGCCACCCTTGGGGGCACCTGCCTCAATGTGGGCTGTATTCCGTCCAAGGCGCTGTTGCAGCAGTCCGAGAACTTCCATGCCGCCAAGGATGAATATGGCGAGATGGGCATCATCATCGACAGCGTGAAGCTGGATCTGGCGAAGATGATGGCGCGCAAGCAGTCCGTGGTTGATGCGAACGTGAAGGGCGTGGAGTTCCTGTTCAAGAAGAACAAGGTCACCTGGCTCAAGGGCACCGGCAAGATCGAGGGCACGGGCCGCATCACGGTGGATGGCAAGCCGGTCACGGCCAAGCACATCGTCATTGCCAGCGGCAGCGACAGTGCGGGCCTACCGGGCGTGGATGTGGATGAAAAGCAGATCGTCACCTCCACCGGCGCGCTTGAGCTTTCCGCCGTGCCCAAAAAGATGGTGGTGATCGGCGGCGGCGTGATCGGCCTTGAGCTGGGCAGCGTGTGGCACCGCCTTGGCGCGGATGTGACGGTGATCGAATATCTCGACCGTCTGGTTCCGGGCACCGATAACGAGGTGGCCAAGACCTTCCAGCGCATCCTGACCAGGCAGGGCCTGAAGATGAAGCTGGGCCACAAGGTGACCAAGGCGGAAAAAGGCCCCAAGGGCGTGACCCTGACCGTGGAACCCGCCAAGGGTGGCACGGCCGAGACGCTGGAAGCCGACGTGGTGCTGCTGGCCATTGGCCGCACGGCGGCGAGCAAGGGCTTCGGGCTGGAAGAGGCGGGCATTGAACTGGACAAGCGCGGCCGCATCGTGACTGACGCGCATTACGCCACCAGCGTGCCCGGCATCTACGCCATTGGCGACGTGATTGCAGGCCCGATGCTGGCCCACAAGGCCGAGGAAGAAGGCGTTGCCATAGCCGAACTGCTGGCAGGCCAGGCGGGTCATGTGAATTACGGCGCGATCCCTGCCGTGGTCTATACGTGGCCGGAAGTGGCGACCGTGGGCAAGACCGAGGAGACCCTGAAGGAAGAGGGCGTTGCCTACAAGGTCGGCAAATTCCCCTTCACCGCCAATGGCCGCGCGCGCGCCATCGGCATGACCGACGGGTTCGTGAAGGTTCTGGCCGATGCCACCACCGATGCGGTGCTTGGCGTGCACATTATCGGCCCGATGGCGGGCGAACTGATTGCCGAATGCACCATGGCGATCGAGTTCGGCGCCTCGTCGGAAGATATTGCCCGCACCTGCCACGCCCACCCCACGCTGAGCGAGGCGGTGAAGGAAGCAGCCCTCGATGTGGACAAGCGCGCCATCCATATCTGACCTGCCGCCACAACAAAAACCCACCCGGTAACAGGCTTACCGGGTGGGTTTTTTATGCATGCCCAAAAGAAGTTTTCGGGTGCTGCCTTTTTTCAAAAAGGCAGCGTTCTCCGAAGCTTTTTGAAAAAAGCTTCACCAAAAACTTTCTTATGATTTCTGGCTCTTAAAAAACGGCAGGGCAGGGGATATTCCCTCAGGCCGGGGTCGTCTTCGCCGGGTTCCAGGCATCACGCTGGGTGATGCGGATCAGTTCCGTGGCGGAAACCGCGCGTGAGATGAAGAAGCCCTGCACGTAATCCACGCCCAGCGCGCGCACGGTGTCGAATTCCTCCTGTGTTTCCACGCCTTCCACCGTTACGGCCAGGTTATAGCCGTGGCCGAGCTTGATGAGGGCGGCAAGCAGGCTTCGGGCTTCCGCGTCGGTGGCGATGTCGCGCACGAGGCAGCGGTCAAGCTTGAGCGACTGGAGCGGCAGTTCGCGCAGGGTGGACAAGCGCACCGTGCCGTAACCGAAATTGTCCATGGCCAGGCCAAACCCGTCTTCCGCCAGGGCGCGCAGGCGCAGGCGGCTTTTTTCCGCCCGCCGCCCCTGCAGCATCTGCTCGGTTACTTCCAGCATGAAGGTGGAGGGCTCGAGGTTGAGCTCACGGATCTCGCTGAACAGGTCGATCTGCTGCTCAAGGTTGAGCAGGTCCAGATGCGACAGGTTGACCGCCAGCCGCAGGCTCGGCAGGCCCGCTTCCTTCCATTTCTGGATATCGTCATGGAAGGACTGCACGAGGTGCGTCTCCATGATCTGGGCCAGCGCCGAGTCGGCAAAGACATCGGTAAACGCGCCCGCGGAGAGCAGGCCCCGGTCGGGATGATGCCAGCGCATCAGCGCTTCCGCCTGCTCGATGCGGCCCGTGCGTGCGTTGAGTATGGGCTGGTAGTAAACCTCGAACTGCCTGAGTTCCACGCCCTTGCGGGCCTCGGTCAGGATCTTGGCCCGCTCCATCGTGGTCTTGTGCAGGCTCGGCGTGAACATGCGCGCCTGCTTGCCGCCTGACTGCTTGGCGGCATAGACCGCCACATCGGCGTTTTTCTGCAGGCCCTCAAGCGTGTCCGCCGCCGTGATCGGCGTGGCCCCGATGCTGCCCGATATGCGCACCGTGGCACTTTCCAGCATGATCGGCTCTTCAAGCAGGTTCTGCACCTTGGTCAGGATGGTCTCGAGCGGCATGAGCTTGAGGCTGCGGCGCAGGATGATGGCGAACTCATCGCCACCAAGCCGGCTGATCGCATCATCGGGGCCGATCAGCTCGATCAGGCGCAGCCCGATCATCTTGAGCACTTCATCGCCCGCATGGTGGCCATGAATGTCATTGACCGGCTTGAACCCGTCAAGGTCGAACATGACCAGCGCCTGCGGCTCGGGGTGCGGGCGCTTGGCGTTCTCGAGTGCGGTGACAAGGCTGGCATTGAAGCCGCCACGGTTGAGCAGCCCGGTCAGCACGTCGGTCGCGGCCTGTTTCTTGAGCCGGACCTTGGTGTTCATCAGTTCCGTGATTTCAAACCGGCTGGCCACGAAACCGGTAATCTCGCCCTTGGCATTGCGGTGCGGCATGATGGTGGTGGCCACCCAGTAGTGGCTGCCATCCTTGGCGCGGTTGCACAGGTTGCCATACCAGGTGCGGCCTGCGAACAGGGTCTGGTACATCTCGCGGAAGAAGGCCTTCCCATGCTCGCCCGAGTTCAGGATGCGATGGGTGTGGCCCAGCAGTTCCTCGCGGGAATACTGGCTGATCTCGCAGAACTTGTCATTGACGTAGGTAATGACGCCCTTGCGGTCGGTGACCGCAACAATAAGGACATTATCCACCACGTCTGCCCAGAAGTCGGCATCTTCATGTGTAAGGGCGCGGAGCCTGTTATCATGCGGTGCGGACATTCTGTTACCTCGGATACGGATCGAAAAACCTGAATTGACCTATTGGTAATTTAGGATGTTTTCTTTTTTGACGAAACATTTTTGGCAGCCGACACGGCAGGCAGCATTTGCCGGATCGTCTTGTGGTGGCGCATCCACTTCTCGAAGTCGTCGGGTGCGAGTGGCTTGGCAAACAGATAGCCCTGCATCACGTCGCAATTGAGTTTTTCCAGCAGGTCGCGCTGCTGCTCGGTCTCGACGCCTTCGGTCACGACCGTCATGCCCAGCCGCGAGCCGATGCCGATCACCGCCATGGTCACGGCCTGGGCATTGGTGTCATGCTCGAAATCGTTGATGAAGCTGCGGTCGATCTTGATCTCGGTCAGCGGCAGGCGTGTGAGCCGCGAGAGCGATGAATACCCGGTGCCGAAATCATCCATCGACAGGCCGCAGCCGATATTGCGGATCGACTGGAGCACTTCCTCGGTGTCGCGGCTGTTATCCATCATCACGCTCTCGGTAATTTCCACCGTCAGGCGCGCGGGCTTGAGGTTATGGTCCTTGAGCAGGGCCGCGATATGCTCGGGCAGCGCACGGTTGCGGAAATGCACGGCAGACAGGTTCACGGCCACGGTGGGCACATGGATGCCGTCACGGTCCCACTTCACGATCTGGCGGCACGCCTCGAGCAGCGACCAGCGGCCGATGGCCTCGATCTGGCCGGTCTCTTCCGCCATGGCAATGAAGCGCGAGGGGAAGATGTTGCCAAGATGCGGATGGTGCCAGCGCGATAGCGCCTCGACGCCGCTGAGTTCGAGCGTGTGGGTGCGCACCTGCGGCTGGTAGTGCAGGTTGAGCATGCCCTTGGCCAGCGAATCACGCAGCGCCGAGCCAAGTACCAGCCGGTCCTGCGCTATCTGGTTCTTTTCCAGGTTGGCGAAACGGAAGACGCCGCGCCCGTCTTCCTTGGCCTGGCGCAGCGCCACATCGGCGGTGCTGAGCAGGGATTCGCTGTCCGGCCCGTTATCGGGGTAGGTGCTGATGCCAATGGAGCATGAAATGGTCAGCGTGTTCTGGCCAATCTGCATGGGCATGGTCATGGAAGCGAGCAGATGCTCGGCAAAGGCTGTGGCTTCCTTGTGCGGGCAGTTGGGCACCACAACCACGAACTCGTCGCCGCCGGAGCGGCTGAGCACGTAATCCTCCTTGGCGATGGAACGGATGCGCCCTGCGATCTCGACAAGGAACTGGTCGGCATAGACATGGCCAAGCGCATCGTTGATATCGCGGAAACGGTCGATATCGAGCATGAAGATGGCAAACTGCCGGTTGCCATCCTGCTTGCTGATCATGCTCTCGATCACCTTGTGCACCGAGGAGCGGTTGAGCAGCCCGGTCAGGCTGTCAAAATTGGCAAGGTGGGAGATATGCTCCTGCGTCGCGTTCTGCTCAAAGGCCAGTGCGCAGAAGGGAATGCACGAATCGACAATGCGCTGCGGCCATGTATTGCGGCCCTGGTCTTCACGCGCATAGAGGGCGAAAATGCCCTTCACCTGCCCCGAACGCGTGCTGACGGGCGTGCAGAAGCACTGCTGCAGGCCAAGCGAGATACCGAGCGAGCGGTAGCTGTCCCACACCATGCGGGTGGCATGCTTGGGGTCGACGCGCAGCTTCTCGAGTTCGGATGACGAGACATACAGGCTCTCGAGCGAGGCGCGGTAGCGCTTGGGCAGCGTGGGGCTGGACAGGACGCGCAGCTGCCCGTCTGGCGTAATCAGCATGAGCACGGCCACCGTGCCGGGCACGAAGCTTTCCACCCGGCGGCACAGAAGGTCGGCCACGTCCTGGATCATCATGTCGCTGGCGAGTGCCTGCAGCACGTCGTTCTGCAGGATCAGGATCTTGCGCTGCTGGCTTTCGTTGGTGACATTCTTCATCACGCCCATGAAGAAGATGCGCCCGTCATCGGTCACGACCTTGGACAGCGAAAGCTCGCCGCAGATATATTCCCCATCCGAGCGGGTGAACTCCACCTCGCGCGAGGTGCCGACAATACGGTTGTGCTCGCTGCCCCGGCTGCGCTCGACAAAGGCGTCATGCCCGGCCTGATGCAGCGTGGGCACCAGCACGTTCACGTTCCTGCCCAGCACGTCTTTCTTGTCGAGGCCCCACAGGTTCGACGCTGCCTGATTGAAGAAGATGACCTCATTTTTGTCATCAATAATCACGGTCGCGTCTATGGCCTGTTCCAGTGCCGAAATCAGGACTTCAGCGCTCAGGTTGGGCTTTGACATTGAATTACCTCGCAAAAGGGACAAGGGGCAGCCACCGGCAGGCGGCTGCGGCAGGGGTATATAAGGCGACCTGAAATGCAGGGCGCGCCATCGCCCGGGCGGGGACAATGCATGGCGGCCGCAGGAATATCATAGGATGATGATAAGCATATTACATATTATTCAAGATGATCATTATACCACATTGATATGAATTAACGTTGTCTTTAATAATTTCCGTATGGAACAGATGGGTTCATATAGCATTCGCGGCGCGGTTGATCCATCACATCCCGCACGCAAAATTGCCATATTCCACGCATGTCAGGTTTTGGGGCCGCAATCCTTGTCCGCGCAGCCCGAACAGCCGCCACATCCGCCCTTTGGGCGCGGGCGGGCCCTTGCCTGCGCAGGCCGTATCAGGGCTTGCGGGGCATGAATGCGGCGCAGCAGCCCGGCCGTGGCCTGCCAGCCCGCCTGCCCCAACCGGGGGAATAGCCGCCCCAGCCAGTAGGCGGCGCAGGCCGCGACCAGCGTTGCCGCCACCAGGGCCTGAAGCCACTGCGGCGCGTGCATCAGAGCATCCGCGCGATGTGATAGGTGAGGAAGGCCGCCGCATAGGCCAGGCCGAACAGGTAGCCCGCCGTCAGCGCCACCACGCGCCATGAGCCGGTCTCGCGCCGGATGACGGCAAGGGTCGCCACGCATTGCGGCGCATAGACATACCATGCCAGCAGCGAAAGTGCGGTGGGCAGGCTCCAGTGCGTGGGCAGCATGCCGCCAAGCTGAAGGGCTGCCTGGTCGGTATCGGCCCCTGAGCCGAGCGAATAGACCGTGGCCAGCGCGCCCACCGCCACCTCACGCGCGGCGAGGCCGGGAATGAGGGCCACGCAGATCTGCCAGTTGAAGCCCAGCGGCGCGAAGACGGGCAGCATGATGTGCCCGATGCGCCCGGCCAGGCTCCAGTCGATGGCGGGGCCCACCGCGCCCGCGGGCGGCTTGGGAAAGCTGGACAGCCCCCACAGCAGCACCGTCAGCGAGACGATGGTGGTGCCCACGCGCATGAGGAAGATGCGCGCGCGCTCCCACAGCCCCAGCGCCAGGTCGCGCGGGTTGGGCAGGCGGTAGGCGGGCAGTTCCATCAGCAGGGTGGCTTCGCGCCGGTCGGGGTTGCGCCAGCGCATGATGCGCGCCACCACCAGCGCCGAGATGATGCCCAGCGCGTAAAGCCCGAACAGCACCAGCCCCTGCAGGTTCATGAACCCCGCCACGTTGCGGTGCGGAATGAACGCCCCGATCAGCAGGGTATAGATTGGCAGCCGGGCCGAGCAGGTCATGAGCGGGGCGACGAGAATGGTCACCAGCCGGTCGCGCGGGTTCTGGATGGTGCGGGTGGCCATGATGCCCGGCACGGCGCAGGCAAAGCTCGACAGCAGCGGAATGAACGAGCGCCCGCTCAGACCCGCAACCGACATCAGCCGGTCAAGCAGGAAGGCGGCGCGCGGCAGGTAGCCTGATTCCTCAAGGGCAAGGATCCACGCGAACAGGATCAGGATCTGCGGCAGGAAGGTGACCACGCTGCCAGCACCCGCAATCACGCCATCCACGATCAGGCTGCGCAGCACGCCATCAGGCATCAGGCGGCCCACCTGCTCGCCCAGTAGCCCCATGCCCGCGTCGATGCCATCCATGAGCGGCTGCGCCCAGGCGAACACCGCCTGGAACATGAGGAAGAGCAGCACGAGCAGGATCACCGGCCCCCAGACCGGATGCAGCACCCAGCGGTCGAGCCGCTCCTCCATCCGGTCCGATAGCGGGGTGGCGTGGGTGACGCAGTCCGCCAGGATCTGGCGCACCATGGCGTGCAGGTCGGTGCCCGGCGGCACGGGCGTGGGCACGGGCGGCGGCACGCCATCGAGCCGGGCCAGCAGGTCGCGCGCGCCATTGCGCCTGATGCCCACCGTGGGCACGACGGGCATGCCCAGTTCCGCCTGCAGGCGCGGCAGGTCGATCTCCATGCCGTTGCGCTGGGCTGCGTCGATCATGTTCAGCGCCAGCACCACGGGGCGGCCAAGGCTGCGCATTTCCAGCACGAAGCGCAGGTGCAGGCGCAGGTTGGTGGCATCGGCCACGCATACCAGCAGGTCAGGCGCCGCCTCGCCACGATAGGTGCCCGCGCAGACATCATGCGTCACCGCCTCATCGGGGCTGGTGGCGTTGAGGCTGTAGGCGCCGGGCAGGTCTAGCAGGCGTACGCTACGGCCTGCGGGAGTCGTGAACCAGCCTTCCTTGCGCTCCACGGTGGCGCCGGCGTAATTGGCCACTTTCTGCCGGCTGCCGGTCAGCAGGTTGAACAGGGCGGTCTTGCCGCAGTTCGGGTTGCCGACCAGGGCTATGTTGAGCGGGGTCATGCCGCCGCTTTCGCCACATGCACACGCACGCGCTGCGCCTCGGTGCGGCGCAGGGCAAAGCGGGTGAAGCCAATGCGCACGGCCAGCGGGTCGCCGCCCAGCGGCGCGGTCGCCACGATGCGCACGGCCTCGCCTGGCACGAAACCGAGTTCACGCAGGCGCTGAGCCACGGGGTCGGGGCTGCCGTTATCATCAACGCTGTCGATCACGGCGTCGGTTCCGCGTGGCAGGTCATTCAGTCGCATAAAACAGGGACAATCCGGATGGTAAAAGTAAGTAATAATTATTATTAAATATTACCGGGAATATTGTCCATCACGTTTGCCCCGATACCTGCGTTATCGCTGGTGCCGATATGTTTGCAATGCAGGGGTTGGCCCGGCGTGGGTATTGGCGCGTCTGTCTGGTGCGTAGAATGGCGGCATGACCTCACTCATGCCTTTTGCCCATACAGTCCCGCTCCCTGCCGCGCCGGAAGGGTGGGTGGATGTGGGCCATGTCGTGCTGATGGATGGCACGATCGCCACCACCCGCAGCACCATCGCGGGGAAAGACGCTTCTGTGCGCATTACGGTATTTGATGGCGTGGCGGAAACGGAAGTCCTGCGGCTTGCCGGGCGTGATCCGGCATGGTGGTGCCTTGACCGCATGGCCGATGGCCGGTGGCTGTTTTATGATCCCGCCCGCCCAGGACAGGTGCAGCGCGTGACACCCGATGGCCAGGAAGACGGCAGCCTGCATGTGGGCGAAGACTTTTGCGCCGTGCAATGCGCGCCTGATCATACCGTGTGGGTGGGCTATTACGATCAGGGTATCTTTGCCCCGGAGGACGAGCACGGCAACCCGCCTGTCTCAGCCGGGGGGATCGTGCAGTTTGATGCCGATGGCCGCAAATCATGGGCCTGGAACGACACCCCGCCCCCGGTCATGGGGGTTGATGAGTGCTATGCCATGACCCTTGCGGGCAATGTGCTGTGGAGTTCCTTTTACTCCAGTTTTCCCGTGGCCTGCGTGCGCGATCATAAGCCGCGCACATGGTGCAATACGATTGATGGCGCGCGCGCCCTTGCGATTGAAGGTGAGATGGTGGTGATGGCGGGTGGGTATGCGTCCGAGGCTGACCGTATCGCCGTGCTGCGTCTTGGCCATGATAGTGCGGAATGCATCGGGGTGGGCACGTTTGCCCTGCCGCCCTCCACGGAGCCGTTATGCCTGCAGGGGCGCGACAACATCGTGCATATCATCACGCAGCAGCGCTGGACGCGGCTTTCGGTCAGGGCTGCGGTTGAGGGTGTGCAGCAGATTGAAAAGGCAGATCCCATAAAACCCTGAAATTATAAAAGTTTTTGGTGAAGCTTTTTTCAAAAAGCTTCAGAACGGACCGCCCCGCCTTCAGGCTGCATTTCCAGACGTGGACAGCACGTGGAAGAACGTGCCCGAAACATGCCCCCGCCGTGCTCCGCCGGTGCCCCGGTCCACACCGTAGCCATCGGTCATGTCAGCCAGTGGCGCATCCGGGCCGGGGTTAGTGACCGTGGCGTAGTGGAATTCATGCCCGCGCAGCACGGTGCCCGCAGGGCCTATGGCGCAGCCTTCGCGCAAGGTGGCGCTGCGGTAGCCGAGGTTCATGCGGCGTTTGGCAAAAGACGTGGCATGGCCGAGCAGGCCGGTCATGCGGTGGGTCTCGCCCGCTTTGTCGGTCAGGCTCTCGCCCAGCACCATGAAGCCCCCGCATTCCCCATGCACGGGGCGGGTGCGGGCGAAATGGGCCAGCGTGGTGCGAAAATTCCCGCACGCGGCAAGGCGGCCCGCATGCAGTTCGGGGTAGCCGCCGGGCAGCCAGCAGGCATCGCAGTCTGCGCCCGGCCCTTCATCGGCAAGGGGCGAGAAGGGGTGCAGTTCCGCCCCCGCCTGTCGCCAGCCCGCAATGATATGGGCATACAGGAACGAGAACGCCGCATCATCCGCCACCGCAATGCGCTGCCCCGGCGGTGGCAGGGCGCACGGATTGCCGAGGGATGGGGGCAGGCGGGGTGGGGCTGCGCAGGTCAGTATCGCGTCAAGGTCAAGGTCGCGTTCGGCCTGCGTGGCCAGCCGTTCGGCCAGGGCGTCGAGGCCGCCATGCTCGCGAGCCTGCACCAGCCCCAGATGGCGCTCGGGCAGTTCAAGCTGCGCATCGCGCCCGAAAGCGCCGAGCACCGGCAGGTTGATGGCCTCCATGGCCCGTGTCGCCATGTCAGCATGGCGGGGGGAGCCGACACGGTTAAGGATCACGCCCGCAATCTTTACCGCCGGGTCCAGCGTGGCAAAGCCCAGCGCGGTGGCGGCGGCCGACTGGCCCTGGCCTGAAATGTCGAGCACCAGCAGCACGGGCAGGCCGTAACGCGCCGCGATATCAGCCGGTGCGCCGCGTGCGCCCGCAGGTTCCATCAACCCGTCGAACAGGCCCATCGAGGCCTCGGTCACCAGCACCTCGCAGCCTACCTGCGCCTGAGCCATCACGCCATCAAGCAAATGGGGGGGCATGGCCCAGCTATCAAGGTTGAGGCTGGTGCGCCCGGTCAGGGCTTCATGAAAGGCGGGGTCGATATAATCCGGCCCGGTCTTGGCCCCGCGCACGGCCACACCCCGTCGGCGCAGGGCGGCCAGCAGGGCCAGTGTGAGCGTGGTCTTGCCCCCGCCCGAGCGGGGGGCGGCGATCATCAGCCCTCGTGTCATCATGTCCGTTCCTGCTAAAGCGTGGCGAGCGATGCCACCCTTACCCCTGTTGGACGAGAAGGTCATCCCGATGGAGCACCCTCATACCCCCCTGCGCCGGGGGTGGACGACCGGCAGTTGCGCCACCGCTGCCGCGAAGGCCGCGTGGGCCGCGTTGTGCGGGCAGGGCTTTCCCGACCCGGTCACCATCACGCTGCCCGGCGGGCAGGACGTGGCCTTTGCGCTGGCCGCCCATGGTCATGGTCCTGACAGCGCCTGGGCGGAGGTGGTGAAGGATGCGGGCGATGACCCGGACGTGACCCATGGCGCGCATGTGCGTGTTGTGGTGCGTCGCGCGCCCGCGGGCCGTGGCGTGGTGTTTCGCGCAGGGCCGGGCGTGGGTACCGTGACCCTGCCCGGCCTGCCCATACCGCCCGGCGAGCCTGCCATAAACCCCGTGCCCCGGCGCATGATCCGCGCGGCCCTGACTGGCGCTGACGGGCACGAACCCGATGTGGAAGTGACCATCTCGATTGCGGGCGGGGAGGAAATGGCGCGGCACACGCTCAATGGCCGGCTGGGCATTGTGGGCGGCCTGTCCATTCTGGGCACGACGGGCATCGTGGTGCCGTTTTCCTGCGCTGCGTGGATCGACAGCATCCACCGTGGCGTGGACGTGGCGCGCGCGCTGGGTCTGCCGCATGTGGCGGGCTGCACGGGCGATGTGTCCGAACGCGCCACCCGCGCGCTGTACGACCTGCCGGAGGAAGCCATGCTGGAAATGGGCGATTTTGCCGGTGGCCTGCTCAAATACCTGCGCCGCCACCCGGTGCCGCGCGTGACGATTGGCGGCGGCGTGGCCAAGATGACCAAGCTGGCGCAGGGCTTTCTTGACCTGCATTCCCGCCGGGGACAGGCCGATATGGATCAGTTGGCCGACCTTGCGCAGGGCATCGGGGCACCGGATGCCTTGGTGGATTCCATTGCGCAGGCCCATTCCGTGGCAGCCGCCTTCGCGCTGGCTGCGGAAGCAGGCTACTCCCTTGGTCCGGCAGTGGCGCGTGGCGCGTGGCAGGTGGCGTGCGATGTGCTGGCAGGCACGCCCTGCGTGCTGGATGTGCTGCTGTTCGACCGCGCGGGCACGCTGGTGGCCCGGCATGGCCCGTATCCGGTTGCGGGCTGAGAGACTGTTTGAAAACAACTCATTGATAAAAAATAATAAAAGTTTTTGGGTGC
>NZ_BCTP01000044.1 GCF_001571345.1 Komagataeibacter xylinus NBRC 15237 | reverse complement strand
AAGCGCCGCTCATAAGGCCTGGGCAGCGGGGGGCGGATTTGCCGGAGATATTCCGTCAGCGATGAATAGGCACCGTCATATCCCATGTCGCGAATTTCACGATGCAGCCTGCGCGATGAAAGTCCGGGATAACTTGCCATCCGCTCCAACAGATAGGTTCGATAAGGTTCTGCTGCGCTGGCCACCGGTTTACGCGGTGCATAGGCTGGAGTCTCCAGCCCATTGGCCAGATACTTCTTCACTGTCTTGCGATCGAGCCCTGTCTGGCGCGCGATGGCGCTGATGCTGAGCCCCTGTCTTTTGAGTTCCTGGATCAAAACGACCTCCCTGAGTCCTATCACCTGCTCGCCCTTCCTTTGGCATCAGCAGGGATAAATGTGCCGCGTGATCGTCATGGGGGCATGCCCCCATGACGATCACGCACAGTCCTCAAACTGGGGAATTTTCAACCAGCACATTTGGGGAGATTACAACCAGCACTCACACACGCTCCGGCTCGCTGGTCAGCCGCAGCACCCTGACGGCCTCCATGATCGACAGCCGTGATTTTCTCAACGCCCGCCGCAAGGCCGAAACCGACCTACTGGTGCCTCCTGGACCGAAGGTCGCGGTGACAGGCGGGCTCGATTACGAGGACCATCATCTGATCTGGAACCGTCTGGACAAGGTGCGCGAGAAGCACCCCGATATGGTGCTGCTGCACGGTGGCTCGCCCAAGGGTGCGGAATTCATCGCCTCCCGCTGGGCTGATCATCGGCAGGTGGCGCAGATCGCCTTCAAGCCGGACTGGAACCGGCATGGCAAGGCCGCCCCGTTCCGGCGGAATGACGCCCTGCTGAAAGTCCTGCCCATCGGGGTCATGGTGTTCCCGGGTTCGGGCATTCAGGACAATCTGACCGACAAGGCCAAACAGATGGGCATCCCGGTCTGGAGGTTTCAGAAAAAGAATAGTGCCTGACAGGTTGTGAGGAAACCGTGCCGAGAAATCGGCACGGTAGCATAGGGCTACCGTATTGACGGTCTTTCAATGCCTGAAAGATAAGGCATGGCGCGTTTAACCCGGTTCTGCCGTCGATCCCGATCGACAACATTGACCTTATACCTTGAAACACGCCTGATTGACTTAGTGGTATCTACAACTTGTTTTTCTTCGGTTTCGGCTGATGAAGCCTTCTTTTTACATTCGGCTTCAACGCGTTTCGGACATCCTTATCGCGATCGCGAGGTCGAACCACTCGGGATCGAAATGACCACCGCACCAGGCCTTGGTTTCCCGATGCTCGGGACTCTGGGGGGAGCCGATTACCTCCAGAAACTGCTCATAGCCTGGAATGCCGCCGACATCCTCGGGCGGACGGGCTCGCGCGCCGTCAACGCAGGTCGCGTGCTGGGGAGCGCTTTCGAGGAAAAGTAGCTCTTCGATTTCTACGGTATGGCGCCAGTCGTCGCCAAAATCATAGACGTAGGTGAACGCCGAGCCCGCGTTGCGGAAATCCCGCAACCGGACCTGGCGCTCGTCAAAGACCTGAGGATCGCCGATGGCCGATCCTTCCGCAGCCTCAATGGCATTTCCATAACGCAGTCCCCCGATCTCGAACTCATGGAGATGAGAATTCCACCAGTTAAAGGCTGCCTGGATAGCAAGATGAAGCTGCTCCAGGTTCCATTCACTCGGCACGACGAGACGCCGCCAGACGGCTGGTTCGATATCGTCGATCGAGACTCTGATCTGCATAGCATTGGGAGGTCCAAACATGATTCCAAGGAAAATGGTAATTCCTGACAAAGTCAAGAAAGTTGCGTGTGGCGGAGTCTAAGATCAGTGCCGATTTCTCGGCACGGTTTTTACATAGCGTGGGGGCATTATTTCCATGACGGTTTGTAAAAACCGTCATGATACATGAAGTCTGACGCCTGAGCCGCAATGACGTCGGGCTCCCCAGTTCCTGCGCACCTGATGGCGGGAAGCACGTGCGCCCGTCACCCGGAAGGCCCCGCCCGGAGAACAGGCGGAACGGAGTTCGGTGGCTGCCCCGTGCGCCTGCGGGGATGGTCCATCGGGATGAAACGCCCATGGCGTCCCCATCGGTGAAAAGGCCGGGACAGCAGGTTGCGGACGAGGGATCATCCGGCCCGCTTTGACGGGATGCGCCTGTGCCGGGAGCGGGGGCCTGTAGCGCTGCACGATGCAACCCTACCCAAGAGAGCGGGTGAAAAGGGGGCGTAACATCGGGGACGGCAAACATCACCACTGGACGGGGCCAGCTTTCCACAGTGGCAGCGTGACAGTCTCGCGCCAGATTGCATCGTCCCCCACTTACAGACCGGTCATGCCGGCATTGTATCTCCTTGGGGGCTGTCGGGTCCGCACACCATGGCCTCTGTCGGATGGCTGATCTAGCCGAAGACCGGCTGCGCCTCGATCAGCTGGCCGCAACGGCGTTCCAGAACTTTCTTCCCCTGCCGGCTGCGCCGTCATTCCTCGCGAGACAAGAAAGTTCCGGCCCTGCCGTCCTCCGCTGCGCTTCGGCCCTGAAGGGTGCTCTGCCGCTCGCCTCCGGCTGGTCGATCGCCATCGAGGCCACGGTGGTCGCGGCCCGATAACAGCATGGAGATACGACAATGGCTAACATCGGTTCCTTCAAGAAGGTGGGCGAAGGCTTCGAAGGCGAAATCGTCACCCTGGCCCTGCAGGCCCGCAACGTCCGGCTGGTGGCGGAAACCAACCGTCCCAACGACAACGCCCCCAACTACCGCGTCTATCTGGGCAGGATTGAACTCGGTGCGGCCTGGACCCGCCGCTCCAACGAAGGCCGCACCTATCTGAGCCTGAAGCTGGACGATCCCTCCTTCGCCGCTCCGATCTTCGCCAACCTGTTCACCGACGACGAAGGGGAAAGTTACACCCTCATCTGGACCCGGCCCCGCAGCCGGAACGGAGACTGAACCTCCCAGACCCAACCCCGCCCGGTCTCTCCGGGCGGGGCCATCCGGGTTTTCTGGCGGGCTCTTCCATGGCGCGGGCGATCGTGCTGGTCGCCCGACGTGAGACGCAGGAGGAACACGAGGCTTTCCCTCAGCCTTCCCATTGTACCATGCGCGAGGGCAAACCGCGTCAAGGACGCGTGGTCCCCCCAATTTTGTCCGACGCACCCTTCGGGTACGCCAGACAAAATCGGCTCCCCCACGTGCCGGCAGGCCGGTCGCCTGACGGCGATCCCTGACCCGGTCCGCCCCGGCATGAGCCGTCCGTCCTGTCTTCGAGAAACGAAAGGAGCAGGACGATGACCACACTACACGACCAGATCCAGATGCTGCGCGCCGAACTGACCAGCTTTCACCTGAGCCGCCGCGAGCGGCAGCAGATCGAGAGCGAATTGAAAGAGGCGCTTGCCCGACGCGATGCAGAGCCCCCCGCCTGACGGGGGGCTTTTTTCTGGTCAGCCCGACGATCTTGTCCGACAGGACTGAGCCGCCTGAATGGTGCGTGGACGCCGATTCTTTTTTCCATCCTCCTGAAAGAACGACGTTGAATATCCATAATACGACTATTATAGTCGTATTTCTGGTGTGCATGCTCCGCGTGTCGGATGTGATCGCGGATGATCACTGGCCGACAGGTAAGGGCGGCACGGGCACTTCTGAACTGGACACAGGAAAGGCTCGCTGAAAAGGCCCTCGTAGCATTAACTGCGCTCAAGCGCCTTGAATCCGAACGCGGTCTCGGCGTCCATGAGGGTACGATCGATCAGGTCCGTCGCGCGCTGGAAGCGGCGGGCATTCTGTTCATCGAGTCCGGGCAGGGACGCGGCGTCATGTTTCTTAATGAGACTTCCGATATCCAGACGCGACAGGGTAGGGGACGTGGCCGGGCGGAATCGTCCTGATCTGTTCCGTTCATGTCATTCCTTCCCCTCGGGCGCGTTGATTTTCGCCGGGGTCATGCAAACCTGGCCGGTCAGCAATCCCGATCTTTGTTATCGAACCGATCTGGTCGCGGTATCATGAGGAACGGTCATGACGGAGCCGTCTTTCCTCGATCATCCCCCTCTCACCCAACGGGTGAACGCCTACGACGAAGCGCATCTCGGGCTCTATCTGCGCCTTCTGGTCGCGGACGAGGAAGGGGCGGACTGGCGCGAAGTCGTTGCCGTGCTGTTCGAAATTGATCCGGTTCGTGAACCGCAGCGTGCGAAGGTTATTCATGACAGGCATCTGGCACGGGCGCGCTGGATGACCGAAGCCGGTTTCCAGCATCTGCTGCAACCGCGCCTGCAATAGCCGGGCTTCGCCCCGGCTCCCGCATCCGCCCTGCGCTTCTCTCCCCG
This sequence comes from Komagataeibacter xylinus NBRC 15237, assembly GCF_001571345.1. Taxonomy (GTDB): domain Bacteria; phylum Pseudomonadota; class Alphaproteobacteria; order Acetobacterales; family Acetobacteraceae; genus Komagataeibacter; species Komagataeibacter xylinus. The sequence continues at coordinate 19,605 of NZ_BCTP01000044.1, read as the reverse complement.
ATAAAAAATCAGGGTCTATGCACTCCTGCTCCCGATCTGGCTGATGGAAGCTTCCCCTTTTGCCGCATTGGGGGACAGACAGGGAGGCCCGCATGCCAACACCTTTATGGCGTTCACCGGAACTGCGCGACCATATCAGCCGTCTGGACCGCTCCGGTTTTGCCGTCGAATTTCTCCGCCGTAACACAACCTATCGCCGCGACTATGCTCGTCTGCAACGGCGGGTCGGCCGTCGGGGCGTGGATTCGGCCGACGAGTGCGCAGCGTTCTCCCAACGCTGGGGGCTCTGCTTTTGTCCATGCACCCGATGAACCCGTCCCTCAGGGGCGCATGGTCTGGCGGCCCGAGGTGTCACCGGCCACACTGATCCTCACGCCCGCGCCATCGGATTTCGCCATCGTGACCCCGATCAATCCGGCGGTGCTTGGAACCCTTCTGGCCCGTCATGATGCGGAAGACGACACGTGGCTGGTGATCGGCGATGTGGCAGGCAATCTTTACCTTCGGCTTCTGAGCCCGCTCGCTATCGTTCGACCCGCCGTGCTCCTGCCGATGGACGACGCCGCTGAACTGCGTCTCGACGTGGCGCTGCGTTTCTTTCGCAGGCAGCGCGGCCAGCGCGTTGGCCTGCTTCCGCGTGCCCTCCAGTTGACCCCGTTGCAACGTGCGCGGCAGATGCTGCTCCTGCTTGCCTTCGATATTCACGAAGCGGGCGGCACCGTCCGCGATATCGCCATTGCGGCCAATCGTTCATGGCAGGCGGATTTACCGGCGGTCGAATGGCGCAACACGGCGGCGCGTCGCCACGCGGAACGCCTGCTTCTTGACGCCCGGAACCGGGTCAAAGGCGGCTATCTGGATTTTCTACGCGGAAAATAGTGCTGCCTGCTTTCGCTCCTTCCCGTTGCGATCCTCCTTTTTTTCACGCTGCTTCACGCCCGGCTCCGCCCGGTATCACCCATGCACGTCCCGGTACAGGAGGGGTGGACACTGAGTCCGAAAAATCTTCGTCCACCCCCAACGCCTGCTTTCTTCGCCACCGTCATCCCGATCCGCCGCACCATCCCCGCGGCGCTTCGAGACCAGATGGAGGCATACCATGCTCGACAGACACGCGCCGTCACCGGGACGCTACCTGCGCACACATCAGGCCGCGCAGATCCTTGGCCTTTCTCCCCGCACGCTGGAAAAATACCGCTGCCATGGCAGTGGCCCGACCTTCCGCAAGCTTGGCGGTCGTGTCGTCTACCTGATCGACGACCTCGACGCCTGGGCTGCCGCCAGCGCCTGCCGGTCCACGTCTGATCCGAATTATGACGATGCCCGCTCTGCCGGTCTTGATCGCCGGTGAGGGGAGGATGGACATGCAGGCCCGCCATATCCTCACGGCCAGCGAGCGCAGCAGGCTCCTGCCGTTCGTTGTCGCCAGCGGCGAGATCAGCCCGCGCGACCAGCGCGACCTGATGGAACGACCGTTTTTCTCCCTGTCCAAAAAGAAGCGCACGACGCCAATCCTCTACGCGGCAGGGGACACGCGCGTCGAGGTGTTCGGCATGCCCGAGCACGGCATGGCGACGATCTGGGACGCTGACGTGCTGATCTGGGCTGCCAGCCAGATTGTCGAGGCGGAAAATCTCGGTCTGACCACCTCGCGCTTTCTGCGCTTCACGCCTTACCAGTTGCTCACCGGTATCGGCCGACAGACCGGGGCGCGGGATTATGGGCTGCTCAGGGCGGCACTTGCCCGGCTCCAGTCCACCGTGGTCGCCACCACGATCCGCAACGGCCAGAACTGGCGACGACAGCAGTTTTCCTGGATTACCGAGTGGGAAATCTGCGCCAGCCGGAACGGTCGCGCCGCTGGTGTCGAGATCGTCATTCCGGAATGGCTCTATCGTGGCGTGATCGACCGGTCGCTGGTGCTGGCCATCGACCCGGCCTATTTCCGCCTGACAGGCGGGATTGAACGCTGGCTCTACCGCGTGGCCCGCAAACACGCCGGTCGTCAACACACCGGCTGGACTTTCGAGATCGGGCATCTGCACCAGAAATCCGGCAGCCTGATGCGTCCCTCGGACTTTGCCATCCAGATCCGGCGTGCCGCCGCCAGCCAGCCCTTGCCAGGCTATCGCCTGAATATTGAACGTGCTGGCGCGCGCGAGTTATTGCGCATCCTGCCAACTGATTTACCCACACATCCTGTGGATAACTATGTGAATGGTATCGGGACTTCACACGCATCCACTATCGGGACATCACACGCAGGACTATCGGGACTTCACACGCACAAACCCCAGCTAAGTCTTTGGCCCGAAACGGCGATTCCGGCTCTTAACTTATCTAACTTAGACTCTAACTCTTATGTTGATGGGAAGCGCCGTTCTGCGGATAACCCCTCTTGCCCGTCCATTGCCCCCTTCAAGGGGCCGGGAGACGGGCCATGACCCGGCACTCTCCCATCTTCCACCGGCATCCGGCGGCACTGACACATGTCGAACTGACCTGGATCGACAGGCGCATCGAACACTGGCTGCGCTTCGGGCATTGCAGCGACGAGAAGATCCTTGATGATCGCCGCCGCATTTCCAGCTTTGCGCCAGGAAGTGTTTTCGCCTTCGTGCGCTGGGCGTCCAATGACCTCGGTATCACCGTCTCCCGACTGGATATCGTGCGGGCCGTCAGGGCTGGCGAAGTGTTCCAGACTTTGCCGTTTGTGCGTCCCGGCGGCGAAATCCTCCTGCGTGTCGATAGCTGGCCAAGGGTCGAACATGTGCTCCGGGCGGTCGATGCTATTGAGGCGCTGGGTCTCGATCCGGCGGATGCGGCGCCCGAATACTGGCGGCATCTCCACCATCGCATCACTGCCGGACATGAGCCCCGTGCCTATACGCGTGCGCAGCATTCAGCATGGCTCAAGCGGCGGCAGGTGACGTCATGACCCGGCGTGGCTGGTTCTTTGCGACCTGTTTCGCCGTACTCGGCGTGGGTGCGTCGATGGTCCTGCATCCTGCGCCACGGCTGATCTGGAACGAGACGGCGAGCGTGCCCGTCGGGCTGTATCGATTGCATAGGAACTCCGCGCCGCATGGCGGTGATCTGGTCGCTGTCCGTCTGCCCGAGCGCGAGGCGATGCTGCTGGCAATGCGCGGCTATCTCCCGCTCGGTGTGCCCCTGCTCAAGCCAGTGGCGGCACTCAGGGGGCAATCCGTTTGCCGTATCGGCGTGCATGTCACCATCGACGGGAAGCCTGCCGGCGATGCGCAATCCGTCGATCACCGTGGCCGTCCGCTCCCCTTCTGGCAGGGCTGCCATCGTCTCGATTCCGGCCAGATTTTTGTCATGAACACCGCTGAACCACGCAGTCTCGATGGTCGGTATTTCGGCCTGTTGTCCCTGTCCACCGTCATCGGTCGCGCCACCCCGGTCTGGCTTCCGTCTGGGAGCAGGCTGCCTGTCACCGTGACCTTCAATCCGTCCTCGAAAGGGCAATGAAATGACACAGATCGGTCTTTTCACGCGCACGAAAACCGGTTTTGCCGGGCGCATCCGCACCCTTACCGTGGCGCAGGATATCCTTCTCGTTCCGGCCGAGTTTTCCGACGCCGAGCACGCCCCGGATTACCGCATCCATCTCACCGATGCCGATGGCCTGGAGGTTGGTGCTGGCTGGAAACGCACCGGGGAGAAGGCGGGCGACTACGTGGCTGTAGCCCTCGACGACCCCGCCTTTGCACAACCGATCCGGGCCAATCTGTTCCGTGCCGGTGGGGAGCGTGCGGTCTGGGTGCTGAACTGGACGCGTCCGTCAAAACGTGTCGAACGCGGGGAGTAAGGCCATGCGATGCACGGTTCTCCTCGCTGTCGCCATCACGTCGATGGGCGTTCCCGGAGCCGCTCTTCATGCGCAGGGTGTGCCGGTTCCGGTGGCGGACGATGCTGATCCTTATGCAGCTTCCATTGCAGAGGCCGTACGGCGCTTCGACATTCCTGCTGGTTGGATACGGGCCGTCATGGGTGCAGAAAGTGCGGGCGATACCGGCGCAATTTCTGCAAAGGGTGCGCGGGGACTCATGCAGATCATGCCTGCAACATGGAACGATCTGCGTGCTCGCTACGGGTTGAGAAGCGATCCGTTCGATGTGCATGACAACATTCTCGCGGGCGCCGCGTTCCTGCGCGAGATGCACGATCGTTATGGCTCTCCGGGCTTTCTGGCAGCCTATAATGCCGGGCCGGGGCGTTATGAGGATTTCCGAGATCGGCAACGCCCGCTGCCACCCGAAACGCGCGCCTATGTCGCCGGGTTGCTGCCCCTGATCGGTCAGGGCGGTGCTGATTCATCGCCGCCGGTTTCGCATCCTGATCCGCTGTTTTGGACCCGTGCGCCGATTTTCGCCGTGCAGTCGGACGATGCGGGGCAGAGCGTTCCGGCTGGAAGGGAGCTGCCGTCGAATGGTGTTCGAAGTGACATCATCGCGCATGGTCTCGCCTCTGTCAGGCCGCTTTCCGATGGGTTGTTCGTCGTCTCTTCCGCATCACGAGCGATGCCATGAATGTGCGTCCACGCATCCTTTCCCCTGCCGGTTTGCGGTGGTTCGTGGAGCGCGATCGGGGCAGGCACCAGCATCGCGGATTGGGTGCTGGCAGGGTGGAACAGGCACTTTTGGGCGGGGTTAAGGAGAGGCGAGATAAAAGGGCGCACATTGCGCCTCGGTTGGGGTGTCGGTTTTCCTGCGTTTTTTCGTTCTTTCAGCAATGTTTCCTCTTCTTTGGCAATGTTTGCCGACCCTGTTTTCCTTTGTTGCACCAGCCTTTTTCGCACATTGGAGGGTCCAATGGCCCGCGAGAATGACTTCCGGCCCCGTCTGGGTCGCATCCGCTCGCCGCGCGCCCAGCGGCTCAAGCCCTTCGTCGCCCAGGCCCTTGCTTCGGCCCAGCGTGCCGGTGGCGGCGGGTTCCGCTCGGGCCGCAACGGCAGTGGTTCCCGTTCGTCCTTCGGGCGTGGCCGCATCGCGGCAGCCAGGGCCAATCGCCTGCTGACCAGCCGAGCCCGCCGCGTGACCGTCAAGGCCCGTGTCGTACGCCATAGCGGGCGCAAGGCGCCGCTCGCCGCCCATCTGCGTTACCTGCGCCGGGAAGGGGTCACGAAGGACGGTGAGAAGGCACGGCTCTTTGGTCCCGGCATCGACGATGCCGACCCGAAGGCGTTCGCCGAACGCTGCGAGGACGACCGTCACCATTTCCGTTTCATCGTCTCGCCCGAGGACGCGCCCGACATGGCCGACCTCAAGGGCTATGCCCGCGAACTGGTCGGGCAGATGGAAAAAGACTTCGGCACGAAACTGGACTGGGTGGGGGTGGATCACTGGAACACGCAGCACCCCCACGTCCATATCCTCGTGCGCGGTGTAGCCGAGGATGGCAGCGACCTTGTCATCTCGCGGGATTATATCAAAGACGGGTTGCGCGCCCGTGCCCAGGATCTGGTGACGCAGGAACTCGGGCAGCGCAATGACATCGAAATTCACCGCGCCCTCGAACGTCAGGTCGATGCCGAATACTGGACCCAGCTTGACCGGCAGCTTCAGCGCGATGCGGGGCGCGATGGCGTCATCGACACGGCGCCTTCGCCTGGTGAGCAGCCCGATCCGTTCGGGGCATTGAAGGTCGGACGCCTGCGTCGGCTGGAAGGGCTTGGTCTCGCCCATCAGGTTGGAGAGGGGCAATGGTTGCTGGATGAGACGGCCGAGGCGACGCTGCGTGAACTGGGCGAACGCGGCGACATCATCAAGCGCATTCACCGTTCCCTGGCCGAGCGCGGGATCGAGCGGAGCACGTCGAGTTATGTGCTGGCGGGCGAAAGCCTGGATGTTCCCGTCATCGGCAGGCTGGTTGATCGTGGTCTGGACGATGAACTGAAAGGCACGGCCTATGCGGTCATCGACGGCGTGGACGGGCGTACGCATCATATCCGCTTTCCCGATCTCGATGCGACCGGGGACAGTGTAATGGGTTCGGTGGTGGAACTGCGCGCCTTCGATGACCGGAAGGGGCAACGGCGTGTGGCGCTGGCTGTGCGGTCTGATCTGTCGATCGAGGATCAGGTGATGGCGCGAGGGGCCACCTGGCTCGACCGGCAGGCAGTGGCGCGCGACCCTGTTGCATTGGGGCAGGCGGGCTTTGGCGCCGAGGTCCGTGAGGCGATGGAGCGCCGGGCGGAGCAACTGATTGAGCAGGGTCTTGCCGAACGTCACACGCAGCGGGTGGTTCTGGCGCGCAACTTGATCGGGACGCTCAGGGACCGGGAGGTCCGGGAAGTTGGAGAGCGGCTGGCCGTCGAGACGGGACGGACATTCAGCCAGTCGGGTTCGGGGGAGTATGTCACCGGCACCTATCGTCAGCGCATGGTGCTGGCCTCGGGTCGCTATGCGATGATTGATGACGGGCTTCAGTTCCAGCTTGTGCCCTGGACGCCATCGCTGGAGAAGCAGCAGGGCAGGCACGTCTCCGGTGTCGCGCGCGACAATGGCGGGATTGACTGGAGCTTCACCCGGAACAGGGGGCTGGGTTTGTGAACCAGCGCTCCTGTCAGTCCGGCTGGGGTTCCCACGGGTTGAGCAGGGGGACACCGCATGGCAGGAAATCCGCGACGTTGCGGGTCACGACCGTCTTGCCATGAACCAGCGCGGTCGCGGCGATGAGGGCATCACGTTCCGAACGGGGATCGGGGACATGGAGCCGGGCGCAGCGCAGGGCTACGGATGTATCGACGGGAAAAATACGCCCTTCGAACGCAGGAAGGACATGCTGTTCCAGCCAGGTCCGCAGGATCGTGCCAGTGGCTCCGTCGCGGCGCTCCACGCGCAGGATGCCGTTTTCCAGTTCCATGACGGTGATGGCGGAGAGATACAGATCTTCTGCCTCCACGCTATCCGCCCATGCCGCGACATTCGGGTCGGCTTTCCCGGCACGGATTTTTCTCAGTTCTGAAACGACGTTCGTGTCCAGCAGGAACATCAGGAAAAATCGGCCGGGCGGAGTGTGATATTGGCGCGAGGCGGATCGAATGCGATGTCCGCAGCTTCCGGCATCGCCAGAGCGTCCGCGATCTTGCGCGGATGGTGTGTCAGACGGCGGTATTCCTCAATACTGAGCAGGACATGGGCCGTGCGTCCCCTGTCGGTGATGAACACCGGTCCCTCGGCCGCCGCCTTCTTGGCCCGGCTGGTGTCCTGGTTGAACTCGCGGCTTGAAAGTGTGGTGATGCTCATGTCCGGCCTCCAGACTGCAATGTAGGAACATTACTACATAATGAGAGGGAGTGCCAGAAAATCCATGTCTGGTCGGGGTTCGCATCATCGTTGGCCGCAGCACCCGTCCAGCCACAAGACCCGGTTATCATTCGACTCCCGCGACCTTCGCTCAATGTGATGACGGTCTGGGCCGCACCGGACAAGTATTTTTTCCCTGCCATGCGCCGGGATGCGACGACGCGGGAAAAGCCCTTGCGGAACGGAAAATGGCCGCCCGACCTGTTCCTGCGCAAGGAGGAATCGAAAATGCCGGGAACCAAAATTCAATGGGGACAGGTCGCGGTGGTCCTGTCCATTGTCGTCCTGTCCTGGTGGGCCGCGACCCAATGGACGGCCTGGGAACTGGGCTTCCAGCCTGAACTCGGTCGGCCCTGGTTCGTGCTGTTCCATCACTGGTCGGTCTACGCGCCGCCGCTGTTTTTCTGGTGGTGGTTCGAATTCGACGCCTATGCCCCGAACGTCTTTGCGCGCGGGGCGTGGATGGCCGGATCGGGTGGGGTGCTGGCTTTCGCCGCCGCCGTGACGCTGTCGGTCCATCGCGCCCGTGAAGCCAGGAAAATCGAAACCTACGGGTCGGCACGCTGGGCGGACCCGGACGAGATCGCGAAAGCCGGGCTGCTTGACCCGGATGGGGTGGTGCTTGGCCGGTATGGCAAGGCCTATCTGCGCCATGACGGACCGGAGCACGTCCTGACCTTTGCACCAACGCGCAGTGGCAAGGGTGTCGGTATGGTCATCCCGACGCTTCTGACCTGGCCTGGCTCAGCTATTGTCCACGACATTAAGGGCGAGAACTGGGAGTTGACGGCGGGATTTCGCGCCCGTTTCGGTCGCGTCGTGCTGTTTGACCCGACCAATGCGATCTCGTCCGCCTATAACCCGTTACTGGAAATCCGGCGTGGAGAGTGGGAAGTCCGCGATGCCCAGAATGTCGCCGATATCCTCGTGGACCCGGAAGGCAGTCTGGAGAAGCGCAATCACTGGGAGAAAACCTCACACTCCCTGCTTGTCGGCGCCATCCTGCATGTCCTCTATGCCGAGCCAGACAAAACCCTCGCCGGTGTCGCCAATTTCCTGTCGGACCCGAAGCGCCCGATCGCCACCACGCTGTCGGTCATGATGCGGACAAACCATCTGGGTGAGAAGTGGCCACATCCTGTTGTTGCATCGGCCGCGCGCGAGCTGCTGAACAAATCGCCCAATGAACGCTCGGGCGTGCTCTCCACTGCCATGTCCTTCCTTGGCCTGTACCGTGATCCGGTGGTGGCGGAAGTCACCCGGCGCTGCGAATGGCGCATTGCCGACATCGTTGGAGGGGACCGCCCAGTGACGCTTTACCTGACCGTGCCCCCCTCGGATATCAGCCGCACCAAGCCATTGATCAGGCTGGTGCTGAACCAGATTGGCCGTAGGCTGACGGAAGACTTGGAGGCTGCGGCACAGCGACGGCGCCTGCTACTGATGCTCGACGAATTTCCGGCCCTCGGGCGTCTGGATTTCTTTGAATCGGCGCTGGCTTTCATGGCGGGCTACCGGATCAAAAGCTTCCTGATCGCCCAGTCCCTCAACCAGATCGAACGGGCTTATGGGCCGAACAATTCGATCCTCGACAACTGCCATGTCCGGGTGAGCTTCGCCACCAACGATGAGCGGACGGCGAAACGTGTGTCTGACGCGCTTGGGACTGCCACCGAGATGAAGGCGATGAAGAACTACGCGGGGCACCGGCTTTCGCCCTGGCTGGGCCATCTGATGGTTTCGCGCTCGGAGACGGCACGCCCGCTGCTGACGGCGGGAGAAGTCATGCAGCTCCCGCCAGCGGACGAGATCGTCATGGTCTCCGGTCTCTATCCGATCCGCGCGAAGAAGGCCCGCTATTTCGAGGATGACCGCTTCCGCGAGCGCGTTCTTCCTCCGCCTGATCTTCCGCGCCCGAAAGATGGCCGTCCCGACGACTGGAGCACGCGACCGTTGCCGCCACGCCCACCGGCGCCGGATGCCGGGGCGGAGCCGACGGAGGACGAGGGGGATGAAGACCCGAAACAGTCTGCCCGCCGCCGTCAGCCAGAACTGGGTGAGGGAACGGTCGAGAAGAAGGAGCCGATGGAAAATGAATTCGCACCCGACCCGACTGACGAATTCGACGACATCGCGCCCCGTAACAACCGGATGAACGATCTCATGCGCGGTGTGGCCCGGCAGGCATCGCTCGACTGTGGCGACGAGCTGGAACTGTGAGGAAAGTATGGTGATGGCAAAAAAGAAAGCCCAGATCTCCGTCTATCTCGACCCTGATGTGATGAAGACCCTCTCCGCCTATGCCGCGCGACGTGCGCAGCCGATGTCCCTGATCGTGGAGGCTGCCGTCGCTTCCTTTCTGTCGCCCGACGGGGAGGAGCGCCGCGAGGCTGCAACATCGAAGCGCCTCGACCGGCAGGACCGGCGTCTTGCGCGGCTGGAGCGCGATATCGGCATCACGGTGGAGACCCTGGCGCTGTTCATCCGCTTCTGGCTCACCACGACCCCGCCCTTGCCTGAACCGGCTGCCAGGGCAGCACGGGCGCAGGCCGGGGCGCGTTACGATAATTTTGTCTCGGCCCTCGGTCGCAGGCTGGCCCAGGGACCGAGACTCCAGCAGGAAATTCCAGACGATGTTTCCGATCCTGCCTTACAGGATGAACCGGATTCGTAATTTCCGCACCCTGCAAGTATTTTTGCCCTACGTTTCCCCACCGCCCTACGACGCATGAATTCCTGTTGAACCGCGTGGTTTCCTGCCTTTCTTAATTGCCCCGTTGCTGTCCGCGCATCGTGTTCGGCTCATAGCGGGGAAAATCATGTCAGTTTCCAGCATCCATGAAAGGGCCACGGTACGCGGCATGTCCATGCTGCGCACGGCGATGGGACCGGCGATTGCCCGGCACCTCGCTGATCCTGCCATTGTCGAGGTGATGCTCAATCCCGATGGCAGGCTGTGGATCGACCGCCTGTCCGAGGGGCTGGGCGATACCGGCGACAGGGTTACGCCGGCCGATGCCGAGCGCATCGTACGCCTGGTCGCGCACCATGTCGGGGCGGAGGTGCATGAGGCAGCACCGCGCGTATCGGCGGAACTGCCAACCGGTGAGCGGTTCGAGGGATTGCTCCCGCCCGTCGTGACCGCCCCGAGTTTCGCCATCCGCAAGCCCGCCGTGGCCGTGTTCACCCTCGACGATTATGTCGCCGCCGGAATCATGACGGTGGGGCAGGCGGTATTTCTGCGCCGCGCGGTCGCGGAACGGAAAAACATCCTGGTCGCCGGCGGGACATCGACCGGCAAGACCACGCTGGTCAATGCGCTGCTGGCCGAGGTCGCGAAAACCGGTGATCGCGTCGTGCTGATCGAAGATACGCGGGAACTGCAATGCACAGCTCCCAATCTGATCGCCATGCGTACAAGGGATGGTGTCGTAACCCTGTCCGAACTGGTGCGGTCCGCCCTGCGCCTGCGGCCCGACCGTATCCCGATTGGTGAGGTGCGCGGCCCCGAGGCGCTGGACCTGCTGAAAGCATGGGGCACCGGCCATCCCGGCGGTATCGGTACACTACATGCCGGATCAGTGCTCGCGGCCCTGTATCGGCTGGAACAACTGATCCAGGAGGCGGTGGTCACAGTGCCACGCGCCATGATCGCGGAAACCATCGACGTCATCGCGGTCCTGTCCGGACGCGGCACGGCCCGCCACCTGTCCGAACTGGCAGAAATCGATGGCCTAGATCCCGTGACGGGTGCCTATCGCATCCGTCCGGTCAGCTTCTCGTCTCCCGAAACATCCTGCTCTGCCAATGGAGAGTCATCATGAGGCCGCCTTCACGTCTGCGCGCCGTCGTGTGCGCTGTCGCACGTCCTGACTGGCATGTGCGGGATCTCCGTGTATTCGGAACGTCCCTGTTGCTGTCGTTTGCTTTCGCGTCGTCGGCATGGGCGTCAGGATCCAGCATGCCGTGGGAAACCCCGCTCAACGAGATTCTGGAATCCGTGCAGGGACCGGTCGCCAAAATCATCTCGGTGATCATCATTACCGTGACCGGCCTGACGCTGGCCTTCGGGGAAACATCCGGCGGGTTCCGCCGCCTGATCCAGATTGTCTTTGGTCTATCCATTGCTTTTGCCGCGTCCAGCTTCTTCCTGTCGTTCTTTTCGTTCTCCGGTGGGGCGCTGATCTGATGGCCGTGGGATATGACGATGATGCCGTGCCGGGCTTCCATGTCCCGGTGCATCGCTCGCTGACCGATCCCATCCTGCTCGGTGGTGCGCCCCGCGCCGTTGCCATCGCCAACGGCACGCTGGCGGCAGCGATCGCCCTTGGTCTGCGGCTGTGGCTGATCGGGGCCGCATTCTGGATCGTCGGCCATGGGCTCGCGGTCTGGGGTGCGAAACGCGATCCGGTCTTCATCGAGGTGGGACGACGGCATCTCCGTTATCCCGCCTGGCTTCGTGCGTAGAGGGAGGACAGGGCCATGATGTCCCTTGGCGAATATCGCAACCGAAACTCCCTGCTGTCTGATTTCCTGCCCTGGGCCGCGCTGGTCGAAAAGGGCGTCGTCCTGAACAAGGACGGCAGTTTTCAGCGCACCGCAAAAATACGTGGTCCCGATCTCGATAGCGCAACACCAGCGGAACTGGTCGGTGTGACCGGAAGATTGAACAATGCGCTCCGTCGCCTTGGCTCAGGCTGGGCGGTGTTCGTGGAAGCGCAGCGCGTCCCGGCGACACTCTATCCTGACGGTGACTTTCCCGACGCAGCCAGCCAGATGGTCGACCTGGAGCGCCGGGAGCAGTTCGAGGATGAGGGCGCGCATTTCGAGAGTCGGTATTTTCTGACCCTGGTCTGGCTGCCACCGGCGGAATCATCAGGTCGCGCCGAGCGTTTTCTCTATGAAGGCAGGGAACGCGATGGTCCCGATCCGCATGGCATGCTCCATACGTTCGTGGACCGCACGGATCGGATGCTGGCCTTGCTGGATGGCTTCATGCCCGAGGCGGCATGGCTGGATGACGGTGAGATGCTGACTTATCTGCACAGTACCATCTCCACCCGGAACCAGCGGGTCCGGGTGCCGGAAATTCCGATGCATCTGGATGCCCTGCTGGTGGACCAGCCGCTTTCGGGTGGTCTGGAGCCAAAGCTGGGCGATGCCTTCCTGAAAACCCTGACCATTACGGGTTTCCCGTCGCGGACTTTCCCCGGAATCCTGGACGACCTGAACCGGCTGGCCATGCCCTATCGCTGGTCCACCCGCGCCATCCTGCTGGACAAGACCGACGCCACCAAGGTGCTGACGAAAATCAGGCGCCAGTGGTTCGCAAAGCGCAAGAGTATCGCAGCCATTGTCCGCGAAGTGATGACCAATGAGGCGTCAGTTCTCGTGGATAACGATGCCGCCAACAAGGCAGCCGATGCCGATCTGGCGTTGCAGTCGCTGGGCGCGGATGATGTCGGGCAGGCTTACATCACGGCCACGGTGACGGTGTGGGATGGCAGCGCCAGCATAGCGGCGGAAAAACTTCGCCTCGTGGAAAAGATCATTCAGGGCCGTGACTTCACCTGCATGGCGGAAAGCCTGAACGCGGTGGAGGCGTGGCTGGGATCTCTGCCGGGGCATGTCTACGCCAATGTGCGGCAGCCCCCGGTCTCGACCCTGAATCTGGCGCACATGATTCCGCTTTCCGCCGTGTGGGCAGGGCCGGAGATGGATGGGCATTTCAAGGCCGCACCGCTGTTTTATGGCAAAACGGCAGGGGCCACGCCGTTCCGGTTTTCCCTGCATGTCGGCGATGTGGGTCATACGCTAATCGCGGGACCGACCGGGGCAGGTAAATCCGTGCTGCTGGCGCTCATGGCGCTCCAGTTCCGTCGCTATGCGGGATCGCAGATTTTTGCCTTCGATTTTGGCGGGTCGATGCGCGCGGCAACGCTGGCGATGGGAGGCGATTGGCGCGATCTCGGGGGTGGACTGACAGATGCCGATCTGTCTGGAGAAGAGGGCAGCGGCGTATTACTTCAGCCGCTGGCGCGGATCGATGATCCGGATGAGCGCAAATGGGCCAGTGAATGGCTCGGTCAGATCCTTGTCGGCGAGGGGGTGGCGCTGACCCCGGAGGTGAAGTCTCACCTCTGGTCGGCTCTGAATTCGCTGGCATCGTCGCCTGCCCGTGAGCGGACCCTGTCCGGCCTGGTCGCGCTTCTCCAGTCCAACGCCCTGAAGCAGGCGTTGGCGCCCTACTGCCTCGGTGGTCCCTACGGCCGCCTCCTGGATGCGGATGCCGAGCGTATCGGGGATGCCGATGTGGTGGTGTTCGAAACCGAAGGTCTGATCGGCTCGGGCGCGGCCTCCTCCGTTCTGTCGTACCTGTTCCACCGCATCGAAGGCCGTCTGGACGGCCGGCCGACCCTGCTGGTCATCGATGAGGGCTGGCTGGTTCTCGATGACGGGGATTTCTCCGGCCAGTTGCGAGAGTGGCTGAAAACCCTGCGCAAAAAGAACGCCAGCGTCATCTTCGCCACCCAGTCCCTGTCGGATATTGCCAATTCCCGCATTGCTCCGGCGGTGGTGGAAAGCTGCCCGACACGGATATTCCTGCCTAACGAGCGGGCGATCGAGCCGCAGATCATGGCGCTCTATCGGGATTTTGGCCTGAACGACCGACAGATCGCCATCATCGCGCGGGCCGCGTCGAAGCGGGACTATTACTGCCAGACGCAACGCGGCAATCGCCTGTTCGAACTGGGGCTCGGGCCTGTCGCACTCGCCTTATGCGCAGCATCAGGGAAGGACGATCACAAGCTGATCGATGCAGTGCTGGCGGAACACGGCCGGGACGGTTTTCTCCTCGCGTGGTTTGACGCGCGGGGCGTGTCATGGGCGGCGGATCTGTTGCGCGACGATCGCGGGGCGGAGGACGTGCCATGACGGAAAGACATTGCCAGCTTCGGACCGATTTTTTTGCGCGTGTGAGAGAAAAACATTTCCATCGCACTGCTCTTGTCGCCTCTGTTACGCTGGCATTCGGTGCAACGTTCGACCTTTCACGACCGGCCCGTGCCCAATGGGCGGTCTATGATGGGGCGAACCACGTCCAGAACGTGCTGATCGCGGCCCGCACGCTTCAGCAGATCGACAACCAGATCACATCTCTTGCCAATCAGGCGCAGATGCTGGTCAACCAGGGCCGTAATCTGGCGAGCCTGCCACTGTCGACATTGTCGACGCTGCAATCAACGATTTCCCAGACAACAGCCTTGCTCGCGCAGGCACAGAACATCGCTTATTCGGTGACCTCGGTCGAGCAGCAATACCAGCAGGCGTACACCTCAATCTCGTCCGGCATGTCAGACAGTGCCCTGTTCAGCCAGGCACAGACACGGTGGCAGAATTCCGTGGGCGGGTTCGAAGATGCCCTGAAGCTTCAGGCTCGGGTGGTAGGAAACATCCCCAGCGACAGTTCGGCCATGACCCAGCTTGTCTCTTCCAGCCAGACCTCCACGGGCGCGTTGCAGGCGGCGCAGGCAGGAAACCAGCTTCTGGCGCTACAGTCCCGTCAGTTATCCGACATTCAGGCCGAACTTGCTGCCAATGGCCGCGCCACAGCCCTGCAACAGGCGCGCGATGCTGCGACGGAAGCGGAAAGTGAAGCCCAGTATCAGCATTTTTCACAGCATGACGCCTATGTGCCCGGCACGGTGTCCATTTTCGGCAGCAGCGGGAACTGACCGCCATGGCGATGGGCAATGTGGGCGTTATCGACACTTTCCTGAATACCTTCACCACCACCATCGACAGCGGCTTCGGTCTGGTGAAGGGGAATGTGATCTCACTAGCAGGAACACTGTCCGTGCTGGATATGGCGCTGGCTGGCCTGTTCTGGGCCTGGGCTGCTGATGAGGACATCATCCAGCGTCTGGTGAAGAAGACGCTCTATATCGGATTCTTTTCCTTTCTGATCAGCAATTTCTCCAGTCTGTCGAAGACCGTCTTTGACAGTTTTGCGGCCCTTGGCCTGAGAGCCGGTGGCGGCAATCTGGCACTCGGAGACTTCCTGCGGCCCGGCCGACTGGCATCCACGGGTTTCGATGCAGCCCAGCCGCTTCTGGATTCAGTCCATAATCTCCTTGGTCCTGTCGCCTTCTTTACGAACTTCATTCAGATCTTTGTGCTCTGTCTGTCGTGGCTGATCGTGCTCGCGGCGTTCTTCATTCTGGCCGTGCAGCTTTTTGTTGCCCTGATCGAATTCAAGCTGACCACGCTGGCGGGTTTCATCCTGATCCCCTTCGCCCTGTTCAGCCGCACCGCCTTTCTGGCGGAAAAGGTGCTGGGCAATGTCGTCTCGTCGGGTGTGAAGATCATGGTGCTGGCGGTCATTTCCGCTATCGCGTCGGTTCTGTTCGCCCAGTTCTCAACCTCCTACGGCAGCGACGTTCCCACGATCGGGCAGTCCGTCTCGGTGGTGCTGGCCTCCCTTGCAATTGTCGGCCTGTCCATTTTTGGCGGCAGCATCGCCAATGGGCTGATTTCCGGCGCACCGCAGCTTGGCGCGGGAGCGGCAGTCGGTACCGGCATGGCGGTTGGCGCCATGGGTGCTGCTGCGGCGGCCGGTGTCGGGGCTGTTGCTTCCGGTGGTGCCGCAGCCCTCGGCGCCACGGCTGCCGCCGCGCGGGGAGGGGCCGCGATTGCCGGGGCTGCTACCTCCGCCTATTCGGCCGGAGCCGCAGGCGCGTCTGGCGGCGCGGGCAGCATGGCCGCCGGGATCGGAGGCATGGGCCGGGCCGTCGGTGGAAATGTCGCGAATGCCGTCAAAGGGGCGGCTTCGCGTGCCGGTTCATCCCTCAAGGAAAGCTATGCCGCCGGTGGACGCTGGGCCGCGCGCGGGATGGGGGAGGGAGGCGAAGGCGGAGCCGGGGATAACGGACCGGCACCTTCTGGAGGCGGTGGTCCTGCCGGAGAAGGGGATGGCCCCACGGGTGGCGGCCCTACCGGTGAGGGTCCGTCTGGTGGAGATGGTGGCGGTTCCGGCGAACCGCCCCGCTGGGCTCAGAAGATGAAGCGCCGCAATGCCGCCGCTCATGCTGCTGAGGCCGCCCATGTTATCCGCTCCGCCGATGGCGGGGGCGGATCTTCCTCCATCGATCTGTCGGAAAAGGAATGAGGACGATGTTCCGTCGCTCCACCACCCGCTACGGGACCACGCCCGAGCCTGTCACGCCCTATCAGAAAGCCGCGCAAGTCTGGGACGAGCGCATCGGCTCCGCCCGTGTACAGGCCCGTAACTGGCGGCTGATGGCGTTCGGCTCTCTGCTTCTGTCCGCAGGCCTTGGCGTAGGGCTGGTCTGGCAGTCCGCGCGCGGTACCATCACGCCGTGGGTCGTGCAGGTCGATCGGCTGGGGCAGGCGCAGGTCGTGGCCCCCGCGATAGCGGGCTATATGCCCGCCGATCCGCAGATCGCTTGGTATCTGGCGCAGTTCGTTCATGACGTGCGCGCTCTGTCGTCGGACCCTGTGGTGGTGCGGCAGAACTGGCTACGCGCCTATGATTTCACCATCACGTCGGGCGCTCAGGCGCTTAACGATTATGCCCGCCTCAATGATCCGTTCTCGCGCATCGGGCATGAGCAGGTCGAGGTGGACATCGCCTCGGTGATCCGGGCGTCTCCCGGCAGCTTCCGTGTCGCCTGGAGCGAGCGCCATTACCGCGACGGCGCGTTCACCGGCACCGAACGCTGGACCGCCATCGTGTCGGTCGTTCTGCACACGCCACGCGATGCCGACCATCTCAGGAAAAATCCGCTCGGAATCTACGTCTCCGCCATCAACTGGTCGAAGGAGCTTGGTCAATGACGCGCTTCATTTTCGCAGCCCTTCCTGTGGCGCTGCTCTCGCTTGCCGGTTGCGCGGGCAGTTACCATCCGCCCGTCATCCGGTACGATGACGCCGCGCGCGCGACGAGAATTCCCGATCCACCGAAGCCCGTGCAGGTGGTGGAGGTGCCACAGCCACTTCCTCTGCCGGGCCAGTTCAAGCCACTGCCGTCACGACGCACGGCCCATCCGGTCCCCGAGGTTACTGATCCGACCACGCGCGTGACCCAGGCTAATCTGGCGGCGCGCATCCAGCCGACGCGGGCCGGTTTCATCAATGCGGTGCAGGTCTATCCCTATTCTCCGGGTGCCCTCTATCAGGTCTATACCTCGCCAGGCGAGATCACGGACATCATGCTCCAGCAGGGTGAAAAACTGGTGGGCACCGGCCCAGTTGCTGCTGGGGATACGGTGCGCTGGGTCATCGGTGACACCGAAAGCGGAGAAGGGGCGACCAAACGCATCCATATCCTGGTGAAGCCGACCCGGCCGGATCTGACCACTAATCTGATCATCAATACTGACCGACGGACTTATCTGGCGGAATTGAGGTCAACACCCCCCACATACATGGCGTCGGTCTCGTGGAACTATCCCGAGGACGATCTGATTGCCCTGCACCGGCAGGACGACGCGGCCGATGACTCTGCCCCAGTGGACGCGGGGCTGAATCTCGATACCCTGAATTTCCGCTATGCCATCCAGCCGGTGAAAGGCGGCACGCCGCCCTGGTTACCCGGCCGGGCCTTTGATGACGGTCACAAGGTCTATATCGCTTTTCCATCCGGGATCGGGCAGGGGGAACTGCCGCCGCTCTTCGTGCTGGGGGCGGATGGCGGCCCGGAACTGGTCAATTACCGGGTGCGGCAGAACTGGATGATCGTGGATCGGCTGTTCGCCGCCGCTGAACTGCGGCTGGGCGATAAGCATTCCGAGCAGCGGGTGCGCATTGTCCGCATTGACGGCAGGAAGTCATGACCGGGCAGGCTCACACAGTGGGAGAAAATTCTGCGGCTCCGGCCACAGGGGGAAATTCCGCAGCATCACCGCCGCCACCTGATCTGCGTCTGCGGACGGAACGACCGCGTGTCGTGCGGCTTTCCCGCACCGTGGTCTGGTCGCTGGGCGGGGTTGGCATGATCGCGGTGGCCTTCGCGCTGGGCTATGCCCTTCAGGCAAGCCATCGGGTGTCATCCACGCCTGCCGCGCAGGACGCGGATGTGCGTCCCTCTGCCGACGGGCTGGCGGGACTGCCGTCCGACTATGTCGGCAAGGATGTGCCGAAGCTGGGACCAGCGCTGCCCGGTGATCTGGGGCATACCATCCTCCACGCACAGGAGCAGGGAAAGGCAGCCTCGGGTGGCGACGACCGCCGTGCCGCGCAGGAGGTCGAGGCCGCAATCGCCAGCAAATTGTTCGTGCAGACGGGAGAACGCGACCGGGGTACCGACCAGGCAACTCCGCCCACATCGGGTGCATCTGCGTCCCAGGCAAATCCATCTTCTTCGACCGACGCCCAATCAGGCAACCGTGCCTTTCTGGCAGGCCAGCCTGACCGCGCGACGACCAGCCCGGATCGCATCATGCCGTCAGCTTCGCCTTATATCCTTCAGGCGGGCACTGTCATCGCGGGGGCGCTGAACACGAAAATCAGCTCTGACCTTCCGGGTCAGATTACTGGCCATGTCACGCAGAACGTCTATGACAGCCCGACCGGTCGTTTCCTGCTGATCCCGCAGGGAAGCCTGCTGTTCGGGGCCTATAACAGCGGCATTTCTTTCGGGCAGCAGCGTACCCAGATCATCTGGACCCGGCTGATTTACCCGAACGGCGAGAGTCTGGTGCTGGAAAAACTGCCCGGTGGCGACGCCATCGGCCAGTCCGGCCTGTCCGATGAAGTGAACAACCACTGGGGCCAGCTTTTCAGGGCTGCCATCGTGACCACGCTCCTGAGCGTCGGATCAGAGGCCGGAACCAGTCAGAGCGAGAACAATCTGGCGCAGGCCATCCGTTCTGGGGCCAGCAATGGGTTTTCCATGGTTGGTAACCGGTTGGTTGATCGCAGCCTCAACATCCAGCCGACCCTAACCGACCGGCCGGGGCTGCCTTTCACCTTGATCCTTAACCGCGACCTTGTCCTGCAACCTCGCCACGCAAAGGAAACAGCACCATGACAACGCTGCGCATCACTGAAATTCCGGATGAAAAGCCGGTCCGCATGCCCGTGGACTTACCGGCGGACCTCCATCGTGATCTGGTGACTTACGCAGCACTGGTCAGCCAGAATGGTCAGCCCGTCGATCCAACCCGTCTCGTGCCGCACATGATCCGTGGATTCATTGCATCTGATCGAGCTTTCGCGAAGCTTAAGCGTGCGCGAGCTAAGCAGATAGTAA
>NZ_BCTP01000043.1 GCF_001571345.1 Komagataeibacter xylinus NBRC 15237 | reverse complement strand
GACTGCTAGAGGGCGTTATGTACTTTCGTGCCAGATTTGTACAGTAATGAGGGCTGACGCCTGCACGCAAACCGTATCCCCCTGATGTATCAGACGAAGAATGGTCTCCGGTTGTCCCGTATCTGGTCCTGATGCGCGAGGATGCGGAACAACGGCATCATGCCTTGCGCGAACTGTTCAATGGATTGCGTTACGTGATCCGCTACAGAATTGCCTGGCGCGCCATGCCGAATGACCTTCCACCGTGGTCGGCGGTCTGCCAGCAATCCCGTCGCTGGATGGAGGCAGGTTGTTTTGACGCGTTGGTATCTGATCTGCGTGCCGTGCTGCGTATCGCTTCTGGCCGCAGGGTGGAGCCAACGGCAGCCATTCTCGACAGCCGGACATTACGTTCGACGCCGGAAAGCGGTTCCCACGCCGGATAGGATGGGGTCAGGCGCAAAAAGGGCTCAAAGCTGCACATGACCGTACACACGCCGGGACATCTTCTGGCCCTGCATGTCACGCCAGCCGGTCGGCATGATCGCGCCGAGGTGGGGCGCCTTCCCGCCGCCATTCAGGATGCGACGGACGGGAGCGTTGAACTGGCCTCTGTCGCCGGCAAGAAACCTGCCGGGGCAGCACGGGCCCTGGAGATCGCCCTTGAGGTTATCAGGTTGCCCGAGGCCAAACGTGGCTTTATCCTGCTACAGCGCCGATGGGTCGAGGAAGGATTTTACCGCCTCGGCATACACCAACCGACAGCAGCGACGGGTCTGTCGCCCCGGCGGTCTGGCAAGGCACCATCAGCCATGCCTGATCAAATGCCACTGCATCACTGACAACCCGCCGCGCCTACAGCGTGGCGTGCGTCAGGCCATGGAGCCGTGCAGCCTTGGAGGGCCAGTCAATCTATCCTGGCGCGGATCCGCATCATGGCTGGAATGGTGCCGGAAGGGTTGAAATCAGGGCGGCAGAACCGCATGGTCATGCCTCATGCCCGACCCCGACAGGGCAGGAAAGGATCGCATGCACTCCCTCCTCCGCGCCGATACGCTTGAAACGTGCCTCCTGACACGCAGCCAGTACAACATCATCATGGACCTGAAGGAAATTGACGGCCTGCACGGCATATGGGAGCGCATGGGCCGCGTACGCGCCAACCCCGCTTCCAACCTGCCCGATCTGTGGATTGAGGTTGAAACCACGGAGTACATGGCCGAGGGCCTGCTGTTATACTGCCCCATGGCAACAGACCCGGACGGCACCACCACATTCGACCTTGATAACGTGCTGATGGTCCTTGGGCGCTATGAGGATGTCACCACCATTCCCGGCTGGCTTGCGCCCGAACGCACGCTGTACCGCATTGATGCCAGCAGGCTGCTGCCAGATGAAGTCGAGCTTGACCCGGTTGTATACGACTGAATCCTTCAGAATGGATCAAAATTTCTGGTAAAGCCTTGTTCCCAAAAGCGTCTACAGGCTGCGGGCCGCCTGCACGAACGCTTCAATCAATGCAGGCGACTTGATGCCCGGGGCCGTCTCCACCCCGGATGAGACATCCACCGCCCGCGCCCCGCTGCGCATCACCGCCTCACGCACGTTATCGGGCCGCAGGCCACCGGCCAGCATCCACGGCACGGGTGCCTGCCAGCCCCCGGTCAGGCTCCAGTCAAAGGCCTGAGCATTGCCGCCGGGGCGCTGTGCGCCTGCGGGCGGGCGGGATTCAATCACAAGCCCATCCACCGCGCAGGCCTGTGGCAGGTCATCGCGGGTAGCAATACCGGCAGCCAGCCACACCTTCATGCCAAAGCGCGCGCGGATGGCGGCGGCACGGGCGGCGGTATCATAGATCTGCAACCCGTCCAGCCTGACAGTATCCAGCACGTGACGGATCTCGTCATCCGTCGGGCGGACGAACAGGCCAATGGCGCGTGGGCCATCAGGCGGCAGGTGGCGCGCCAGCGGGAAGGCCTGCGCGGCCGTGACATGGCGGGGCGAGCGGCTGAAGAACACGAACCCCACCCAGTCGGCCCCGGCAGCGCAGGCGGCATCGAGTCCCGCCTCGTCACGGATGCCGCATATCTTGACCCTGACTGTCATTGTGGTTCCGCCACTACTTTAAAGTTTAAAAGTTTTTGGGTGCCGCCTTTTTCAAAAAGGCGGCGTTCTTTCAAAGCTTTTTCACGAAAGCGCCGTTTCCAGTTCGGCGGCAATCGCAGCAGCGGCAGCGGCGGGGTCAGCAGCACGGGTAATGGGGCGGCCCACCACAATCCAGTCGGCCCCGGCAGCACTGGCCTGTGCGGGGGTCATGACCCGCTTCTGGTCGCCCAGAGCGCTGCCTGCGGGGCGAATGCCGGGCACCACCAGCACAGGCGCATCACCCAGTGCCGCACGCAGCGGCGCGATCTCGTGCGAGGAACAGACCAGCCCATCCGCCCCGGAGTCCATGGCCAGCGCGCCAAGGCGCAGCACCTGCGCCACCACGCTGCCTTCCACCCCGGTTTCATGCAGGGCGGCTTCATCCATGCTGGTCAGCACGGTCACGGCCAGCAGGAGCGGGCGGGCATCTGCGGGAAAGGTCTCGTCAATCGCCTTGCGGGCGGCGGCAATCATGGCGCGGCCACCACTGGCATGGATGGTCAGCATGGCAGGGCGGAGTGCTGCAAGGCTGCCAATGGCCGAGGCCACGGTGTTGGGAATGTCGTGCAGCTTGAGGTCAAGGAAGAGCGGGCTTCCGCCTGCCGCCTCGCGCACCGCATCAAGCCCGCAGGCATAGGTGAACTCAAGCCCCAGCTTGACCATGCAGGCAGGCCCTGCCACCTGCTCGCGCCAGCTTACGGCCTGCGCGGTGTCCTTGGTGTCGAGGGCAACGATCAGGCGGGTGGACCGTCCATGGCTCATTGGCGGCGCTCCAGTGGCAAAAATGGCGGGTTGGTCAGGATCAGGACTGCTCGGGCGGTTTGGGCAGCTGCGGGGCGGCCTCAGCGGTTGGGGCCGCCTCGGGCGCGGGCGGCGTCTCGACCGGCTGGGGCGCGGCGTAGGCCTTGAGCATGGGGGAATTGGCCGGGGCCGATGTCAGGCCCGGCGGGCGGGTCGGCGCATCGGTATCAGGCAGGCTGGCGCGCAGGGTGCGCAGTTCCTGCTCGGCGCGGCGCGCGCGGCGGATCTGGCGCAGCACCACGATCCAGACACTGGCCGAGCCGGTGGCATAGAACAGGGCAGCCACCAGCAGTGCGAGCACGCCGGGCGATGACGTCCATTTCCACTGCAGCCATGACAGTTCCACGGGCGCCTGGTTGCAGGCCGCGAAAATGATGAGTGCCACGGTCACGGGCAGGGTAATGAAAAGACGGATCATGATCCTGTTTCCCTACCCCCAACAACCAGTGCCTGCAAGAAAATCAATTCATGCGGCGCTGCCTTGATCGGGCAGCACGGGCATGGTTGCCTGTATCACACAGGGCGCAGGGAGCGAGGCAATGGGCAAGGTTGTCGTTTTTCGCAACACGGCGCGGCGTGATGAATCCTGGGCGGTTGAAGCCCGCACCGGGCGCAGGACGTGCATCGCCAGTATCTATGCCACCCGTGCCGCGGCCGAAGCCGATTGCGCGTGGCGCACCAGCCAGGTCGCGGCTTACCGCGCCTTCCTTGAGCGCAATGCGGTGGCCGTGCCGCAATACAGCATCCGCCCCTATCGCCGTGCCGACCTGCCCCGCGCGTGGCGTCCCCTGCCCGCGCTGGGCTTCCTGCACGGGCAGTGCCGGTAAGAGACTGTTTGAAAAGTTAAGCAATCATAAGGAAGTTTTTGGTGAAGCTTTTTTCAAAAAGCTTCGAAGAACGCCGCCTTTTTGAAAAAAGGCGGCACCCAAACTTTTGTTGTTTTTTATCAATAAGTTGTTTTCAGGCGCCGCCATGGCGGCATTCATCACAGGCGTATGTATCCCATAATGATGAGAAGAAGTCTCGTGCCTGCGTACGCAATTCCCTGAAATCACAGAAGAATACGTCCTTCGATGTTTCAAAGGAGACGGGATAGGCCGTCTGGACAAAATCCCTTTCTCCACAAACAATATAATATTCATGGGAACTGAAAAACAACCTGACCATATCTTTTGAGAAAATGGAAAATTCAAGACCACAATTTTCATTCATGGCGTGAAATATGGATTTTTTATTGCACTGTACTGTTTCGATCCGGCTTTCCTCCGCTTTGAGCGGAAGCGAAAAAACATAGAGTTCATGCTGATCGTACCGACTGAAGGCTTTTTCAATCCATTCGCAGCCAACAAGGCCAGGATGCTCGCGCACGATGACACAGCACCAGTTTCTGGCCCTGATGAGGTCAGCCGACAGGCAGGCATGCTCAAAATCAAAAATATCGTGCGGGTCAATGCCATGCATCATGTCTTCTGCCTTACCATAGCGTTGCCAGTCGGGGTTGAGGCGGCATCCTTGACGGCCCGTACGATCCGCTGCTGTCATACGCGCCGCCCGCGCGCGTGCTGGCGGTATAGTATAAAGCGCGGTCTGGCCCATGAACACACCCGCCAATGGCAGCTAACGGAGATTCCATGACCGCGCCCGCCCATTCCCTTTCTCCCGTTCTGGAACAGGCCGACCGCACGCTCGATGCGGCCCTTGAGCGGCTTTTTGCCTTCCTGCGCATTCCCAGCATTTCCACCCAGCCCGAACATGCCGATGACTGCCGCCGTGCCGCACAATGGCTGCGCGATGAACTCGATGGCCTCGGCTTTGACGTGACCCTGCACGAAACCCCCGGCCACCCCATTCTTGTCGCCCATGACCGCACGCCGCCCGCAGGCCCGCATGTGCTGTTCTATGGCCATTACGACGTGCAGCCCGTCGACCCGCTGGAACTGTGGGAGAGCGGGCCGTTCGAGCCGAAGCTGGTCACGGGAGAAAATGGCGCGAAATGCATCGTGGCCCGGGGTGCTTCGGATGACAAAGGTCAGGTCATGACCTTTATCGAGGCCATCCGCGCCATTCGCGCAACAGGCGGGCAGATGCCGGTGCGCATTTCGCTGCTGATCGAGGGCGAGGAAGAATGCGGCGGCCCCAGCCTGCTGCCCTTCATGGAAACGCATCGCACGGAACTGCGCGCCGATGTGGGCCTGATCTGCGATACCGCGATGCTGCCCGGCGTGCCCGCCATCACCACCACGCTGCGCGGCATGCTTGGCGAGGAGGTGCATCTGCGCTGCGCCAGCCGCGACCTGCATTCGGGCATTTACGGCAATGCCGCGCGCAACCCCGCCGAGGTGCTGTGCCAGATCCTGTCCTCCATCCGTGATGAGGCGACCGGCCGGGTCACGCTGCCCGGCTTTTACGCGGGCGTGCAGGAGTCGGCCCCCGAACTGCGCGCGCGCTGGCGCGAGATTGCGCCTGATGACGCGACCTTTCTGGGTGAAGTCGGGCTGTCACGCCCGGCGGGTGAAAAAGGCTACACCGCCATCGAGCAGACATGGTGCAGGCCGAGCTTCGAGATCAATGGCATTTCCAGCGGTTATACGGGCGCAGGCTTCAAGACCGTGCTGCCCGGCGAGGCCGTGGCCAAGGTGTCGTTCCGGCTCGTCGCCGGGCAGGATCCTGTGCATATCCGCCAGGCTTTCTGCAGTCATGTCCGCAACATGGTGCCTGATGACTGCACGGTCACGTTTACGCCCTGCGGCGGATCGGTGGCCAGCGCCCTGCCCGATGATGCCTTTGGCCTGCAACCCGCCCTCGACGCTCTGGGCGCTGAGTGGAACACGCCTGCGGTGACCATCGGCTGTGGCGGCTCGATCCCGGTGGCCGCCGACATGCAGCGCGTGCTGGGCATGCCCGCCCTGCTGGTGGGTTTTGCGCTTGATGATGACCGCGCCCATTCGCCCAACGAGAAATACGACCTGGCCGCCTTCCACAAGGGCATGCGCTCATGGATCCGCATCCTGCACGCCATGGCCGCGACCGATGCCTGAGCCCACGCCCCCCCTTGCCCTGACCATGGGCGACCCCGCCGGGATCGGGCCGGAAATCACCGCGGACGCCTGGCGGGCCATGCGGGCTGGCGCCACGGCCTTTGCCGTGATTGGCGATGCGGCCCTGATCGGGCGCCATGGGGTGAACGTGCGCGAGATTGGCAGCATTGGCGAGGCCGCGGGCGTGTTTGCCGATGCCGTGCCGGTGCTGCCGGTCACGCTGGCCGCCCCGGTTCACCCCGGCCAGCCGGACAGCCGCAACGCGGATGCCATCACCACCTCCATCGCGCGCGCGGTGGAACTCGCCCGCCACGAGCACGCGGCGGGCGTGGTGACCAACCCCATCAGCAAGATCGTGCTGAAAAAGGCGGGGTTCGCCTATCCCGGCCATACGGAATACCTTGCCGCCCTGTGCAACGTGCCGGGGCGCGAGGTGATGATGCTGGCCTGCCCGGAACTGCGCGTGGTGCCCGTTACCATCCATGTCAGCCTACGCCGGGCGCTTGATGACCTCACGACCGAAGGCATCATCGCCGCCACCCGCACCACCCATGCGGCCCTGATGCGTGATTTTGGTATCAAGCACCCACGCATCGCCATGGCCGGGCTGAACCCGCATGCGGGCGAAAGCGGCACCATGGGCACGGAAGAACAGACCATCATCATCCCCGCCATCGAGGCGCTGCGCGCGCACGGCATGGATGTGAGCGGCCCGTGGCCACCGGATACGATGTTCACGCCCCCCGCCCGCGCGCGCTATGACGTGGCGATGTGCATGTATCATGACCAGGCGCTGATCCCGCTCAAGACCATCGACATGACGCAGGGGGTCAACACCACGCTGGGCCTGCCCATCATCCGCACATCGCCCGATCACGGCACCGCCTTCGATATTGCAGGCCACGGCACGGCTGACCCCTCAAGCCTTGTCGCGGCCCTGCGCATGGCCATGCAGATGGCCGAACACAGGAACAGGTCATGAGCGCATCTTCTCCCGCCCCGATCCGGCTGGGCGTGAACATCGATCACGTCGCCACCGTGCGCAACGCGCGCGGCGGCACGCATCCCGACCCGGTCAGGGCCGCCCTGCTGGCCCAGAAATCAGGCGCTGATGGTATTACCGCGCACCTGCGCGAGGACCGCCGCCACATCCGCGATGCCGACCTCGAGCGCCTGCGCGCGGAACTGGCCATTCCCCTGAACATGGAAATGGCGGCGACCGACGAGATGACCACCATCGCCACCCGCCTGCACCCGCATGCCTGCTGCCTGGTGCCTGAACGCAGGCAGGAAGTCACGACCGAGGGCGGGCTGGACGTGCTGGGCCAGGCCGAGACGCTGGCCCCGCGCATTGCACGGCTCAATGACGCAGGCATCCGCGTCTCGCTGTTCATCGACCCCGACGCCGCGCAGATTGAAACTGCGGCAAAACTGGGTGCCGCCGTGGTTGAACTGCATACCGGCGCCTATGCCGATGCGCCCGATGCTGCCGCCCGCGCGGTGGAACTCGGCCGCCTGACCACGGGGGCCACCCATGCCGCGCGTTGCGGGCTGGAAGTGCATGCGGGCCACGGCCTGACTTACGATAACGTGCCCCCCATCGCAGCCCTGCCGCAGGTGATGGAACTCAATATCGGGCATTTCCTGATCGGGCAGGCCATTTTTGACGGGCTGCCCACGGTCATCGGGCACATGAAGGCCGTGATTGCTGCGGCGCGGGCGTGAGAGACCACGGCAAGACAGAGAGAAGTTCTTGGATGCTGCCTTTTTTCAAGAAGGCAGCGTTCTTCGAAGCTTTTTGAAAAAAGCTTCACCAAAAACTTTTATGATTTCAGTGTTTTACTGGGCCTGCCTTTTCAGGCAGTCTCTAAAGGCAGGCCCCTCCGCCCGGTTCAGCATCAGCCGCCCGTGCCACCCACGGTCAGCCCGGTCATTTTGAGGGTGGGCTGGCCCACGCCCACCGGCACGCCCTGACCTGCCTTGCCGCAGGTGCCGATGCCGGGGTCAAGGGCGGGTTCGCCGCCAATCATGGTCACCTTGGTCATGGCATCCGCGCCATTGCCAATCAGGGTGGCGCCGCGCACGGGGGATGTGATCCTGCCATCCTCGATCATGTAGGCCTCGGACGCGGCAAACACGAACTTGCCCGAGGTGATATCCACCTGCCCGCCGCCAAAGTTGACGGCATACAGGCCGCGCTTCGTGCTGCGGATCATGTCCTCGGTCGTGGCGTCGCCGCCGAGCATGATGGTGTTGGTCATGCGCGGCATGGGGGCATGGGCGTATGACTGGCGGCGGCCATTGCCGGTGGGGGCAACGCCCATCAGGCGGGCGTTGAGGCGGTCCTGCAGGTAGCCGGTCAGGATGCCATCCTCGATCATGACCGTGCGGCCCGTTGGCGTACCTTCATCATCAATGGTCAGGCTGCCGCGCCGCTCGGGAATGGTACCATCATCGACCACGGTCACGCCGGGGGCCGCGACGCGCTGGCCCATCAACCCGGCAAAGGCGGATGTGCCCTTGCGGTTGAAATCACCCTCAAGCCCGTGGCCCACGGCCTCATGCAGCAGGATGCCGGGCCAGCCCGCGCCCAGCACCACCTCCATCTCGCCCGCGGGCGCGGGGCGGGCATCAAGGTTGACCAGCGCCATGCGCAGGGCTTCGTCCACCGCGTTCTTCCACACTTCGGGGGCAAGCAGGCGGCTATAGGCATAACGCCCGCCCAGCCCGTGCCCGCCACTCTCGCGCCGTCCGTCCTGCTCCACCACCACCGACACGTTGAGCCGCACCAGCGGGCGGATATCGGCCATGCGCTGCCCGTCGGGCCGCAGGATCTGGATGGCCTGCCACTCCGCCGAGATCGACGCCATCACCTGCACCACGCGCGGGTCACGCGCGCGGGCATAGGCATCGAGCTCCGACAGCATGGCTGCACGCGTGGCGAATTCGCCCTCCGCCAGCGGGTTGATGTCGGGGTAGAGGCGGTGATTGGTTGAACGGGGGCCTGCGGCCAGCGTGCCCGAACGGCCCGCGCGCACCTGGCTTACGGTCTCGGCCGCGCGGCGGATCGCGCTTTCGCTGATTTCATCGGAATGGGCGAAGCCGGTTTCCGTCTCCAGCACGGCCCGCAGGCCGAAGCCTGATGACGTATCGAAGGTAGCGGAGCGGATGACACCTTCATCAAGCGAAATGCCTTCGCTTTCACGATATTCTAGGAAAAGCTCGCCATCATCCATCCCTTCAAGCGCCTGCTGCACGAGGCGCTCGGCATCGGGGCGGCCAAGGCGGGCACCGGCGCGTTCAAAGAACAGGGCATCGGTTGTGGCCAGCGGGGTAAGACCCTGAAGGGATGAGGGCATGAAAAGACGACTCCGGTTTGGCGGAACAGAAAAAAACACGAACGCTCAGGCCGCGCAGGCCGGGAGGACAGACAGCATAGCCGGTTTCGCACCCTCTGGAAAAGCAGGGACATGTTCATGACAGCCACCATGCCTGAAAATGAACTTCCCTCCATCTGCATGGTTTCCCTTTGTGGTAGGCGGGCAAGGCAGGGCATGGTGCGGGGATCATATTTATCTTTTTATTATCTGGAGAATTGGCGTCTCGTGAAAGTTTTACTCCTGTGCGGTTCAAACCTGTCCCGGTCCGCGCCCCGTCAGGCCGGGCTCGTGCTGGCCAGCCTTCTTTACGCGGGTGCGCCCGCACTGGCCCAGACAGCGCCTGAGTCCACGCAGGCCACGCCCGCTGCCCAGACGCCTCCGGTCCAGCCTCCCGCTGCCATCCCGTCCGCGCCCACCGGCACGGAACGGACAGCAGCGGCACCATCAGCCCCTGCTCCCGCCGCAAGCCCGGACACGGCGGGGGAGCAGATCTATTCGGTGCCAACGCCCGAACCGCTTTCAGGGAGCGGAAGCATGCCACCTGCGCCCACCACCACGCCGCCACAGGCCCCACCGGGTACTGCTACACCCGCCATGCAAGCCGGCGGCAGCGCGCCCGCGACACCGCAGGAGGGAAGCACCCCGGCCATGCCGGCTAGCCCGGGCAGCGCCGACCATGCCGATGCCACCCCGCCGGGCACCCAGCCTGCCCAGACCATGCACAAGGATGGCCCGGCATCGAGCGGCAGCAGCCCGGTCCCGCCAGCCGATGCCCTGCTGTCCGATGCCGCAGCACTCGCGGCCCTGGCACAGGACCTGCGCCCGCCCTCGATCGCCCTCGATGGCCTGTTCCAGGCCATCGGTGAGGCGCATATCTACACCGATGCCAAGACCGCGGCCGACGCCATACCCGATGAAGCGCCCGCCGACCTGATGGCGCAGTACAACCTTGCCCGCCAGCGCCCTGATTTCTCGCTCAAGGATTTCGTGGCCCAGCACTTCACCCTGCCCGAGCGCAAGACCGTCTCCTACCAGCGCACGCCCGATGAAAACGTGCGCGACTACATCGTGGGCATGTGGGAAGTGCTCAGCCGCCCGCCCGACACGCAGGTGGCCTACTCCTCGCAACTGCCGCTCCCCTTCACCTACGTGGTGCCCGGCGGCCGTTTCAGTGAGCTGTATTACTGGGACAGCTACTTCACCATGATCGGGCTGTACGAAAACCAGAAGATCGACCTCATGCGCGACATGGTGCGCGACATGGCCTCGATGATCGACCGGTACGGCCATATCCCCAACGGCAGCCGCACCTATTACCTCAGCCGCTCGCAGGCACCGTTCTTCTCGCTGATGGTCGACCTGCTGGCCATGCATGATGGCCAGGTGGCCTACACCACCTTCCTGCCCGAACTGCAGGCGGAATACGACTACTGGATGGACGGGCAGGATTCGGTCGCCCCCGGTGGCGCCTACCGCCATGTGGTGCGCCTGCCCGATGGCACGATCATGAACCGCCACTGGGATGACCGCGACACCCCGCGTGATGAAAGCTACCCGCAGGACATCGCCACGGCCGCTGAATCCGGCCGCCCCAAGAACGAGGTGTACCGCGATCTCCGCGCAGGCTCCGAGACGGGGTGGGACTTCAGCTCGCGCTGGCTGGCGGATGGGCATACGCTCTCCACCATCCACACCACGGAACTGCTGACCGTGGAACTCAACTTCCTCATCCCGCACCTGCAGCAGACCCTGGCCCACGCCTATGACCTGAAGGGCAACAAGGAAGAGGCCGCCCGCTACGCGCATCTGGCCGAAGAGCGCATCAACGCGGCACAGCGCATCCTGTGGGATGAGCGCCGCGCGGCCTATATCGATTATGACTGGAAAAAGGGGGAATCGACCTCCATCCTGTCAGGCGCCACGGTCGTGCCGCTGTTCCTGCAGATGGCAACGCCCGAGCAGGCCAAGGCCGTATCGGAAACCGTGCGCAAGAACCTGCTCAAGGTAGGCGGCCTGATCGCCACCGAGCGCACCAATAGCGGCCAGCAATGGGATTCACCCAATGGCTGGGCCCCGCTGCAGTGGATGGCGGTCAAGGGCTTCAACCAGTATGGCTATGACCAGCTTGCCAGCGACATCGCGGCGCGCTGGATGGGCCGCGTGATCGGCACCTACGAAAAATCGGGCGTGCTGCTGGAAAAATATGACGTGGTCAATCCCTATATCAGCCCCAAGGGCGGCAAGGGCGGCGGCGAATACCCGATGCAGATCGGCTTTGGCTGGACCAACGGCACGCTGCTTGGCCTGATGAACCGCTACCCGCAGAACACCCGCGTGGTGCTTGACCGCAACCCGGCGGCGGACCAGCCCTCGCCCCTGCCCCTGCCGCCCATGAACGCCTATGGCGTGCAGAGCGATGCCGATGCGCTGAACCGCTACACCCACCAGCCCACCGTGACCCTGGCCCCGCGCCCGGTGGCGCCCACCCCCACGCTGCCGCAGGTTTCGAGCGTGGGGGCCAGCGCGCCGACCGCAGCCACCGAAATGCCCCCCAGCCCGGCGGCCACGCAGGAGACAGCGCCTGCCGATGCCCCCGCCACACCGCCTGCTGAAGCACCCGCGGCAAGCGCCACCCCGGCGGAAATCGCGACACCTCCGGCCCAGGCCTCACAGCCTGCTGCAAACGCCCCTGCCACGCCTGCGGCACAGGGCACGACCAGTGCTGCGCCCGCTTCCGCGCCTGCGGCCAGTCAGCCCGCGCCGTCAACGGCGCCTGAAGCCACCACGCCACCCGCGGCCCAACCGGCACCGGCCGCGCCGTCCAGCGATGCGACAGCGCCTGCCAACCAGCAGGCCGCCCCCGCAAGCCCGGCCACGCCGCCACAACCGGCCCAGCCGTAAAAAGACACAGGGGGAAGACCGGCAGGTCCTCCCCCTTTTTTTAACGGAAGCCACAAAGGCGTTTCTGGTGAAGCGTGTTTTCAATACGAAAACAGGCCGACCACCCAAGGGCGATCGGCCTGCAAATCTGGTCGGAGTGAGAGGATTCGAACCTCCGGCCCCTGCGTCCCGAACACAGTGCTCTACCAGGCTGAGCTACACTCCGTTGCACGCGGCTATACTAGCCTGCTCCCTTTTGCGCAAGGGGATAGATGAAAAGTTTTACAGCGTCGTGACCGCATCACGCACGCCTGATGGCGCGGGGAGTGCGGCAAGGGCGGCCATGAGGGTTGCCACATCCGGCACCACCGCAAACAGGTCGCGCGCGCTTGGCGAGGCGAACCCGTCCTCGATACAGGCATCGATCATGGCCAGCAGCGGGTCGGCCCAGCCTGCGATGTTGACGATGTAGATCGGCTTGTCATGCTGGCGCAGCTGCCGCCATGTCATGATCTCGATCGTCTCGTCAAACGTGCCCAGGCCGCCGGGCATGACCACAAAGGCATCCGAGCACGCAAACATGCGCGCCTTGCGGTCATGCATGCTCTCGGTCACGGTCAGGTCGGTCACACCTTCATGCATGATCTCGCGTGAATGCAGGAAGCGCGGGATCACGCCCGTCACATTGCCCCCTGCCGCCAGCGTGGCATCGGCCACCGTGCCCATGAGGCCGACATGCCCCCCCCCATAGACCAGCCGCACCCCCGCCTGCCCCAGCGCCGTGCCCAGCGCACGCGACTGGGCGGCATATTCCGGCCTTGAGCCGAAACGTGATCCACAAAAAACCGCTACAGATGAAATCTGCATCTATCCTGCTCAGCTCCCGCAAGGTTGGTCACGCGCCGCGCACCTTTCAGCGCGGCAGGAATTTCAATGCCATGGTGACACCCACGCCCGCCAGCGTAAACAGCGCCGAGACCAGAAACAGCGCCCCGTAGCCCATTGTCTGGATCACCAGCCCCAGCAGCGGGCCGGACAGCCCCACGGCAATATCCAGAAACACGGAAAAAGCCCCCAGCGCCGCCCCCCGGTTCTCCGCCCCCACGCGGCCCACGGCCAGCACCCCCATGGCGGGGAATACCAGCGAGAACCCGGCCCCGGTCAGCGCCGCGCCAAGGGCTGCGCCCTCCACGCTCGAGCACTGCCACAAAACGCCCAGGCCCAGCGTTTCCACCAGCAGGGAAATGAGGGTAACCTGCAACCCGCCCCGGCGGTCGATCTGCCGGGCGAACAAAAAGCGCATCATCACGAAGGTCAGGCCAAAACCGGCCAGCGCCACGGCGGCGCCATTCCAGTTGTTATGGGCATAGAACAGTGCAAGGCAGGCGGAAATGGTGCCAAACCCCACCGACCCGCAGGCCAGCACCGCGCCATGGGGCAGCACGCGCATGAATACCTGCCCGAACGGCATGGGCGGTGCCTTGGCAGGCACGGGCGGCACGGGCGCATACTGCCGCGCCAGCACGAAACCGAACAGCGTCAGCCCCGCCGAGAGCGCGCCCACCAGCGTCAGCCCCCCATAGGGCATGGGCAGGCCGGACAGGATCTGCCCGATCGGCGCGCCAAGGGCGATGCCGCCATAGGAGGTCACGCCATTCCACGAGATGACCTGCGCGGTGCGCCCTGCCCCCACGCGGCCGATATTCCACATGATGGCGCCCGTTGCCGTCCAGCTTTCGCCTATGCCCAGCAGCACGCGGCTCAGGATCAGCAGCCCGACCGACAGCGTGGCAAAATGCAGCAGCACGCCCGAGGCCAGCAGCATCAGCCCCGAGAACGTGCACATGGCCAGCCCCACGATGACCGTGGGCTTGGCGCCGCGCCGGTCGGTCTGCCGCCCCGCGCCTGCGCGCGAGGCGAAGGTGGCGAGATACTGCACCGAGACCGCCATGCCCGCGAGCACGGTATTATAGCCCAGCACCTGATGCACAAAAACGGGAATAACCGCCATCGGCAGGCCGATATCGATGTAGCACAGCAGATTGAACAGCACGACGGGCAGTATCCGCCGTGTCGGTGACGCCGATGATGCCTGCGGCCCGGTCATGATATGCCTGCACTCCCCTTGGAAAAACGAACGCACCACACCGGCGCGCATGACAACCCTGATTTCCCGCGCCGCAAAAGGGCTTGGGCACAACGCCAGATACGGCTTATGGAAAAAACTGAAAAACCAACCCGCACCCATTCGTTCCCGCACCACAGCCCCGTGCAGGATGCATGGACACGCCTCAACCGGCCACGAAGGAGACAGGTTTCATGACGCAACGCCCCACCCCCGATGCAGGCGGCTACACCACGCTTTCAACCCGCACGGCCTATGAAAACCCCTGGACCCGCGTGCGCGAGGACATCATCCTGCGCCCCAATGGCCGCGAAGGGTTGTATGGCGTGGTGGAGCGCGGTGATTTTGTCGTGATCCTGCCCTTGTGGGAAGGCCCCGAAGGCCCCCGCGTCACCCTGATCCGCCAATACCGCTATCCCATACAAAAGCGGATGTGGGAACTGCCCATGGGCATGTGGGAAAACCGCCCCGATGCCACGCCGGAAGAGGTGGCACGCGGCGAACTGCGCGAGGAAACCGGCATCATGGCCGCCCAGATGCGCGATGCGGGGCTGATGTATCAGGGCGCGGGCTACACCACCCAGAAGGGCCGCGCCTTCCTGGCCACCGGGCTGACGCAGGGCAGCCACCAGCGCGAGGAAACGGAAGAGGACATTACCTGCCACACCGTAACCCTGCCCGAGATGGAGGCGATGATCCTGGACGGGCGGATCACCTGCATGGTCACGATCGCGGCATTTGGCCTGATCCGGGCGCGTGGCTGGATCTGAACCCCGTGGGTAGCGTGAACCCGAAAGAGTTTTCGGGTACCGCCTTTTTTAAAAAAGGCGGTGTTCTTCGAAGCTTTTCCGAAAAAAGCTTCACCAAAAACTTTTTCCTTTTATCAGGGCCTGTTTGGAATTGATTTTTCACAAGGGCCCTGGTGTGCTTCAAACTGCATATGGATCGCTTGATATTGACGGATGCCCAATGGGCGAAAATGGAACCGCTGTGCCTTGGCAAGCAAACGGATCGGGGACGCAGCGGGAAGGATAACCGGCTCTTCATCGAGGCGGTCTTATGGATAGCCCGGACAGGCAGTCCATGGCAGGATCTGCCGACGTATTTCGGACATTGGAACTCGGTCTATTCCCGTTACAGGGACTGGATGAAAGCCGGTGTTTTCAAACGGCTTTTTGAAGCTGTCTCTGACGAAGCCGATATGGAATACGCGATGATCGATGGCACGGTGGTCCGGGTTCACCGCCATGGCCAGGGCGCAAAAGGGGGACCAGAAGCCAGGCGATCGGACGCAGCGTGACGGGATGGTCAACCAAGATCATCGCCATGACCGACGCCCTGGGTAATCTGGTCCGCTTCACTCTCATCCCCGGTCAGCATTACGACACGGTCGGCGTTGCTCCCCTTCTTGAACCAGCAGATTTCGGGGCACTTCTTGCCGACAGGGCGTTCGACGTCCACTGGATCGTGGACGCCATACGGGCGCAGGGGGCCCGCGTGGTTATTCCCCAGCGCAAAAATCGTCTCGACAGACGCCCGTTCGATAAAGCCCTGTTCAAGGCGCGCCATCTCATCGAGAACTTCTTCTGCAAGCTCAAGGAGTTCAAGCGCATCGCCACGCGGAGCGACAAGACAGACAGATCATTCGCAGCCATGATCCATCTGGTCGCCGCAGTCATCAATTCACGATAATTCCCAACAGGGCCCAATATTTCAGTTTGAAACGCCCTGATCGTGCCGCAGCGGCGTCAGGTAGCGCTCAAGGTTGACGCGCAGCGGCATGAGGTAGGTATTGCCGCCCGCGCGGGCCACGACATCCATCATCCGTCGGGCGAAGGTGATGTTGGCCTCCAGCGTGGGCTCGAACTCGTGGGGGAAGATGACGTGGTTCGTCGTCTCCCAATACGAGCGCGACTTGGGCCCGACCACGGGCGAGATGCCCCAGAACACGTTTTCCCCATGCAGCCAGTTCATGCACAGGTCGAGCATGGGCAGGTCGAATATGGGCTGGGTGAAGAAGCCGATGGCACCGGCTTCCTTCTTGCGCTCAATGGCTTCCATTTCCTGATACGGCGCGCGGCGATACGGGTCGAACGCGGCATAGACATCAAGATGCGGCGCCTCGCGGCGATAACGCGCAATCACGCTCTCGCTGCTGTTGGGATAGGTGCGGTGGCGCAGGTCCGATGGCGGGTCGCCCTTGACCACCAGCACTTCGCGCAGGTCAGGATCATCCGCGCCCGGCAGGGGCGCGTCGGGCGCAATATCGATGGCGCGGACATGCGGCACCACGCGCGCAAAAACCGGGCGCACCAGACGCGCCGCCTCCCAACTGCGCAGCGGGAAGCGCAGCAGGTCGGGGATATTGATCATCCCCGCATCGGGAAACAGCCGGGCGACTTCATTGGCATCACGCAGCAGGGTTTCCGCATCACGCGGGATCAGTTCAACGGATGTCAGGGTCATGAGCGTGCCTGCCCTGTCACGATCAGCCGGGCGGCATCAAGCGTGTTGCGCAGCAGGCAGGCAATGGTCATCGGTCCCACGCCACCGGGCACGGGGGTGATCAGGCCCGCGCGCTCTACCACCTCGTCAAACTTCACATCGCCCACCAGCCGCGTCTTGCCCGAAGGCAGCGTGATGCGCGAAATGCCCACATCGATCACCGTCGCACCCGGCTTGATCCAGTCACCGCGCACCAGTTCACGCACGCCCGTCGCCACCACCACGATATCGGCCTGGCGGGCCAGGGCCGCCGTATCGCGCGTGTCGATATGCGCCACGGTGACGGTGCAGCCCTCCTGCAAAAGCAGTTCGGCCATGGGACGGCCCACGAGGTTCGAGGCCCCGATCACCAGCGCGTCCTTGCCACGCATGTCACCCACGTAATGGCGCAGCAGCAGCAGGCAGCCCAGCGGCGTGCACGGCACGATGCCCGGCAGCCCCAGCGCCAGCCGGCCTGCATTGACCACGCCCAGCCCGTCCACGTCCTTTTCAGGCGCAATGGCGTTGGTCACGGCCACGGGGTCAAGCCCCGCAGGCAGGGGCAACTGCACGAGGATGCCGTGGATCTCGGGATCGACATTGAGCCGCGCGATCAGGCTGAGCAGTTCCTCCTGCGCGGTGGTGGCGGGCAGCATGTGCATGAACGAGCGCATGCCCGCCCGATGGGTCTGGAGCGCCTTGTTGCGCACATAGACCTCGCTGGCGGGGTCATTGCCCACCAGCACCACGGCAAGGCCGGGGGTGACGTGGTGCTTTTCATAAAAGGCACTGACATCGGCTGCGATATCCTGTGTAAGGCGGGCGGCGAAGCCCTTGCCATCAATCAGGCGCGCGCGAGACGACCCCTGGGCATCGGATAGTGCTGGACCGGTCATCATCCCCTCCGGAAACGAACATGCAATGCGTGCAGATACGGCAAGAAGCCCTGCCACGACAATCAGGGTGGGCCGTTTTTTTAAGGAAACGGGAGTAAAGCCGCCGTTTTTCCTGGCCGTGACCGCCTGCCTGCCCGAATGCAGGCAGGAACACTCCGGCTGCATCTGGCGTTAACGTGGTGGCATCCGTGCATATGGCCGGACAGTTCCTTTTCCTTTGGATAAAACCATGTCGAAGCCCGTTCTTGTTGTCGGTGCGGGGCCTGTCGGCCTGATCATGGCCGCCGAACTGGCCCGGTACGGCATGCCTGTCAGGATTATCGACAGGCTGGCGGCCCGCACCACGCAATCGCGCGCCCTTGCCATCTGGCCCCGGACACTGGAACTGCTTGATGCAGCGGGCTGTGCCGATGCGTTTATGGCCACCGGGCTGCGTGCGGATGCCGTGAGCATTCATGCGGGCAACAGGACACTGGCCCGGATCCCGTTCGGCACGATCGCCTCCTCCTTCAATTACCTGCTGATGATCCCGCAATCGGAAACCGAACGGTTGCTGGCAGGCCATCTCGGGGCTTTTGGCCATACCGTCGAACGTGAAACCGAACTGACCGACTTCGTTGGCGGGGATGACGGTGTGTCCTGCACGCTCAGGCATGCGGACGGCAGGATCGAGACCGTGGAAGCGGCCTGGCTTGTTGGATGCGATGGTGCGCATTCCCTTGTGCGCAGCAGGCTGGGCCTTGCCTTTGAGGGAGACACGCTGCCCACGGGATTTGTCATTGCTGACGTGCATGTGGCCGGCCTTGCGATCCCGCCAGACGAGCCAGCGATTTTCTGGCATCCGGATGGCGCTGTCATGTTCTTTCCGATCTCGCGGGGGCATTACCGTATCATCGCCGATCTCGGTTCGATTGCATTACATATGCCTGACCTTGGGGAAATGCAGGCAATTGTTGACCGGCGGGGACCGGGCGGGGTCATCCTGTCCGATCCGGTATGGCTGTCGGATTTCGGGGTCAATGAACGCAAGGTCAGGGATTACCGCAAGGGCCGCGCATTCCTGGCTGGCGATGCAGCCCATATTCATAGTCCGGCCGGTGGTCAGGGCATGAACATGGGCATGCAGGATGCCTTCAATCTTGCGTGGAAGCTGGCCCTTGTCGAGCGGCAGGACGCCAGCCCGTGGCTGCTGGACAGTTACAGTAGCGAACGCAGCGGCGTTGCGCGGCAGATCCTGTCGGATTCCAGCCGCATGACCAGAATTGTCCTGCTCAGAAGCCCTCTGGCGCAGAGGGTGCGCAATTTCATTGTAAAGCAGGGCTTCCGCATTCCCGTAGTCCGCCGTGCCGTTGCCAATCGGCTTTCCGGAATCCTGATCGACTACCCGGACAGCCCTCTCAACATGGGTTCAGCCCGGGGGCTACGTGGCCCCGGGCCGGGGCAGCGACTGGTTTCACGATGCAGTTCCAAACAAGGCAATAGGCCGCCCCGCTTTGTGCTTGCGGCCAGAAACAGCGCCGAAGCGCGAGCCATGATCGCACGCCATCCAGCCCTGCTGATGCCCGAACCATGCCTGCCACCGGATGAAAACGGTATCTGGCTGATACGACCCGATGGCTACGTCGCTGCTGCTGCGAAAAGTGGGAACTGGACGGTCATCGACATGGCCCTGACTGGTGTGGCAGGCGATCGGAACATCAGGACTTGTGATGAAATTGAGAGACATTGATGGTGCCCGGTTATGAAACCGGATGGGCGGTAGTCGTCCTCATCTACGACATTAACCACGGCCGCCATCATGTCCGGTTTGGGCCGGGAGAACGAACCCGCTGCGCGGGATTGGTGCGGTGTGCAGGCCTGTCACCACGGTGTGAGCGATCTGTTTTATTTGGAACTGTCCTGATCGGGCCAAGCACTCTGGCTTCTTCCCACCAGAAGGAGCCGGATGATGACAGAGTCCCTGTGCATTGCTGCAATCAGTCCCCTTCGCCAGCGCCTGCTTGATGACATGGCGGTGCGGCGGTTCTCCCGGGAGACGCAGCGCAATTACCTTCGCGATGTCGGCCGTTTCGCCACGTTTCTGGGCCGCTCACCCCACACGGGACTGTCAGGAATTTCGTGTAAGAGGCGTTGTTCACGTTATTGATCAGACGGTGGCGCGGGCGAAGCGGTCACCGAAGAGAATGGCGAACTGGGCTTTTGCCATAGACCATTCCCTTGGGGGCATGATCCATTCTTTCTCGGCCCGGTTCAAGGCCAGAAAGAGGAGCTTGAGAGCCGCGTCGTCATTGGGGAAATGCCCTCTGGCCCGGACGGCCCGCCTGAGCTTGGCGTTCAGCGCTTCTATGGCATTGGTCGTATAGACCAGTTTCCGGACGTCGGCAGGGAAGGCGTAGAAGGGAATGACCTCCTCCCAGGCCCGCTCCCAGGACTGGACGATCGCTGCGTATTTCCGACCCCAGGGGCTTTCGGCAAAGGCGGCCAGGGCGGTTTTTCCAGTCTCGGCGTCCACCGCCCGGTAGATATCCTTCAGAGCCGTGGCCACGGATTTGCGGTCTTTCCAGGCGACGAAATCCAGCGAATGGCGCAGCAGATGAACGATGCAGGTCTGCACAAGGGCTTCGGGAAAAACCGCGCGGATGGCGTCGGGAAAGCCCTTGAGCCCGTCAACCACGGCCAGCAGGATATCCTCGACGCCACGATGGCGTAGCTCGTTCATGACACGGAGCCAGAATTTGGCGCCCTCGTTCTGCTCGATCCACAGGCCGAGGACCTCCTTCGTGCCGTCGGCGCGTATGCCCAGGGCGATATGCACCGCCTTGTTGCGCACCATGCCTTCGTCACGGATCTTCACCCGCAGGGCATCGAAGAACACCACCGGATAGACCACCTCCAGCGGCCGGTTCTGCCAGGCTGCCACTTCGTCCAGAACGGCGTCAGTGATGACGCTGATCAGGTCCGGCGAAGCTTCCATCCCATAGATTTCAAGCAGATGGCCCTGGATCTCACGTACGCTCATCCCACGCGCATACATCGAGATGATCCGATCGTCGAAGCCGGGAAACCGCCGCCGGTAGCGGGCGATCAGTTGCGGATCGAACGTTCCCGCCCGATCACGGGGGATGTCCAGCCGTACCCGACCGGCATCCGTCAGCACCGTCTTCTGCCCATAGCCATTGCGACAGTTCGGGCGACCAGCCACAGTCTCGCCGTCCAGATGGTGGTCCAGTTCGGCGTTGAGCAACCGCTCCGCCAGGGCTTTCTTCATATCGCCCAGAAGGGCATCTGCGTCTGACATCGTGCGGACCACGCGGCCAGCCAGAACCTGGTCCAGAACATCGTCAGGGATGATGGGTTTCTTGCGTCGGGCCATGATGCTGCTCCTTCTTTCGCATCAAACGCCCAAACACGAAATTTAGGATAGGCCCCCCCACACGGCAACAGTCAAGGATGTGCGCCAGTTCCAGATTGCGCAGAACGCGGCTGGCATGCCGACACCGACCATGAATGCCATCGTGTCGGCGCTCCGGTTTTTCTTCACCCAGACACTCGACCGCCCCGACCTTGCACGCAAGCTGGTCCGGGTAGCGCAGCCCCGCAACCTGCCCGTCGTGCTGAGCCGCGATGAAGTTGCCCGGTTGCTCAACGCGACCGTATGCCTCAAGCATCAGGCCGCCCTGTCGGTCGCCTACGGGGCAGGCCTGCGGGTGGCCGAGGTCGCAGCTCTCAAGATCAGCGATATCGACAGCGAGCGCATGCTGCTCAGGGTCGAACGGGGCAAAGGGGGACGATATCGCAACGCCATGCTTCCGGCAGACCTTCTGCCCCTGCTGCGGGAGTGGTGGAAGGCCGGACGCCAGCAGGGCGTGATGCATTCCGGTGGCTGGCTTTTTCCCGGGCAGGATACCATGAGGCCCATCAGCACACGGCAGCTCCATCGTGTGGTTGTCGATGCCGCGCGGGCTGCTGCGATCACCAGACGTGTGGGGCCTCATACCCTGCGGCACAGCTTTGCCACGCACCTGCTTGAGGATGGTGTCGATGTCCGCGTGATCCAGGTTCTGCTGGGTCATTCCCGCCTGGAGACCACGGCCCTTTATACAAAAGTTGCGACACGGACCGTGCGGGCCGTCATCAGTCCGCTCGACAGGCTGGGCATGCTGGCGACAACGCAGGCGAGGCCCGACGGCTGATCCCCGGGCGGGGGCGGTCATGTCCGCCTCCCTCGAACTGGGGGACATCTTCCGGGCTGCCGGCCCTGCCTGGCGGTCAGCCCATGCCGGCCGTCTCCCCCTGCAGCAGCTCAAGGTCATGTCGGCGATCGAACACTGCCGCACGGCGGCCCTTGGTGGTCATGTCGCGGCCTGCGGGGACTGTGGACACTGGCGGATCGCCTATAACAGCTGCCGCAACCGTCATTGTCCGCGCTGCCAGGGGAACGCCGCGCGGACATGGCTGGCCGAGCGGGAGGCCGATCTGCTGCCGGTCGGGTATTTCCATGTCGTCTTCACCCTACCTGCGCGGATCGCCGACATCGCGCTCCAGAACAAGGCCGTTCTCTACGCCCTGCTGTTCCAGGCCGCCTCGGAGACGATGATGACGATCGCCGCCGATCCCCGGCATCTGGGCGCGCGCATCGGCATCACCGCCGTGCTGCACAGCTGGGGTTCGGCGCTGACCCACCATCCCCATGTGCACATGATCGTGCCGGGCGGCGGCCTGTCGCCCGATGGCCAGCGCTGGATCTCATCGCGCCCGGCTTTCCTGCTGCCCGTTCGCGTGCTGGGCAAACTGTTCCGCCGCCTGTTCCTGACCCGGCTGCGCGCACTTTTCGATGCCGACCGGCTGGCCTTCCGGGGGCAGCTTGCCCCTCTGGCAGACCGCCGTGCCTTTCTGCGGTATCTGGCGCCTGTGCGCAGCACGCGCTGGGTCGTCTACGCCAAACCTCCTTTTGCCGGTCCCAAAGCGGTACTGGCCTACCTGTCGCGCTATACCCATCGCGTCGCCATATCGAACCGCCGCCTCCTGGCGTTCAACGAAAACGGTGTGACGTTCCGCTACAAGGACTACCGGCGGGATACGGCCCATCA
This sequence comes from Komagataeibacter xylinus NBRC 15237, assembly GCF_001571345.1. Taxonomy (GTDB): domain Bacteria; phylum Pseudomonadota; class Alphaproteobacteria; order Acetobacterales; family Acetobacteraceae; genus Komagataeibacter; species Komagataeibacter xylinus. The sequence continues at coordinate 1,580 of NZ_BCTP01000043.1, read as the reverse complement.
GCAGCAGGTCATGACACTCGCCACGGATGAGTTCATTCGCCGCTTCATGCTGCATGTCCTGCCCCGGGGATTTCATCGCATCCGCCATTATGGCCTGCTGGCCAGTTCCAGCCGCAAGGCCAGCCTCGCCCGGGTGCGGGAACTGCTGAATGTCATATCCACACCAGCGCCGGAAGTCCGGGAAGCCGAACCGGTTACGCCACCGCCGTGCCCATGCTGTGGTGGTCCGATGGTCGTCATCCAGATCCTTCCCCGATGGTGCCAGCCCCGAGGACCACCACGGGCGACTGATCCGGCCGGGGGATCACCATGACAGCCCGCAGAGATTACAGCATGACCGATCCCGATATCGGAGTGGCATCGCTCCGACAAACCGTATCTCCTGTACGCATCACTGGAAAACCCGGGAAAATCGCTGCCTATACTGCCAGTTCTGACATCGCGTCATGCAGATCCGGTCACAAAAACCCGTTCCAGTTCCACAAACGCACCTGTATGCTCTGGCTCAGCCTCTCCCCCGGGGTGGCGCCAGTTGCAAATTCCCCATAACTGAGTCCCGGTGTCGCGGGTTCGGTCTTCCCAGACTTTCGTACGCCTCGCGGCGCCCGAAACCCTTCAGGGGATAGCAGAATGACTGCTACCCGATAATAGTATGATAAAATCGGCCTTATGAGCGAATGTTCTGCTCTCTGCGCTCTCAAAAGCATCTACCAATCGAATGAGTTACCATTGGAAGTTTTTTCAAACTCGGCTTGATGTGCTTTCAAATAGACTTTCGTTTGATCTTGAAAATGTATCCTCACGCCTTGCGGAATACGTAAATTATCAAGATCATTTTTTTCAATGCGTCCATTAACTCGCATGGTACCATCATTTTTGAATGTTACGAGGTATTCGTCAAATAATGCATCAAGAGATGCGGCCAACAAAATTCCATTATGAACATCGAGTCTTTCAATATCGTTGGAATGCTTCCACGCTTTGATATGCGAAGCCCGAAGGACTTCAGGTATCCTGCATCCAGTGACCGCGCATGTATTATTCCAGCGCTCAAGAAGGTTCTCACGAAATTGTCCTTGCCCAACACGTGCATTCACAAGACGCTGCTTTATCGTTTCGCTTACGTCTGATTTGAGAATATCTGTAATATCATGCGCTATTGCAGTGTCTTCTAGCAGCCTGTCGGGTTGGGGTACCCAGTGAAGGGGTAAGGTTGTAAGGTGGTGAGATGAGCAGCTTCATCCCGTTTGACCGGTCTCAGCCGTATCTTCTGCCGCCTGATCTGAAGTCGTGGCTTCCGGCTGACGATATGGCGCATTTCGTTGTCGCAGCCGTTGAGCGGGTTCCGATGAGTGCGTTCTGCGTGCCAGTGCGCACGGGAGGCAAGGCGCAGTATCATCCGCGCCTGATGCTCGCACTTCTGATCGTCAGCTATGCAAACGGGATTTTGGGCCTATCCTAAATTTCGTGTTTGGGCGTTTGATGCGAAAGAAGGAGCAGCATCATGGCCCGACGCAAGAAACCCATCATCCCTGACGATGTTCTGGACCAGGTTCTGGCTGGCCGCGTGGTCCGCACAA
>NZ_BCTP01000042.1 GCF_001571345.1 Komagataeibacter xylinus NBRC 15237 | reverse complement strand
AGATGATTTAGACGCGTTTCTTGCCTGGGTAAGGGCACGCCAAGAATCCTGAAAGGTCGGCTTCTTTCGCTACATGCTGCATGCGTCGCGTAGAACAACCTCGTCGCACACTCCCCGACACCATCCGATCCAGTGGCCTCAGAAAATGGGCTCATATCGGTCAAAGGAGATAGCCTTTGATATTATGACAGGTAATCCTTGATGCGGTAATAAGCGCCCACCACCGGCAGGAAATGCTCCGCCACGCCATACATGGGAATGGGTGGCCAGGGCATGCCGCGCAGCGGATTGGCCTGCGGGTTGCCTGCAATCACCTCGGCCATGCGCTGGCCCATATAGACCGACATCTGGGTGCCATGCCCACTATAGCCCATGGTGTAGAACACACCATTCCATTCACCCGCGCGCGGCAGGCGGTCGACGGTCATGTCCACATCGCCACCCCAGCAGTAGTCAAGGCGGATGTCGGGCAGTTGCGGGAAGGTGGCCCTGATCGCGGCACGGAGCATTTCACCGCTTTTGATGTCCGACTTCCGGTCGGATTTGGAGAAGCAGGCCCGGCCACCAAAAATCAGCCGGTTATCTGCCGAGACACGGAAATAGTTATGGATGTTCTGCGTGGTCACCACATTGCGATTCCCCGGCATGAGGGCCGCAATGGTTGCCGTATCCAGCGGCTCGCTTGCCACGATAAAGCTGCCAACTGGCATGATCCTTCGCCGGAAGAAGGAAGGTCCGTTGCGGCTCGTGCCCGTCGCCATCAGCACAGCCCCCGCATCGATCGCACCATAAGGGGTGGTGACCCGGGTCAGGCTGCCCTCGCGGCGCAGGGCGATCATGGGTGTGTTTTCAAAAATCTGGCCGCCGGCCTTAAGCACGCTCTGGGCAAGGCCGATGCCGAAACGGCCCATATGCATCTGCGCACTCTGCGGGTACAGCAGGCCGCCAAAGAACTGCGATGACCCGATTTCCCCGCCCAGGTCGGCCGCCTCTATGAGGCGCGCATCGGGGTCCACCTGCGTGGCAAGGCGGGCCTGGTCGGCGCGTAGCGCATCCATGTGCTGCGCGCGGCTGGCCAGCTTGAGCTTGCCACAACGGCGGAACGAACAGTCGATCGCGTTTTCCGTCACGATGGTCTCGACCGTGTTGACCGCCTGGTTGAAGACTTCATACAGCCGGGCCGCCGTCGCCTCGCCCAGCCTGGCGCAGGCCATGCCGTAATTGCCCGCAAGGCCGTTATTGACATGGCCGCCGTTGCGGCCCGAGGCCTCGCCAATCACCGGCCCCCGGTCAATCACGACAACGGATGCGCCGGAGCGGGCCAGCCTAAGTGCCGCGGACAGGCCACTGAAACCCGCGCCGATGACAACAACATCCGCCTTGCCCGGCAGGGCCGCGTGCGGTGTGCCCTCAAAGGTCGGGGCGGTATCAAGCCAGTAGGAAGTCAGCTTCATGGAAAACAGCTCCGAATGCCATCTCTAGGCAATAAAAAACCAGACACGATGCCGCAGGCAAAAAAACGCCCTTTCGTGTATCGTGGCGCAGATCAGTATCCTGTCCTGCGGTCGACCAGCCCCACCGGGGCCTCGCCGTTGCGGTAACGGCGGATATTCTCGACAATGGCCATGCCACCGCTTTCAGTGGGCGTCATGCTGGCGATATGGGGAGTGATCAGCACATCCGTGCGGTCCCATAGCGGATGATCGGCGGGCAGTGGTTCGGGGTCTGTCACGTCAAGAATGGCGGAGGCAAGCTGGCCGCTGTCGAGGGCCGCAATCAGGTCGTCAGTCACCAGATGCCGCCCGCGGCCGCACTGCACCAGGCTTGCCCCACGCGGCAATTGCGCAAACAGGTCGTGGTTGAGGATGCCCGTGGTCTCGGCGGTTAGTGGCAGCAGGCAGATGAGAATATCGGTCGAAGCCAGGAACGCCCTGAGCCCGTCCTCATCGGCAAAGCACTGCACCTTGTCAATCTCGCGCGCGGAGCGGGCCCAGCCCTGTACCACGTATCCCATGTCGCGCAGGGCATAGGCCACCGGCACGCCAAGCTGGCCCAGCCCCATCACGCCCACGCGGAACCGAGCGGCCTCGCGCACTGGATAAGCCTGCCACACATGCGCGCGCTGCTGGCTGGCATAGCGCAGCATATCACGCTGGATGGCGCGCACGGCAAACTGCACATACGCCACCATGCCCTCTGTCAGGCCGGTTTCGATCATGCGCACGATCTTGATGTGCGGCGGGATCGCGGCCAGGTCGAACTGGTCGATCCCGGCCCCGACCGAAAACAGCACCTTCAGGTTGGGAAAGCGCTCGACAAGGTCTTCCGGCGGAACCCATGTGGCAAGGTATTCCACCTCGGCCGGATCACCGATATCGGGCCAGATACGAAACGGGATGTCGGGCAGGTGCTCGGCAAACTGCCTGCCCCAGACCTCGGCCCTTTCGATGGTGGATTTAATGACAAATGACATGCGACTCTCCTTAACCAAAAGCCTGGCTGCACAGGGCGAAACGCTGCATCGGGCCGACATCGGCATTGCCACCACTGGTGCTCATGGCCGCAACCGCATCGACCCGTAGCAGGCCAATCTCGTCCAGCCAGTGCGACAGCCCGCAATCCTGCGGAATATCAAGGCGCATGAACTGCCCTGCATGACTCCCTATCCAGTAGGCGATCATGGCGGCGGCATAATCGGTGCGGGTGGCCATGACCGGCCCGACCACCATGCCCCAGCCGAATTTGCGGCAAAAAGCGTAGCCTGCCACCTTGCCCCCGTCATCAACGATAACCCCCTTGGCCAGCGACAGGAGGGCCATGATCAGGCGGCGGCGATTCATGCCACAGGCCTGCGTGTCGCACGCCACGATGGCTTCAAGGTCATTTTGCCCGGCGGGGCGCAGGCGTACGCCCACTGGCAGGGCAATCAGCGGCTGGGCGGCAGCATTGCTCTGGCGCTGCTCCACAATGCCGCAGGGGCGAAAGCCCATCTTCTCATACAGGGGCACGCCGGTGGGCGTTGCGTTGAGGTGGATCACCACGCCGGGCAGCGCATTGCGCGCCTCGACCATGAGCCGCTTGCCGATGCCGTGGCCCTGCCATGCATCGGCCACAATCACCATGCCCAGGGAGGCATGCCCCTCACCATAGCGCCACCACATGATGGTGCCGATGATCTCGCCCGTCGGGTTCAGGGCCACACGTCCCTCCCCCACCGAGAACATGAACTGCCAGTCCTCAAGGCGATGCGGCCATGACAACGCCTTGGACAGTGCATAGCCGGCTTCAAGGTCGGCCTCATGCATGGGCCGGGTTTCAATCCGGGTCAGCAGGGCGGCATCAGTCATGGTCATGTCCCATCATAGCGGTCATTGTTCCGGTTCTACGGATTTCGGGGCTCGTCGCGCCGGGTTCAGGCCCGGGCTGCGCCCATGTGGAAGCTCTTGAGTTCAAGGAATTCATCAATGCCCGGATGGCCGCCCTCACGGCCGAGGCCGGACTGCTTCACGCCACCAAAGGGAGCAGATTCCATCGAGATGGCCCCCGTATTGAGGCCAACCATGCCGAATTCAAGCGCTTCACCCACCCGCCACGCGCGGTCGAGGTCACGGGTAAAGAAGTAGCTGGCCAGACCAAACGGCGTGCCGTTGGCCATACGCACCGCATCTTCCTCCGCATCAAAACGGAAGATGGGCAGGACCGGGCCAAAGGTTTCTTCCGAGGCAATGCGCATCTGCGTCGTGACACCGGTGAGCACGACGGGGCTGACAAAGCAGCCTTCAACACTGAGCGGCGCGCTGACATAACGCGCGCCCTTATCCAGCGCGTCGCTGACATGGGCCTCGACCTTGGCCACGGCGGCAGCGTTGATCAGCGGCCCCATGGTGCTCCCTTCCTCCAGCCCGTTGCCCACCTTCAGTTCGGCCACAGCCTGCATCAGACGCTCGACAAAACGGTCATGGATGGCGTCATGCACGAACACGCGGTTGGCGCAGATGCAGGTTTGCCCGGCATTGCGGAACTTGCTGGCCATGACACCTTCGACCGCCAGCTCGATATCCGCATCCTCAAACACGATGAACGGCGCATTGCCGCCCAGTTCAAGGCTCAGGCGCTTGATGGTGGCGGCGGACTGTTCCATCAAAATCGAACCCACGCGGGTCGATCCGGTAAAGGACAGCTTGCGCACGGTCACGTTGGTGCTGAGTTCGATGCCCACGGCATCCGGCATGCCGGTTATGACGCTGACCAGCCCGGCGGGCACGCCTGCGCGCTCACCCAATACGGCAACCGCAAGGGCGGAAAACGGCGTGAGTTCGGAAGGCTTGACCACCATGCCGCACCCGGCGGCAAGGGCCGGGGCGCATTTGCGCGTGATCATGGCAAGCGGGAAATTCCACGGCGTGATCGCCGCCGTAACGCCTACGGGTTCCTTGAGCACCAGCACATGACGGCCCGGCGTGGGGGGCGCAAGGATGGCGCCATCAATCCGCCGTGCCTCCTCGGCAAACCATTTGAAGAAGGAGGCCGCGTAACGCACCTCGCCACGCGCCTCGGCCAGCACCTTGCCCTGCTCGATGGTCATGATCCGCGCCAGATCATCGACATTGTCCAGAATCAGGTCATGCCACGCCATCAGGATGGCCGCGCGCTCGGCGGGCAGGCGCTTCTTCCATTCGGCCTGCGCGCGTGCGCAGCCCTCGATGGCCTGGGTCGCCTGCGCGCGTGTGCAGGCGGGCACATGGCCGATAATTTCGCCCGTGGCGGGATTATCGACCGCGATGCGCGCGCCATCGGCGGCGTCCTGCCACTGGCCCGCAATATAGGCCTGCTGGCGGAACAGGAACGGATCAGAAAGATGCAGGGTCGTCATGACGTACCTCTTCGGGGCTATCGGTTCCGGAAATCGGGCGGTTATGAAAATCGGGGCATGAGCCGTCGTCCCCATCAGGGACAAGCGCCGCAGCGTTCGTGAAGCATGCAATGCGCGCGCCACCAGGCAATATCTGCACGGGCACGGGGTTGTGATCGCAGGTGCCGGGCATGCGTACGTCACAGCGCGGGAAGAAGCGGCAGCCACCCTGCGGGGCCACCTGCAGCGGCTCCGGGCGGCCCGCCTGTCGTGCAGTCATGGCCTCGGTCAGCCAGCCCGCCCGCATTTCCGGCACGGACGAGACCAGCAGGCGCGTATAGGGGTGGTGCGCACCGGTGGTGAGCGACTGGCTGCTGTTATGCTCCACCACCTTGCCGCCATACAGCACCGCCACATCATCGCACACGGCCCGCACCGCATGCAGGTCATGGGTGATGAAAATGTAGGAAATGCCCAGTTCACGCTGGAGTTCGGCCATCAGTTCAAGAATGGCGGCGGCGACGACCGGATCGAGGGCTGCGGTAATTTCATCGCACAGCACAAGGTCGGGCCGGGCCGCCAGCGCGCGGGCGAAGTTGATGCGCTGCTTCTGCCCGCCTGACAGTTCACCGGGCAGGCGGTCGAGCAGGGCATGGGGCAGGCGCACCATATCGAGCAGGCGGGCGGCCTCGTTACGGGCTTCGGCACCCTTCAGCCCACGGAAGAAGGTCAGCACGCGTTCGATGCTCGCACCGATGCGCCAGGCCGGGTTGAGCACCATGTCGGCATTCTGCGCCACAATCTGCAACCGGCGGCGCTGCTCGCGCGTGCGCCGAGCAATGTCAGGGGCCAGTGCCTCGCCGCGGAAGGTGACCTGTCCCGCCGCCCACGGCTGCAGGCCCGAGATGGTGCGCGCCAGTGTGCTCTTGCCACAGCCCGATTCCCCAATGATGCCCAGCGTGCTGCCACGCGGCACCGACAGGCTGACCTCATCAAGAATGCGCCGCTCGGGCAGGCCCGCCGCATCCAGCCTACCATAACCGACAATAACACCCGACAGGTCGAGAACCGTCTCAACCGCCCTGTCGAGCACGGGCGCGGGAAAGGTCGTGCGCGGCGGGATGCGGCATGCCGCCACGAGTTCGCGCGTATAATCATCACGCGGGTTGCCCAGTATTTCGGCCACCGGGCCGCTTTCGCGCACCTGCCCGTGGCGCAGCACTACCGCATGGTCGGCAATCTGGGCCACCACCGCCAGGTCATGGGTCACATACACGCCGGTGATGCCGCGATCAGCCAGCACGCTGCGGAAGGCGGCAAGCACCTCGATCTGCGTCGTGACGTCAAGGGCGGTTGTCGGCTCGTCGAACACGACGATCTCGGGGTCGGTCACCAGCGCCATGGCCGCCATGAGGCGCTGGAGCTGCCCGCCTGAAAGCTGGTGCGGATAGCGCGCGCCGATCGTTTCCGGATCAGGCAGCGCCAGCGCGCGAAACAGGTCGATCATCTTGTGCTCGGCCTGCGCGCGCGTCATGGACCAGTGCACCCGCGCGGGTTCAATGACCTGCTGGCCAAGGCTGAGTGCCGGGTTGAACGCAGTGCCCGCGTTCTGGGCCACGTAACTGATCGTCCGCCCCCGGAACGCCCGCAGTTCGCCCGCCGTCATGGTGGTGACATCGTGCCCCGCCACCATGATCCGCCCCCCGCTTATGGCGCAGCCCGCACGGGCATGGCCCAGCAGCGACAGGGCGATGGTGGTCTTGCCCGAGCCGGATTCCCCGATCAGGGCCAGCATCTGCCCTTCCGCCACGTCCAGGCTGACATCACGCACGATGGGCACCGCCGGACCATGCCTGCGGCGGCCCACGATCTCGAGATTGCTCACGGAAATCATGTGCGTCATGAGCGTCGCCCCGCCGTTGCGTCCAGCACCAGGTTGATGCCTACCGTCAGCACCGCAATCACGATGGTGGGCAGCACCACCGCCACGGCCCCATAAACCAGCCCCAGCACATTCTCGCGCACAAGCGAGCCGAGGTCGACCAGCGGCGGTTGCACCCCCAGCCCCAGAAAACTCAGGTTGCTCAGCAGCAGCACGGCATAGATGAAGCGCAGCCCCACATCAGCCAGCAGCGGGCCACGCATATTGGGCAGGATTTCACGCCAGATGATGAACAGCCGCCCCTCGCCCCGTGCCATGGCCACCGTGATGTAGTCCATCCGCGCTATGCGCAGCGCCAGTGCCCGGCTGGTACGGTACGCGCCAGGCGTGTAGATTACCCCCATGGTCAGCACCAGCGCCATAAGCGAGTCACCAAACGCCGCGATGACCAGCAGCGCGCATAACAGGCTGGGAATGGACAGGATGCCATCCATCAACCGGCCTGCAACCTGTTCCACCCATGCCGGGGTGGCCGTGGTGGCAACCCCGAGCAGGATGCCGCACCCGCATGAAAACGCGGTGGACAGCGTGCAGATCAGCACCGTATAGCGCACCGCGTACAGCAGGCGGCTGCCCAAGTCGCGGCCCAGATAGTCCGTGCCCAGCCAGTGCTGGTGCGATATCGGGGCGAAGACCTGCGTATCGATGATCTGGCCAGGCGCGTACGGGGCAAGGAGTGGGCCAAACATAGCCAGCACCAGCCAGAACCCGAACAGCATGCCCACGCGCTGCGTGGCCGAAGGCAGTGATACGCGCACTTTCATGCCCCGCGCCCCTTCCGCACGGATGCCAACGCCACGATATCGGCCAGCGTGGTCAGGAACAGGTAGGTCAGGCAGAACAACAGCGCGCAGGACTGGATGATCGGCACATCACGCAGCATGACGGAATCTACCATCAACTGCGCTAGGCCGGGATAGTTGAAAATGGTCTCGATCACCACCACCCCCCCCAGCAGCGATGACAGGCTGAGGGCTATGGCGTTGGCCACCGGCCCGATGGCGTTGGGCAGCGCATGGTGCAGCACGATCCGTATGGGCGGCACACCCTTAAGCACCGCCATTTCGATATAGGGCGCGGAAAACACATCGATCATGCACGCCCGGATCATACGGATCATCTGCGCCATGGTAATACTGGCCAGCGTGCTGACCGGCATGGCGAAGGTGAGAATGAACTGCCCCACGGAATGAATGGACCGGATATCGGACAACGCGGGCACGATGCGGAACTGCACGGCGAACACGAACACCGCCACTGTTGCGATCAGGAACGCGGGCACCGACACGACGCCCAGCGTCAGCACGGTCATCACCCGGTCGAAATGCGTATCGCGCCACGTGGCGCAGGCCAGACCCAGTAGCAGCGCCAGCGGCACGGACACCACCGTGGTCGCGCCCGCCAGCAGCAGGGAGTTGTACAGGCGCGGTGCCAGCATCTCGCTTACCGGGCGGCCAGTCAGCAGCGACGTGCCCGGATCGCCATGCAGCATGCCCGCGCACCAGTGCATGAAGCGCAGCCACAGCGGCTGGTCCAGATGCAGGCTGTGGCGCAGGGCCTGTGCCGCGGCAGGCGTTGCGTTCTGCCCCAGCAGCATGTCGGCCACATCACCGGGCAGCGCCGCCGTCATGAAAAAGATGGCTACGACCACGAACACCAGCGAACACAGCGCCGTGCCGATGCGGCGCGCGACCAGCCGGGCCAGACCCGCGCTCATGCCGCGCCATCCGCAAGCCAGACGTGACTGAGGAAATCATAGCCCATCAACTGCCCCGCCTGACTGGGGCGCAGGCCACGCACGCGGGGGCTGAAGGCGTCAAGGCTGGTGGTGAAGGCAGGCAGGCAGATGCCCGCGCCCTCATGGATCATCACCTGCATGTCATGATAGATCTGGCGACGCACGGTTTCGTTACGCTGGCTGCGCGCATCAAGCAGCAACTGGTCGAAACGCGGGTCATGCCAGCGCGATTCATTCCATGGCGCACTCGAGGCGAAATTGAGCGCGAAGGTCATGTCCAGCGACGGACGCGGATTGGTGTTGCCAAAACCCATGGGGGTTTTCATCCAGTATTCGGTCCAGTAGCCATCTGCGGGCATGCGGCGGATGGGCAGGTCCATGCCGATCTGCTGGGCGGCATATTGCAGCACCACTGCAATATCGACCGAGGCCAGGGCCGCGGGCGAACACAGCACCGGCACCCCTGAATCCATCACCCCCGATTTCCTGAGGTGAAAACGCGCGCGGTCGGGGTCAAACGGGCGCTGCGGCAGGTCGGCGGCAAAATAGCGGTTTTCAGGTGCGATCGGCTGGTCGTTACCCAGACGCGCAAACCCCAGAAAGACCGAATCACGCACCTGCTCGCGGTTGAACAGGTATTTCATGCCCGTGACGAAATCCTGCATGCGCCCCGGCCCCTGATCGAGGCGGATGGCAAGGTCGGTATAGGTGCCGACCGGGCTTTCCAGCAGGCCGAAGCCACGCCCGCGCAGCATGCGCACAAGGCGCGGATTGACCGAGGCGATGATATCCACATCGCCCGCCAGCAGGGCGTTATGCCGCGACATGTCATCGGAAATGCCGGTCATGTCCACGCTGTCGAGCCATGGCGCGGGACCACCCCAGTAATCGGGATTGCGTCGGCCCGAGGTACGCACGCCGGGCGAGAATTCGGTGCAGATAAAGGGGCCGGTGCCGTTCTCACGCGAAAAATCGGTGGTGCCCTCGCGCACGATGCAAAACCCCACAAGGCCCAGCATGGAGGGAAAATCCACGTTCGGGCCATTGAGGGTGACCTGCACCTCCAGCGGGCCCGTGGCCTTTATCTCCGCCATTTCCTGCGCCACGGCGCGCTGCTGCGAGGCGGTGGCCGGATCCTTGTGCCGTGCGAGGGAATAGACCACATCGGCCGCCCCAAGGGCCGCACCATCATGGAAGGCGACGCCCCGGCGCAGGGTGATGTGCCATGTCCGCAGGTCGTCACTTTCGATGCGCTCGGCCAGTGCTGGACGCGGTGTCATGTCCGCATCTAGCGTAACCAGCCCATCATAGAACATGTGGCCGCGTATGTAGTCGGTCGCCAGCGCGAAGCGGGCGGGATCAAGCGTATCGGCGGTGGAGGCGGCAAGCCCCGCGAAGTTCAGGTGTCCACCCCGGCGCGGCGGCTCACCGCTGACGGCCTGCGCCCGCGCCGCACGGGCCGGCAGGGCCGCCGCCACCAGCCCGGCAGCCGCCAGCCGCAGTACCTGCCGCCGACCGGGGCCGCCTGTCGTACTGGCGGCAGCACGACAATGCCGCATCAGGAAACGGCACCCTCTGGCGGGGAAACCCGCCAACATGACCCGCCCGGCGCGCAGGCGGGGATCGTCTCGGTCCAGATGCTGGCAGGTGTGATGCTGGCAAGTTTCATGAAACGCGTCCCTGCAGGTGCGGCAATGGCGGATGGGCGGACGGGGCGGGGCTTACAGGCCGAGAACGCCCGGCAGGCCACCGATATCCCTGATCTCGGTATAGCCGTATTCGGGGGTGGAGGGTTCGTGCCCACGCGCCACGAACACCTTGTTGCGAATGCCCAGGTCACGCGCGGTCATGAGGTCGTAGCGCAGCGAGGACGAGACATGCAGGATGTCTTCCGGCCCGCAGCCGAGCATGTCGAACATGTATTCGAACGGGCGCATATGCGGCTTGTAGGCCTGCGCATCTTCCGCCGTCAGCACCGTGTGGAACGGGGCACCGATATTGGCGACGTTAGAATGGATCTGGCTGTTCATGGCATTGGACAGGATGACCAGCGGGAATTCCTTCGCAACGCGGCGCAGCGGCTCGGTCACGTCGGGCCAGGGGCCCCAACTGGGCACTGCGTCATAGAATTTGTTGGCCACGGCTACATCGAAGGGAATGTTCCAGCGCTTGCAGGTCCGCTCCACCGCGCCAAGCACGACATAGCGGTACGGCTTCCATGTGCCGAGCACCTCGTCCAGGCGATAGGCGGCGAAATCCGCCACGAACTGGTCCATCCTGTCCGCCGGGATGACATCGGCGTAGAGCTTGCGGGCCGTCTCACCCATTTCAAAATGGATCAGCGTACCGTAGCAGTCGAATGTGATGAATTTAGGCTTGAAAAGAGACATGGCTGGTTAACACCTCACTCCGTATTGTCTGGCAGTAAATCATAGAACCGGCATGGGGGAACGTCCATTTAAGCCCTGTTCGCAGCATAATATGTCGAATTGAAAACTGCTGGGAGCACACTGTGCTGCACCCACCACACGGTGGCATAACCCGCCGTTTTTTCATATTATCCAGCAAGATGGCGCGGGCATGCGCCACCTCCCCTTCCGTGCCGGGGTGCATGCTGCGGGGCATGGATGCACCATAACGCATGCGGGGGCGGCATATTGTGCCGTCCCCTGCACTCCCCCGTCATGGCATGCAGGGGACGCGCTACAGCTTGTAATTGACCTGCAGATAGTAGAACCCGCCATTATAGCCGATCTGTTCGGCATTCACGTCGTAGCCATAGGCGCCTTCGTAGCGGAACTGCTCGGGCAGCTTACGCTGCTTGGCGTTGCCAACGTTATTCGCACCCAGCGCCACCCGCCACTGCGGCGTGACCTGGTAGCCAAAGACAAGGTTGGTTTCATAACGCGGCGTGTTGACGAAGCGCATGAAGTTCGTGTTCGAATACGCATTGGCACCCGTATAGTATTCGAGTTCCGAAGTGGTGCGGCCGTACCGGATTTCATGCACCGCGAAATCCATCTTGCCGTAATGCCACACGCCGCCAAAGATCACCTTGTTGCGGGGCGTGTAACTGGTCAGATAGGCCTGCTGCTGCACATTGAGCAGCGCGTTGCCGTTCCCGTCCTCGCTGACATGGCGGATATTGGTCTGGTTGAAGTTGGCCGACACATCCCAGTTGATGCGGCCAAAGCGGCCCAGGCGGGTCAGGTAGCTGGCCGTGATGTCCAGGCCGCGCGTGCGCGTGCTGGCCGCGTTGGCGTAGTACGACGCTGTCACTGCCGTGGGCGAAATATCCGGCGCAACCTGGAAGCCATCGAGGTTCAGCGCCTCGATCGCGGCGGCGCCGTTATATACGCCCGCCGCCATGATGCGGTCGCGCAGGTCGATCTGATAGGCATCAACCGTCACATGCAGGTCCCTGAGCGGGTTGAGCACGATACCCGCGCTGAAATTGGTCGAACGCTCGGGCTTGAGCGCCTTGGCCCCCAGCATGCGCGCACCAGCCGAATTGACGGGGATATAGCCACTGGCGGTGGTTGCCGCGACCGACATGTTCGACCAGTGCTCTTCCGCCAGGGTCGGCGCGCGGAAGCCGCTCGAGATCGTGCCACGCAGGCCGAAATACCTGTTCACGTCATAGCGCGACGACACCTTGCCGGTTTCGGTATCGCCCGCGTCGGTATAATGCTCGAAACGCCCGGCAAGGTCGATCTGCCAGCCCTTCAGCAGTTCGGCGGAGACATCGACATAACCCGCCGTCACATCACGGTTGCTGTTGCCCGCGTTCTGCGGGCTCAGGCCATGGAAGCTGTCAGCACCCAGCCCGTAATAGGAGGCATAGTCACCCGCGCCGATATGGTAGCTGTCATAGCGGTACTGCGCCCCCAGGGCGAAATTGAGCGGCCCGGCCAGCACCGGAACGTCGAAGGCCCGGCGCACGCCTGCATCCGTTGTCCACTGCGTATTGCTGAACGACATGAGCGAAAAGCGCGTGGGCGTCTGCCCCGTGGCGGCCAGAATGGTCTTGTTGACGCTGTTGAACAGGCCCATCTGCTCGGAATCGCCGCCATAGGTGGTGCTGACATCCCAGTCCCAATTGTATTTCTGACCCTTGAAGCCGACGGTCACGCCGAAGTCGTTTTCGTCAATGCTTTCCTGCGGGCTGTAGCCATAGGGATACATCGCCACGGCGGTGCTGGGCGTGCGGTAGTCCTCATAGCTTTCGCCATTGCGATGGCCGAAGGTGGCGAAGGAATAGAGCTTCACATCCCTGTTGATCTCGAACTCCATGTTATACGAAATCGTCTCGCGCTGCTGGCGCGGGTTGCCGATATCCATGAAGTCGTTGCGGCCCGTGCGACTGTCGGGTGTCGCGCGGAAGGTATGGTCCTGGTATTTGTATTCCGCGCTGACATCAAAAAAGCCACGCCCGTAAAGCGAAGTGCCCCAGTTGAAGGATTCCCCCGAGGTAAAGCCGTCGCCGGCCTCATAGCCGCCATTGATGGCCTGCGCCTCGAACCCGCCCGTACCGTGCTTGAGGATGACATTGACTACGCCCGCGATGGCGTCCGAGCCATACTGCGCCGCCGCGCCATCCTGCAGGATTTCGATATGGTCAACGGCGGAAACCGGGATCATGTCGATATCAACCGGCGTCGTGCCCTGCTGCGGCCCGGCATTGTTGGACAGCACGGCCGTGTTGTGGCGCCGCTTGCCGTTGACAAGGATCAGCGTCTGGTCAGGTGTCAGGCCGCGCAGGCTGATCGCGTCGGTCATGTTGGCGCTGCCGTTCACACGCGCCGAGCGCGCAACCGAAGGCGCAAGCTGCATGAGCGCGTCACGCACATCGGCCTGCCCGGTCTGGGCCAGTTGGGCCGCGGTCACCACCTGGATGGGGCTGACACTCTTGCGCGCCGTCTGGTGCGGATCGCGCGTGCCGGTCACGATGATCTGTTCTTTCTCGCCGCCATCATCCGCCTGTGCGGTCGGGACGGATGAAGCTTTTGTCAGTATCTTGCGTGCCTGTACGGCAGACTGTGCGTAAGCCGCACCCGGTCCATCCAGCATACAGGCCGCCACGAGGCCCGTTGTTGCCGTCAGGATAAATACTTTTCTATTCATCCACCCGTCCTTGTTTTCTGGCATCCGCATGGTGGCTTCGCGTTTCAGGAAATGGGTATTTCCAGATATTTGCAGGCACACGCACCGAATATAAACATTGCAAAAAAGGAACACATGTGACCGGGACAGCCCCATCACGCTTCATCGGTGCGGCATGGGATCTATCAGGCATTTCGTTACTTTCACGAATCAGTTTATTCATGAACCGCGAAAAATATCATTTCGTTTTCGATTTATAATTGGCAGAATATACCATTCTGCAGTCGTTTTCAGATGGGTCTAAAAAACTGTGTTTTTATTCAGCAGTTTATGAATAAATACTGCGAGACACCCATTCCCCGAAAAAATGGCTACGAAATTCGTCAATAGGGGAACATTCAGCCCGTTATTACATGATGTATTCAGATGAAGGGCCGATAGAATGCCTGATGGCCATGCCCTGATAAAAATAAAACGGTTTCCGGAAGCAGCCTTTTCGTAAAAAGGCTGCTTCCCCTGATGTGTTGCAAAAAAAACATCATCATAAACATCCTCATGATTGCCGGATGTTCCTTGGGCCGACTTTCCAGCCAGCCCTCTGGCATTGATATTACCTGATTTTATGCAGGGCCGCCGCAATGGCCGCGCCGAATTCGGCCGTGCTGGCCGTCCCGCCGATATCTGGCGTGCGGGGTACCGCCGGGTCCGCCAGCGCCGTCTCGATCGCGCGCAGCACCAGGCGGCCTGCCTCAGCCTCGCCAAGATGATCAAGCATCATCGCGGCCGCCCAAATCTGGCCCACGGGGTTGGCGATGTTGCGCCCGGCAATATCGGGTGCCGAACCATGCACCGGCTCGAACATGGAGGGATAACGCCCCTCGGGGTTGATGTTGGCCGAAGGGGCAACCGCGATGGTGCCGGTAACGCCCGGCCCCAGGTCGGACAGGATATCGCCAAACAGGTTGCTGCCCACCACCACATCGAAATATTCGGGCGAGAGGACGAAGCGCGCGGCAAGGATGTCGATATGGTGACTGTCGGTCCGTGTCGCGGGATACTGGGCCGCCATCTTCTCGAAGCGCTCATCCCAAAACGGCATGGAATGGAACAGACCATTGGACTTGGTGGCCGATGACACATGCGGCCGCCCCAGCTTCTGGGCGAGTTCAAAGGCGTAGCGGATGATGCGGTCGGTGCCATGGCGGGTGAAGACGGCGGTCTGCACCACGCCTTCGGCATCCGTGCCCTCGGCAAAGCGGCCACCGATGCGCGAATATTCGCCTTCGGTGTTTTCGCGCACGATCCAGAAATCGATGTCACCGGGCCTGCGATCGGCCAGCGGGCACCGGATGCCGGGCAGCAGGCGCACCGGGCGCAGGTTGACGTACTGGTCAAAGTCGCGGCGGATGGGAATGAGCATGCCCCACAGCGAGATATGGTCCGGCACCGTGGGGTAGCCCACGGCACCGAGCAGGATGGCGTCATGCTGCGACAGGCGGTCCATGCCATCGGCGGGCATCATGCTGCCGGTGGCGAGGTAGGTCTCGCAGCTCCAGTCATATTCAGAATAGCTGAAGCCGATATTGCAGATCTCGCCAACGGCGTTGAGCACCGCGAGCGCTGGCGGCATGACTTCCTTGCCGATGCCATCACCGGGCAGAACCGCAATCTTGTATGTTTTCATGATAATCCGTCCTTGTGCGCGTGCTGCGCAAGATAAGAGCGGGCCAGGCGCTCCCAGTAGTCCACGCCCCGGCCAATCACGCTGTCATTGAAATCATAATCAGGCGCATGCAGCACCGCTGACGCGCCATTGCCAATCCAGGCATACGTGCCCGGACGCTGCTCAAGCATGAAACCGAAATCCTCCGACGCCAGGCTGGGCGCCACGTCGGTCTCGGCGGGCGGGTAACCTTCCCCGTCCATCTCGTGCATGACATGGCGCACCAACCGCGTCGGCCCGGGCGCATTGACCGTGACCGGATAGGGGCTGTGGAATTCCACTTCCGCGCGCACCCCGCAGGCCTGCGCCGTATTTTCAGCCATCAGGCCCAGTTCATCACGCAGGCGGTCAAGCGTGGCGCGGTCGAGCGCCCGGATCGTGCCCGCCAGTTCCGCGTGCTCGGGCAGGATGTTGTCCGCGCTGCCGGCATGGAAGGTGCAGACCGATACCACAGCGGGCACCAGCGGGTCGGTCCGCCGCGCCACAAGCTGCTGGATAGCCTGCACAAGGCTCGCCCCCGCCACCACGGGGTCTGCCGCCAGATGGGGCTGGGCCGCATGGGCCCCGCGCCCGATCAGGCGGATGCGGAACCGCCACCCCCCTGCCATGATCGACCCGTTGCGCACCGCAAGCTGTCCTGCCGCAAGGCCGGGCCAGTTATGCAGGCCAAAGCAGGCCTCGGCGGGGAAGCGTTCAAGCAGCCCTTCCTCAATCATCACCTGCGCGCCAGCCCCGCCTTCCTCGCCGGGCTGGAACACGAAATGGATGGTGCCCCGTTCCGGCGGGCGGGCAGCCAGCCGTGCCGCCGCCCCCAGCAGCATGACCGTATGCCCGTCATGCCCGCAGGCATGCATGCGCCCCTCATGGCGCGAGACATGGGCGCAGGTGCCACGTTCATGCACCGGCAGGGCGTCCATGTCGGCGCGCAGGATGATGGACGGGCCGGGACGCGCGCCGTGCAGGGTGGCAACCACGCCGGTGCGGGCCAGGCCACGCACGGGCGTGTATCCGGTCTCGGCCAGGTATTCGCACACCAGGTCAGCGGTGCGGACTTCCTCAAAACGCAGTTCGGGATGGGCATGCAGGTCATGGCGCAGGGCCGTCAGCCCCGCAACGCTCGCGGCACGGATCATGCGCCCTACCCCTCGAACGCCATGAGCACGCTCTTGTGCCGCAGGTTGGCCTCCACCGCCTCGCGGCCCAGATCCTTGCCGATGCCCGAACCGCCAAAACCACCGGTCGGGATGACAAAATCAGCCGAGCGTCCGTAACGGTTGACCCACACCGTGCCCGCCCTGAGCTGGCGCACCGCTCGCATGGCGCGCCCGAGGTCAGCGGTATGCACGCCCGCGGCCAGCCCGTACTCGGGGTGCGCGGCCAGAGCCAGCGCCTCATCTTCCTCCGTAAAGGTCTGCACGGTCAGGACGGGACCGAATATTTCCTCGCGCACCGCCACGTTCTGTGCTGTCACGTTGGTCAGCACGGTAGGCGAGAGGAACGCGCCGCCGCTATTGGGCAGCAGGCGGCGCATTGGCACAACCTGTTCGGCGCCCGCCGCACAGGCACGGCTGACAATGCCCTCCACCCGCTCGGCCTGAGCCGGCGAGATGATCGGTGCGTAAGCCGTTCTTTCATCCCATGTGGGACCGGGCCTGACATGGCCTGCCAGCGCCACGATCTTTTCAACCAGCGGCCCGGCCACCTTTTCATGCACGATCAGGCGCGAACCGGTCACGCACACCTGTCCTGCATTGCCGCTGAAGGCACGGAATATCCGGGCCGCGACCGTGTCAACACAGCGGATGTCCTGGTAAACCACCTGCGGACTCTTGCCGCCCAGTTCCAGCGTTACCGGCTTGGGGCCGCTTTCGGCCGCCGCCTTCATCACCGCAATGCCGGTACGGGTGGAGCCGGTAAAGGTCAGCTTGCCACACAGCGGGTGACGTGACAGCGCATCCCCCACCACCGCGCCATGGCCCTGCACCACGTTGAACAGACCTGCCGGCAGGCCCGCCTGCTCGCCCAGTTGCGCGAGCAGCACGATGGAGAACGGCGTCATCTCGGACGGCTTGATCACCACGCCATTGCCCGCGATCAGGGCCGGGGCCACCTTCCAACTAGCCATGACCAGCGGGAAATTCCAGGGCGCAATGGCGCCGATCACGCCATAAGGCTCGGCGATGGTCATGCCCAGCAGGTCGGACTGCGTGGCCGCGACATTCCCCCCCAGCTTGTCGGCATATTCGGCAAAGAAGCGCAGCCCCTCGGCCGTGAACGGCACGTCCCAACTGGTGGTCTCGGCAATGGGGCGGGTGGAGCAGAAGGATTCAAGGCGCGCAAGGCGCTCAAGGTTTTCCTCCACCAGTTGCGCCCAGCGCCGCATGACCCGTGCACGCTCACGCGGCGGGCAGGTAGCCCAGCCACTCGTGGCCTGCACATGGGCCGCCTGGCGCACCGCCTGGTCCACTACATCGGCATCGCCTGCGGGCACATGCCCCACGATCACGCCGGTGGAGGGCGCATGAACCGCGATCCGCTCTCCACCCGTCAGTAGCTGGCCACCGACAAGATGGCCCTCGGGAATATCGGCAAGAGCCGGATCGAAAGACAGGGAGGCGGACATGGCACGTTTCCTGAAAACCTGATGCGTTGGTCCGTGCCGCCTGGCGGCAGGCGGGATAGACGCCCCGGATGGCCTGCGGGCCACGGCACGGAAACTCCTGCGCCGATCCTACACGAAAGGCAGGACATTATGTTTCGTACACGCGACGGAAACAGCACTTCCTGCTTTCCTGCCCCGGTTTTTTTTGAACAAATTCCAGCATGTCTGCCCAATCATCGGGAACATGTAAATTCATGTTCGCCCCGCACCTTTCCCGGTGCCATGATGTCATCATCTGCCAACGCCCCGGTCGCATCAGGCCCCGGGCTGCGCCATCCGACCCCGCGGCCCCAACCGCACAGAGAGGACCAATGCCGGCTTTATTCCGACGCGTGGCCGAGAAGGACCGCAAGACCATCCACCTGTTCGTGGATGGGCATGAAATCGAAGCCCGTGAAGGCGACACCCTGCTTGTCGCCCTGCTGACCCGGACCGACCGCCTGCGCCACAATGAGTTCGATGCCAGCCCCCGCGCCGGCTTCTGCCTGATGGGCGCATGCCAGGACTGCTGGGTCTGGACCGAGGCAGGCGAGCAGTTGCGCGCCTGCTCCACCACGGCACAGTCCGGCATGCGCATCACGACAACGGAGGTCCCATGGTTGATCAACCGGTAATCGTCATCGGGGCGGGGCCTGCGGGCACCCGGGCCGCGCAGCGGCTGGTGCAGGCGGGGCTGCGGCCTGTCGTCATTGATGAAAACGACCGCCAGGGCGGCCAGATCTATCGTCGCCAGCCCGAGAATTTCCGCCGCCCGGCCGAAAAACTCTATGGCACCGAAGCCGCGAAGGCCACGGCGCTGCACACCGATTTCGAGACGCTGCGTCCGCATATCGACTATCGTCCCGGCACCACCGTGTGGGGCGTAAGCGAGACCGGCCTCATGACCGTGCGCGCCAGCACGGTGGATGTGGTACCCTTCAGCCGCGTGATCATCGCGGCCGGTGCTACCGACCGCATCATGCCGGTGCCGGGCTGGACCACGCCGGGCACCTACAGCCTAGGCGCCGCCCAGATCGCGCTCAAGGCGCAGGCCTGCGCCATTGGCGGCAGGCCGGTCTTCATGGGTACCGGCCCGCTGTTGTATCTCGTGGCGTGGCAGTACCTGCGCGCAGGGGCCACGCCTGCCGCCGTGCTGGACACCAGCAGCCTGACCACCCGCCTGCGCGGTCTGCGCGGCATGGCCAGTCGGGCGCGCGTGGTGGCCAACGGCGTGCGCTACATGGCCGACCTGGCACGTGCGGGCGTGAAGCTGCATGCCGGGATCACGCCCCTTGCGATAGAAAGCAGCAACAGCCACGTATCGGCGGTAACGTGGCGCGATACGAAGGGCGCACTGCGGCAGGTTGCGTGTGATGCGGTGGGCATGGGCTATGGCCTGCGCTCGGAAACGCAGTTGGCCGACCTGCTGAAATGCGAATTCATGTTCGATCCCTGCTTCCAGCAGTGGCGGCCGCATGTTGACCGCAATGGCCGCACCACCCGCCCTGATGTCTATCTTGCGGGTGATGGCGCGCTGCTGCGCGGGGCCGATGCGGCGGAAGCTGCGGGCCAGCTTGCCGCCTGCGCCGTGCTGCATGATACCGGCCACACCATTGACCAGCATGAAACGGCGGGCCTGCACGAAACACTGGCGGTCATGAACCGCTTTGGCCGTGGCCTGGCTCAGGCCTTTCCATGGCCCGCCCACCTTGCCGCCAGCCTGCCTGATGACACGGTGGTGTGCCGCTGCGAAAACATTACCGCAGGCGAGATCCGCCGCGCGGCGGGCGAACTCGACGCACCGGAAATGAACCGCGCCAAGGCCCTGACCCGGCCCGGCATGGGGCGCTGCCAGGGGCGCATGTGTGGACTGGCCGCAGCCGAAATACTGGCCGCAGCCCGCGAGGTGCCGGTACGCGAGGTCGGGCGCCTGCGTACGGCAGCGCCGATCAAGCCCCTCCCCCTCAACTGCACGGTAAAATCATGATGGCGTATCCGACACAGCGCATGCAGGCCGATGTCATCATTGTCGGCGGCGGCTTCATGGGGGCGGCAACAGCCTTTTTCCTGCGCCAGCAGGGGCTGTCGGTCATCCTGCTCGAGCGTGACCTGGTGGGACAGGCGGCAAGTGGCGTCAACTTTGGCAATGTGCGCCGCCAGAGCCGCTTTCTGGGCCAGCTGCCGCTCTCCAACCGTTCGCGCGACATCTGGGTGCGCCTGCCTGAACTGATTGGCGAGGACGTGGAATTCGTGATGAGCGGCCACATCCTTGTCACTACCCATGAAAAGGACGGCGCCCGGCTGGAAAAATATGCCGTGGACTGCAAGCCCTACGGGCTGGACCTGACCATCATGACCGGGGATCAGGCACGCGCGCGCTTTCCCATGGTCGGGCCCGATATCCGCACGGTCTCGTATTCCCCGCTCGATGGCCATGCCAATCCCCGCCTTGCCGCCCCCGCCTTTGGCCGGGCGGCAAGGCGGGCGGGTGCGCGGATCATAGAGAACACCACGGTCACGGCCATTACCAAATCCACTGAAGACTTCATTGTCGAGACCACGACGGGCCAGTCCTACCAGGCACCGCTGCTGCAGGTTTCCAGTGGCGCATGGGGCCGGGCCATGGCCGCGCGCTTTGGCGAGGATATTCCCTTCAGCGCCAACGGGCCGCAGATGGGCGTGACCGAGCCGGTGCCCTACCGCATCGAACCGGTCATTGGCTCCTCCTCGAGCGTGCCGGAGGAAGGGGTTTATTTGCGGCAGGTCAAGCGCGGCAATATCGTGTTTGGCGGCGGGCTGCGCAGTGTCGCGAACCTCGAAACCCGGCGCGCGCCGATCGACCCGCTCAACACCATGCGACAGATGTCCCATCTTGCAAACCTGGTGCCCGAGATGGCACGCCTGCGCATCATCCGCACCTGGTCGGGCGTGGAGGGCTATGTGGGCGACAACCTGCCCATCATGGGGCCGAGCGGCAAGGTTGCGGGACTGTTCTATGCCTTCGGCTTCTGCGGACACGGCTTCCAGCTTGGTCCGGGCGTGGGGGCGACCATGGCGGAACTGATCGCTACCGGAAAAACCGATATTCCGCTCGAAGCATTTGATATAAAAAGATTCGGATCCTGATTTCATCCCGCATGCGGCTGCGCATGCCCTTGCTGTTGGCGTGCAGCAAGCCTACTATCGGGGCCACGTAACGCAAGGGAATGGAACCATGGCGCGCCTCTCATGCCCCGGCGGGGCAATGCGTGGTTCTTGCGACCATTTCATTGCTAATAAGTAACATGTTAATGGTTTTCATACGGACAAAGGTAAGCTGCAAACATGGTGCCCCAGCCTAAACTGGACCGGATTGACCTGCGTATCCTTGCCCAGTTGCAGCGCAACGGCAGGCTGACCAACGTGGAGCTTGCACGTCGGGTCGGGCTGTCAGCCAGTCCCTGCCTGCTCAGGGTCAAGCGCCTGGAAAAGGCGGACTATATCGTAAGCTACGGCGCGCACATCAACCTACAGAAAATCAGCAGTCTGCTGACCGTATTTACCGAGGTGACGCTGTCCGATCACCGGCGCGATGATTTTTCGCGCTTCGAGAGCTATGTGCAGAAGATTTCCTCGGTCGTGGAGTGCCATCTGGTCAGCGGGGGCTATGACTACCTGCTCAAATTCATGACCCGCAGCGTGGATCATTACCAGGAAATCGTGGAGACGATGCTTGATCGCAATATCGGCATCGAGAAATATTTCAGCTATATTGTCATCAAGTCCCCCATCATCAAATCCGCCGTCACAATCGAAAGCCTGCTTGACGACAGCAAGCCCTGACAGGCGGCCCGGGCTGCGGAATGATGCTCCACAGTAGCGCGAAAGAACGGCATAATCTGCTACCGGCGTGGTATTTAGCGCACCATCTTCTGTCGGGTTCGGGCACAATCGGCAAGTCTGTTACAACTCCCCCAACTTCTGACTGAGCCCGACATGACCCCAGAGAAACTGATTTCCATCGACAGGGACCACCTGATCCATCCGGTCTCCTCCTGGCGTGATCAGGAGCAGTTCGGCCCCCGTATCCTGCATTCCGGCCATGGCACATGGCTCAAGGACATTCACGGCAAGGAACTGCTTGATGGTTTCTCGGGGCTGTGGTGCGTCAATGTGGGCTATGGCTGCAAGAGCGTGGTCGAGGCCGCGACCGAGCAGATGGCCCGCCTGCCCTACGCCACCGGTTACTTCGGCTATGCCAGCGAACCGGCCATCACCCTTGCCGGCCGGCTGGCCGCGCGCGCGCCGGGCAACCTGAACCGTATCTTTTTCTCGCAGGGTGGCTCGGACGCGGTTGACAGCGCGCTGCGCTTCATCCGCTTCTACCAGCATGCCAAGGGCACGCCCGAGCGCCGTCATGTCATCGGGCTTGCGCGCGGCTACCATGGCTCCACCTATACCGGCGCCGGGCTGACCGCGCTGGCCGCCTTCCATCGTGATGCCGATGTGCCGCTGTCGTGGCAGCACCACATCCCCAGCCCCTATGCCTACCGCCACCCGGGCGATAATAACGACGCGGCCGTCATTGCCGCGTCCGTCGCGGCCCTGAAGGCCAAGGTGGCCGAACTGGGCCCGGACAAGGTTGCCGCCTTCTTCTGCGAGCCCGTGCAGGGTTCGGGTGGCGTGATCGTGCCGCCCAAGGGCTGGCTATCGGCCATGCGCGAGGCCTGCCGTGAACTGGGCATCCTGTTCGTGGCCGATGAGGTCATCACCGGCTTCGGGCGCACCGGCCCGCTCTTTGCGTGTGAGCGCGAGAACGTGGTGCCTGACATGATGACGGTGGCCAAGGGCCTGACCTCGGGCTACGCGCCCATGGGTGCCGTGTTCCTGTCGGAAGACATCTACACCACCATCCGCGACAATACGCCGCCGGGTGTTGCAGTGGGTCATGGCATGACCTACAGCGCCCACCCGGTCAGCGCCGCCATCGGTCTGGCCGTACTGGACCTGTACGAGCAGGGAGTGCTGGCCAATGGCGTGAAGGCGGGCGCGCATCTGGCCAGCCGCCTGAACACGCTGGCCGACCACGCGCTGGTGGGTGACGTGCGCATCAGCGGCATGCTGGCCGGCATCGAACTGGTGACGGACAAGAAAGCCAAGACCAAGCCCGACGCCAGCCTGAAGATTGCCAGCAAGCTGGCCAGGATCGGTTATGACAAGGGCGTGCTGTTCCGTGCCTTTGGTGATGACATCATCGGCTTGGCACCGCCGCTGTGCTGCAGCGTGGAAGAAATCGACATTCTATGCGACCGCCTGACGGCCGTGCTCGATACGGTTGCCGATGATGCCAATGTACGTGCGGCGCTGCGACAGTAACAAAGCTTCAGGGTGCCCTCTTTTAGGCTCAGAATTCATAACCAGAAGATAACGGTAGCCGCGAGACAGATGACCGAGAAGAGACGGTCGGGCATCTGTCATAGCGCGTTGCGACACGACGCCAACCCTTGAGGCTGCCGGATATGATCTCGATCTGATTGCAGCGTTTGTATTTCCGCTTGTCGTATTTGACAGATTTTCCACAATATTTCCGTCCTCGAAAGTGTCCGATCTTCTGTGTATGAGCGATCTGATCCATGCTTCACCGAAAAGAAGCATGAATGACCATCTCGATGGAAATCGTCGACGAATTGCTGACACGCGTGGAGTGTCCTGAAGACCTGCTCGGAAACGCCGGACTGTTGATTTTCACTAAGAACTGACCCGGGCAGGGCGGAAATTTTCATCGAGAATTGATCCATGCCTCCACACTCCCCGGCAGCATCTGCTGGGGGTTTGATGAGTGATCGACATAGAGCTTCTGAGTGTGATCCGTCGGTGGCACTGAACTGCCCCGGGTTTAGCGGAGAGTAAAACTCTCGGAGGATGAGCCCTATGGTAGAGAAGAAGAAGACATCACGTTATTCGCCTGAGTTCCGTGAGCGCGCCGTGCGCCTTCTGGACGAGCATCGCTCGGATTACCCGAGCCTATCGGCGGCCTGTCGCGAGATTGGTGGCAAGCTTGGCTGCTCGGGCGACAGCCTGCACGACTGGAGGAAGCAGGCCCGGCGGGACGCGGGTGTGCAACCGGGGCCGACCTCGGCCGAGACGGCACGGATCAGGGCGTTGGAGCGTGAGGTTCGTGAACTGCGTCAGGCCAATGAGATTCTCAAGAAGGCCTCGGCTTATTTTGCTCAGGCGGAGCTCGACCGCCCGTTTCGCAAATGATCGCGTTTATTGAAACCTACCGTGCCGATTACGGGGTCGAGCCAATCTGTCGCGTTCTGCCGATTGCCCCGTCCACGTTTTACCAGCAGGCGGCCATGGCAGGATATCCGGCCAGGGCCAGCCCGCGTGCGCGGCGCGATAGGGAACTGATGGAACATATCCGGCGGATCTGGCAGGACAACC
>NZ_BCTP01000041.1 GCF_001571345.1 Komagataeibacter xylinus NBRC 15237 | reverse complement strand
GGAGAAAGTGCACGGTCCTTGGGAACGAAGGTCGCGATCGATGATGGTCCGACCTCGTCGGCAGGATTGGCAACCTTCTCTCCGTGCAAAATACCAAAGTTGTAGATCTGCTTTACAATATCCCGAACGTGTATCGCCGTCGCCGGCGCACCGCGATCTACTATCGCTGCACAATGCGTCCTGAGATCATTTGGCGTGATCTCGGTCAGAAGACGGTTGCTCCAGACAGGGAGCAGTTCCCGTTCGAAAATTGCGCGACGCATGGCCCGGGTGCTATCGGCCATTGCTGCAGCCTGCAGCCATTTCTCTCCCAGCTTGCCAAAGCTTCTGGCCTCCTTGAGGCGCCGCTTGTTGCGCTGCTTCTCGATCGCCGGAGAAATTCCTTCCGCAAGAGCGCGTCTCGCATCAATACACTTCTCCCGTGCACGCGCGAGCGATAGTCCCCCTGAACCGTATTTCCCCAAACACACGGTCTCGCGCCGTCCATTCAGACGGTAGTCCATTCGAAAGGACACCACGCCTTTTTCCGTGACGAGGACATACATCCCGTCACGGTCCGCGACCTTGTATTTTTTTCCTTTTGGTTTCAACGATCTAATTGCAGCATCCGTAAGCATTGCACCGCCTCCGACCCAAAAATACCGTCAAGGGATTTTGGTGGGCTGTTTCGGCGAAAAAGCATCTGTTTACAAAGACTTATCGTAAAAAAATACCGTCACAGGCCCATCTGCCCATGACGGTATTCACACAATTCCCGACTGGCAAGCCTGACGAGGTCCGTCACGCATACCGTCAAAACCAATCTGTGCACATCGATAGTCTGCAATAGCAGACGACGACATTAACTTTTTATTTCAGTATGTTAGGTAGGGTTCGGGGAGGGAATGGGATACTTCCGGACCCCTTGTGAATCATTCCCACTCAATCGTTCCCGGCGGCTTGGACGTAATGTCATACGTCACGCGGTTCACGCCCCGCACTTCATTGACAATACGCCCGGCCACACGGTTGAGGAACGACATGTCAAACGGATAGATATCCGCCGTCATGCCATCCGTGCTGGTCACGGCGCGCAGGGCGCAGGCGTAATCATAGGTGCGGCCATCGCCCATCACACCCACGGTGCGCACGGGCAGCAGCACGGCAAAGGCCTGCCAGATGGCATCATACAGTCCGGCGGAGCGGATTTCCTCGAGGAAGATCGAATCAACGCGGCGCAGCAGGGCCAGCTTCTCGCGCGTGATGGCACCGGGGATGCGGATCGCCAGCCCCGGACCGGGGAACGGGTGGCGTCCCACGATCGCTTCGGGAATATCCATCTCGCGGCCGAGTTCACGCACTTCATCCTTGAACAGTTCGCGCAGCGGCTCGACAAGCTGCATCTTCATCCGCTCGGGCAGGCCACCCACATTGTGGTGCGACTTGATGGTCACCGACGGGCCGCCGGTAAAGCTCACGCTCTCGATCACGTCGGGGTAGAGCGTGCCCTGTGCCAGGAACTCGGCACCGCCAAGCTTGGCGGCTTCTTCCTCGAACACCTCGATGAACAGGCGACCAATGGTCTTGCGCTTGATCTCGGGGTCGCTCACCCCTTCGAGCGCATTGAGGAACAGGTCGGAGGCATCGCGGTGGATCAGGTGGATGTTGAAGCGGTCGCGGAAGGTGCGGATCACCTCATCCGCCTCACCCGCGCGCAGGATGCCCGGATCGACGAAAATACAGGTCAGTTGGTCGCCAATGGCCTGATGGATCAGCACGGCGGCCACCGAGGAATCAACCCCGCCCGAAAGCCCGCAGATCACCCGCCCCTTGCCCACCTGCTGGCGGATGCGCGCAATCTCCATGTCGCGGAAGCCCGCCATGGTCCAGGTGCCCCGGCACCCCGCCACGCCATGCGTGAAGTTGCGCAGCAGGGCCGCGCCATGCGGGGTGTGCACCACCTCGGGGTGGAACTGCACGCCATAGAGCCTGCGGCCTTCATCGGCAATGATGGCGAACGGCGCGCCCTCGCTCACGGCCACGGCCTGGAAGCCCGGCGGCAGCGCGGTCACGCAGTCGCCATGGCTCATCCACACCTGCTCACGCCCACCACGCGCCCATGTGCCGCGAAACAGCGCGCAATCCTTAATGATATCGATATGCGCGCGGCCGAATTCCCGGTGTTCGGATGATTCGACCCTGCCGCCCAGCATGCGGCACATGGCCTGCTGCCCGTAACAGATGCCCAGCACCGGCACGTTCAGTTCAAACACCACCGGTGGAATGGTGGGCGCATTCTCGTCAAGCACGCTGGCCGGGCTGCCTGACAGGATGATGCCCCTGGGCGCAAAGGCCCGAATCCGCTCGGCCGTGCTGGAATACGGCCAGATTTCGCAATACACCCCGCTCTCGCGCACGCGGCGGGCAATCAGCTGCGTGACCTGGCTGCCGAAATCCAGGATCAGGATCCGGTCTTCATGCAGGGATTCATCAAGTCCTGCCGATGGGGGGGCTGTATTCACGGTGTCGTTCATCATGTGTCTTTCGGTCGCGGCATTATCGATACACAAGGCTTCCAGCATGAGCGGGCGACCCGGTGCAAGGGTGGGATAGTCTTTCGGGCGCAGATAGCACAATATAAGGCATGAGGCAGGCCCATGTCGCCTGCCGTGTTCCGAAACCCCAACCAGAGGTCCGTTTTCATGATTGCATGCCTCGTGCGGCCAGCGGCGGTGGCCCTTGGCCTGGTCGGCATCCTTGCCTTTGCGCCCCCGGCAGCAGCCGATGCGCTGCACGACCCGAAAGGATTGTGGACCGGACAGCTCGTGGCCGACAAGGGCAACTGTACCGACGTGACGCGCGATACCTCCACCTTTCAGGTCGGCTCGAAAACCCTGACCTTTACCCCTGCCGATGGCTCCGTGCCGCTGCGGGGCCAGCCGGAAAAGGGATACGCCCATTATCATGCCGAGACCCTGCTGCAACAGCCATCGGGGGCGGCCTTCCCCATGGTGTTCGAGGCCCATCCCGAAGGGAAGACCATCGTTGGCGTCTATGGCACGCCGCGCTGCCGGGCGCACATCGTGCTCCGCCGATAGACCCGACATACCGCCCCGCACGGGCGTGATCACGCAATCGGGAACACTCCGGTCCCGTACAGGCATGGATGCGAGGCCACGATCCGATATATTTCAACCATGTCCGATAACATGACACTGGCCGGGGCCGTTCTTTCCATCATCGTGCGCAAGGGGCGCATGCTGCTCGTGCGCCGTCGCAATCCGCCCGATCAGGGGTTGTGGGGCTTTCCCGGCGGGCGCATCGAGCGTGGCGAAACCTGTTTTGATGCCGCCGCGCGCGAACTGCGCGAGGAGACCGGCTTCACCACCCACGCCGAAGGCACGCTGACCGCCTTTGACCTGATCGATCGTGACGACAAGGGTCATATCCGCTTTCACTACCTGATCGTGGCCGTAAAATGCCACGACAATGGCTGGACCGATATCCACGCGGGCGACGACGCGGATGCGGTCGACTGGTTCGACCTTGAGCAGGTGCATGCCCGCCCGGCCGCCTTCAGCCCCGGCCTGCCCGAACTCGGCGCCCTGGCCCTGTCAGCCCGCGGCATCGCGCCGTGGCCACTGGCCCCGCAAACCCGCACGACCGATACCGCCCCCCGCCATCGGGCCGAAAGCCTCCTGTCATGACCGCCCGCACCGCCCTGATTGTTGAAGACGAGGCCATGATTGCCGAACTGGTCGCCACCATGCTGGAAAGCGACGGCATCACCGCCACCATATGCCCCAGCGTGGCCGATGCCATGCGCGCGCTTGAAGCCCGCCCCTGCACGCTGGCGCTGGTGGACCTGACCCTGCCCGATGGCGAGCCTGATGCCTTTATTGCTGCTGCCCGCGCGCGCGGCAGCCATGTGATCGTGATGAGCGGCGACCCAGACCGGCTGGCAGGCTACGCCCCCCTGCCCCTGCTGGAAAAACCCTTCCGCATGAAGGCCATGCTCGAACAGGTGCGCCAAGCATTGCCCGTGACTGACTGAACCTGGTGCAATGCGCTCCGGCCCATTGTTCTGGCAGGGCTTATCTGAAGCGCCGCCTTCAAAACCAAGGCGGCGTTCTCCAACCCATTTTGAAACACGCTTCACCAACACCATCCTCATAATGGCAGGATGCGCTCCGGATTGGCTTTTCAGGTGGCACTACTACCCTGAGGTGCGCGACATCTCACTCGGCAGGTCTGTTTTTTCGTGCGTTCCGCCCCCACATGTCGAACAGACTCAGCAGTCTCTTTCCATCCGTATAATCGCCTTCCTTAACCCCGATACAGAATACTGTTACAATATGCATGGGGCAGACTTCGACTGCATTTATTCCGATCAATACCATCTGCCCGTAAAAATAATTTCTTTTGCCAGTGGAAACCTGCCGCCAGGTGATCCATGGATATTGTCTGCGTAAAACTTCTCCCAGATAGACGCCTACATCAAATGCCAATGATTGCGTTGCAGAAGAAAGAACCGATTTTGGCACGGCTATCGGGAACGGTTGTTCCTGCCTTATTTCTTCACGTTCTTGCTCGCTCAAACATACTGACCCGACATGCTGCGCCAGCCAGTCACTCAAACGCGCGACTGAACCGTGACTGTAATCGAGGTCTATCTTGTCCGTACAGTCACACGTGTTTAATGCATGCTGTAATGCTTCAATTCTATTGAATATATTGGCAATAAACCAATTCTTGCAGTCCTTGCGCAAGGAAGATGGACCATTCCTTAAAACATCCGCCTGAGGCACGAATACAGGTTCATATTCCATGCTCGCTGTCACTCTCTTTTCATGCCGGTCGTTTCCACACGCCCCTGAAGCGCCAGGATGGCACCTGTTTTGTTGGCAAGGGCAATCATAAAGAGCGGCCAGACTGTCAGACCATGGACATGCCGCCCGTTTATATGCCGCGCATGACAGACCTTACCCACCCGCTACCGGCAGGCGCGCCATTGTCTGGCGCTGGGCGGCTGACAGGTCAGGCCGCAACTGCACGCGATACAGGCCAACCGGCTCGGCCACGCGCGCCCCGCGCCCGCGCATGACCGTGCCCAGCCTGTCCATGGAGGCGAACACATCCGTATCAAACGTGCGGCGCGGATTGCAGACCATAATGCCCCCGCCCGTCACGTCATGCGGCAGGTTGAACAATGCCCAGCGCGGCTCCATGCCCACCACGGTGCGGCCGGCCAGCACCGTGGCCAGTTCCGCTGCCGTGCCGTAATCACACGCGGCCACGAATTCGCCCGGTCTGGCCACGGCTGTAATATCCGCTGCCAGCCCGCGCCACCCCGCCATCTGCCGCAGCGCCACATCGGCATGGGAAGAAAGGGGCAACGGGGCAAACAGAGCCTGCCCATATACCAGCGCGCCAACCAGCAGCCCGCCGCCAACCGCCCAGCGCGCCCAGCCCCAGCCCACCAGCGCCGTGGCCACCGCCAGCGCCGGATAGATCACCAACGGCCAGTTCGCCTGCACCCGGTCGCCTATGCCATGCTGCACGAACACGCATGCAGGCACGACCACGAAACAGGCCAGCAGGGCCGCACCGGGCGCCTGCCGCGCCTGCCGCCACGCACGCACCTGCCCCCACATAAAGAACGCGGCAATGCCCGGCGTCATCAGCCCCACCTGCCCGGCCAGCAACTCGGTCAAAAACTGAAAGGCCTTTGCCGGGTGCCAGTCCGCCGTGCGGCCACCCTGGCGGGCAAAGCTGACCCAGCCATGCGTTGCGTTCCACCACAGCACGGGCGTTGCGCACAGCACGGCCAGCGCCAGCCCGCCTGCAATCGCGGCCCAGTGCCGCCCCTGCCCCGGCACGCGCCGCCACAGGCTGAGGCCCGCCCACCACAGGCCAATGCCCGCCACGGGCAGCACGGCGGTGTATTTGCTGTCAAAGGCCAGCCCCGCCACAAGACCCGCCACAAGCCACCAGCGCGCGCCCCCTCCGGCCACGAGGCACCCCATGGCCCAGAGCAGCACGGACAGGAAGAAGAACACCGGCATGTCCGGTGTCATGACAACGGACTGGATGGCCAGCGCAAGGGTTGCCTGCAACAGCGCGCAGGCCCGCCAGGCCAGCGCGGGCGCAGTGCCCGGCAGCAGGTCACGCACCGCCCGGAACACGAAAAAGGAAGCCCCCGCTCCCGCCAGCACGCCCACCAGCCTGACGCCCAACGGGTCATCGCCGCCGAGCGCCATGCCCAGCCGGATCCACACTGCCACCATGGGCGGGTGGTCAAGGTAGCTCGCGGCTGGCGCCAGCGCCCATATGCGGTAATAGGCTTCATCAGGCGAAAGCGGCAGGAAAGCCGCCACCACCAGCCGCAGGCAGGCCAGCAGGCCAAGCAGGCACAGCCACGGGCGCGGGCTGTCCTTCACCTTCACGCAGCCACCTTTACACAGGCACGCCGGGGCGGTTGAGGCTGGTGCGGATGGTCTGGAGTGTCTGCACGCGCACCACGTGGGTGGCTTCGGTCAACTGGCGGGTCAGCAGGTTTTCATGCGTTGCGTCACGCGCCACGAGCCGCACCAGAAAGTCGCCGCCGCCGCGAATCATGTGGCACTCCCGCACCTCCGGCCAGGCCGAGACCTGCGCTTCAAAGGCGGCGAGCACGGTTTCCTTCTGGCTGTCCAGGCCAATCAGGGCGAAAAGCGTGATCGACCAGCCCAGCCGCGCGCCATCGGTATCGGCATGGTAGCCACGGATCACGTGATCCTCCTCAAGCCGGCGCATGCGGCGCAGGCATGGGGGCGCGGAAATGCCGACACGCCGCGCCAGTTCCACGTTCGTCATGCGTCCGTCGAGCTGAAGTTCGGCCACAATCCGACGATCAATCGCATCCAGATCAGCCATCCGTTCCGCCATGCACATTCCATCTCTCGACAAAGGGGCAACCGCCGGACCGGGTGCCACGATAATGAAGCACTTTCTACTCCAACCCTTGCACGGACGCCAGTGGACGACCATACCAAAGGAAATTATGACGATACGATAGGTTTTCCCGATCTCATGCCCCAGACCGTTTCCACCGACCTGCTTGTCATCGGCGCGGGTCCCGCCGGTTATACCGCCGCCATCTACGCCGCGCGCGCCAGTCTCTCGCCCGTTCTCGTGGCCGGGCTGCAACCCGGCGGCCAGCTCATGATCACCACCGATGTCGAGAACTATCCCGGCTTCGCCAAGGGCATACAGGGGCCGGAACTGATGGAGCAGATGGCCGAGCAGGCCCGCAATGTCGGCACGCGCATGATGGATGACATCATCGTCTCGTGCGATTTCACCCGCGCTGACGGAAGTGGCCGCTTTTACGCCACGGGCGATTCCGGCACGGTGTACGAGGCGCGCAGCGTCATCATCGCCACGGGGGCCCAGGCCAAATGGCTTGGCGTGCCGGGCGAGAAGGAATTCCAGGGCGCGGGCGTGTCGGCCTGCGCCACGTGCGATGGCTTTTTCTATCGTGGCAGGCGCGTGGCCGTGATTGGCGGCGGCAACACGGCGGTGGAGGAAGCCCTGTACCTCACCCACCACGCCAGCCACGTGACCCTGATCCACCGCCGCGATACCCTGCGGGCGGAAAAGATCCTGCAGGACCGCCTGCACGCCAACCCCAAGATCTCGGTACTGTGGAACAAGGCGGTCGAACGCATTACCGGCAGCGGCACGCCCACCGTGGTCACGGGGGCGGACCTGCGCGACACGGTCACGGGTGAGACCACACATATCGACGTGGATGGCGTGTTCGTTGCCATCGGCCATGCCCCGAATACCACAATTTTTCGTGATGTCGTGGCCATTGATACGGATGGTTACATCACCACGACACCGGGTAGCACGCGCACCTCGGTGCCAGGCGTATTTGCAGCAGGTGACGTGCAGGACAAGATATACAGGCAGGCCGTGACCGCCGCTGGCACCGGCTGCATGGCAGCACTCGAGGCCGAGCGCTTTCTTGCCCATGGTCAGTAAAGGACTGTATGAGTCCTTGACCTGCTCCAGCATTTCCTTCACCACAAGCCCTTAGTGTCATAACATTTGGCGCGCCCTTTATAAGATAGAAAGCGGAGTCAACGCGTGGACTGGGATAAACTCCGGATATTTCATGCTGTAGCCGAGGCAGGGTCCTTCACCCATGCCGGCGACGTGCTTAACCTGAGCCAGTCTGCGGTATCGCGGCAGATTTCAGCCCTGGAAGAAGCGCTGCAGGTTCCCCTTTTCCACCGGCATGCCCGGGGGCTGATCCTGACCGAGCAGGGCGAGACGCTGAACCAGACGGTTCGGGAAGTCTTCTCCAAGCTCGCCATGACCCAGTCCCTGCTGACGGAGAGCAAGGAAAAGGCAGCCGGCCGGCTACGGGTTACGACAACAACCGGCTTTGGCACCTGCTGGCTCACGCCACGGCTGCACCGGTTCATGGAAACCAACCCCGATATTTCGATTACCCTGATCCTGGAAGATAACGACCTCGATCTGGGCATGCGCGAGGCCGACGTGGCGGTGCGCATGCACCCGCCCCGCCAGCCGGACCTGATCCAGGGGCACCTGGCCGACTTCCCGCTGCCGATCTATGCCTCGCAGTCCTATCTCAACGACTACGGCACGCCGCGCACGCTGGAAGAGCTTAACGCCCACAAGCTGATCCTGTTCGGGGGGTATCACCCGCCCGTGCCGCACATCAACTGGCTGGCCGAAACCGGCGTGCCATCCGATGAGCGCCGCCAGGCCCGCCTTGAGGTCAACAGCCTCGCTGCCATGGCAGGCGCCATCGCGGCAGGCATCGGCATTGGCTCGATTCCACTTTATGCGGCGTCGCAGTATCCCAACCTCGTCAAGATCCTGCCCGAGGTGCCGCAACCCACGGTGGATGCCTACTTCGTCTACCCCGAGGAACTGCGCACCTCCAAGCGCGTGGCTGTTTTCCGTGACTTCCTGCTCGCGGAAATCAACGCCCGCCACTAAACACGCGTAGCGTCACCCGTGCCGGTTCATTCCGGCCGGGTGACGCATGCATGTCAGGCACCGCCATGCGACTGCCTGCCCAGCCTGCGTGGCACCATAGCGTGCCATCACGCTGGACGTTTTTCGGGGTGGCTTTTGCCGAAAGCCTGAAAGAATGCCGCCTTTTTCAAAAGGCGACCCCCGCAAACCTCTCTCTTCCCTATCTGCCTTGCGGCATTATAAAAACAGCAGGCCCACCGCCGCCTTCAATCGGCAACGGGGGCTGAATTGACGCGTTCGCGCAGTTCCTTGCCTGCCTTGAAGAAGGGTACGACCTTCTCATCCACCGACACGCTCTCCCCCGTGCGGGGATTGCGCCCGGTGCGGGCATCGCGCTTCTTGACGGTAAACGCGCCAAAGCCACGCAGTTCCACCCGGTCGCCGTGCATCAGGGCATTGCTGATTTCAGCAAAGATGACCTGAACGATACGTTCCACATCCCGCAGCGGGATATGGGGTCGGGCTGCGGCAAGCTCGGCAATCAATTCCGATCTGGTCATCCTGTTCCCCTCAAATTAAACAAGAAATTATAGTTTCCAGATCGCAACGGCCCCGTCAAGCATACTACTTTCCTTCAACAGCATTTCCGCACCCGGCACGCCTGACAGCACGCCCGCAATCCAGTGCCGCCAGTTCACACGGGTCGCCTGCGGTCCGATGTCGGTCATGGGTGCATCATCGGGCAAATGCGTGGCCTGGAGCAGCCACTGCCGCGCATCGTCGAGCGAGCCGATCTGGTCAACCAGACCGAGCCCGAGCGCCTGCTGGCCGGTATAGGGGCGGCCATCGGCCAGTTCACGCACGCGCTCGGGCTTCATGTGCCGGTCCTGCGCCACGACGGTAACAAAAAAGCCGTAGAGATCGGCAATAACGCCCTGCAACATCTCGCGCCCCTGCGGCGAGAGCGGCTGCACGGCGGAAGGCTGGCCTTTCATGGGGCCGGATACAAGCTGGTCCACATGCACGCCCACCCGTTCGAGCAGGCCGGACACATCGGGCGATTCCAGCAGCACGCCAATCGAGCCGGTCAGAGTAGAGCGGTTGGCGAAAATGCGGCTGGCAGGCACCGACACCATATATCCCGCCGATGCCGCGACACTGCCCATGGAGACCGCGACCGGCTTGCGCCGCGCGAAGGCCGCCACGACATCATGCAGCACCTCGCCGCCGGTTACGGCACCGCCAGGGCTGTTGACTTCAAGCACCAACCCCTTGACCGAGGCATCATCCGCCGCCTTTTTCAGCGCCTCGACATTTTCATGCTCATCCGTGCCGATAACCCCCGCAAGCTTAAGGTGCACAAGATGCGGGGCGTGACCGGCCAGCCCACCCGAGCGGCTTACGGCCAGCAGGCAGGCAAGAACAAAAAAAGCCACGGCACTCCCCCGCCAGAGCAGAAGCTGGCGGCGGCGTGACGTGGCATGCACGGACAGATCGGGGCTGGTATCCATGCTTAGGGCAATACCACGGATACCGCCCATACCGAAGACAGGAGCAAGCTTAAAAACAGGCCCGTATCATGCCTTGCGGCGGCGGCCCGGGCGGCCGCGGCCACTTTCCGCCCCACCGGCATCCGGCGCGGCAGCCGCGGCGGAGGCTGCGGTGATCTTGCGGCCAAGCCCGATCTCGCGCGCAAGGCTTGAGCGCCGCTCGGCATAGTTGGGGGCGACCATGGGGTATTCCGCCGGCAGGCCCCAGCGCTCACGATACTGGTCGGGGGTCATGCCATAGGCGCTCTGCAGATGGCGCTTGAGCATCTTGAGTTTCTTGCCGTCTTCAAGGCAGACGATGTAGTCGGCAAACACCGAGCGCTTGATGGGCACGGCGGGCTGAAGCTTTTCAGGCTCTTCCGCCGGGCGCCCCACGGTTGACAGTGCCGTGTAAACATTGCGGATCAGATCAGGCAGCACATCAGCGCCGACACTGTTATTGGAAACATGTGCCGACACGATCTGCGCGGTCAGTTCCAGACACGAGAAATCCTGCTCAGTATCAGACATGGTTTTTGCGCCTCTTTAACTTACAATAAAATTTCGTGATTTATTCACGATCCTTCATTACGTTTACATATACGGACAGACCATTGAATACAATACTGAACATTGCGCAGAATACGTTTATTCTGATTACCTATACCTCTTATATTATATGGAATAGCCAGTATTAAATAATGCCGCCCCTGGAAAGCATTTATTTGTATAAAATTGATTCAAAACGTGCCGCAAACACACCTTCTCCAGACCGCCCGCCATCATATGGACGTTTTTTTGGGCAGCGTTTTTTGCAGGATGCTTCGAAACATGCCGCCATTTTGAACAACAAGCGGCATGCCGGAAAAACTTTTATTGCTTCCATCAATATGTTGCCCGGCAACATACCCTCAACCGCGCCGTCACGATTCCATATATATACGGGCGAAGCAGGCCGCTGGCTCATCCTGGGCCGGGCTTTGGCCCACGACACCCCGGCGCACCAGACCGGCCAGGCGCTCCATGTCAAAATCCGGATCGCAGACAGCACAGATCAGACGCACCCGCATTTCCTCCATACTATCCTTAATACTGTAAATGACCTGCCGGGCTTCCTTGCGGGTTATAACAATTTCGGCGCGCCTGAGTTCCGCAAGCTGCTGGCTCAGGGTGGGCTGGCCGATACCGGTCTCGCTTTCGATCTGGCCCACGCTTTTTTCGCCATC
Organism: Komagataeibacter xylinus NBRC 15237; assembly: GCF_001571345.1. GTDB lineage: Bacteria > Pseudomonadota > Alphaproteobacteria > Acetobacterales > Acetobacteraceae > Komagataeibacter > Komagataeibacter xylinus. The sequence continues at coordinate 13,901 of NZ_BCTP01000041.1, read as the reverse complement.
AAGCAGGCAGGCCAGCACCATGAGTCGCTGGGGCTGGGCCAGAAGCCGCAGGCGCTGCACAAGACTTTCAGCCACTTCGCGTGTTCTCGGCATTTTGGGCATGGGGTGCTCCCTCTCGGCTGGCGGTTTATGCGCCTGCTGTACCATATCCAGGCCCTGCGCAACAGCAACCTGCCGCATGCAGGCAATAAGGCGCTTGATAAAATACATACATAATATATTAAAAATATAAACCATTTATCAGGCTCCGCATGCCGCGAACCGGACTGACCGCATGACCCCCAGCCGCCCACGCCAGCACCCGATGTCCGGCAGCCTGCTCCATGACTGACCTGACGCAGGCCGCCCTCGGGCTGGGCAGCGGCGGCATCATTGGCTTCACGCTCGGGCTCGTGGGTGGCGGCGGCTCCATCCTGGCCGTGCCGCTGCTGCTTTACGTGGTGGGCATGGCCGACCCGCACCGCGCCATCGGCACAAGTGCGCTTGCCGTTACGGTCAATGCGCTGTTCAACCTTGCCAGCCATGCCCGGGCGGGCAACGTACGATGGCAATGCGCCGGGCTGTTCGCCAGCGCGGGCGTGGGCGGCGCACTGGTGGGGGCCGCGTGCGGCAAGGTCATCAACGGGCAGCACCTCCTGTTCCTGTTCGCGCTGGTCATGCTGGGCGTGGGCGGGTTGATGGCGCGTGGCTGCCGCACGGGTGCGCAGGCCTCTACTCCCGCCGGGGGCGCCACCGTGGTGCCCGTACTGCTTTATGGCGTGGCGACAGGATTCTGCTCGGGCTTCTTCGGTATTGGCGGCGGCTTCCTGATCGTGCCAGCACTCCTGGCGGCAACGGGCATGCCCATGCTCAACGCCATTGCCACCTCGCTGGTGGCAGTGTGCGCCTTCGGGCTGACCACATCGGTCAGCTATGCCGCAGCCGGCATGATTGACCTGCCCATGGCGACCATACTGGTGGCGGGCGGCATTGCGGGCGGGCTGGGCGGCACGCAGGCTGCACGCAGGCTGGGCCGCCAGCCGCAACGCCTGCGGCTGATCTTTGCATGCCTGATCTTTATCGTGGCATTCTACATGATGTGGCGCAGCGCGCGGGCCATGGGCCTTCTCTGACACCGCGCGGGCGCTGCCGCGCCTGCCCGCCACCGCGATGAGACCGCCATCATGCCTGATATAACCGTCACTCTTGCCCATGAAGCCGACTTCACGGGCTGGCGATCCGCCACGCGCAGCCTTGCAGGCCGTCACACCCCACCTGCCGACATTGCGTGGCGGATCGCAACCCATCCCGAATCCGCAGCCCTGCCCGCGCCAGACCCGGCTGCCGCGCGGTTTACCGTGCCGCGCGCGGTCATGGAGCTTGCGGCCATCATGGTGCAATCCGCCCTGCCCGACCGCTTCGCCCTCGCCTATGCGCTGGTTTATGACCACCTCACGGGCGTGCCGGCTGACGAAGATGCGGTGGCCCGCATGGCGGAAGCGAAGGACGACGTGCTCGCGCAAACCCGGCACCTGCGCGACGAGATCCGTGAAGCCCTTTCGCGCCATGATGGCACGCCCCTCTATCAGGGCCGCGTGGATACGCTCGGCCTTGTGCCTGAAAGCAATGCGCGGTTCCTGACCCTACAACGCTCGTTCGCGCCCTGGCAGCTTGACATGCCGGACCGCACGCTGCGCTGGACCGGCCATGAGATGTTGCATGAAGCCCCCGGCCAGACACCCCGGCCACTTGACCCGACCAGCCTGCCGCCCCCAGCCCTGCCCATGGTGCCTGACCTTGATATTGCCCGCATCACGTCGCTACGCGCGGTGGCGCTGGCGGCGAAAACATGCCTGATCTGCCCCATGGCGGCCCATGCTACCCAGACCGTGTTTGGCGAAGGCCGGGAGACAGCGCGCATGATGTTCGTGGGCGAACAGCCCGGTGACATTGAAGACCGCGCGGGCCGCCCCTTTGTCGGCCCGGCGGGGCAACTGTTCGACCGCGCCCTGCATGAGGCCGGAATCGGGCGGGACGACACTTACGTGACCAACACGGTCAAGCACTTCAAATTCCGCCGCACGCCCACGCGCCGCATTCATGAAAAGGCAGGCCCGGCGGAAATTGCGGCCTGCGCCCCGTGGCTTGCCGCTGAACGGCGGATCATCCGCCCAGCGGTCGTGGTCATGCTCGGTGTTACGGCGGCCTCGGCGCTGCTCGGGCGTGCCGTGACCATCAGCCGGGAGCGCTCGCGCATTATTCCGCTGGAGGATGGATCGGACGGACTCGTAACGGTTCACCCATCCTACCTGCTGCGCCTGCCCGATGAAGCGGCGCGGGCGCGCGAATATGACCGCTTTGTCAACGACCTGCGCCTGGCCGCGGGCTGCCTCGGCCCTGTCGTGACATAATCCGTCACGAGGAAAGCCGATGCCTGATATGCGCTCGCAACACCATTACGTCATGCCAAGATGGGTTATGGGTATGAGCCCCTTGCCGCCGGAAGCCGTATATCGTGCCTGCAGACCTCAATCTTCTGCCCTCTTTCCTGACCCGCCTTTTCAGCGGAAAGCATTTCCCCACCATCCGCGCGCCTGGCTATGCGCGCATGAGCGGCCTGAAATGGCTCTACGCCCCCACGCCTGAAGCGCTCGGCTTTGCCGTGCGTACCACGGTCGCGGCCCTGATGGCGCTGACGATCGCGATGTGGATGGAACTTGACGACCCGCCATGGGCCGCCATGACCGTGTGGATCGTGGCCCAGGGCTCGCGCGGGGAGAGTCTTTCCAAGGCGCGGTGGCGACTGGTGGGCACTGCCATCGGCGCAATCAGCGCGGTGATTCTGGTCTGTTCGTTTCCACAGGCGCCGTGGCTGTTCTTTCCCGCCATCAGCATATGGATCGGGCTATGCTGCATGTGCGCGACCCTGGTGCGCAACTTCCGCTCCTACGCGCTGGTGCTCTCGGGCTATACCTGCGCCATCATCGCGCTGGCAGCCACGCGCGACCCTGACAACATCTTCATGATCACCATGTCGCGCACGTCCTATATCGTGCTGGGCATTACGTGCGAGACGCTGGTGGCGGTGCTGTTCGCGCACAACCTCGCCTCAAGCGCGCGGCGCAACATGCGCCAGAAAATCCAGATGGCGCTGGGCAGTTCCACCGATGCCGTAGCCAACCTGCTCGCGGGCGATGACGCGGCCTTCGTGCGCTCGCGCGCGCTGTTCGGCACCATCCTGAGCATCAACGACCAGATCGAGTTCAGTGAAGTCGAGATGGGTCCGCACGGGCATGAGGGCGACCACGCGCGCGCGGCCCTGGCGGCCGTGTCGGTGCTGCTTTCACGGGGCCTGGGCATGATGGCGCGCATCAAGGCGCTGGAAACCAGCAACGAGCAGTTTACCGAGACCTCGCTGCTCACCCGCACCTTCCTGCTGGGCGTGCCCGCGCGGCTGGAGAACGATTCAGAAATTCCGCACATCCAGCAGGACCTGCAGGACCTGCGCGGCGTGTGCCGCCAGCGCATCATTGATGCGCTGAGCCATGAGATCAGCATCGAATCCACCTCCGAGACCGCCGAGGTGGACGACCTGCTGAACTGCCGCATCCTGCACAACGCACTTGATGAACTGCTGGGCGAACTTGAACAGGCCATTGCCGAGTTCGACGCCAGCCAGCACGAGATCAGGGGCGATCACTTCCATTTCCGCATCGAAGCGCATCGCGACTTCAAGGAAGCCGCCTATAACGGCATCCGCGCCGCCGTGGCCATTGGCGCCTCCGCCCTGATATGGGAGGTGACGGCCTGGGCCAACGGCATCGGCTTCATCACCATGGTGGCCGTGACCTGCGGCCTGTTCGCCACGCGCGAGAACCCGGTGGTGGGCACCATGAACTTCCTGCGCGGAGCGTGCTGGGCGGTTCTCGTATCGGGCTTTCTGGTCATGCTGGTCATGCCGCGACCGGCGGAATTCGAAATGCTGGCCGCCGTGCTTGCCCTGCCCATGATTGCCGGTGGCCTTGCCGCGCGCAACCCGGCCACGGCGGGGGCTGCGGCGTCCTACTGCCTGTTCCTGCCCAACCTCGTGGGGCCGGGCAACCAGACGCGCCTGAACGAGATCGCGTATTTCAACGTCTCCTTCGCGCTGCTGTGCAGCATCGGCTTTGCGGTGCTGATTTTCCGTGCAGTGCTGCCCTTCGATAATGATGAAGAGCGCTGGCGCATGCGCAACCGCACGCTGCATGACCTGCGCCATCTGGCCTCCGCCCAGCCCATGCCGCGCACGCAATCATGGATCGGGCGCAATACCGACCGCTTCTCGCGGCTGATCCGCCATGCAGGCCCCACGCCCACCCCCACCATCGAGGCCTACCTGCAGGGCACGCTCTCGGCCATGACCATCGGGCTGAACATCATCCGGCTGCGCACGGTGCTCGAACGCGGGCAACTGCCGCCTGCGGCCGATCGCGCCATCGAACTGTTCCTCAACCGCATGTCGCAGTTCAGCGGGCGCTACGGGCGCTTTGGCCGCACGGCGCGCGTGGCACGCGGGGCCACGCGCAGCCTGCGCAGGCTGGAAGCGGCGGAAGGCAACATCACGTCGCGCATCGAGATCACCCGCGCCATTGCGTATCTGCTGGTCATTTCCTATGAACTTGGCGCCAACGCCGCCTTCCTTGATGCCTCCCAGCCTTACCGCACCAGCGAGATGTCCTGACACACCGCCCGGACCGGCAGGGAGATGGAGCCAACATGATCCCTGCCCCCACGCCCCCGGCCCACGCAGCCCTTCGCGGCCATATCGTCACCTTTCGGGGCAACCCGTTTCTCATGCCGCCCGCCGATGCGCTGGTGGAGGAAACTGACGGGCTGGTTGTGATCACCGACGGGCGCATCACCCATGTCGGCCCCTACAGCGAAACCGGCACCCACCTGCCTCCCGGCACCGACGTGGCCGATTACCGGGGCTGCCTGATCTCGGCCGGGTTTGTGGATACGCATGTCCATTACCCGCAACTGCCCATGATCGCGGCCTATGGCGAGCAGTTGCTGGAATGGCTGGAGCGCTACACCTTCCCCACCGAACGCCGCTTTGCCGATGGGGACTATGCCGCGACAATTGCCCGCACGTTCCTGCGCGAACTGCTGCGCTGCGGCACCACCACGGCAGCAGTTTACTGCACCGTGCACCCGCAATCGGTCGATGCGTTCTTTACCGAATCCACCCGGCTGGGCACGCTGATGGTGGCGGGCAAGGTGCTGATGGACCGCAATGCGCCCGACTTCCTGCGCGATACCGCCCAGCGCGGCTATGATGAATCACGCGCGCTGATCGACCGCTGGCATGGCAGGAACCGCCAGTTCTATGCCGTCACTCCCCGCTTCGCCCCCACCAGCACGCCTGAACAGCTTGAACTGGCAGGCGCGCTGCTGGCGCAGGACCAGACCCTGTTCATGCAGACCCACCTGGCCGAGAACCGGGCCGAGGTGGCATGGGTGGCCGAACTCTTTCCCGATAGCCGTTCCTACCTTGATGTCTATGACCGCGCGGGGCTGGTGCGCCCGCGCAGCGTGATGGGCCACGGCATTTACGTGGACGAGCAGGATTTGTGCCGCTGCCACGCAAGCGGCTGCGCGCTGGCGCACTGCCCCACGTCGAACCTGTTCCTGGGCAGCGGGGCTTTCAGGCTGTTTGACGTGATGGATGCAAAACGCCCGGTGCGCACGGGGTTGGGCACCGATATTGGCGCAGGCACCAGCCTGTCGCACCTGCAATCCATGAACGAGGCTTACAAGATCGCACAAATGAACGGCCACCGCCTTCATCCGGTGCAGGCCTTCTGGCTGGCAACACAGGGCGGCGCGCAGGCACTGCACCTTGATGGGCGGATTGGCACGGTAGCCGTGGGCATGGATGCCGACCTGTGCATTCTCGACCCGAAGGCAACGCCATTGCAGGCCCTGCGCACACAGATGTGCGACAGCACGGCCGACCTGCTGTTCACGCTGATGATGCTGGGCGATGACCGCAGCATCCGCGCGACCTATGCGGGCGGCACGAAGGTGTATGACCGCGACATGGCTGGAATATAAGAAAAAATACGCGCAATGCCGTCACCAACCCATGCATGATGATGCGCACTCCATCCCCGCCATAACCCAATGGCAGGGTTAAAGAACAATTATGGATATTTACGTCGGCTTTGATTCCGCATGGACAGATAATCCGAAAGCCCCTGGAGCCATCTGCGCCATCAGCATCGAAAACGGGTATCCGGCGCAGTTCCATGCCCCGCGACTGGTGTCCTTTAACCAGGCACTTGCTTTCATACAGAACGTCCGCCCTGACGCTGTTGACGGGATCACGCTCATCGCACTCGACCAGCCGACAAGAGTGCCAAATTTGACCAGTATGCGCCCGGTAGAGCGTGTAGCCGCTTCACTCGTCAGTTGGCTTGGCGGCGGCGTACAGCCATCCAACCGGCAAAGAACAGGCATGTTCTGCGATGCTTCGCCAATCTGGCGCTTCCTGAACGCGCTGAAAGCACGGGAACAGCCCGAGGAGGCCCGGCTGGCAACCAATGGGCTTTATCTGATCGAAGTTTTTCCAGCTCTTGCACTGGCGTCATTAGGCGACGGGTTCTTTGGGCGGCTAAGCGCCCCTAAATATAACCCGGGCCGCACAAAAAATTTTCGCCTGGACGACTGGAACCGCGTCGCGGCCACTGCCGCGCAACAGGCACATCTGCTGGGCTGCAAGGAACTGGCAGAATGGTGCCTCGCCTGTGGCAAGATCGCGCGGCCACGAAAGCAGGATCAGGACAAGCTGGACGCCGCGTTATGCGTACTGATCGCACTCCATTGGCGGCTCCGCCCCCGCGAAGAGTCTGTGCTTCTGGGCGATCTGGACACCGGATACATGGTTTTGCCAGCCAGCCCGCAGGTGCGGGACTACCTGACTGAACCAGCCCGAAAACTTTCAGTGGCCATCGACGGAACATTTTCCCGCGCGTGATCATGTTTTATCAAGAGGTGGCGGCTTTTGCCGCCCTTGCGCGCAACAGGGCTTGCAGTCTGACGAGTGCCCTTACGCTCACCGTCAACATTTGTAAAAACAGTGAAGGCAGTCCGCACCGCATGTCACGCCCGTGTTTCACGGTCTAACGCAGGCGATGCAACTGCTGCCTCAATGGCGCAAACCAGCAATTTAAATTGGGAAAAACACACGCGATGCAGTGGCGGAGAGGGTGGGATTCGAACCCACGGTACGCTTGCACGCACAACGGTTTTCGAGACCGCCCCGTTCGACCGCTCCGGCACCTCTCCAACTGCACGCGGTGATGCAGCGGCTTATAGGGGGGCGCGCTGCCCCGCGCAAGGGGTCTTTTTTACCTATTCGACAGCGCCATAAAAATATTGACCTGCCCGCCCGCAGCCAGTAAAAGCCCGCATTCACCCCGCGCGGACGGGGCGCTGCTGCAATGTGGCCAATATAAAAAAGCGACTGGGCCGTGCCGCCTGCATTCCCGCAATGCCGCGCACGCCAAGAGATCGGAAAGATAGATAGAGAATGTTTGCAGTTATCCGTACCGGCGGTAAGCAGTACCGCGTTGCGAAAGATGCCGTCCTGAAGGTCGAGAAGCTGGAAGCCGAAGCCGGCGCCACCATCACCTTCGACCAGGTTCTCGCCGTTGGCGGCGAAAGCGGCACGACCATTGGTGCGCCGACCGTCAAGGGCGCGACCGTCACGGCAACCGTGATCGCGCAGGATCGCCTGGCCAAGGTCATCATCTTCAAGAAGCGCCGCCGGCAGAACAGCCGCCGCAAGAATGGCCACCGCCAGCCGGTGACCGTGGTGCGCATCTCCGCGATCAACGCCGCCTGATCCCTCTCCGGGCCTATGGGTCCGGGCAGGTTTGATCAGAGATTTCAGTTTTAAGGAGTTCAGGCAATGGCACAAAAAAAGGCAGGCGGTTCGTCCCGTAACGGACGCGATAGCGCCGGGCGTCGTCTTGGCGTCAAGAAGTTTGGTGGCGAGAGCGTCATCGCAGGCAACATCATCGTGCGCCAGCGCGGCACGAAGATGAAGCCCGGTGTGAATGTTGGCGTTGGCCGCGACCACACCCTGTTTTCCCTGGTGGATGGCCATGTGAAGTTCGTGCGCCGCGCTGAAGGCCGCGTGCACGTTTCCGTGGAAGCCCTGCCGCTGGCAGCGGAATAAGGCATACGCCTTATCACTACGGGATTACCCGAATTGAAGGGGGCGGTCATTCTGGCCGCCCCCTTTTTCGTATGACGCCAGCACGCCATTTTCTGGTATCATGCATGCACACGGGGCACGCATTCTCGCCCCAACCGGATCGCAGGCAATGAAGTTTCTTGACCAGGCCAAAATCTATGTAAAATCCGGCGACGGGGGCGACGGTGTCGTAGCCTTCCGCCGTGAGAAGTATATTGAATTTGGCGGTCCGGACGGAGGCAATGGCGGCCGTGGCGGCGATATCATCTTCGAGGCGGTCGATAACCTCAATACGCTGATCGATTTTCGCTACACCCAGCATTTCCGCGCGCGCAAGGGCGGCAATGGCGCAGGCTCCGACCGCACGGGTGCCGCCGCCGATACGGTGGTGATCAAGGTGCCCATCGGCACCCAGATCTTTGATGAAGACCGCGAGACCATGCTCGGCGACCTTGATGTGGCGGGCAAGCGGCTGCTTTTGTGCCGTGGCGGCGATGGCGGGCGCGGCAATGCCCACTTCAAGACCAGCACCAACCGCGCCCCGCGCCGGGCCGACAAGGGCTGGCCGGGCGAGGAACGCTGGGTGTGGCTGCGGCTCAAGCTGATTGCCGATGTGGGGCTGGTTGGCCTGCCCAATGCGGGCAAGTCCACCTTCCTGTCCACCGTATCGGCGGCCCGGCCCAAGATTGCAGATTATCCGTTTACCACGCTGCATCCGCAGCTTGGCGTGGTGCGGCTGTCGGTTACGGAAGAATTCGTAATTGCCGACATCCCCGGCCTGATCGAGGGCGCGCATGAAGGCAGCGGGCTGGGCGACCGGTTCCTGGGCCATGTCGAGCGCTGCGCGGTGCTGCTGCACCTGATCGACGGCACGGCGGAAGACGTGGTTGAATCGTGGCGCACCATCCGCCACGAACTGCGCGAATATGGCGGCGGCCTGGCCGACAAGCCCGAGATCATCGTGCTGAACAAGATCGATGCCCTCCTGCCCGAGGAAATTGACGAGCGGGTCACGGCCCTTGAGCAGGCCAGCGGCCACAAAATCATGACCATGTCGTCAGTCGCGCACATGCATGTCGATACCGTGCTGCGCCGCCTGCAGGATTATGTGACGCGCGACCGCGCCGAGAAGGCCGAACAGCACAAAGCGGAGACCCCCGAGGCATGACCGAGACCGCCCTGCCCCAGCTCAGCCATGCGCGGCGCGTTGTCATCAAGATTGGCAGCGCCCTGATCGTGGACCCGCAGCAGGCGGCTCCCCGCCAGCCCTGGTTGGACAGCGTGGCGCAGGACATTGCGGCCCTGCGCGCGCAGGGCACGGAAGTTGTTGTCGTCTCATCGGGTGCCATTGCGCTGGCCCGCCACCAGCTCGGGCTGACGCGCCCCGTGCTGCGGCTGGAGGAAAAGCAGGCCGCCGCCTCCGTTGGCCAGATCCGGCTGGCGCAGGCATGGACCGATGCGCTCTCGCGCTTCGACATAACAGCGGCCCAGCTTCTGCTCACCCCCGATGATACCGAAAACCGCCACCGCTACCTCAATGCGCGGGCCTCGCTGAACACGCTGCTGGCACTGGGCTGCGTGCCGATCATCAACGAGAACGACGCCATCGCCACCACCGAGATCCGCTTTGGCGATAACGACCGCCTTGGCGCCCGCGTGGCCGAGATGATCAATGCCGACCAGCTTGTGCTGCTGTCCGATATCGACGGGCTGTACACCGCCGACCCCCGCACCAACCCCGATGCCCGCCACCTGCCCGTCGTCGCCGAACTGACCACCAGCATCGAGGCCATGGGGGGCGCTCCCCCGCCGGGCTATTCATCGGGCGGCATGCGCACCAAGCTCATGGCGGCCCGCATCGCCACCCAGGCAGGCTGCGCCATGGCCATTGCAAAAGGCGAAGGGCCGCACCCGCTCGCCCGCCTGCGCGATGGCGGGCGCTGCACATGGTTTCTGCCCGCAGAAGATGCCCGCTCGGCACGCAAGAACTGGATTGCAGGCAGCCTGACGCCTGCGGGCCAGGCGGTGATTGATGATGGCGCCGTGCGGGCACTGGCAGGCGGGTCTTCCCTGCTGCCCGCAGGCGTTACCGACGTGACCGGCGATTTTGATCGCGGCGACATGATTGCGGTGGTGGACCGGAGCGGGCAGAAAATTGCCTGCGGACTGGCCGCCTATGCGGCAGACGAGGCAAGGCGCATCGCGGGCCATCAGTCAGACGAAATCGAGACCCTGCTGGGCTGGCAGGGCGCGGATGAACTGATCCACCGCGATGATCTCGTGCTGCTGGCAAAAATGGAAAGCCTGACAGGCTGACCCGGCCACCTATAACAACAGAAGTTTCTGGTGAAGCTTTTTTCAAAAAGCTTCGAAATCACCCCAACCTTAAAAAAACGACGCCTTCGCGCCGCGCTCATTCAGGGCGCGGCGGCCAGCGCAGCGTGGGCTCGGCGCGCGCGCGGCGCTCAGGTGACCAGACCGAAGCCCTAACCGGGCGCGCAGGTGGCACGCCACGCGGCGCGGGCCGCACCGGTTCACGGCTCCACTCCGCCAGGCCGGGTTCCGCCTCAGCGCCATAGGACGGCTCGGGGCGACGGGGGGCGTAAGGCTGGGCAGGCGCTGGCCCACGCGGCGGCGGTGGCCAGCCATCGTCTTCCGCAGGCCCGCGCTGTGCCGTCATGGGGGCAGGCTCAACAGGCCGGGAGGGCGGCGGCGCGGGCTGGGCACGCGGCGCGCGCCGTTCATAGGCAGGAACATCACGCGACACGTCGCCCCCCTCGGCACCCATATCCACAGGCGGCGCAGGCGGTGCCGGTTCCCACACGGGCGCATCCACGACCGTGGGCGCGGGCACCCGCTCGGCCAGCACGCGCAGCTCGGCCTGCAGGTCATCAAGCTGGATCGCCAGGTTATCAAGCCGCCCCTTTACGCCAAACACGGCAAACGGCACCAGCATCCACAACAGGATGAACAGCATGCCGCCCACGAGCAGCACGGCCTGCGCCCATGCGGGCATCCATTGTGGAAAAAGCGACGACATCATGCAGCGTGCAACCTGAACGGACAGTGCCCCGGCACGGCCATGGCCAGCCGCCACGCACCGGCCGACAAGGGCGTTTGAGGGACGATCCTACAACCTGCGCGGGTTACATGCCAAGCGCGCGGCGATAAATGTCGAGCAGGGTTTCCTGTTCCTCCACTTCCGCCGGTTCCTGCTTGCGCAGGCGGATGATCTGGCGGATCACCTTGACATCAAAGCCTGCCGACTTCGCCTCGGTGAAAATATCCTTGATATCGCCCGCAAGCGCCTTGCGCTCTTCCTCCAGCCGCTCAACGCGTTCGATGATGCTGCGCAGGCGATCCGCTGCGATACCACCAACTGCGGCGGGGTTGTCGTCCGCCTCGAAATTGTCAGCATTCATGGCAGGTTTCTCCAGATATCGTGATTGCGCCGTTCCCGCCCGCGCGCACATGAAGGGAATGTCACTAGGCGACGGGATGGAACGGCGGGATTATCGCGCCACCGCCCGCTGGTCAATGCCAACTTGACAGGCCGGAGAGCCGGGCCGTAATCGAAGCTGCACCCCATATGCCGCTTTCGCGTCATGTCCGCATACGTCAAGCATGCCCGCCCGGCCATGCAGGGCACCAGATACAGGCAGGAGGCCCACGTTCGATGGCACATCTTCCCCCCGTTGATACCTTCGACTACATCGTTTTTGGCGGAACGGGCGACCTGACCATGCGCAAGCTGCTGCCTGCGCTGTATCACCGCTACCGTGACGGGCAGATCCCCGATGCCTCGCGCATCATCGGCACCGCGCGCTCGCCGCTCTCGCGCACGGACTACCAGCAGCGCGCCACAGCCGCCCTGCACGAGCACGTCAAGCCCGATGCGCTGGACGAGGCAACGGTGCAGCGCTTCGTGAACATGGTGCATTACGTGAGCCTGAACGGCGCCGAAGCCCAGAGCGACTGGCCCACGCTCAAGACCCTGCTCGACGCGGTGCCCGCAACGCGCATCCGGGTGTACTACCTTGCCACCTCGCCCGCGCTGTATGGCCAGATATGCGAGAACCTGAGCCGCGAGGGGCTGGTGACCGAACAGTCACGCGTGGTGCTGGAAAAACCCATCGGCACCGACCTTGCCAGCGCCGAGGCCATCAATGACAGCGTGGGCCGTCACTTCCCCGAGAACCACATCTTCCGCATCGACCATTACCTGGGCAAGGAGACGGTGCAGAACCTGATCGCGCTGCGCTTCGCCAACCCGGTGTTCGAGCGGCTGTGGACGTGCGATGCCATCGAATACGTGCAGATCACGGCTGCCGAGACCGTGGGCGTGGAGGGGCGCGGCTCATATTACGACCGCTCGGGCGCGCTGCGCGACATGATCCAGAATCACCTGCTGCAGGTGCTGTGCCTCGTGGCGATGGACCCGCCGGTCTCGCTCGAGGCCGACAGCGTGCGTAACGAGAAGCTCAAGGTGTTGCACGCGCTCAAGCCCATCTCGGCTGATGACGTGGCCATCTATACCTCACGCGGGCAGTACATGCGCGGCACCATTGGCGAGCGCACGATGGGCAGCTACCTTGAAGACCTTGGCGAAGGCGTGACCAGCGAGACGGAAACCTTCGTGGCGCTGAAAGCCGAGATCCTGACCTGGCGGTGGGGCAACGTGCCGTTCTACCTGCGCTCGGGCAAGCGCATGGCGGAAAAGTCGAGCGAGATCGTGATCCAGTTCAAGTCGGCCCCATGCTCGATCTTTACCAACAACCCCGAGCCCAACCGCCTGATCATCCGCATCCAGCCCGATGAAGGGGTGATGCTGTCGGTCTCGACCAAGGACCCCACCCCCACCGACAGCCTGGCCCTGCGCCAGGCCGACATCAACATCGAGTTCGAGAAAGCCTTCAACATCCGCTACCCCGATGCCTATGAGCGCCTTTTGCTCGATGTGGTGCGCGGTGACCCGATCCTGTTCATCCGCCGCGACGAGGTAGCCGCCGCATGGCGCTGGATCGACCCCATCGAGCAGGGCTGGCGCGAGAACAAGGCCCCGCTCGAACCCTATGCCGCGGGCACATGGGGGCCGGAAGGGGCGCGCAACCTGCTCTCGCAGTCGGGCCATCTGTGGCACGAGGACATGAAGAAATAACCGCCATATGAGTAATGACACCCCGACCTCCCCCCCGCGCCTGAGCCGCAGGCGCGCGCCGGTTACGCTGAAGCAGCGCATCATCCGCCGCGTGCTCATGCTCATCCCCATGGCGGCCCTCGTCATCCTCGTGGGCCGCATGGGGTGGCTGGACCAGGCCGCCGACAAGCTGACCTTCTCGCGCACGAGCTGGTTCGATAATACCGCCCTTGTCGAGCACTTCCGCACCATCGTCACCCATAACGGCATGACAGCGGATTCGAAGGACTGCCTGCTGTTTGTGGTCAATGGCAACGACCCGGCTGATGCCACCCGCATTCAGGTCATGGAAAAACATTCCGGCAAATGCCCCGGTGACCGCAATACGCTGCCGCTGCTGTTCACGCTGCGCATCGACCGGCTGGACCAGAAGGCGCTGACCGACTGGCAGTCGCCCGGCATGTTCCACCCGCTGCCTTGAAAGGGCAGCGATGAGGGACTGTCTGAAAACAACTCATTGATAAAAAAATAATAAAAGTTTTT
>NZ_BCTP01000040.1 GCF_001571345.1 Komagataeibacter xylinus NBRC 15237 | reverse complement strand
AACCTGTCCCGCATCAGCGGCGGTTTTCCTGTCCTGGGCGGGGGATATGTGTTACACTTTTCAGGACATCATGCCCAGACCTGCCCCGAAGGCCCCTGTCCGGCCGCCTTGCCAGTTGTCGCTGTTCCCCGAAACGGCGGCGCTGGTGCGCGTGGACCCGGCCATCAACTGCTGGCGCTTCTACCATCTGTCGCTGCAGCCCGACCTGTTTGGCGGCACCGCCCTGGTGCGGCAGTGGGGACGGATCGGGACGGCTGGCCGGCAGGTCTGCGAACTGCATCATGATGCCGGGCAGGCGCGCGACGCTCTCGCCCGCCAGCTCCGGGCCAAGCGCCGGCGGGGTTACCGCGACAGGACAGCCGGATGAGCGGTACCCCGAAACCGGGACAGCGGGTGACCCCGGCAGGCGCCCCCGGCGGGATGCAGCTGTTCGACCGCGACGGGAGCCGCAAATACCTCACGGTTGCCGAGCGGGCGCGGTTCCTGCGCGCGGCCGAGCCGGCGCCGCGCGAGGCCCGCACGCTGTGCATGACCCTGGCCTGGTCGGGCTGCCGCCTGTCCGAGGCCCTCGCCCTGACGGCGGACCGGGTGGACCTGGCCGGTGGCGTGCTGGTGTTCGCCACGCTCAAGAAACGCCAGGACGGGATCTATCGCGCCGTGCCGGTGCCCCCGTCCCTGCTCGAGGCCCTGGACCTGGTGCATGGCATCCGCGAGGCCCAGCCTCGGCGGGGCCGTGGATCGGCCGCCCGGCTGTGGCCCTGGTCCCGCATGACCGGCTGGCGGGCCGTGCATGCGGTCATGGACGCCGCCGGCCTGTCCGGCCCGGCCGCGTCCCCCAAGGGCCTGCGCCATGCCTTCGGCGTCGCCGCCGTCTCCAGCGGCATCCCCCTTAACATGGTGCAGAAATGGCTCGGCCATGCCCAGCTCTCCACCACCGCCATCTACGCCGATGCCGTCGGCGCCGAGGAGCAGGATATCGCACGGAAAATGTGGGGGTAATGCATTTTGCGAAAGGGAAATCACAACAAGCGTATAAGCACCGACATGTCGACTGATATGGTCCGCTGGACGGTTTCGGTCTCCCGCGAAACCGATATCGCCGTACGTGGTTTCCTGGCGCAGCATGGCATGAAGAAAGGCGACCTGTCGCGCTTCATCGAGGAGGCGGTGCGCTGGCATGTGTTCGACAGGACGATGGCGGAAGCCCGGAGTGGGTTCGCAGATATGGAGCCGGACGCGCTGGAGGACCTGATCGGTGAGGCCGTGACCGCCACGCTGGCAACAGACAAGTCCAGCTAAAGCGTGCGTCTGGCCACCAAGACCAATCTTCTCATCAGTGCCCTGCTTTTTGAAAAATCCCTGCCAGCGTATCTGCTCGGGCTATGGCAGGCAGGACAATGCGAGTTACTGACTTCGACCGAGCAGCTAGACGAACTGCGGCACGTGACCCGGTATCTCAAGATCCTCGCTCATCTGCCGCCTGCCCTCTGATCAATGAAGGTCGGGACTTGACAGCTCTCATTGCAGATCAGCCAGAACATTATTAGGCTATTGTATATAGAGCAAATATGATGTCAGCATGCTCTCATGCTCTCATGCTCTCATGCTCTCATGCTCTCATGCTCTCATGCTCTCATGCTCTCATGCTCTCATGCTCTCATGTTAACACGATGACATTGAAATGAGTGCCAACACATCGGCTGGAGATATATGAAATGTTCGGTTCGATTAAATTATTCGTTTTTTGTGAGTTAGATATTGAGTTATCAAAATATCATGATAATGAGTTAATATGTTAACACGGAAACATGATGGCATGAAAACAATCGCGATCATTAGTCAGAAGGGGGGGGCTGGGAAGACGACGCTTGCCCTGCACCTGGCGACCAGTGCCAGTGCCGCTGGATACGTTTCTCTTATCCTCGATACAGACCCTCAAGCGACTGCAAGTTCATGGAAAGCGTGGCGAGGGGATGCCGACCCGGATGTGGTGGATTGTGCAGCCCACGCCTTGTTATCAAGAAAGCTGGAGCAAGCCTCTGAACTAGGCGCAGAGCTATCAATAATAGATACCCCGCCTCATGCCGATATTATGGCGCGTGAGGCGTGCCGTGTCGCTGACTTCTTATTGATTCCATGTAGACCACGCGCTTTCGATATGGATGCTGTCAGAACAACGGCAGAACTTGTGCGAGCCAGTGGCAAGCCTGCCTTTGTGATTTTTACTGCAGGGCCTCCTCGTGCGCCTCAAGTTTATAGAGAGGCGGCTGCGGTCGTGGCGCAGTTCGGCATCCCTGTTGCTCCTGTTGTCTTGTCAGAGCGTGCGATTTTTCATCATAGCGTTGGTTCCGGTCAGACTGCGCAGGAAGCGGAGCCGGACAGCAAGGCTGCTGCTGATGTGGCACGGTTGTGGAATTGGGTGTGTGATCAAGTTAACATGCCATCACACAAACAAGATGATACAAAAACACGTTAGCAAATTTCTAAGTTAAGGACGTACAGCATGAGTCGGTTTGCTGGTCTCAAAAAGACGGTCGCGCCATCGGTTGTGGAACCGGAAGCGCAAGCAGTGGTAGAGAAAGCCCGCTCGCGCAATCCGAGAGAAGGTAAGCGGGCTGTGGTGGGATATTTTTCCCCAGCGGTTAGCAAGGGACTACATCAACTCGCCCTTGATACTGATACAACTATTCAGGGTTTGATTGGGGAAGCCATTGATGACCTGATGCGTAAGCACGGGCGCCATCCTTTTGGAGAGCGCTGACCCCTATTTCACGTAGAAGTATGCTTGTATATTTGCACAATCAGGGTTGACCGCGCTTAGCAAACCACGTCTCGCAGAACTTGATGAAATGCCGCTCGGGATTCTTCGGGGCGATCTCGTTATCACCCAGCCACATACGCCATTCTCTTTCGAGATGGTGTACATCCCAACCTGGTGCGACGTTCCGAGCATCCCCGTAAATATCAGGATCGAGCGCGCCCATCCAAGCCTCTGCTGCGGGCTCGGCAGCTTTCATCGTGCCGCGATTGATAAATGTTACCATGTCTTTCTGGAGATCGAATTCGACACGGTAATCTGGCAGATGATCGCTCGCTGCGAGATTTTTTATCATCTGTCGGAATAGCTTTTCTGGGCTTTGAGAGCCTGATTTTTTCAACAGAATCTCAAGAGAGACTTTCCATGCTGTTTGCTGACCGCAATGCTTGCGGGCTAGTTCATAAACGCGTCGTTCCAACGGTTTGCGTAGCCGGAAATAATCACGGTGTAGTGTCAGAACATCATTGCTCTTGATTGCGTTAAAGACCCAATCCGACAGC
This sequence comes from Komagataeibacter xylinus NBRC 15237, assembly GCF_001571345.1. Classification (GTDB taxonomy): domain Bacteria; phylum Pseudomonadota; class Alphaproteobacteria; order Acetobacterales; family Acetobacteraceae; genus Komagataeibacter; species Komagataeibacter xylinus. The sequence goes on along the minus strand of NZ_BCTP01000040.1, from coordinate 24,379 downwards.
TTGATTTCGCAATGCAACAGGCGGCCGTCGAGGCCGAGTTTACGGCGGATGGATGAAGCGTCGATCAGGCCAAAACCGTCCACCTGTTCTTCGTCGCCTGTGACAATGTTGGTGCGGATACGGGTTCCCTCAAGGCGGTCGAGGGCTTCGATGAGGGCCTTATAGTCTTTACCTGCCGTACCGCGATTGGTGAAGATAAGTAAGTCACGGCTGCTGATCCGCACCCGTTGCGATACCTTCTCCCCGGCTTTTAGCTTCGCCATGATCTGTGAAATGCAGTAGATCAAAATATCCTTGTCGTAGATTGTAGCAAGACCCTTCACGCTTGGCGTGATTTCCAGCCATTGCCCATTATGCTCATAGCGGCGAATGGAAGTCTCAGGTTTTTTGGACAAGGAATAGAACGGATGCTCCATTTGGGGCATCACATCCTTAAGTACCGCATCTGCCACGTCGCAGATGAACAGGTCATGCTGAGGATGACGCTCCGGTAAAAGAGCCTCATAAACAACTGGCTGATTCGGGGTTTCAGATACCATAACTTACGTTCGGGGTTTCAGATACCCGTGTCAAGTGATTCGGGGTTTTAAATACCGGAAGCAAGATTCGGGGTTTCAGATACCAAGATTCGGGGTTTTAAATACCAAGATTCGGGGTTTTAAATACCAAAACAGCGGAATTACGATAATTTATCTTTTTAAATCATCTGCTTATGGACCCATTGGAATCCCTTAACACAGAATCTAACACATATTTAACACCGTCTTTGGTTTTTCATCCTGTGGATAATTTCTCAAATCCTAAAAATTCCAAATTTAAATTTGATCACCGCCTCTTGGGGGCTCTGCCCCCGCCGGCTCGCGGCCTACGGCCGCCCCGATCGCGCTTCGCGCGATCTCCCACCCGGCATCCCCCTGCTCGCCCTTTCCGGGCTGCGCTAAACGGACACGCCTTCGGCGTGAAAATATCATATGACAATGCGATAAACGCATCCTCCCCGCCTGCGTCGGCACCTTCGGCGCCCTACGGGGCTCCCGCTCCGCGCTCGCCCGACACCTGCAACGCCAGAAAAACCGGGCAAGACCGCAATCTGCTCAAGACACAACGGAGTTCAGACGGTCATTCAGCGCCTCACATGTTGCAGCATGCCCACCAGGCACTACAGGATGACCGTACAGGCGTTATCGAACGTGGTGGCTGGCACAGGGTAGACCATAGAGGGAATTACGCTCTGTGCGGCCTCCCAGAGTGCTCTACGGGCATTGCAGGGAATTGACGGCTTGGTCACATCCTTTTACCTGCCTTCTTGAACAGGGGTCAGGCCGTGTGTATGATGTGTAAATGAAAAGTGCCGATCTGATCCGGGAGCTGGAAAAAGCAGGCTGGAAGCTGGATCGCGTGCGCGGTTCACACAACGTCTTCAAACATCCGTCGCGACCAGGGATCGTGGTCGTCCCTCATCCCAAAAAGGATCTGGGCACCGGTCTGGTTGCCGCCATCCGCAAACAGGCGGGTCTCTAGGAGGATCATCATGCGCTATCCGGTTGTTATCGAACGGGGCAGCGAGGCAACGGCGTTTGGTGTTGTCTTTCCTGACCTTCCCGGCTGCTTTTCGGCAGGCGACACGCTCGATGAAGCCATTTCCAATGCGGAAGAGGCCGCTGCGGCATGGATCGATGCCACGCTGGATGCCGGAGAGGCTGTGCCTTCTCCCAGCACGCTCGACGCCATCCAGAACAACCCGGATTATGAGGGCTGGACAGTGGGCTTTGTCACCATTGATCCGGCCGTTCTCGATGACCGGGTGGAACGGGCGAACATCTCCCTTCCCAGGCGCGTTCTGGAGCGGCTGGATGCGCTTGCCAGATCATCCCATGAGAGCCGTTCCGGCATGATCGCGGCCATGACCCTGCAGGCAAGGCTTAAGCCGGTGGTCAGGAGCAAATGAACAACCAGAACAGGGGAGATCGGGCGATGTAGGTACGCCCGGAAATCACTCCGTGCGTCATGGAGGGGAAGCTCCCATGTCTCGCACCTATCATCACAGCCGCAGACACAGCCGGGACCATCGCTGGGCCAACCGGCCGGATCGCTGTGGCTATGGAGGCTCACGTGAAGCCTCTGAATCTCCAAACTGGTACAGCCATCTGCACAATATCCGCCCTGGCCGTCATCATGACAGGCATATTGCGCACCTGACCCAGGCCGAGATCCTGTACGGGCCGGCCCTGCTGCCGGCAGGACGCCGACGGGATCTGCTTGAATTATAGGTTCATTGAACCTATAATTCAGCATGAAGTCACGGTGGACGGTCGAAGACCTGTCGTTCGAAATGGACGATGACCAGAGCAGTGATCCGATCGCAACCCTGGTTATTCAGGCTCCCGGTGTCGTTCTGATGGTCATGGCTGAATTCAGTGTCGATCGATCCCAAGGATTCATGAAGCTGGCCAAGACTCACATCCACGGTGCAACAGCTAATGGGGTTGGGTTCGCCAATCTGAAAACGATCGCACAGGCCGTTCTGGAAGGAATGGATCTCGATGAAATCATCATTGAAGGCAGAATTCGCACGACTGGGGCCTGTCCGGGCCATATCCCGCGTCCGTTCCGGTTCACGCGCCAGATTCGCCCTGACCCTGACGCGTGAGGGGTGGCCTGATCTCAATTCCATTGCCGCCACGATGGCGCTGTCCAGGCGTGGCCTGACGATGCTGGCCGCCAAGAAGACGGTGGAAGACCTCATCAGGCAATCCTCGGAACAGGCGGAAGGGCATGCAATCGTTCTGCTGCCCATGACTGATACGATCGAGGCGGTTATCTCCGACCTTGCAAAGGCCGGGATCAGGGCGATCCATGTCGATCACAAGGCCGATGTGGATGTGGCCCTGATTCGTCGGCGTCTGAAGCTCAGTCGCCGACAGTTCGCGCTCTGGTATGGTCTGGAAGAGGAAACCATCAAAGGATGGGAAAGCGGGGAACGTACGCCAGATACCGCTGCAAAAAGTTATCTGCGGGCCATTTCCAATCGGCCGGAAGCCGTGCGTGAAGCCTACGCCCATACGGAGTAAATTTCGACAGGTCCGGCTTGTTCTGGATCCTCAGGTCCCCTTTCTCCCGATACCGCCGGGGCGTCGGTCATAGGAAGCGGCGGGGAAGAGACATGATGAATGAAGTGGACTATCAGGCTGCTCGTGAAGCAGGTGCGCTCCATAGAGCGACTGTTCCCCATGCGGTGTCTGCAAGGTTTATCCGTGCACGCCGCGCCATTCACGTCACGCTCTCGAATGGCGTTGAGATGAGTGTGCCAGTGGACTTGTTGCAGGGTTTGCAGGGCGCTTCCCTGAATGATCTGGCCAAGATCGAGATGACCCCGCTTGGTAACGGCCTTCACTGGCCCCGCCTTGATGCCGATGTTCTGGTCGAAGGCCTGACCCACGGTATCTATGGTTCCCGAAGCTGGATGGCAGCACAAATGGGAGGCCGGTGAGAGGATGTTCGAAAACGTACCGTAAGCGATACCGTATGCGAGACGCAGATTTATAAGACGGGTTATATGACCGGATTGTGCTTGTTTTCGTCATATCAGACTACGGTCACATAAACGCTCGTTTGTGTGACAGGTAACTTCGAAAACAGCTATCTTCGGTCATCTCTTAGGTCAGCCCGAGCCTTAGCGTACGTTTTCGAACATCCTCTCACCACTCCCCAACATGACCTTTGTCTGGCTGTTCGTCGACCGAGATCACCACAGAGGCCGAAAACAGGTTATGACGGATGCCATTGCATGGGCCAGACCATACGACCTGATCAGACCGGCGGGTCCGGCGAGGCGGGTACACCCGCGATCGCGCGCCATATGCGAAACAGCGACCATGCATCGTGCAGCGCGCGGTGGCGCACCCTGTTGCGCGCATCTTCATCTGCTTCATGATGGTCGACAATCTGCAATGCCATACGTGCCTGTACCGAGCGGGACGCGGAATGGTCGAGCAGCGGCCCTACCGCTTCGGCATAGGCAAGCTGCACCGGTAGCAGTGGTGGAGCCGCCAGTCCTGCCGCATCGCACAGCATCGATAGCCACGCGCCATCAAATGCCGTTGCATCGCTGACGACCCGCCGCCCGCGCGCGACCTGCACGAAACGATGGGCGACATCCTGTGCCGCCTTCCCGTGTGCATGCAGCATAGTAAGCGTCAGGCCATGCAGTCGCGCCGCCTGCGTGCACCATTCGGCCCACCCCTCCTGCGGATGGACAAGATAGCTTTCAGGCACCCCGTCTTGCGTTACCCATGCGACCTCAATGGGGAATCCTCCCTCGTGCAGGGAAGATGCCTCTACATCGACGAACAGGAATGGGGCCGGGGCATGTCGTGTCATGGGACCGGCAACGTCTAGCGCAGGCGTGCCCCTGTCAAACCCCGGACGTCGGGAAAGTGCAAAAAATCCTTCCTGCAAGGCGGGTAAGGGAAAACTTTCATTCCGTTTTTCGCCCATCGCTGCATATCAGTCATGCCTTGGGACATGGATGTTCCAGTTCCCCTTTTCCATCAGAATGCCGCCGATACGACAGGAAAGGTAGCGCCAAGGCAATGATGGCATATGAGCATGAGCCCGTACTCGCATGGCTTCCGCGCATCATGGGACTACTGCGCCATATGCAGACGCGGCCCCTACCAGATCAGACCCCGCGACAGGTTCAGGCATGGCTGCACCAGGTCATGCCATATGTGCGCAATGCCCGCGCACAGGGTCACGCAATCAATGTCTGGGACGTGGCGAGCCTGAAACACGACGAGCAGCGCAACGCCGGCGTTCTGGCATGGTTGCTAGACCCGCGTGGTACCCATGGCTATGGCGCTGCGGTCCTGCGGGGGGTAATCGAACTGCTGCGCCGCCGCATGGACCTGCCTGCGGACGTAGCAGAGGACGGGATGCTGCACGCAGCGGGGGTCCTTACGGAACACTGGCCGATGGCAAGCTTGCGCAACCGGGTGGATATCGCCATTGACGGGCAGGATTTCACGCTGCTGGTCGAGGTCAAGATCCATGCCCCGGAAGGTCCCGACCAACTGACCCGCTATGTCGAAAGCGCGCAGGCCAGACGTCGTGCGATGGGACATGCATGGGCGGCCGTTCTGTACCTTGCCCCCCGTCTGCCCGAGCGGCCTCCCGCAGGGGTTGCCTGCATCGACTGGCATGATATCGCCGCCATCCTGCGCCGCCTGCCTGCCACGGGCTTCAACGGCGTGCTGGCACGGCAGTTTGCAGACCACATAGACGGTTTCTGAATATACAAGGATCATGACATGAACATGCCCGAACTCAATGCTGCCCTGATTGAAAACCTTCCTGATATCGAACTGACGCTACGCCATGTCGAAGCCCTCGATGCGGCCGTGGACACTACGCTCGATGCCATGACGGCGGACTGGATCAAGGAACATGACTGGCGCGGCGATACACGGGGGGATGAATTCTGGCTGGCAGTCCCCGAATGGAATGATCCTAGTTGCGCGGATGAAGATGTCGTTTTCTACCTTCAGTGGACTGATTTCGACTCAGTTGATGACAGCGAGATCACAGTGATATCACGACTGTGCCAGAATGGTTATGGGCGCGCGGGGCTGGAACTCTGTCACAACTTCAAGGCTAACAAGTGGAACCGTATCCTGCCTGAACTGGTGGAACTGTTGCAGGATACTGGCTTCGTACTGCATGAAAAGCAGCTGATTCTGCCGTTTCACGTGGACAGGGACGTCCTGGTCCGAGGAGTGGCGGACAATGACCTGGTTGATGGCCTGCGACAGTTCCACGAAACGCTCGACCGGCTTGTGGCAAGCCAGCCCGCACTGGCAAAGGTAGTCGCACGGTTGCGGCAGGAACTTGACTGACACGCGGTGCGACCCAGCAACGATCCCCCATCGGAGAATGGCCAAGGAGGCATGAACATACATACCCCGATTTGCGCTGATGCGCTGGGTTCAATCGTCCTGACGCGCAGGCAGTACCGTGTTGTGATGGATTTCAAGGAAGAGGCGGGCACGCGTGAAATCTGGGAACGCATGGGTCGTGTGCGCGCAAATCCCGGCGCGACGCAGCCAGACCTGTGGCTGGAGATCGATACCTATGAGTACATGTTGCAGGGGTTGCTGCTGCACTGTCCCGTGATGACCAGAGCGGATGGCGGTGCGTGCTTCGACCTTGATGGCGTGCTGCTGCTGCTGACGGGGTGCTCCGCCGAGGTCGTTGCCATCCCCGGTTGGCGTGCGCCAGAGCGTACACTTTCGCGCATCGACGCCAGCATGCTCCTGGACGATGAAATGCATGGTCTCCCGGTTGAGTATGACTGAGCGGGACGTGCGCATTGGCGTGCAGATCGTGCGGTGCCCTCAAACAATGAGTTCCTGCTCAACCAGAAACATTAAACCTGAGCGCTCATTGTGTTACATGTAATGGAGAGGATGCACTATGACCCCTGTTGCCATTCGCGTAAAGAAGCGTCGAGACACGCTCCGCAAGGCTGGACTGCGCCCTGTCCAAATCTGGGTTCCCGATACACGGGCAAAGGGGTTTGACGAGGAATGCCGCCGGCAGGCCATGCTGGTAGCCCTGGCTGACACGCATGAGCCAGATATTGCCTCTTTCCTCGATGCCGCTGCCGCCGATCTGGATGGCTGGGAGGCATGAAGCGAGGCGACTTTGTAACCGTTGCCCTGCAGGACGATCTCGGCAAACCCCAGCCTGCATTGGTGGTGCAGGCTGATCGGTTCGACATGACAGCTGTCGTGACCCTCCTGCCCCTCTCCAGCGCCCTTGTGGACGCTGCCCTGTTTCGCCTGACAATCCGACCCGATGAGCACAATGGGCTACGTAAGCCATCACAGGTCATGATCGACAAGCCGACCACCATCAACCGCGAGAAGGTTGGCCCGGCTTTCGGGATCGCCAGCGATACCCTCATGCTGTCTGTCAGTCGGGCGCTCGCCCTTTTCCTCGGACTGGCGTAGGCCCATCCTTTCCCAGGGGCATTTGCAGGTTATGTTGTGGCGTCAATTGCTGCCTGAACCTTTGCCAGATCGGCTTTCAGGATCACAAGCACCTGATCGGCCGGGACAGCGGGTTTCGTGCTGGCCCGGGCCTGGCGAATTGCAACCCTTTTGGCAGCCAGTTCATTGAAAAGATCAGTCATGATCATGTCTCCATTGCCAGATATTGCTTCGATAGCAACCACTGTCGCCGCCATCCGCAAGCAGGCGGGCATGATGATACGATTGTCGTTGATGAGATCGACAAAAGCTGTTTTCTTGCTCATTCAGCTTAACCTGACTAAGTTGATTTGGCTAAGCCAAAGGGGTGCCCCATGCGAACCGTTAATATCCATGAAGCCAAGACGCACCTGTCCCGGCTGATCGACGCTGCAATGAAAGGCGAGAGCTTTATCATCGCCAGGGCCGGTAAACCGGTTGTACGGGTGAGCCCTATCTCCGCTCCGGAACAACAGCACAAGCAACGCCTGGGCTTCCTTGCAGGCAGGATGCAGGTGCCGGACGATTTCGATCACATGGGACAGGACGAGATCGGTTCGCTGTTCGATGGGCAGGCATGAGGCTTCTGCTCGATACCCATCTGCTCCTCTGGGCGGCTGGAGAACCTGAGAAACTCTCCGCTGACGCCAGGGCTCTCATGGAAAATCCGGAGAACATGCTGGTGTTCAGTGCCGCCAGTCTGTGGGAAGTCACCATCAAGGCCGGGCTCGGCCGGGCAGACTTCCAGGTGGATCCGCACCTGTTGCGGCGCGGCCTCATCGAGAACGATTACGAGGAACTGCCTGTTACCAGCCAGCATGCCGTGGCGGTCGGACAACTTCCCGATGTCCATCGCGATCCCTTCGACCGTATCCTGGTCGCCCAGGCCACGGTGGAGGGCCTGCTCCTCCTGACCCATGATCCATTCGTGCAGGCTTATCCAGGTCCCATCAGGGCCGTCTGAGCGTTGAAACCGGATGATCGTGCATGCAGGCATCCTTGTTGGCTTATCCGGGTTTCTTCCAGGCTTTTACGACACGCCCCAGCAGGGAGGTATTGCGGACTGGTGAGAAGCCCAGTTCTTCTTCCATGGCCAGCAGGTCCAGTTTGACCGTATCCGCGATACGGCCCTTGAAGACGAATTCCGGCACGGATTTCTCGAAGGCCACGGCCTGGCGAATGTCACCGCCAAAGCGCACCCGCATGAAACGTTTGTCCCGTGACAGGATGATGTTTTCAGGGTGGCTTCCGATCATCTCGACAAGGATGCGCTGGAACTGGATGGCCCGCATTGCCTGATAGGTCCGGTACGAGAGCGGACAGGCCCAGTCGGGGCGGGGAGAGACGTGCTGCTCCAGCAGGGAAAGCAGGATGCGTGAGGAGATGGCGAAGGCATCCGGAATGGTCTTGCCCGCACCCTGATCCATCTCGATCCGCATGGCGCGGATCTGGGGGAGCATGAGGGTCAGATACTGGCGGTAAAGGGCGGTGCCGATCTCCTTTTGCAGGCGGCGGGGGCTTTCCGTCTGGAGCGCACGACTGTCGGGCAGAGAGGCATCGATATGGCAGGTCACCATCCGCTTGGTGAGATCGGCGGAAATGCTGGTGACATCCTTGTTGGTGGTCAGGACAATCGGGGCATAGCGTTCGGCCATGTCATGATCGGTACGGACCATGTCCGGCACGTATTTGCCCATCCGGTCAGGCGTGACATCGTCGATCAGCAATGGAATGGCTCCCAGCCCGAAGCGCAGGGCCAGCGCACGTTGTGCGGTAAAGTCCGATGAGCGGATGCTCTTGACGATCCCGAACATGGACTGGGCGATGATCCGCGTGAACAAGGTCTTGCCCCCGCTGGAGCGGCCATACAACACGGCATAGGGTGGATAGAGCCACGGGTCGATATGGTTGATGACGGCGCCCTGCCGCAGGAAAGCGGCAAAAGGCGCCATATAGAGCCAGACCAGAAAAGCCCAGTAGGATGCCATGGCACTCTGGCTGTTGCCATAAAACGCCGCGAAACTGCTGATATAGGTGACCAGCATGCGCGCATCCCGCGCGACCTGCGCGGCTGGTATGGTCTCCTTTTCCGACAGCCATAACCGGTCATTCAGATGGACTTCGCCCGTCCGGACCGACAGGGTCGCGTGTGGGATGTCATCTGCCGGACGATCCGGTGCGGGCAGGTTGTTGCGGGCCTGCAGGAAGGTCGAGACCGTCCGGGGCGTGACAAGGGCCATGCCCTTGCGGTTCATGGGCAGGGGCACGGTTTCCAGTTCCTGCCGCAGGCGCTGTGCCATGCGCAGGGCCGTGGCGGAAAAGCCGTCCGGCATGGGGATGCCGCCCTGTTCGACATGCGCAAGCCCGGCCCGGATGGCCCGGACGATGGGCACGTCCTCGTAGGGGATCGGGTCCGTCGGGATATCCGCCTGCCCTGTTTTCGCAGTGGGAGAAACGCCAATCAGGATTTCGTCTTCAACTGGCACGCTCTGTTTGTAATCGCGTTGGTAATAGTCTTCGAACACGTGCCATGCGGTTGGGTCATCAAAGGTGATGATCACTTCGTGCTGGCGGGCATGGAAGGCGGACAGGCTGAGATTGGCGGACCCCGTAACCACCCGGTGGCCATCGGGGCCGGACAGAAGGTAGAGCTTTTCATGACTGGGGCGGCCGGTCATCAGCCGGAAGCGCAGCGTGCCATCATGCAGGCGCGGCAGGAAGAGGCTGCTGCGTGACCCGAGAAGCTGGCGCAGGCCTTCCACAAGGGATTTCTGGTCAGCCAGGCAGTCCCGGAACCCATAGGCTTCAAAAACCTGGCTGGCCTGGACAAGGGCCAGGTGGATCTTGGTCAGGATATGCTCGGCGCCGAAGATGATTTCCATGTCTTCGAACTGTTCGGCAAGGTCGAGCAGGAATTCCAGCGAGCTGGAAAAGGTAATGGCCCGAAGCGTGGAAAAACCTGCGAACACGTCCTGCCAGTTTTGCTGGGCATGCGCGTCCAGTCGGGCCTGAAAGACAGTCAGGGGGGCAGGCTGTCGTGAGGGCAGGTCTGAAAGCAGATCCGTCATGCGGGGCTCCGGCAGGCATGAAGGGGATGAGACCACCTACGATTGCGCGACTGAGGACCAGCGTGGGATCACGATAGGGAGAAATGTCATTTTTTCGGCGTCAGGTGATGCCTGTTGCCACACGGCGGTTGAGGGCGGTGGATACGTAAAGCATATGCCCATACAGAGTAAATTTCGATAGAACGGGAAAGAACGGAATTCGCATGAAAGGAAGCCATGCACAGGCTTCCTTTCATGCCGATCAGGTGACGCTATGTCTGAGGCCATGAAAAATCGGCATGGGCACCCATGGCCTGGAAAAACCATGCCGGGTCACGGTCCGGCATGCTCTCCTGCTGTTTCCTGAAAGCCGTCTTGTTCGTTCGAATGAAAAAATCATTGAGGTCTGCATCGATCAGTCCCTCATCCTGGAAAGCATAACAGATCTCCCGGGCATAAAGAACCGGGCAGACCTTCAGAATATCGTCGTCATGTGTCACGGTCCGAAAGAGCGCCTGGAAGTCGCCGTTGCGGAACATGGTCAGTGTGACCTGTTGCTGATGTCTGGTCAGGCGTGACAGGGCCGGAAGATCGCTGATCGCGACCCAGGGTAGATCAGGCCGCCCGGACGGTGGCGCGAAGAAGCGCAGGGGCAGGTTCCTGAAGTCGGCCGCATGCAGGAAAGCAGGAGCGGGTTGAAGCATGGAATCTTTCTCACGATCATGCCAGCCAGAAGCAGCCGGATCGCGAAAGGCTGGATGACCGTCATGCGACCAGGCATAAAAAAACATCTCCAGCCGAATTGTCTTCATCAGCGGGATCCAAGCGGGCGGGGCCTTCCCCAAGGGCCATTATTAATGGCTCCTTTTCCATGCTGCCCGCACCAACGGTGCAATGGTGTATGAAGAGCCCCTAGTAGGCCGGGTCCAATGCAGCCCCGAATGCGGTGTCAGTCAGGTACCAGAACGGGGCCGAGACAGTGCCAAGAGAGGGTATGCAGTGACTAGCCCGTCTTATTCACGGGTTGTGACTTTTTGAGGTTTCCTGATTCTGGACGCGCGGGGTCTACGCGATCCTGGAGGCTGATTTCAGAGTGAGGATTGGTCGGCGCTTGAGTTGGCGGGCTGGGGCGGGTTCGGGGGCGACAGCCCCGCCTGTCACGGTCCGGCGGGTTGCAGACCCCGGGCGATACCGGCGCACAGTGCGGCTTCGGGGCATGCTGTGGCGAATGCGATGCGAACCCGGGTTGCGGTCTCGATAACCCGGCCGGCGACCTTGATCAGGCGCATGCGTAACGTGGTGAATTCGGCCGTAGCGAGCGGCTGGGGTCTGGGGATGGCCTCGCGCACCGTCAGCAGCAGCCAGTAGGCGGCGGTGTGCAACACGAGGCGGACCTGATTTGCGCGAGACGAGCGACAGCCTGTCCGGTCTGAGGCCAGTTGCCCCTTGTGCAGCCTGATCAGGTTTCCCACCTGTCCCCGGGCGCAGTAGAGGGTGTCGTAAAGCCATCCGACATTCCCGCCACGCAGGTTGGTGACGACACAGCGTATATCTGTGCCCGTTCTATGTACCGACCCCTACCCTGGTCATAATAAAAATACCCATCGTGTTGGGTTTTGTGGTAGGATGTGACCATGCCAACAGTTCACCGAGTGGGCCGCTTCAGGTTCATGATCTATGCAAATGACCATGATCCGGCCCATGTCCATGTGTTCTGTGATGGCCGTGAAATCATCATCAACCTTGGGGAAACCAAGGCAACGGTCCGGGAGATTGCCCCCGGCGTGAAGCGAGCAGACGTACGCGAGGCGTTCAGGATCGCGGTGGAACAACGCGAAGCCCTATTGGCCGCATGGAGGACGATTGATGCGCAACGATCATGACATCGAAAAGCAGATGGATGCCGCTTATGAACGTGGTCGCATTCGGCGCGAGACGGTGCCCCAGGCGATTGCTGCTGGGTACGATGCCACGACAGGGCGCGTAACCGTTGAGCTGTCCAATGGCACCCGCTTTGAATTCCCTGCCTCACAGGCTCAGGGCCTTGAGAGAGCAACGCCAGAGCAACTGGCTCAGGTCGAAATCATGGGAGGCTACGGCCTGCACTGGGAGGCACTGGATGCTGACCTACTGGTGCCGGAACTGATGGCGGGCCTGTTTGGGTCCCGTGCTTACATGGCGGCAAAGGCAGGCCGACAGGCATCGCCAGCAAAAGCCGCAGCGGCACGTCGAAATGGTGTCAAAGGCGGCCGACCAAGAAAGGTCGCATAACTCACATATTGAGGTAATAATGAATTAGTTTTTTAAAATACCACACAATTAAAATGTATCAATACAAGACCAAAGTTCACCGACACCAAAAAAATAGCAAAAATTACTAAAAGATATATAAATAACGAATGTATACATTTAAAATTCCATTATGTAAGATTTAAAAAAATACTCTTATGCATTTTGGACCTGTAACGGTTTTGTGCCGGTCCTGAGGTAAATAGGAGCAGTCCCATGACCCATAACATTCCTGTTATCGACATTGCCCCCCTGCGCCAGGGTAACGATGCGGAGCGGGAGGCCGTGGCCAGCGCCATCGGCAGGGCCTGCCGCGAGACCGGCTTTTTCTACATTACCGGCCACGGGGTATCTCCCGATACGATAGCGAAGCTCTTCGAGGCCTCGCACACGTTCTTCGCCCAGCCCGCCGCCGCCAAGGAAGCCGTGGCCATGAGCCGCGTGGGCCGGAATCGGGGCTATGTGGGGCTGGGGGTCGAACGGCTTGATACGACTTCCCTGCCTGACCGCAAGGAGGCCTTCAACATCAGCCCTAACCAGCCTGGTGGCCAGGACGCATGGCCTGCTCTTCCGGGATGGCAGGATCTCATGATGGCATATTTCGCCATCTGCCTCGATATAGGCGCGGCACTGCATCGCGGTTTTGCCCGTGACCTGGGGGTAGATGAGGATTTCTTTGTCGATAAATTCAGGTACCCCATGGCCACGCTACGCCTGCTGCGCTATCCGCCCGCGCAACAGGCCAGCACGGCACCGGGGGCGGGTGCCCATACCGATTACGGCAATGTCACGATCCTTGCGGTTAATGGCGTATCGGGCCTGCAGGTACGTCCGCGCGGTAGCGACTGGACGGACGCCCCGCTGATTCCCGGCACGTTCATCTGCAATATCGGTGACTGCCTGATGCGGTGGAGCAATGATGTGTATGTCTCGACCCCGCATCGGGTACTGCGCCCTGCAGGCGAGCGGTATTCGATCGCTTTCTTCCTCGATCCCGATGCGGATGCATTGGTCGAGCCGATCGTAACCCGCTCCGGCGAGCATGCGCATTATCCGCCCGTCACCGGGCATGACTACCTGCAGGAAAGACTGCAAGCGACATACGGGCACAAAAACCAGCACCACTGAGGCGGAAGGCTTCCATAGTGCGGGTGGGTGGTCCGTGGGATGCGATCAGGAATGGCCGGTCGTAAGGCTGGCAGACTGGGCTGTGGAGGTGGGCCAGTGACTTTTTTTTCCTGTCCGACCGTTGTGAGGTGCCGGGACTGGAGAAAGACGTAGGCCATGAACAGACATATTAAAGGGGGGTCCGATTAACGACCCTGAAAATGGCGGATTTCCAATGATTTTCCATAATAGGGAGGATGAAATCGAAGGGTCAGGATCCAGAAAACCGACAGCTGCCCAGGCGCCAGGCGCAGCGGTCCTTGTCACCGGCCTGCGATAGGCCGTCACATGCACCCTTCTACGGCACTGCGGCCGCCTTATTGCCCTGGTTCAGGCAGGGGAAGGGGATGATCGGTACCGAGGCTGGCCGCCCATGCCTTCACCGCTTCACCACTGATGAACAATCCGGCATCAGCCTCGGCCAGTGCCCGGCGTGTCGCTTCGTTCTTTTCGGCTTCCCGATCGGAATGACCTGTTTCCATGATGGTGTTCCTCCCGGACCAGATCATCAGGCCCGTTCCGGTCTGTGTCCACGTGTTTCTGGTGACCGCAGCGCCCGAGAACCCTGTGCGTCATCGACAATGTCCATGTTCGATGGGATCAGGACGTTTCGCTGAAGCAGGGGAAGGGAGGGATATGAGTTTTCCGGCCACAGGAAACCCGCAGATAATTATTACGTTATCGTTACATAAGGCGGGCACAGATATACGCTCGCTCACCGCAATCATGGATGCCCGCCAGTGCGGAGAGATCACAGCCGATGAAATGATCGCCCAGATCCGGCTGATATCTCAACAGGAAGACTGAGTTTTTCTTGCTTCGGCAGAGAACATTGGGAGCCTGTGGTAGAATCCTGTCATCGGGAATTGAGTTAATCCGTTGCAGGAATGCGGGCTTGAAAAATCATACTGTTGTAACTACAATTCCGTAACTACTGGAGCGGATTGTGACCATATGGGTATGGGATCCTGAAAAGGATTCAAAAAACAGGGAGAAGCATAAGCTGCCTCTGGAAACCGGCAGGTTTGTTCTCGACGGCGATCCGCTCGCATTGTCTGTCCCTGATCCCCATCCAGATGGGGACAGGTGGCGAACCATAGGGAAGATACGGGGCATCACAACTCTCTTCGTCGTTCATACAGAACCCGTGGAAGACGAGGAGGATGGCGAAGAATACGGTCGTATTATCAGCGTAAGAAAGGCAACTGCCCATGAGCGCAAAGCATACGAAAATGGACTCTGAACTGCTTCAGGCGTTACGGGCTGTGGAGGCCATGCCTGACAATCAGATTGTGACGGATGATGAAGCCCCAGAAATTCGTGACTGGTCACATGCGGAACGGGGGCGCTTCTATCGACCCCGTAAAGTGCAGAAAACCGTGCGGTTTGACGCTGATGTCGTGGCTTTCTTCGAGAAGGACGGGCCTGGCTATCAGACACGTATGAATGATGCGCTGCGTGAAATTATGAATCGCGCCTTACGTAAGGCGCCCACGAAAACAGACGCGGGATCTGCACGATCTTCACGGCGCGGGAAGACGGTACACGCATAAGAGTGGCTCTGATCTTTCTTTGCCCACTTTCCTGCACGAGAAGGAGATCGACCACCATGAGCAGCAAAAACAGGTCCATGCCCTCGCTGCACAGTGACGAAGCGGCCGAGGATTTCGTCGTAACCACCGATCTGATCCGGTATGACCTGACGGATAGCCGTGACCAATGTACGCCTCGTTACCTTCCTGCGGTGTGCGAGAGCGTCCCCCTTATTGCCCGGGTTGTGGCAGGGGGAGCGGGTTATCCGTGCCGAGGCTGGCGGCCCATGCCTTCATGTCCCGTTTCTCCCGGTCTGGACCTTCAGGTCAGTTTCGGCCTGCGTCCGCGTTTCTTCTCTGGCAGGCGTGTGACCGGCACCCCAGTTCCTGATGTTTCCGAAGGGGCCGGTGTCTCCTTGACGGTCCGCCCCAGTCCGATCTCCTGTGCCAGGGCAGAACGTCGGGCTGCATAGGATGGGGCGGTCATCGGGTAGCTTTCCGGCAGGCCCCATTTCTCCCGATACTGCTCGGGTGTCATGCCATAGACAGTACGAAGATGGCGCTTGAGCATCTTCATTTTTTTTCCGTCCTCCAGACAGACAATGTAGTCTGGAAACACGGATTTCTTCACAGGCACGGCCGGCACCAGATCTGGTGTTTCGGTCATCGCCTGTCCCAGACTTCCGAGCGCCTGAAATACCGAGGCGATGAGGCCTGGCAGGGTCTCCGCCGGAACCGTATTGCTGCTGACATAAGCTGTGACAATCCGGGTCGTAAGCTCCCGCAGCGTGTCAGCTTCGGATGATCGTGTCTCGTGGTCAGTCATGGTCACGTCTGCCTGTTGTCCTGTCATGTTCCCGGTCCCTGTCGAAGGCATGAAGTCCCGCACGCCTCCAGCGTGTTTTCAGGTCAACCGGAGCAGTATCATTGCTGCCCTGGAGCTGTCCTGCAATATCCAGAAAAGCCCCGAGCAGGGTGGCGCGGTCATCATCGGTCAGGTCGACCAGTCCCGCCTTCTGGACCAGGCCGCCCAGTTCGATCAGATGATGAGTGCGTTCCCGTCGCGCCTTCGCCCAGTCGCGCATGTCGGTGCGTGCCTTTCGTGCCTGATGGCGATGGATCAGGGCTTCCTGCTTCCTGATCCGTCTTTCAAGCGCCAGCAGATCCGTCCTGATCGTTTCCGGTTCCTTTCCGGCCGCCCTTTTTTGCGCCGGCCTGAAAGAACGCCGTCCCCCGTTCGGTCCACCTCGCGACGGCTTCGGGTTTGCCGTCCGCCTGTTCGACAGCCGCAAGCAGCACCCCGGCCAGCGCCTCGATGGACAGGGTATCGGCTCCCGTCGCCTCGACCAGTTCACCGAGCTGGAGGGTTCTTTGCGCCTTAAGCTGCCTGGTCTTTTCCTGAAGCGCCTTCAGTTCCGCATCAATGTCCCGTGGCCTGCGCATTTCCGGTCCTCTGTCCTGCTGGTCTGTGCCATACTCTATCACACAGGCGAGAACCGCGTCACTCATCCAGAGCAATCAACCCTTGTGGCACAGTAAAATGTGAGTGCGCGTTTATACGTCACTGCGTGACGTGCGCTTTAGTGGTGTGATAGGATCGCGCTCATGGCGATCTATCACCTGCATGCAAAGGTCATCAGCCGCGCCACCGGCCGGAGCGCCGTGGCGGCAGCGGCCTATCGCGCGGCATCCCGCCTGCATGACGTGCGGCTGGATCGCGACCATGACTTTTCCAACAAGAGCGGCGTGGTGCATTCCGAGATCCTGCTGCCCGATGGCGCACCGGAACGGTTTCTTGATCGTGCGACCCTATGGAACGAGGTCGAGGCGATCGAGAAGCGCAAGGATGCCCAGCTTGCCCGCGAGGTGGAGTTTTCAATCCCGCGCGAAATGACCCAGGCGCAGGGGATCGCGCTGGCACGGGATTTCGTGCGGGAGCAGTTCGTGGAACGCGGCATGGTGGCCGATCTCAATGTGCATTGGGATATTGGCGAAGACGGACAGGCGAAGCCCCATGCCCATGTGATGCTGTCCACGCGGTCTGTGGACGAGAACGGGTTTGGTGCGAAAGAACGCTCGTGGAATGACAAAGAACTCCTGCTGACATGGCGGGGGCGATGGGCGTCGCTCGCCAATGAACGGCTGGCTGAACTGGACCTGGATGTGCGGATCGATCATCGGTCGTTCGTGGCACAGGGGATCGATCTTGAGCCGCAGAACAAGATCGGTCCGGCCGGCATGCGTCGGGAAGAGCGGGGCGAGGACGCGGAGCGGGTAGCTGACCATCTGGAGATCGCGCGACGCAATGGCGAGAGGTTGCTGGCCGAGCCGCATGTGGCGCTGGAGGCGCTGACCCGACAGCAGAGCACATTCACCCGTCAGGACCTGGCGCGGTTCGTGGACCGGCATACGGCAGATGCAGAACAGTTCAGTGCTGTCATGGTTCGGGTGGAGGCATGTCCGGAGCTGGTCGCGCTCGGGAAAGACGGGCACGGGCGAGAGCGGTTCTCCACGCGCGCGATGATCGGGGTCGAGCAGCGTCTGGAAGAGGCATCGTTCGCGATGGGGCAGTCCCAGGGTCATGCGGTGCCGCTGGCGGTGCGTCGGGCGGCGATGGCGCGGGATGGGCTTGGGGACGAGCAGGCGCTGGCGGTGGGCGAGGTCACGAAGTCCCGCGACCTGTCCGTGGTGGTCGGGTATGCCGGGACGGGGAAGAGCACCATGCTGGGTGTCGCCCGCGCGGCATGGGAAGAGGCCGGGTATCGGGTGCGCGGGGCAGCGCTGTCGGGGATTGCAGCGGAAGGGCTGGAATCCGGGTCCGGGATCGAGAGCCGGACGCTGGCCTCCCTGGAGCGTGCGTGGGAACGTGGGTTCGACCGGCTGGAGCGCGGGGACGTGCTGGTGGTGGACGAGGCCGGCATGGTGGGGTCACGGCAGATGGAGCGGGTGCTGTCGGCCGCGCGCGGTGTTGGGGCCAAGGTGGTGCTGGTAGGTGATCCCGAGCAGTTGCAGGCGATCGAGGCTGGTGGCGCGTTCCGGGCGGTGGCCGAGCGGGTCGGGTCGGTAGAAATCACAGCCGTGCGCCGGCAGCGTGAAGGCTGGCAGCAGGCGGCCACGAAGGAGCTGGCGACGGGGCGGACGGGTGAGGCGCTGGGACGCTATGAGGCGGCCGACCTGGTGCGCGGGCATGACACGCTGGAAGAGGCGCGGGCCGGGGTGGTGGCCGGGTGGGATGAAGCGCGTCAGGCTGCGCCAGAGGAAAGCCAGATCATGCTGGCGCACCGGCGTGTCGATGTGCGGGCGCTGAACGAGGCGGCGCGGGAGATCCGGCGGGACGCGGGTGAGCTGGGTGACGATGTGCTGGTGCCGACCGCCCAGGGCGAGCGGGTGTTCGCGGACGGGGAGCGTGTCTACTTCCTGCGCAATGACCGGGCGCTGGGGGTGAAGAATGGCACGCTGGGCACGGTGCGGGGCATCGTGGGGTCACCTGATGCCGGGGATCTCGTGCTGTCGGTGCAGCTCGACGGGCCGGGTCGTGCCGGGACTGGCCGGGTCGTGTCCGTGTCGGTGGCGGATTATGACGCGCTGGATCATGGCTATGCCGCCACCATCCACAAATCGCAGGGTGTGACGGTGGACCGGGCGCATGTGCTGGCGACGGGGAGCATGGACCGGCACGGGGCCTATGTGGCGCTGTCGCGCCACCGGGAGAGCGTGTCCGTTCATTGGGGCCGGGATGATGTGGGCGACCGGGACGGGCTGGTGCGGCGGCTGTCGCGCGAGCGGCTGAAGGATACCACGCTGGATTACCCGCAGGTCCAGGGTCGGGATATCGGGTTTGCGCAGCGACGCGGGCTGCATGTCCCCGAGAGCGAGATCGTGGTGGGGCGTGAGAAGGCCGCCTCTGGCCCCCGGAAGGACAGGCAGGCCGAAGCTGTCCGTACGCCAGATCCGGCACCGGCGCAGCGGAAGCGCGGGATGTTCGACGGGCTGGACCTGTCCGTGCGGGGGCGTGGCCGGACGGCGGAAAAAGACGTGTCGGCCGGGGTGGATGCCGGGGCCGGGAAGGGGGAAAGTGGGGTTGAGCGTGAGGCTCCCGCCTCTCCCTTTGCCGGGTTGCGGCTGCCGCGCGTGCAGCGCGCGCAGGTGCCGGCCGGACTGGGCGGGTTTGTGCCGGGTGGTGATCCGCTCCACCAGGTGGTGGAGCAGTATGCGCGGGCGGTGCGGGACATCGGGCGCATGGTGGAGCAGGACCTGCCGGTGCTGGAGTACCAGAAGAAGGCATGGCTTGACGCCAGCACGACCCTTGAACAGCTACGGCCCGGAGCGGTGGTTGCTCTGGAAACCGCCGTGAAGCATGAGCCGGAGATCCGGCAGGCTCTGTACGGGCTGGAAGGGCCGGCGCGGGCGCGCAGGCTGGTCGAGGGGCTGGAACACGAGGACAAGATGCGGAAGAGTCCGGAACTGCGGGCAGCGCGGTTCGTGAAGGCGTGGGACGGGCTGAGCCGTGAGCAGCAGGGGGTGGCGCTCAGTGAGCTGAAGCGGGACGCGCCGCTTGAATCCCTCCTGCGGCAGAAGGGGCATGAACTGGGCATCCGGAAGGGATCGACGCTCGATCACGGATTGCAGCCGCAGCGTACGCGTTCTCTGTCGCGCTCCAGGGGGCGGGATATGGATATGGGGATGTAGGAGATTTTGATTTACGTTAACCAGTGACGTCATATATGATGTCACTATGCGCGTTGTTCTTGATACGGATGTTGTTCTTTCGGGATTCATGTCACCGGACGGAGCGTCCCGGCAGCTTTTGCTGGGGGCCTTGGATGGGAATTTCAGTCTGCTGCTCTCCACGACCCTCCTGGTCGAATACGAGGCGGTGTTGCGTCGCTCTGAAAATCTTTTCCGAATGGGCGTTCAGGGGGATGAAGTTCTGGAGGTTCTTGATGGACTTGCAGGGTGTTGTGTGCCGGTTTCTTTTGATTACAGGTGGCGACCGACTGGAGCGCACGGTGATGATGAACTTGTGGTTGAGACAGCGATCAACGGGAATGCGGATGCGATCGCCACGTTCAATCTGAAAGACATGCAGCGGGCTGTATCACGGTTCGGTATTCCAGCAGTGCGGCCAGGTGTTCTTTTGCGAAGGATGAGAGGATGAGTAGCAGTAAAATCCAGCTTCGGCTTCCGGAAGATATGCGGGAAGCCGCAACGCGTCAGGCAGCGCTTTCAGGTGTCAGCATGAACCTTTTTGTTGCGACGGCTGTCGCGGCCCGGCTGGGTGGGCAGGCAGAAGCGGAACGGTATTTTTCCGCACGGGCGACACGGACCACGCCTGCTCGTGCCAAAGCTCTTCTGGAGCGGATCGGAACAAAGGGGCAGATCAGGGACGATGATCGTCTGGACGTGCCGGAAAACTGAATCTGGATGAGGGGATATAGGGTTTTTCTGGAAAGATATCGAAATGATATTTATGATATCAATCTTGAGAAATGGGGAGTCCTGTCATGTCCTCTGTCGTTATTCGCAACCTGCCGGAAGAGACGCATCGGGCGCTGAAGGCGCAGGCCGTGCTGCATGGGCGCAGTACGGAAGCGGAGATCCGGACCATTCTGGAAGCGGCCGTCCGGCCGCAGCAGAGGGTCCGGCTGGGATCGCTGCTGGCAGCCATCGGTCGTGAGGCGGGTGTGAGCGAACAGGATGTCGCGGCCTTGCAGGTTCGGGATCAGACCCCGGCTGAGCCGATGTCCTTCGAATGATCCTGCTTGATACCAATGTGATCTCGGAGCCGTGGAAGCCTGTGCCGGAGCCGCGTGTTCTGATCTGGATTGATGAACAGGCGATCGAGACGCTTTTTCTGTCTGCCGTCACGGTGGCGGAACTGCGTTTCGGGATCGGGGCGATGCCGACCGGTCGGCGGCGTTCTGTACTGCATGAGCGGCTGGAACAGGAGGTATTGCCCTTGTTCGCGGGGCGTGTCCTGTCGTTCGATCTGGCGGCGTCCCAGGCCTATGCCGAACTGATGGTGCGGGCCAGGTCAGAGGGTCGGGCGATTGGCAAGGCAGATGGCTATATTGCCGCGACTGCCGCATCCCGTGGTTATGTCGTGGCCAGTCGCGACGTGTCGCCTTTCGAGGCGGCTGGTGTGCGGGTTCTCAATCCGTGGGAGGATACCTGATGTCCTGCGGCATGCTTGAGAGCGGATGATTTAATGTGTATTATTTCTATTGGAGATACACATCATGCGAACAAACATCATCATTGACGATGCCCTCATGACCGATGCGCTGAAAGCGGCCGGTGTGAAGACCAAACGGGAAGCCGTGGAACTGGGACTGCGTATGCTGATCAAGCTGAAGCAGCAGCGGGAACTCCGCACCTTGCGGGGAAAGCTCGACTGGCAGGGTGATCTTGATGCCATGCGCTCCGACGCATGATTCTGGTGGATTCCTCGGTCTGGATCGATTTTTTCCGGGGGAAGACGACCCCAGAGGTTGATCTTCTTGACCAGATGCTGGGGGAAGATCTGGTCAGCATTGGCGATCTGATGATGACCGAGGTCCTGCAGGGTTTCTCAAACGAACGGGATTTCAATCAGGCACAGAGGATGCTGGGTGCCCTGGACCTGGTTGAAATCGGTGGTCGCGATGTGATGGTCGAGGCGGCGCGGTATTTCCGTCATCTACGCAGCCGGGGCATTACGATCCGGAAAACCATTGATACCCTGATTGCAACCCGGTGCATCGTGAGCGGTCATCGCCTGCTCTACAGTGACCGGGACTTTGATCCGTTCGTGGACCATCTGGGGCTGGAACGAGCTGCCTGATCGGGGGAGGTAAGAGGTGGTCCCCATTTTTCGGACAGGGCGATAAGCTATCATCTGGCCTGAACGAGGACGGGTTTTATGGGCAAGGTTACACGGAAACGGTATGCGGCGGAGTTCAAATCACGGGTTGCCCTGGAGGCGATCCGTGGCGAACTGACGCTGGCGGAGTTGGCGTCGAAACATGGCGTGCATCAGACGATGATCGCCCAATGGAAGCGCCAGGCGATCGAAGGCATGGCAAGCCTTTTTTCTGGTAAGTCAGTAACGGAACCTTCAGTCAGCCCTGCTGATGTAGAGAAACTGCACGCCAAGATCGGCCAGTTGCTGGTGGAACGAGATTTTTTGCGGGATGCCTCTGCTCGGTTGGGCGTGATCAGAGGCGGCAGATGATTGACCCGAAGCGAGCGCGCCTGCCGATAATCCGGCAATGCACGCTGCTGCAACTCAACCGGTCGGGCGTCTACTATCGACCTGTGCCACAGAGCGAGGCCAATCTGGAGTTGATGCGGCTGATCGACGCCCAGTTCCTGGAAACGCCCTATTATGGCTCACGGCAGATGACATGGCATCTGCGCCGCCTGGGACATGAAGTGGGCCGCAAGCGGGTCCGGCGGCTCATGGCGATCATGGGCCTGCGGGCGATCTACCAGAAGCCGCGCACGACCGTGCCCCATCCGGAGCATCGGAAATATCCATATCTGCTGCGGGATCTGGTCATCAATCGGCCTGACCAGGTCTGGTGTTCCGATATCACATATATTCCCATGAAACGGGGATTTCTCTATCTCGTGGCGATAATGGACTGGTTCACGCGCAAGGTCCTGTCCTGGCGTCTGTCGAACACGATGGACGTGGAGTTCTGTATCGAGGCGCTACAGGATGCCCTCATGCGCTATGGCGCCCCGGACATTTTCAATACTGACCAGGGGTCGCAATTTACGACACCCCGTTTCACCGGGATACTGGAAGAGCGTCAGATCCGCATCAGTATGGACGGGCGTGGGCGATGGCTGGATAACGTGTTCATCGAGCGTCTGTGGCGGTCGCTGAAATATGAATGCGTCTACCTGCACGCGTTCGAGACCGGATCGGAGCTACGGGCCGGGCTTGGCAGATGGATCGCCCATTATAACGAAAGGCGTCCGCATACGGCGCTGGCTGGACATACGCCCGATGAGGCGTATCATGACGTGCCGACGCCATCTGGTCCGGGGTTAACCCCGGACCAGATGGCCAACAGCAACGCCGTCAGAATGGCGGCATGACATCAATCGGGTATAGCTTATTCAACCCCCAAAACTGTCCGAACAAACGGGGCCACCTCTAACAATCCATCTACCAAGAGAAAAATTACGAATTATAATGAGAGCAGAGCATGTGCGCGCCAATAAAAGAGTGATTGGGCCAGATGATCTCTGTCATGAGAGGCTTATTGCGACACTCACGTCTGTCACCCCGACGCTGGATGTGGTGCTCTGTGCTCCGATCACCTCAGCCAATCCGTCTGTCTCTACATTGATGGATATTGCGGCGCAGACATGATGCTGGCTCAGGAGATGATCCAGTCACTCAGCAAGTGTAAGGGCCGTGCCTTTGTGAAAGGCGATATGACTGGTTTTAAGGCTTTCTATTTCATATTGAGGGTGTTCTGCCGTCGCGTGATGCTGATAGCCGTTGACCAGAAAGGGCGCCGTATGAATGGCTTTGATCCGTCCACTGACGTATCCCGCTTCCGAGTTCCAAGATACGATGTCTCCGATCTGGAAAGTTTGTGACGGCATGGAAAACTCCGTATCCAATGTGAACCTCGCAGGGGAGGCAAGATCATCTTCTTGTCATCCATTCTACACCATTGGGCATTCCACGCTTGCGCTATCTGATTTTATCGCGCTTTTGCGTCATTATGGCGTGACACTGATCGCGGATGTGAGGGCTTTTCCGTATTCCCGGCGTAATCGAGACTATGATGGCACCAGTCTCCAGCCGGAACTGGCGGCACAGGGGATCGGATATAGTCATTTTCCAGAGCTTGGTGGACGACGGCCACGGTCGAAGACGATGCCTGCGGAGACCAACGCATTCTGGCGTGTCCAGAGTTTTCATAATTATGCGGATTATGCGCTTGGAGAAGATTTTCACCGAGGTCTTGCCCGGCTTATCGAGGCGGGACAGCAGGCAACTGTTGCGATCATGTGCGCGGAGGTGCTCTGGTGGCGCTGTCACAGGCGCATCGTTACTGACTATCTTCTGGCCCACGGGGTGACAGTCTTTCATATTCTGTCCATGACGGATGCCGTTCCCGCGCACCTTACTGAATCTGCGATTATTGATAGTAGCCGTCATATTACTTACCCACAAATAAACACTTCCAGAGGCTGAAGGTAAAATGTAGGCATAAAAACAAACGATCTCGAAAAATTGGTAATCCCCCCATTTTTAGTGGGGCATTGAATGAGAATTCAGGCAGCTGTTTTTAGTTTCTGGGCGGGGGTT
>NZ_BCTP01000039.1 GCF_001571345.1 Komagataeibacter xylinus NBRC 15237 | reverse complement strand
ACGTCCATCTCCGCAGCCGTCTTGAGTTGACTGGAAAGCGGGATAAAGGGACAAAAAAAGCGGTTCCCAGGCATGTTGTCACGGACGCGCCATCTGCTGACGTTGCTCATCTTGTCCGGAGAAGCTGTTACCTGAAAAGATGCATCCAGGGCGGAAACGTAGTTGCCGCCGAGGTCGACTGGCGGCAGGAGCGTTTGTCCGGTGACGAATTCATAGAGAAACGATGCCCGTCTGGCATATTGTCCGGTCGGTGCATTGTTTATCCACTCCTGGACAAAACTTGGTCCGGTCTTCGCAAAGACGCGCGCCAGCAACTCAAGGCTGGTGGGTTCGTGTCGCAGATGAAACTGCAGATGCGCGGCTGCGGCGTCGGTCGGACGCATGTTTTCGGGATACGTCTCGATGCTGTATAAATTATGATGACTGCTCGCCCGGCGACTTCCAAGCTGGCTTTTGACAGCCAGTCCGCCGAATGGCTCTGCATCATATTTCAGTGCGAGCCACATGCCGCCGATCGGGTCTGCCATTGGAATTAAATTCCTGCTGAATTGTCCAAAACCGTTTATTGATGCTTAAAATCGCATATAAACGGTGTCTTGTGTAAAAAAATATATATATGAACAGCCTTAGCTGCGCGTATTGTCCAGCAACTCTGACTGCCATGTTCGGACGCAGCCAGATCCAGGCGGTCTTCATTGTCGTACATAAGTGGGTTTGCCTTTGTCGGCCCCATATGTCTGGTGATCGAAGCTGCCCGTGCCGGAGCGACAAACATGCGATGTAATTGCCGTGTGCCGATGGGATTCATGATGTCCTGCCTGGGGAAAAGCCAGCTACCAGAATGCATCACGTCCTGCTGGCGTTCGGCCTTTACCACTCCTGCAGCAAGGACGGCAGGTCTGCCGGAAGCAGGGTGTTCCGGTATCGTGCACCCTTGTCCCGTTTGATCTGGAGTAGCCGATGCGCAAGATCAGGTGAGTGTCCGGGTGATGAAGAAGCTCAACGCCGACAGGGTGGGATCTATGGTCGATGTTGGCCTGCCCGTCTCATTCTGGGCGATCTGGAACTGGCGGACAACCTCGGCCGTTGCCGTATAAGGTGACCGGATCAGAAACTTGGAAGCTACACTTTGCGCTGTTTCTGGTGTGCCCATTTCTGTGCCCGCATTGGATCGAACTCCCGGATGTAGAAACCAGGTTCAAGCCAATCATCATCAGTTTTCGACGGCCTTCTTCAGAACAACCGTGATAATCGGACATAAAAAATGTGTGGAGAGCCGTCCATGCAGTTACGCTCGAAGCATCCCTTCGACGCGCGGGTCACGCGTGTATTCTTTCGTCACTTCGCCTTTGTGATCAATAATTCCCATTCGCTGAAGCGCCGCATGAGCAGCCTGTTTGCTCCTGGTGTTCGCAAGAGTCTGCTTTCTGATTGCTGCCAAAACAACCTGACGGGAGTTCGTCTTCATGTCTCTAATTATAATGCTGCAGACCGCAGAAGTCTCGATGTTTCATATCAGCGTCCTGGATGAAACCCGCATTTCTCATTCCATGCGCGGTGTCCAATGATGTGGTCCCGATAGGGTTCGGTTGCGTCGACAAAGTCTGGAGCCCAGTTAAGCCGGATGAAATGCATTGTCTGGCGTGATCAGCTCAGCGTCGCTCCTTTCTCGCGGGCGGAAAGGCTGGAATCCGGCTTGCCGTTGTTGCATCCCATGACCACCATCCGCCTGCGCCGAAAGTCATGTTGTAGTAGTTTTCCTTCCCGGCTCGTCTGGCAGTGTAGGCTTCGTCCGTACGGCCGAAAACTTCCATTGGATATCCGGCACTCCGTGCCGTGTCCTGCAGGATGAAGTCGGGGAAAACGAGATTCCGTTCCGCGTCGAAACGCAGTGGTTTTTCGAATGCTCGGCCTGCCGCCACGAGGGCGTCGGCTACGGCCAGTTCATGACTGCTTTCGAACGGCAGCATGCTGCGAGAGACGGTCATCAGGGCACCGGTCCTGACTTCCGCCTGGATCCAGCCCGTCCATCGGCTATTGGGGGCTACGATGTTTCGTGCCGTCACATAGAGCAGCGCTACAACATGCGCCTGCCGCGTTGCTGCAGGTTGGGCGAGCGTGGCTGCCGCCAGTTGGTGCGACCGGACAAGACGGTTCCTCTCGGCTGCAGGCACTGTCAGAAAGCAGCGGTAACCGTCGCGCTGGCCGCTCAGGGTCATGGTGAAATTGTCCCTGGGATCTGGTTCCAGAGCCTCCACAAACCCGATCAGGAACAGATGGTTTTCCTTTCCTTCCGTCCGGACAATGGCATGGAGACGCCGTCCGAACCTTTCATGCCCTGGGCAACAGGGCATAGAAGATCGGAGATCAGTCTGCCCTGCGCCCGGATCCGGGTTCCGGCAGAGGCGATCCGGCCCAGGGCAACCGTCGGTGTGCGGTGTCTGGCAAATTGCGGTCGCCATTCGGTCAGCCCCGCCCGTTCCCACAGGAGATGGAGCAGCCCGAGAGGCGTCATTCGACGCTGTCGCGCCTGTCCGGGCCGATCTGAAGCAGGCAGCGGCGTGTCATCGACTGGCCGGGGTGGTCCCTTGCGGCGCAGGCCGATCGACAGGGTCACGGCGACATCCCCATCCTCACCCTCGCGAATTACGCCATTTACATAGCTGGCGCGCCCACTTTTTTCCGGATCAGGTTTGTAGAAGGGGCATGTCTTTTCGTGCAGCGGCCCTTCATTTGGCCAGACGGCGAGGTGATAACTGTGACTGTCCGCCCGGTAACGGATCTGTAGAGGCAGTGCGGCCCCGCGATGCTGGCACAGGCATCGTGCCTTGTCAGAACGCTCCGCGCTCCGGCTTTCATCATATTTTGCCTTCAGGCGGCGTTCCCAGCGCTCCGGGTCAGTCCGGCGCCATTCGAGCTGGAACCTTTCCCCGCCAGGAAGGATGATGATCGTGCTTGTCATGCCGAGGTTTTTTCTCGCAATATCCTGATCTGGGCGAGGATTTCCTTTTCGGTCATCCCGGTGCTGGCCGCGCTCTCCTTCGGTGCGCCTTTTGTCATCGCGTCCCTGACACCCAATATAAGCCGTGCCTGACGCCGGGCTACACCTGGCTGCCGGTCCACGCAGCGTTCAATAGCCTCCAGGCGTCCAAGCAGGTGACCGTCGATGGGAGGTATAGTGCGGGGTTGTGTCTGAAAACCGGGTTTCGGGGTGGAGGTAGCGTCACGCAGCATATAGGAAAATGGTGTCAGCATGTCTGTTCTGGCTGCGTGTTCATTCCCTTCATCGTCATTGGCGGTCGTAACCCGGCGTGGTGTGGCGGCGACTGCTGCACCAATTTGTGCAAAATTGCGCAGGATGTCTTGAGAACCTGAACCGAGGCGGTCGACTGCTTCCTGGAGTGCGTGAACATCCGGCTCGTCGTGTGCCGTGGTCAGTTCAGACTGAAACAGGCCGCCTTCGATCGTCGCGAGGAGGGCGAGCAACTGCTGGTCCGGGGGCACCCGATTCAGGTCCAGCGGCGCTGCAAGCATGACCGGCTGGGCCATGCGGATCGCGCCTGACCGCCCATTGACGGCGGCAAAGAACGTCTTCGAATGGACGATGCGACCGGCATACATCGTTATGGCCTCGCCCTCGATGAGCGACTGAAGGTCTGCCCAGGGAATACGGGCGACTTCCCGGACTTCGGCACCCCGTCCTTCCCGGTAACTTCCCGCGGAGTTGCCTTCAAAATGCGTGGCCTGACTGACCTCGATCCGATCGGACTGCTTTTCGATCCACTCGCGCGTGCGCATGGCATCCTGCAGGCGCATGGCATGGGTAAGGTTGGCGTTGCCGAGCAGGGTAAAGGCTTTGTCGCCGATGCGTGTCGTGAGACCCGGAAGATCCTGAAACCCCAGCCAGAACATGCAGTTCAGGCCGCGTCCCATGGCCAGCTGCCGGTCCATGCCGTCCGTGACGTAGGCGGAGAGTTCATCGTAGAAAAAATGGAACGGCGCGTCGCCGCTGCCTGCCTTGAGCTTGAAGACCTGCTCGGCGGGGCCGTCGAGGCGGGCGCCAAGAAGCTGGGCCATGACGCCGCGACCGGCCGCGACCACGATCTTGCCCAGTCCGGCCAGCGTATCCGAGGAATTCTCCAGCGCGGGCAGCGTGACGACGAGAATGCGGCGGTTCAGCACCACATCGCGCATATCGATGTCGGGCGTCTGGGCGCGGAAGATATGCCCGAGACTGACGCCAAGCTGCGTGAAGACCCGGGTGAAATACATCTTGGCGTAGCCATGCTGCTCGCTCGGTTTGTTTTCTTTCTGCTCATTCCACGCCAGCGAGGAATCATACCCCGGCAGTTCGCCCAGATAGGCCTGGGCTGGATAGAGGATATCGTCGGGAATTTCGGGAACGCTGATCTCGATGGGGTGATCGGAGCCGGGATTGCGGATCAGGAATACGCGATGCCGGGCCAGCGTGCCGATCCAGCGCAGTTCCATGGCGTAGCGCATGGTCTCGATGTTGATCGGCACGCCGTGGGTGTCGCGCATCCAGGTCAGCACTGGCGCGATCGTGCCGGCAAGGCCGACAGCACGGTCCCGAAAGACGCCGTTGGCGTCGTTGCTCGACGGCTCACCAAGCTGGCTGACCAGCATTTCACGGATGGCGTCGGCATTGCCGGTCGCAAACGGATTGAACGTATTGGACTGGCGGATGCCGCTTGCGGTCAGAAAATTGAGATTGAGCACCTGGTCGTCCAGCCCGAAGCGGCGGGCGAGCGCCAGTACATCGCCGTGGACCGTGTTGTCACCCTTGCCGTCGATCAGGATGAACCCAGATCCATGCGCGAGAGGATTGGCCAGCAGGGAGATGGCGGATGTCGTTTTGCCTGCACCCGTTGTGCCGGGCACGGCGGCGTGCTGGCGTCCCGCGTCGGATGAAAGCCAGAGTTGCTGGCCGGTCAGTCCGTCCGTTCCAAGATATATGATGCCTGCCGCCGCCCGCGGCCGACGGGTTTTGGGATCAAGATCGTGTTTATCCTTCAGTCCGCAATACCTGGGCAGATGAAAAGGCAGCACGGGCTGGCGGGTCATGACCCAGAGCGTCAGGCAGAGGGCGAGGGGAAAGGTGATCCCGACGATCGCGGGAACCAGCACGCTGAGCCCTGCCAGAATCATGAGGGCAAACCCGGAACTGCTGGATTGCAGCTCTTCGGCGATCCGGACCGTGAAGGGACGCGTGTCGCGATAGGTGGAGCCGTGTCTCAGTTGCTGGTGGACCTGCGGTCCGCCGATCTTGCGCTTCACCATGCTTCAGTCTTCCAGACCGAAAGGAGATTTTCCGGTGCCGATCGTAGGCGCCACGGGAGCGGTTGGTGCCGTGGGGGAAACCGGCGCCGTCGGCGCTGTCTGCGCGCCACCTGGGGGTTGCGGATAAGTGACGACAGGCCGCTGCGTCATGATGCGTCGTGCGGCATCGATTTCCGCGCTCGCCGGGTGACCGTCGGGATTGCCGACCACATTTCCATCGACCGGCATGCGCGCACCCGGGACATAGGTTGAGCTGACCCCTGGCGCGCCTTCGTCCGTCATGGGCGAGCCGGAGAGTGGGGGTAGAATTGCAGGCGGTCGTAGCATGCCAGCGGGCCCCGTGTCGGGAACAGCGCGGTCGGCAACCATGGCCTGACGTGTGCCGATGATCAGGATGGCGGCCAGTCCTCCAGCGATGAGCGCGGGCAATGCCTTTTTCAGGTGCCAACGCCGTGCTACTGCCGCTTCTGGTAAAGTCGCTGCTGCATCACGTGTCTTCATCTGTCCGAAATCAGATCCGAGATGGAGATGGAGCGGCTGTAAGCCTGTCCCGTCGAGTTCAATGGTGATGGGCGCCCGGCCATCAGCGTGCAGGATGATACGGGTCATGGGAAGATCCTTGTGCTTCGGGCATCGGGCGCAGGATGGCGAGTGCGTTCTCAACTGCAGGGATGTAAATCGGACGCTGGTAGCGCCGCTCTTCGCTCCAGTGCGCACGCGCGCCAGCGGCCTCGATGCGGGGATTGGGATGAAGGTCTTCGGCCGGGATTTCAGCAGGAAAGCCGAGTGAGTGCAGCGCGTACCACAGTGATCGGTCGATAAGTTTCACGATGGCGAATGAGGAGGGCGCGAGTACGCCCGCCTGACGCCGGGCTTCGTGCAGCAGGGTCATGAGCGCGGTCACGCTCCATCCGCTGCGCTCGCAGACCGTATCGATACAGTTTGTGATTTCCTTGTCCTGCAGGGCAGAGCGGGCGCTTCGCACAACGGACTCTGGCACCGTGAGCGGCGCCAGCGGACCATGGGGACCATCAAGGCCGACGTCGGCCAGACCGGCAGAGAGTTCACCAAGCAGGGCGAGGGCTTCCCGGCGCCTCTGGAGGTAGTGCATCGCAAAGGCAACGAGAAGCACCTGTTCGACAGGGGATGCGGCGTTGATGCTGGACCAGTGGCGGCCCAACTGGCGTGTGAACGCCTCGAGCGCGCCGGTTTCACTGTAGCGGTCCTGTGCATCGACAGCGAAGCGCGCGCCCCATTCGGCACGTGTCAGGGCCGGGTCTGCGGGCAGGGGATTACCATCCGTGGGCGTTACAAGTCTGTCCAGTCGGCGTCGGACGAAGCCTTTCAGTGTCGGAAACATTTCTGCCTGCACTGCGATCAGACCTTCCAGATCGAGCGCTTTTGCAAAACGGCCGGGGGCAGCACGCCACATGCATAACCCGCCCATGAGGGCAATCACGATGGCCACCGGCCATTTCAGGGCATTGCCCAGGATCGCAAAGCCATAATAAAGCTGGATCGCCCGCACCAGGTCCGGTCGATATTGCGCGGCCTGCAACTGGAACCGCAGGCGCATCAGGTCGGGATTAGACGTATGCAGCAGGTTGATCTGCCCCAGCATGGCCCGCAGATAGAAGGCCGTGATCTGCGTATGCCACAGGCTCCAGGCCATGTAGCTAAACAGCAGGACCCCGACGATGATGATGATCGAGGAGAAGAGCAGATAGTCATCGCTGGATGACCATGGGACACGGCTCGTGCTCATGAACGATCGTCCCCGCGGTTTCTGGCCATCATCGTGAGGGCGATGTCGTAGAAACGCCGGAGATAGGCGTTGCCATGGCGTGGGGTATGAGAGTGATAGAATGCCACGGCCTGCCAGAGGTCGCCGTGTGCCTCGTGCATCGCCTGACCAAGGATCCAGGCGCCTGCTTCGATATTAGCGCACGAACTGTCGCGCAGCGCCGCATATGTTTGCGCGGGCGTGCTGTGCCATCGCCTCGCGATGCGATCGACCCATGTCGTGTTGACCTGCATCGGCCCGAGATCCGCCGTGCCGTTACTGTTCGGGCTGACCATTCCGGGACGGCCGGCCTCGACATAGAGGAGGACGAGCAGCACGCCACGGGGCACACCGGAGATTTTTGCCGAAGCCTCCAGACAGGCTGCAATCTGGCGGCCATCTTCTTGGATGCTCGCGGCGCGGGCGGTCGTGCTGGCGGCAAAAAGGGGAAATACCCCGAGTGCCGCCAGAGCGAGGCGGGGGATCATGTCGCCCCCTGCAGGGTCGGCGCGACATCAGCGATCCGGCCATGGGCTTCGCCCCAGAAGTCGATCAGATGATTGAGGACCAGCGCGTCGTCCATCTCCGCAAGCCTCATCGTGACATCGATCAGACATAACATCACGACCGTAAATGAACCGGCGCGCACCTTGCGGACGGCATAGCCGAGCGCGCTGTCGGGCGTCCTGCTGACATCAAGGGCAAAGCCCGTCCCTGTCAGTTCCAGCCACAGGGTTTCGGCACTGATCAGGAAAACGGGCAGATAGGCTTCAGGGTGTGCCGCGTCGGCCGGTGGTACGACCACCCGTTTTCGGGTGCTACGGTCCAGCAGTTCAATCGGCTTGCCGATCTCGGCCAGAAGCCGTGTCTGCGCGGCACTGATCGCCGCCAGATCGATCGTGCTCATGAGAACCGCCTCCTTTGCCATGTCGGCAGGGCGGTGCGGACCGGCCCGATGAGGAAGCGTCGTATGGAGCGTATCGCGGCCGGCAGCGTCAGCCCGAAAAACGAGATCGTGCCGAAAAACACCACGCCGAAGACCCCGATCAGCAGGGTGGTGAGGCTCCAGTGTGTCACGGAGATCAGAATGGGAAAGCAGCTGCGGGCATCGAGAATGAAAACCCGGACAGGATAGGCCGTTGCACGCCACATCACGCGTCTCTCCTTTCTTCCGCCAGAGCGGTGTCTTCGGTGATCAGATCGGCATCGAGCAGTTTGCGGATGGCCTTTCCGAAAGACTGGCCCTGCGCCTCGACCGCGTCGGCCACTACGTCGGGCCAGTCCGTCGGCTCGGTCCGGGTGAGCTTGCGGCGCAGATCACGATCGAAAGTGAGGAATTCGCGGATCGCAACACGCCCGCCGCCCTTTCGGGGCACAAGGCGCTGGTTGATGCAGAACCGGAGCGCCTGAGCGAGGGCCGAGACGAGGTTGTCACGTTCCGAGGGGGGACCAGAGCGCGATCGCGCGCTGGATCATGAGTGAGACGCTGTCTGCATGCAGCGTTGTGCCCAGAATACCGCCCATCATGGCGATATTGATGGCTGCATTCATGGTCTCGCCGTCCCGACATTCCGTGATGATGCCATCGCTCATCTCGCGGCGTGTCAGGCTGCGGGTGAACGTGGGAAAAGTCAGGGTGGGGGGGCGGATCTCCGTCTGGCTGATCCGCGAGCCTGAAGGCGGACGCAGGTCGTCCAGCAGGAACTCGATGGGCTCCTCGCCAGTTGCCATGTCGCAATACACGGTCGGGTCCATGAGTTTTTCGATGGCGAGCCCGAATTGCAACGTGGTCTTTCCGGAACCGGTTGCCCCACCAAACAGGACCATGCCGCTTTTGAGCCTGTTCGTGTCCCGGATTTCCTGCTCGACCATCTGCTGGTCAAGGCTTGCGGGGCGGGCGGGGATCGGACGCATGATGATGTGGACGCCGCTGCCCCGCTTGACCGAAATGGGCGAAAGATTGATCCGGAAACGCAGATTGACCTTGCGGTCCAGTGCCACGCTATAGGCTGTATCGAGGATATGGCCGACACCAAGCATGGCCATCCCGTCAGAGGCATAGACATGGCCGACGATATCCGCCAGCGCGAGGGAGTCCGTCGCTTTGCATGTGGCATAGCGGATCACGCCGTGCACCTTGATCGTGACCGGATGGCCGGTCTTGATGTCGATGCGCGAGGCACCGAGGCCGTGCGCCCAGCGAAGGAGGGAGTCCAGCCCCGGCGCGTTACGCCGTCGTTCCTCGACCCAGGCAAACGCTTTCCTGCCTTCATCCGGCCAGCGTTCGTCGGTCGTGACGGGGATCGTCATGTTCATCGGCAGTGCTCCGGATAACCGTAATCGCTTCCGCGCCGGACGTGGCCCTGAAGCCCCGGCTGGCTCGCGATCCGGATCGTGCGGTCATTGAGGTGGAGGGTGTCTCCCCCTCCCACGGCGTCCTGGTGCTCGAACACGACGCGCGGTTCTTCGACACGCCCGGCGTTCAGCAGCACCCGGTAGCGAGCCATGCCGGTAATGTCGCGCTGCAGGCGCGACAGATCGGAGAGGAAGATCTCGGTTGCCTGCTTCTCTCCGTCTGCCCAGCCTTCGGCCACCCACTGGTTCCAGTGTGACACTTCCGCCTTTGTGCGAGGCAGGGCCGCCGCTACCGGGTGATGCGGTTTGCCCCATGTCCGGACGAGATACGTGCGCCAGTCCGGGGGCGCGGATGTCAGTTGTGCCTCCCGGGTGATCTCGAAAACACATTCTGTCTCGTGTGCCACCTGGCCGGTGTCATTGAGCGCAAAGGCCATCTGCGCCTCGGTGACGATGGGGGGCTGCATGAGGGTCTGGCCACTCCCGATCGGAAGCACGATCGACCGGAAATCATAAGTGGCGTCGAGTGTCTCCTCATGGCGCCGCAGCATCTCGTTGATGGCGAATGCCCGGGCGGCCAGACCGCCCTGCGCGCCGTAAATATGCGCGGCTTCCCGAAGCTGGGTGCTTCGACCGGGTTTCAGATCATCGCCTGGCTCGTCATTGGGGCGGGTGTTCTGAAGGGCCTCAAGAGAGGGTGGCGCTTCGCCGCCAACCACCTCGTCGAGCGTTGAGGCCCCTGTCACCGGCTTATTGATGGGATTGGCAAGGGCGGGGTCAGCCCCGTCTACCTGATCCGCACCCGGCTGGGGCGGCTGTGGCTCCGGGACCAATGTGCCGCTGCGGGCCGATGGCGGGGATGGAGACGATGTCGGTAGCCGGACGTGCTGCCCCTCCTCAATGACAACCTTCCCCGTGGAGACAGACGCCGCATGGGTCGGGCTGCCTGCGGCCGTCACGACGATGGCCGAAGATAGAAAGAGCGCCATCTTACGCATGCCAGGCCACAGTTATCGCGTGGTGAAGCGGGTCTACCGAGACCATGGCCTGATCTCCGGCCTGATCGCCCAATGTCCGAAGGATATCCACCACGGCGGCAACGCTGTTGGTCGCGACGCGCATTGCTCGGGGATGGCCGGTGACAGTCACGCTATAGCCAATCTCCTGGCCGAGTTTTGCGACGGCCTTGCCCAGCGGGCCGTCCCACACGAACCAGATCCGGCGGGTCAGGTCATCGGGGAGCGGGGGTTGGTTGGTAGATGCAACGACCGGAGACGGGCGGATGCTGCCAAGTTCCCGAAGATCAGTCGTGGTCTCTGCTATTGACCGCTGCAAGGCCAGTTCAGGATTGGCCATGCCGGTCGTCGCAATGGGAGAAGGTGACGACAGGCTCTGCGCACAGGCGTTGAGCGCCATGGGCAAAAGAAAAATGAGCAGAGAATGTTTCATGAGCTTCTCCGGATAATGGGAGAAGCTTCGAAGATCATCTTGCGACTGCTGCAGCAAAAACTGGCTGCGTCGCTTTTTATTTCATGCAGGTTTTGAGAGCAGATTTGGGTCTTCTTTGGAATTTGCTTTCGTCAAATTGACCCGCAGGGCCATGGCAGGCGCTTCGTAAGACTTGATACATCCTAATTATTCCCTATTATGGGATTCATTGGAGGCGCACATGATAGAAATCCAGCCCGTTACCCTACGCGAAGCGCAGTTTCTGATCGGGATGTCGGAAAAGGACATCAACCGGGCGATTGATCGTGGGGAAGTAGAGAAGATCAGCGAGCCGGAAGAGGACATGCCGGTTCACGGTGTGGGGAAGGGGCGTAGGCGGGTACGAAAGATCGGGCTCTCGGAGTTGTTGTTTCTGGCGCTTGAAAAGCAGATGCATGCGGATCTAACTCCGACGGGGCGCCGGAAGTTGTATCAGGCCTTCAAAAAAAATGAAGCGAAAGCCAGAACCGTAAGCTTTGGTCCTTTTAAAGCCAATATTACCGAAATTCAGCGTAATTTTCTATCCAAATACAAGAAACTCCTCGACGCCAAGAAAAATATATTGGAGGAGGATGGGACTGATCCTGTTATCAAGGGAACGGATATATCTGCTTATCGTGTTGCTGCCCTCGTACAGGGACAGACAATCAAGGAGATCAAAGCGGACTATCCGACCCTGACCGAGGAACAGATTGAATCTGCTATTGCGTACACGGAGGCTTATCCTAAACCTGGGCGTCCATATCCGGTCCGTAGTTTCCGGCGGGCGGCTGGTGCGTTGGCGGAGATGGGTATTTTTGATGCCATAGAGACTGGAGCTGAATCGGCAAAAGAATGATATTACTTCCCAGTGATCTGGACACCGATGGTCTCGGCTAACTCGACTAGAGCCGCATAAGTGTCTTCATTTTCCACGATATCGACCGAAGGTGCAATGCTGCTCAATGGATCTGGTGGCAAGCGATCTCCAAATAGGATGATAGCGCGCGCACGGTCGTCCTGACGCGACACCCACTCTAAACCTTGAACGTCTGGGCACTGAGCGTGAATGGCTTCGGCCCACTTGCGCGTTTGAGGATATATATCCTTATCAGTCTCAATGAGATCAACACGTGGAATACCGAGCTTGCGCAAGGCTGTGCTGCTAAGATCTGCAAGCGTGAGGTCAGTCGAGGACTGAAGTTGTGAATATTGATGGTTCTTTAGCTTTCGCTTTGCAACGGTCTTCAGTCCTGGCTCATGGGGAACATCATGGAAGACGGTCTCCATGGCTGCACATTCTAACGTCGTGCCGCCATAAATGGTCGGAATGGATATACCATTTGCATCAATGATCGGGCTAAATCGGGCGTTT
Source organism: Komagataeibacter xylinus NBRC 15237 (assembly GCF_001571345.1). GTDB lineage: Bacteria > Pseudomonadota > Alphaproteobacteria > Acetobacterales > Acetobacteraceae > Komagataeibacter > Komagataeibacter xylinus. Next base: position 15,422 of record NZ_BCTP01000039.1, on the reverse strand, counting down.
CCTCGGGGACCAGGATTGAACGTATTTGCTCCGTAAGTCTCAGGATGGATGCGGTGGATTGTCTTGTCTGCCGACCAAATCGTTTTTTTTACGAGAGCATTAAGGTCTGGAGGGGGACGCGGGATTGTGCGGGACGTTGCTGTGACGGCGACAGGCGGGGTCGACGGTGACTCTGTCGTCTTCGGTTTTGCGCGAGATGTGGATATCTTCGTTGTGCCGGAATGTGCGGTGCTACGAGACTTTGGCTGAGTTGGCCGCCTCGGTTTAACCATGGAGCACACCTGCGATTTCGTCTTCTGCAGCCGCTAAGACGCGCTCTGGCGCACTTTTAAGTAAATCCTTAGGAGCCGTGCCGCCAAGAAAGCTGTTTGCTGACGCAAACCAGATTGCAATGTCCCATGCATCCAGTTTGCCTTTGAACACCTTTAGAATTGGGACAAGTCCCTTGATTGGGCGGTATTGCATGTCGCGGTCGAGTGCATACGCCGGATACAGATCATTCCCGTCATGTCGCAAAGCAAAAACTTTTCCTTCGCGTTTCCACTTGTTTGGCTGGGCGCTGGCATTTTGGCCTTTGAAACCTGCAATTTCAGATAGTTGAACAGCGCTGATCCACTCTGCGCTCTCAAGAACCGTTTGCCGAGCATCTGCGTTCATGCGTGCCTCAGTAATGAGGTGCTCGGGAGGAGACGCAGCCGGAACAAGTGCATCAACAAGCTTCTTGAGGGTCGCTGTTTTATGAATGGCAAGCCGATCAATGATCAGGGGAGCAATAAGCCGAACGGCCTCTGCAAATGCCGATGCGGTGCTTTTATTGGCATGTGCAAGTTGAAAAACAACGAATTGATTGTTGTCTGTATCCTGCAGACTGTCGCGAATTTCACGAACAGAGCCAGTTATCGGCTTAATGCCGGTGTTCGTGATTTCTCGATTTGGGACTGCGACCATGATTCCCTCCTGGGATATGATGGATAGATATATATATAGATATCCTACCTAGTCAATGATGGTGCGTGGCGGTGATCGTTCCGCGACGGGTGATGCAGCAGGCGAGGCCTAACACCACTTGTGAGGTGGCGAGTTCGAAGTCGATTGAGGCACGCGTAAGGGCTTCGGGCAATATGGGAACGAACGGGGCCTGGGGCAGCATTGAAGGCAAATTTGGTGCCTTGAAGACCGATGCTGCGCCGGGAGCAGGGTGGCGGATCTGCGCTCTTTTTTATACGCACCTGCACTATGGTGGGGAGTGCGGACACAGTTTTCTACGCGAGGAGCCGACTGCTGGTAGGAACGGTGCCGTAAAAGGCGGGTGCCAGAGTTCGCAGAAGGTCACATATGACGGTATAAGGCGTGTTGTATGTCAAATATGAATTATAGTCATGGGCTCACCCAAATCTCACTTGGCTCTTGAACAACTTGGCCATGACCTTCGTGGCGCGCGCCTTCGGCGCGGCATGGCGATAGCCGATCTGGCCGTTCGTACCGGCACGTCAGCAAGTTCTGTCGCGCGCCTGGAAAAGGGAGATTCCGGTGTTGGGATCGGCACTCTGGCCGACGTGCTTGGTCTTCTGGACCGGCTGGCCGACCTGATTGATATCCGCAAGGACGATCTGGGACTGGCGTTGGCTGCTGAACGTCAGCCTCGTCGAGGCCGAACTTCCGCGACCACGTTACGCAGGCAGCAGGACAAGGATAAGGCCGCGCATGGGAGAACGGATGTTATTGATCTGGACGGTGCTTCGTTCTGATGCCTGATTTCAGCGCCCATGTCGTTCTTGGCGACAGCCTGACTCCCGTGGGTCAACTGCGTTTCACGCAGGCAGGTCCGCGGCAGTTTTCGACCTTCACCTATGATCCGGCCTGGGTCGAGAATTCTCGGGCCTTTGCCATCCAGCCAACCTTTCCCCTTGGCTCTGGGCCGTTTCATGCGGCTGGCCAGCCAGGGAACGTGCGCGATGCCCTCGCGGGTGTCTTTGCTGATGCCGCGCCCGACAGTTGGGGGCGCAGGCTTCTCGAGCGTGCCTACGGCAATGGGCTTTCCGAGTTTGAATATCTCACACTGTCGGATGACGTATGTCGGCAGGGTGCGCTTCGTTTCGCCGATGATAACGGAGAAATCATTCGTCGCGGCGCCGATGACACCATACCGCGTCTGGTCGATCTTGCCGCTATTACGGCTATTGCGCGGGCATATGAACAGGGCAAGGACGTATCCGCAAGGGATATGCAGGCGCTTGCTGGTGCGGGTGGGGCGCGACCGAAGGCCAATGTTCGGGACGGCGATGTGCTCTGGCTTGCAAAATTTACCTCGGTTCACGACCAGTGGCCAATAGAACGTATTGAAGTTGCCACGCTTCGTCTTGCAAGGGCATGCGGAATCCGGACGCCAGAGGTCAGGCTGGAACTGGCTGAAACGCCGTTTCCTGTGGCTCTGATCCAGCGGTTTGATCGGCGTGGGCCTGGCCGGATTCCTTATATTTCGGCGAGGACTGCTCTGGGGAAAACCGGAACGGAACTTGGTTCCTATACGGAGATTGTCGATTTTATCCGGACCTATGCCGCCGATCCCCAGGCAGAGTTCCGCGAACTCTTCCTGCGTCTGGTTTATACCATTCTCGTGTCAAATAAGGACGATCATCTGAAAAATCATGGATTTCTCTATGTGGGCGCTGGACACTGGCGGTTATCCCCCGTTTTCGATGTGAATCCAGCACCCGACCGTAACCCGCATCTGGAAACGGCGATACTGGAGGGCGGTCCGCATGATCGGTCCATCCGTCTGGCACTGGAGGCGTGTGAATTCTTCGAAATTACCCCTGCTGAGGCCCGGCAGATGATCCGCGTGACAGCGCGGCGAATTTCGGATGAGTGGAGACCTGTTCTGCGAGAGGTTGGTGTTTCCGGGGCGATGGCGCGTCATTATGAGGCCGCCTTCATAAACGATCAGATCGGGATCGCGCTAACGATCTGATAATCAGATATGACTGATAATATCGTTTAGTATGCCATATACGACGCATAAATTTGTAGAATCTATCCTGCCAGACGCCGCCGCGCGATTGATCGAACAGCATGGTCAACATCATTGTGTCCGCAATGATCAGGCTGTGAGGACGTCAGGAGAATATCGGTCACTTTCTACCCAGTGGTAAATTCGAGTTCCGATTGTTCATCAATGGCGCGCAGGGTCTCGTACAGTCCTGCAGCCACGCCTCTGCCGCCTACGATCTCGTCCGCCAGTTCGTCCAGAACGCCGGCAAATGCTTCATCGGTCGCGAGACCAAAAACATTCATGCGTTCGCTTTTTCTGCGTTCGATCTCGCTGTTTGCTGTTCCCGAGGGAAAGACGGTGGCAAGCATCCGCAGGGCCCGGGCAAAGTGGATCCGTTTGTAAAGGCGCGAACGGAGCGCCGTGTCGCCAGGCGTCGTCGAAAAAGACCAGAGTTCGATTGGCCCCAGGACGTTCACCAGAAGCTGTTCATACTTTGCTTCTCCGGCCGACATGTCCACGAAGAACGGCGCACCATTCTTTCCCGGACCCGGCAGTGCGTTGCGGATCACATAGGCGCTGGCATCGGACAGCTTGAAGCGTCGGATAAGGCTGTCTGCCGTCTCCTGATCACCGCATTTGAGGACCCATCGGGCGGTTGATATCTTGTAAAGGTCCTCGCTGAAGTCGGTATGGTTCTGTGAAATGAAGGCGAGCTGGACGTTGTGCTTGCGCCCCTCGCGGCCGTCGCGGACAGCCTGCTTGTCTACCTGGGGCGCTGGTTCGGTACGGTGCCACTCGTCGAAGTCGACACGTTTCGTCGTTTCGTACATCTCCGTGAAACGGGCGAGATGATAGTCCCGCATGGATGGGGGCATATGCGGGTCGTCCGCATAATCGGGATGCAGAAAGAAATTCCGGGCCAGGATATGGCGGCCAAGCATATACATGAGTGCTGTCTGGCGGTTGGCTGCGGGAGAGCCGGAAGGTGCCACCTCGGCAAGATCGAGAACGATCACGCGCGCATCCCCCATATCCAGCTTTGTCGGGGACGCCAGCATGGGAAAATTTTTGATCACGTTCATGATGTAGCGATCAAACGTGTCGATCAGGCTTTCACCAGTTTCCAGGGTGATCTTGGAATAGCGTTTTTCGATTTCCGGACTGCGGGCCGCAATCAGCAGATCCTGCAGGACCGGTATGGCATGACGCTGGGCAAAACCTGCGAGGCGGTACTCCCTGAGACTGACAAGGGCATCGACGACATCCCGCCACCATGTCGGATCGTCCTCTTCCGCATGGTGGGGCAGGCTTATGCCCAGCGATGTTATTGCGGCATCGACATCCGGCTCGATCCTTGGCGTGTAGATTTTAGGCGTGCCCCCCTGCACCCCGGTGCAGAGGCGGTAGGCTTCATCAATCACGTCCTCTACGAGATGGTCCATGCCCTCCCACGGCCTGCCATCCAGCGGCGTGGCAAGGAGCGAGATGAAATTCTGCAGGAAGACGCGCTCGAGTGGCAGGGGATATTCCAGCCCGACCTGGGTATCGAAGACATTGACCTCGAAGCCCGGGATTGCCTGCATCTTGACGTAAACCGCCTCGTGCTGGCGTTCTGGCCCAAGCGCGTTGCGCAGCATCTCGATCAGTCCGCGCGAAGACGGTCCGATGTCGAGCTTGCCGATATAGGGGAGCTTGGTGCCGTGGCTGCTGATCGCGGCGCTGCTGAGGATCAAGCCCAGCAGAATGGTATTGGCCAGAACGGATTTTCCGCCGCCAGGCGGGGCTACGATAATGTCTACGACGGATGGGCGTAGCCCGCCCCCGGTCGGATCGTAAGGCCAGATTGAACCATCGGGCTTGCGGAAGAGGATGGATCCTTTCTGCCACGGTGACGCACTGCGTGCCCACGGCATCATGGAGAACGCGTCACCGACAAGGGCGAGCGATGAGGTCGCAGTCGAACCGAGCGCCAGGGCAGGGACAGAACCCATGGCCGCTTCCAGAGGATCGCCGGAAATCCGCGTTGTCTTGCTGTTGCCCCATGCATCAATCGCCTGGGAGAGGTCCGACGCCTGCCGTCGCAGCTTCGCCTCTGCTCCGACCGGAGCCCAGGTTGTGGCGGTCATGCGCATCCGCACGGAATTATGGTTGTTTTTCTGGCGCTCCAGCTTGAGTGCGGCAAACGCCCGTCGAATGTCGCTATTTCCGGGGAACATCGCCAGAAACCCGGCTCCGGCTTCCTTGAAGCCGAAGGCGGCGCGGCCACCGCCCTCCAGGATCATGGCGCTGCGCCATGGCAGTCTCTTGCGGCCAAGCACGCTGGAGAGTTCGGAGAACGGGCGCGGATCCTCTGGGCCAATCGTCATGTCGACCGGGGCGTATGTATAATCCCCCACGGTCACGAGCTGTCCGCCTTTCGTTTCGGCGTCGGCATTGAAGATCTGGTCCCGGATCGCCGGCCAGAGCAGGCCCTGCGGATGTGGCTGCGGGTCATCCAGATCGTCGGGAAGCCGTGGCATGACCCGGTCACCCAGCAGGGTCGGTTTCCAGACGGAGCCCGCCGTTTCACGGTAGGTTGCCTCGCGCGCGACCTGCAATGCCTGATGTGGACCGAGAAATTCGCAGGAAATATCGACCCCCTGCAAGGCCGCCTGAACGCGCGAAATGAACGATTCATGGCGGGCCGCCATGATATCGGAGCGCAGGGCAAAACGTTGGGTATTGCCCACGCGGGGAAACTGGGAGGCAAGGGTCCTGCGCTCCTCTGCCACCTGTTTGCGGTCCTCACGTGTCAGCACGCTGGGCCGGGTCCACAGGACGTAACAGGTGGCCTCCCAGCGCATGACGTTTGGCCAGCGCCGGCGCCTCTCTTCAATGACGTCCGAAAGGTCCGCTCCGATCTGTCGGGCTATGGACCGGCAGCCATTGAGGCTCAGGCGGTCAATCTCGATACCCGAGCGCTCGGGATCGGAAATATACCATCCCACAATGGCATGGCCACGTTCTTCAAGGAGACCCTGCAATTCTATACGCTGCTGCTCGGCGAGCGCTTCCACTTCCTGCCGCGTGCACATGCGACGCAGGCCATTGATGCGCAGTACGGAGACATATTCACCGCGTTTGGTGATGAGATGGTCCCCGTGCGTACTTTCCACATCGCAGAATGAGGCAAGGGGCTGGCGTAGCCCGAGGCTGATGCCGGCCAGCAGACTGGAAAGAATGCCGCCCATTGATATGATCCTGTCATGTCATGACCGGTTGGGGATCGGCATCAAGCCATTCCCTGACAAGCGCCGGGTAGATGTCGGTGGGTCCGTTATGGAGACGGCCCAGGGGGAGGAGCCGGATGCCGTCCATCAGGGCGGTCGCGCTTTCATTGATCTGCGGGTCTGCCCGGTTCGCCATCAGCAGGGCAGTCGCCAGCAGCCGGGGTGACGTCGTCTCCAGCCGCCGCCGGGCTTCGGCAGTTCGCGCGTGCAGAGCGCGGAGCACAGCGAGAGCGCTTTTGCATTGCGCAGGCATCATCGCGGTATCCGCCCCTGACGCGATCGCGTCCATTGCACGATGCCAGACGATATCTTGTCCGTTTGGCCCATTGCCGAGCGTCTGCATGAGGGTCTGATGCGCGCAGCGGGTCAGGGTCATGATGCGGGTCTGCGGCAGTTTCGGCCACCATATCAGGACGGCTTCGCGTTCAATGGCCGGACGGGTCGGATCCTGCAGGATGTTGCATAAGGCGCAGACAGGCCCGGGTCCGTCACCATGCCATGGAAACCTGCGACCAGGCGTTATCAGGCCGCAGCAGGCACATGTGAAAAGGCCCGGCTCACCCATCTCCCTGGCGCCTGGCGCTGACGGATCCCATGGGCGCGGCAGCAGCCGGAAAGACTGTGTGAGACGGGCCATTGCGATCGGGTTCCTAGCCGCCGCTCGTGAATTGATAGGCCTGAGCCTGCGTACCAACGGTTGCCGAGCCACCGGACGCGGTGTTGGCAGCCTTGTTGATCCACTGCGGACCCGTTGCGAAAAGACCGCACAGCACGATGCCGGCGATTGCCATACCGACCTTTCCGGGCGAACGGTTCTGTTCGTTGCGGCTCTGCCAGGCCGCCCATACGCCGCCGATGAAGCAGATGAAGGCAGCAACATACATGCAGGCGGCAGCAACAAAGCCGCCTGCGGTCAATCCTTCCTGGGCGGTAGCCTGCATCTGCGCTCCGATACCGTTCGCGCTACCGGTTGCGGACTGGGCCAGCGCGTGGCTGGCAATGAGGATCGGGACGGACAAGGTGCCGAGTGCCGTGACGGCGCACTGTCTGTATCCGGCCCGTTGGGTCACCAGACGCGTCAGTCGCGCCGCGCTGGGGGTGCTTGTGCGAGAGAGGTTCATGGTCAAGGGCTCCGTTAAAGAGGGAGGCATGTCCCTCGGAGGAGTCTTCGGCCAGTAACATGCGACTGCGAATGTTTTTTCCGAAAAAATCTATCTTGTCGAACGGTACACTATGACTTTGGTATAAAAATCCAGGACATATATCTTGATCCGGAACTGATCGGACCTTTAGTAATAACAAAATACTTATTGTTTAATTTATGAAAAACATGAACAGAAAACGAAAGTAAGCGAGCAGATTTTAGGTATTACCGTGAATACGCCCTTATTTCTGCATGGACCTCAAATTTTATGGGTCTGTTATCCTAATCATAAACAGGTATCATACGATCAACCATTGATTGGAACGGACGATAAACTCTCAATTATCCTTGATAGGCATTTTAGAAATACCATAACCAAGAACGCCAATGATGATTGGCATGCCAATGAAGGCGAAGAACTGCATAAAGGTCATTCTCGAAGCCCTCCTAAAACGGCTTGTGCCCGTTGAGGGAGAAAATACGCCATTCCCAGCCAGAAAGCGACTCCCAAGATAACGATATGAGCAGGAATGCGGTTGGCTGTCAGATTAAAAAATGACGCAGCCAAGGGAGATAGAACACCTAGCGAAAGGCAAGATCCTGCAGCGGTATTCAGCAGGTTTGCCCGCAGCTTGGTCCGTTCGCTATGAACAGGATTACCCATCCCAGCCATCGCGTTCGGCGGCTTCAAGTTCCCTTGCGATCAGGCGGTGGATTGCTCCAGCACGGTTAATGCCCTGGCGCACGGCCATATGTGGCCATCTCTCCAGATGGGGCGCGCCCCGCTTTTTCGGGTTATTATTTCCCAATTTTATCATGTTTATCGGTTATCAAAAAAATGCGCAGGAAGAAAGTGTCGAACCTTGGCCAATCTCAGCGCTACGGGTTGGGTCATGATTTTAGCCGGACGTTGTCCAGTGGCTCAGGATCCAGGTTGCTTCCTTGACGGGGTTAAGGAGGATTACCCCGAAAACGAACTGGATGAGGCAACTGAGTTTTGAGCGGTTTGTTTTTCCGGTCGCCGACGCGTTCCACGCAACGACCGCCATGAACGCCGCCCAGGCGCCGAACATTTCGAAGAACAGGGCGAAATCACTGACGATTGACAGGATGGCATCCTCTGGGCCCGTCCCGGAAATGACGCTTCCGGTCGCGGCATCCGTATAGCCGGTGACAGAAGCTCCCAGCGAAACCTGCGTATCGAGACCGGCAGAGGTGGTGGACTTGGTGAGTATCCTGTCAAAGGTGGCAAAGACGCCAGAGAGGACAATCCCGATCCAGGGCACCCAGGGGCGCCCGACGAACGGGTTCTGGGGCTGGCGCTGCTGCCATAATCCCCATGCCCCGGTCAGGAAGGCAATCCACGCTGCAATATAGCAGGCCATTGGCAGCAGCCAGGCCATGGCGAGAGCGAGATCGTTGACGAGGTTGACCAGACCTTGCACGTCGATGTGTCCTTGCCTTACTGGATGATGCCGCGTTCAGCCTGGATCACCCACATCGTGCCGCGTTGAGAGATGGCGCGCACACGACCATATCCGCGGAGATCGGTGCCGATTTCGATTTCGGACTGCGGCGGTTGCCCGGCCGGCGCAGCGTCGTCCTGCACCATGGCAAGCTGGGGAGATGCGGCAAGTATCCGGTAGTGCGGCGTCCATGTCGGGGGCGGAGCAGGAGGCATCTGGCGCATTTTCGCTGTCCGGGACGCTGGAGATTGCGGCGGCGTTGGCGCCGGCTGCGGCTCGGCCGCCGCGGCTTCCAGGGCTGCCCGTGCCTTGTCGGCCGCAGCGCGTGTGGCGGCCGGTCCATCTGACGGGGGCGCTTCGGCGTCGGCCACGGCTCGTTTCGCTTCGAGGAGCGACATCCGGCGGTTGAGATCCGAAGCCTTTGCCGTATCTGCGATACGCAGTCGGTCAAGATCCTGCCGGAGTGCTGCGATCTCGCTACGGGTCCGCTGCACCAATGCTGCTTCTTCCGTCACAAGCTTCAGCACCTGCAACTGGTCATCCGATGTCATGGGAGCCGCTTGCAGGCGGGTCGCTTTCTGGACCGCATCGTCCGTCGGAACAGCGTTTTCGATGCCGATATCGTGTCTCTGCGCAAGCGTGTTCTCGGTCGGCATAGTTGCCGGTGTTGGGACGGCGGGATGGGGCGGCTTTTTCATAGCAAGGAGTGCCTTGAGATCCTCATCTGTAGCCGAGACCTGAGGTGCCGGGGGTGATGGCAATGATGTAGGTGAGTGCCCCGGCGCTGGAGACGCTTTGGGGCCTGATGATAGCGGGGCGGAAATCATTCCGACTTCCTGGCCCACGGGAGACGCCTGCTTCTTTGCTATGCCCATCACGAGGAAGAGGGAAAGCAGACTGCCGACGGCAGTACCCGCGATCATGACCTGCCTGCGACGCGGAAGCGCCCTGAAAAGGGCCATTGCATGTGGAACGGGTCGGTTCCTGTCAGGCGCTGCTGTCACAGGTTGCGGGTGAGGGGAGGGAGGCTCGGCAATTATGTCCGCCTCGGGCGAAGGGTCAGGCTCGGGCGTCGTGGCCAGCTTGCGGAACGGCACAGGTTCAATGCCGCGATCCGCGCTGAACGGATCCCGGGACGTCGTTGCGGTTGCGGCTGAGGTCATGGTGAATGCTGCCTTCTGGTAGAGAGTGCAGAATTCGCCGATATCATGCGACCGGTGCGCGAAACTTACTTCTTCATGACGACGTCCGACATGAAGATCACGCCAACACTGACCTGAGCGGCAAGGTTTACGCGCGGCTGGGTCGGCATCTGCTGCATGAGCGCGCTATTGACCTGCGAGGCCGCTGCACCGGCCGCCACGCCCAGTTGTTGCGGGAAATTCAGTGACTGGACGTAGTTGACGTTGCCGAGGGCTCCGATCGAACCGGTTGTGTTCGACGTCATTTCGATCGCCTGCCCGAGACCCTGGACAAAGGCGGCAGCGGCGGGAAGAACAAAGCGCTCAACGTATAGCTGGTCAACGCTTGAGGCCACCGCAGCTTCCATGGTGTCCGGTGCAACCACCATACCTTCGACCTGGATCGGGGTCGGATCATTCTTATGGAAGACCTGATCAACGCGGACAACCAGCCGGTTCAGATGTCCCCCGGCCCTTCTGACGGATGCTTTCATCCTGTCGCCAGCGAGTGGACCTGAATCAGCCTCCAGGATGATTTCTCCCCCGAGATCGCTGTTGGTTGCTGAAACCGTATGGGCGTAAATCCCCCGTCCGGCAGGAACAAGGACGCGGGAGAGGACCGTCTGGGAATTTGCTGTCGCCGCCGAAGTTATTGAAGGGGAGACCACCGGTTTTTTTGTCTGCTCCCGGCCTGTTTGCATCTTTTCATACAGGACATTTGTGACAGGAAAGCGTCCATCAAGACGGCCCGCGAGATCCATGATCGCATGTCTGTATGCGGTGATGGCGTCCTTCTGGAGCTGCGGGTCACGTGGCATGGCGGCGCGGAAGGCTGCATCCGTTTGCACTGGTACGACGGGAACGCTTGGCACGACCTCAGGCGCATGCGGGGCTGGCGCCGCGGCGGCCCTGGCCATCGCCGGGTTGACGTCCGCCCCGACCTCCTGGGCGACTGCGGGCGGGGGAGGCTTGTCGTTGGGATGGGTGGGCGTGCCCGGTGCAATATCGGGTGAATACGATTGTCCCGCAGTCTGTGCCCGGTCTGCCTCGTCGCGGATCTGATCTTCGCGGAGTTCCTGCTGGCGCGGATTGGAATTCAGGCCGCCGGGCAGGGGGTTGGCGGCGGGCGGCCTGCCGGGGTCCGAGCGTGGAAGCTCCTTACGGTGGATGGTGGAGATGAGTAGCGTGACGCCAAGAACGGTGCCGATACTCCCAAGGATTGCGAGCAGACGCCGGTTTCCGCCCCGCGACGCATCACTGAACAGCTGGTTGAATCTGGGTTTCATCACTGTGCGTCCCTGATATGGGCCGAGACCGTCCGTCCCGCGTCGGAGAGAAGGACAACGGGAGACTCATGGAAGGCATAGAGCGTGTATCCCCCTTCACCGTGCTCCATGCTGTCCGATGAAGGCGTCATGAGGTGAAGGCGCGTGCGAAGATAGACCTCGTTTCCAATCCGCCATGCGCGCACGTCATCGGGTGAAATACCCTCGACGGCCAGCGGAATGGCTGACGCTGGTGGGATGCCGCTTAGCATGGCGTTCATGTAGGGCTCGCCTGTCGCAGGCACTCCGGGGCGGCTGTCGACCGGCTCCCGGGCATTGGGTCCTCCCTCGGACATGCGAACGGTCAGGTTGTCATCGTAGGATCCACGTCCCGCGATCAACAGGAAGGAGACCGGCTTTGGCGCGTTCTGAAGCGTTACGAGCAGTCCACCTCTGGGCTGGAGCGACATCGGTTCGATATTGATGGTATTGGAACCCTTGAAGGGGACGCAGGTATAGAAACCTGTTGTCTCAACCGCAGGATTCCCGGCTGATGCGCCGCTTTTGCCGGAAGCACAGTTCGTGCTGCCGTCCGGGTTGGCGGAATTGCCAGATGTATTCCATGCGATCGGCCAGGGCTGTCCCGTGCTGTCCACGAAGGACAATGCGGTCGGATAGCCTTTTGTCGTAAAGATCAGGCTTGTCTGCTGACCAGGCGCAAAGGAGACACGGATCGCCGGGCGCGCATTAGGGGTCGCGAATTCCGTGCCGACCTGCTCCGTGGCACGACGCACGTCCTTCAGGCGTTCCCCCAGCCGAAGGATTTCTTCGGGCGTGAAAGGAATGGCCTCATGCTCGGCTTCATCTTCGGCTGCCTGATCCTGATCGTCTGCAGGTGTCGTTGCCGCAGGCCCGGGCTGTGATGGCTGCTGTGCGAGTGCCGCAAGTGGCAGGATGAACAGGGTCAGCGGAAAGAGAGAAAGAATTCGCACGGCTGTCACTCCCTCCCCGACGAGACGACAAGCTGTTCGATGGCCAGTCCATCCGGGTGATCCAGGTCCTCCACGCGATCAATCGTCACGGTTGCCATCAGCATTTGCGTATTCTGCTGGTTGACGTTTTCGCAGGTCTGGATGAAAGGAAACTGTATTACGTAGCGCGAGTGTCCCTGTACGACTGTCTCGGCGCGTACGGTCGCTGCCCGTGTCGGCTGCGCGTAACAGAGCAGTTTTGCATCCCTGAGTTTCGCCAGATTCCCCTGCGTAATGAAAGACTTTGCAAAGGTGTTCCATCCGTTGAGCGTGTAGTGAGCACCAGCAGTGTTCATCTGGGTTGGAAAATCACGATAGTTGATGTTGTAGGGTGCGATCGCCCATTTGACGGCCCAGCCGAGAAGCTGGTCCTGGCCAAGTACCGGACTGGTGAGCGCCACGGCCGGTCGGGGAGCATTCTGGCCGTCAACGTAGAAATAGAGGGGTGTGGGTGGGTGTGCACGGATATAGGCGTCGTGTGCCGCGAACACGATGACCACGCCCGCCAGTGCGATGTTGAGCAGCAGCGACCTATCGACAACGATCCCCTGAAAGTCTGGGTCGGTAAGCCGCCTGGTTACTGCGGAATTAAACAGCCGCATGGCGCGCCTCCCTTACGGGGGCATGAAAAAAGGTGATCATCACTCTACTCTCATTTCCCGACGGTGATGAGAGCAGGCTGGAAGTCTATCTTGCGACCAGCACGTTTTTTCTTTGACGGTTTGCGCTACTACTCAGGCGGCAATGCCATGCGTGGCGGCAATGCTGCGGCGGTATCGTCTGCTTACCCGGTCACCGCCCTTGCGGGTGGTCCAGAAGAAGCATCCGCTCTTGCAGAGGCATTCGCGTCGGACGTAGTGGTGTTCGCCGATATAATGTTCGGCCCTCGCGAGAATGAACCAGGGCACTTTGGTGCCGCGTCGTGGCGGAAGCTGCTCCCAGCAGCTTTGGGATTTCAGCGCGCTTTCCGAAATAAGAAAGTCCCGTGCAATTTCACGCGGGTTCTGAAATGCAAAATGGCGGTAGGCGATTTCAATGTTGGCGGCCTCGTGCCACCGCACCTTGTCTCCGCCCTTATGTCCTGTGAGGGTCAGCCTGCTGAGGCTGTTCCTGACAAGCCATGTCCGTCCCCGTCGGGCTTCGGGTGGAAGCAGCGAAGCCTGTTCCCATGTGAGGACAACTGCGGGATCTGCGGGAATAGCGCTCCGCTTTTCGGCAAGTATGGTCTCCGCCTGTATTTTTGAGAGTCTGATGCGCGGTGGCAGGCCAAGCTGCTTTCTTTTCGCACGTACGCTCCCGGCCGAGCGGCCAAGCATCTCGGCTATGTCGGCGGTTTTATCACCACAGAGCCAGCGTTGGCCGAGAATGAGCAGCTGAGTCCTTGTCCATGCTCCCCTGCGTGCAGGCGCTTCATAAAAAACATTCTGGGGTCGGTCGGCCCATTGCGCGACTGACTCCTTCACCTCCTGCACTGTCAGGGTGAGCATTGTCGCCACAAGGACCTCGTCGCGCAGCTTGGCATAAAGGGCGCGTGTCATTTCTGGCGTGGGATAGGTCTGAAGCCATGTAAACAGACCGTGTTTTATGACCTGGCCGAACGATGCTGACTTCATGGCGGTATGCCCTCGTCATCGCGTTTTCGGGATAGGCTGCGTGTTTTGGGAATAATATCTCTTAAGCGTTATATAACCGTCAAGAAATAAATAGCGCAGAACGCGCTAATATGATTCCAGACGCGGTTTCCGGTCCGCGTTGGTGATCCGCCGGGCCACATCACCTGGAATGGACAGCCCAAGGCATATGGCCTGCCATAAGAAAGGAGACCTCTTTCCTGACAGTCTCCATACCTTCATCACCCGGTCAGTGGCTTGCGATATCGTCGAGGTGACCAATAATGGACTCGAGATCAGCGAGGGCTTCGAGTTGTGATTGCGCGGACATTGCCCACGCGGTCATGTCCAGGGAACGCAAAAGGTCTGCGTCGTCATGTATTCCCGGGATCAGGTAATAAACGGAGACGGCCAGTCCTTCGACGATGCGATAAACTGTTTCAAGGCTCGGATTTCTGAGCCCTGCTTCGATCAGGCTCAGGCTGGTCAGGGAAACGTGTGATTTATGGGCGATCTGGCTCGCTGTTGCCCCCTGAAGCGTCCTGAATATCTGAATCCTGCGGCCAAATATCTCAAGGAGGTCCTGCCGTTCCCCCGAGGTGAAGGCGACACTGTGTGAATAATGATCGATCGGCAATCTGGCCGGTATTTCCGGCAGGTTAAACGTCTTTGAAATATTTCCAATAATGTCGCGTAATTTCTGGATTGCCAGATTGTAGTCCGAACACTGCTTCATGGTCTTTTTCAGCTGCGTGGCGGATGCCACGAGATCCAGATGGGCAAACCATGTACCTTCCGGTGCGCCTTGCGGAAGAATATCGCGCGGATCTATCTTAAATACCCGTAGCAGCGCCGATAATGTTTCCAGGGAAACCGGACGACCTGCTTCGATGCTCCGTATGACCGATACATTCAACCGTGCCAGTTTGGCGAGGTGTACCTGCGTCCAGTCAAGCGCAGTTCGCCTGTCATAAGAGCCCGATCCGAAAGTTTTTCAAGCTTGATAATGCCTTGCTGTCCGTCGTGTGAGCATGCGGATCGAGGCGATCAATGTCCATGCGGTTGAGGAAGCAATGGACTTTTCCCAATCTTTGGCGAGCCGCCTGCACCGTCCCAGCCAGGCGAATGTCCGTTCAACCACCCAGCGGCGCGGCAGGATCTGAAAGCCCTTCGCCGTATCGGACCGCCTGATGATTTCGATCGTCCATTTTCCCATGGAGGCGAGCGCGGATCGCAATTTGTCGCCAGCATAGCCGCCATCAGCGAAGATGTGGCGCAGCCAGGGAAAGCGCCTGCGTATTGCCGCCAGGACATCAACCGCCCCATCACGGTCCTGGATGTCGGCGGCATGAACGAGGAGAAAGATCAGGAAGCCGCAGGTATCAGTCACGATATGGCGCTTGCGGCCCTTGACCTTCTTGCCCGCGTCATAGCCCGAAAGCCCGCCGCTTTCCGTAGTTTTCC
>NZ_BCTP01000038.1 GCF_001571345.1 Komagataeibacter xylinus NBRC 15237 | reverse complement strand
GTCGAGGGCACGGGTTTTCAGGACATGCGAATGACCTTCCTCACCATGCGGCTGGCCAATACCTGGCGGCTGGTGCTCGACCGCGCCCTGCGGCCCGAGGGCATGAGCATGGCGATGATGCGCCCGCTGGCCTACCTCATGATGCTGCCCGATGGCGTCAGCCAGCGCGCGCTTGCCCATGCCATGAACACCGACAGTTCGGCCCTGGTGCGCGTGCTCGACCTGCTGGAAGAGGAAGGGCTGGTCGAACGCCGCCCCGACCCCGCTGACCGCCGCGCCAAGACCCTGCACCTGACCGCGCGCGGTACGCACAAATGCGCAGCCCTGCACCAGACCTGCGCGGGCATGGAGGCCCGCGTGCTTGATGGCGTGGGGGCAGGGCAGGTGCAGGCCATGATGGACGTGCTGGCCGTGGTGCTGCGGCAGGCGGAGGGCGTGCTGCGTGAGAGCGAGGGCACAGCCTGTGGTGATAACGCGCCCTGAAATGATGTACATCAGTTCATTGTGCGGCCCGGTTGTATAGAAGGTCGGGTTCTGGTGTTTCCGCATTGGCTTTAAGGGTTCCCTCCATGATCGTATTGCTCCACCCCGTTGCGACCGGCCCATGCTTTCCCGGCAACGTGGGGCCTGTGGCATGAAGTGGCGCGACGCAGCGATTGGCGCGGCCCTTGTCGTGGTGGCGGCGGGTTGTGGCGTGGGGTGGTACGTGGTGCAGCACCGGGGCGAACTGCCGCCGGGGCTGGCGCGCGCCAACGGGCGGCTGGAACTCGCCCGCATTGACGTGGCGGTCAAATATCCCGGCCGCGTCACCGAACTGGATTTCAATGAGGGCGATACGGTTGCCGCCGATCAGGTGCTGGCGCGCGAGGACGACATCAGCGCCCGCGCCAGCCTTGACGCCGCCCGCGCCCATCAGCGCGCGGCCCAGGCCGACGTGGCCCGCGCGCAGGCCGAGCACGATGCACGGCAGGCCACGTTGCACCTCGCACAGCACGACATGGATCACGCGCAGACCATGTTCCGCCAGCACCTTGTCTCTGACATGGAAGTGACCCAGCACCAGACCAATCTCGACACCGCCACCGCAGCGGCCGAGGCCGCCGGGCGCGCGGTCGAGGCGGCACAGGCCGTGGCGGATGCGGCCCGGGCGCAGGTGGCGCAGGCGCAGTCGGCCGAGGATGACATGACCATCCGCGCCCCCGTGGCGGGCCGGATCGAATACCGCATCGTGGAGAAAGGCGCCGTGCTGCCCGGCGGCGGCCGCGTGGCCTCCCTGCTCAACCCGGCGGATATGTACCTGACCGTGTTCTACCCCGCCCAGCAGGCGGGCCGGCTGCATGTGGGAGACCAGGCGCGTATTGCCCTTGACGCGCTGCACCAGCAGGTCATTCCCGCCACCATTTCCTTCATCTCGCCCGAGGCGCAGTTCACCCCCAAATATGTCGAGACCACGACCGAGCGCGACAAGCTGGTCTATCGCGTCAAGCTGCGGGTCAGCCCTGAAACGGCAGCGCGTTATGGCAGCGTGCTCAAGGCGGGCATGACGGGTGATGGCTACGTGCGCACCGATCCTGCCGCGCACTGGCCCGCAAGCCTTGATGTGGCCGATGCCCCGCAATGAGCGAGGCCGCGCCCCATAACCCGCCGGGCATTCGTGTAGCCGGGGTGACACACCGCTACGGCTCGGTCACGGCGCTGGCGGATGTGACGCTGGACCTGCCCGCGGGCACCACCATCGGCCTTGTGGGGCCTGACGGCGTGGGCAAGTCCACCCTGCTGGGGCTGATTGCAGGCGTGCGCAGGCTCCAGTCGGGCCGGCTTGATGTGCTGGGCGCCGATATAGGCGAGCGCCGCGCGCGCGAGGCGTTCCTGCCGCGTGTCGCCTTCATGCCGCAGGGGCTGGGGCGCAACCTGTATCCCGCCCTGTCGGTGTGGGAGAACATCGACTTCTTTGCCCGCCTGTTCGGCATGGATGCCCGCGAGCGCGATGCCCGCATCCAGCGCCTGCTCGACGCCACGGGCCTTGCGCCCTTCCCCGACCGGGCGGCAGGCCATCTTTCGGGCGGCATGAAGCAGAAGGTCAGCCTGTGCTGCGCGCTGGTGCATGACCCTGACCTGCTGATCCTTGATGAACCCACAACGGGCGTTGACCCGCTCTCGCGCCAGCAGTTCTGGACACTGGTGGACCAGCTCCGCCGCGAGCGCCCCACCATGACCGTGATCGTCTCCACCGCTTACATGGAGGAAGCCGAGCGCTTTGCGTGGCTGGTGGCGATGGATGACGGCAAGGTACTGATCAGCGACCAGACGCAAAAGGTGCTCGAGCGCACGCACGCCACATCGCTGGAGGCGGCGTATATCTCGCTCCTGCCCGAGGGCAAGCGGCAGGCGGCCAGTGGCTTTGTCATTCCGCCCTATGCCAATCCCGGCGGGCCGCCCGCCATCGAGGCCGCGCACCTGACCCGCCGCTTTGGCAGCTTTACGGCGGTGAGCGATGTAAGCTTCACCATCAGCCGGGGCGAGATCTTCGGCTTCCTTGGCTCCAATGGCTGCGGCAAGTCCACCACCATGAAGATGCTGACCGGCCTGCTCGACGCGACCAGCGGCACGGCAAAGCTGTTTGGCGAGCAGATCACGGCGGGCGACATGCAGACCCGCATGCGCATCGGCTACATGTCGCAGGCCTTCTCGCTGTATGAGGAACTGACCGTGCGGCAGAACCTCATGCTGCAGGCTCGCCTTTACCGCATTCCGGCAGCGCAGGCGGCGCAGCGCGTGGCGCAGGCCATCGAATCGTTTGAACTCGGCGCCTGCGCCGATGTCAGCCCCGCCTCCCTGCCGCTGGGCATCCGCCAGCGCCTGCAGTTGGCTGCGGCGTGCATCAACAACCCCGAAATCCTGATCCTTGATGAACCCACCTCCGGCGTGGACCCCGCCGCGCGCGACATGTTCTGGCGGCATCTCATCTGCCTGTCGCGGCAGGATCATGTGACGATTTTCGTCTCGACCCATTTCATGAACGAGGCGGCGCGGTGCGACCGTATTTCGCTCATGCATCGCGGCCACGTGCTGGCCGTGGGCACGCCCGCCGAACTGGTGAAAAAACGCAGCGCCCCAAACCTTGAAGCCGCCTTCATCGCCTACCTTCAGGATGCCGAGGTCGCGACCGATGCGCAGGACCATGCCACCGCGCCTGCGCGCCACAGTGCGGCCCGCACCTGGTGGCACGCGCTGGGTGGCAGGCTGGCGGCGCGGTTTGGCGCGGTGGGTGGCGCGTGGCTGCCGCGTGCCTGGGCCTTTGCCCGGCGCGAGGGGGTGGAACTGCTGCGCGACCGCCTGCGCCTGACATTCGCCCTGATCGGCCCGCTGATCCTGCTGGTGGTGGCGGCCTCGAGCATCTCGTTCGATGTGGAAGGCGTGCGCTTTACGGTTGATGACCATGACCGCACCACCATCAGCCGCGACCTGATCGACAGTTTTCGTGGCTCCACCTATTTCCATGAACTGGCCCCCGTGGCGGATGCCGATGCGCTGGACCGCGACATCCGCAATGGCAGGGTGCAACTGGCGCTCGACATCCCCGCAGGCTTCGCGCGTGACCTCGAGGCCGGGCGCAGGCCGGAGGTCGGGGTCATCATCGATGGCGCGGTGCCCTTCCTCGCGGCCAATGTGCGCGCCTACGTGACCGGCGTGCTGGCCGGTTATGCCGCAACGCTTGGCCGCGAGATGCCGCGCGGCGCGGTCATTCCCATCACCGTGGAGCCGCGCTTTTCCTACAACCAGGAATTCCGCAGCATCTACGCCATGACGCCGGGCGTGATCATGCTCGCCCTCATCCTCATCCCCACCATGCTCACCGCCCTTGGCGTGGTGCGTGAGAAGGAAGTGGGCTCGATCGTCAACCTTTATGCCTCCCCCGCCTCGGTGGGGCAGTACCTCATGGGCAAGCAGGCGCCCTACGTGGCGCTGGCCACCATCAGCTACTTCATGCTGGTGCTTGTGGCCGTGGTGGTGATGGGGGTGCCGCTCAAGGGGTCGCTGCTGGCGCTGAGCGTGGGCGGGGTGCTGTTCGTGCTCTCGGCCACGGGGCTGGGGCTGCTCATTTCCACCTTTGTCAGCTCGCAGGTGGCAGCCATTTTCGGCACGTCCATCATCTGCCTCATCCCGGCGGTCAATTTCTCCGGGCTGCTTTACCCGGCCTCCACGCTCACGGGCATCAGCCGCCTCGTGGGCTTGGGCTTTCCGGCCACGTGGTACCAGCTCATCAGCCTCGGGTGCTTTACCAAGGGGCTGGGGGTGGCAAGCTTCGGGCCGATGTATCTGGCGCTGGGCGGGTTTGGCGCAAGCTACATGCTGGCCGCCCGCCTGCTGCTGAAAAAACAGGAAGCCTGAGCGGATGATGCGCTGGCTGCTCAATGTTGGCCTGCTATGCGGCAAGGAACTGCGCAGCCTTGTGCATGACCGGGTGCTGCTCGGGCTGATCGTGTTCGCCTTCAGCGCGGGCGTGCTGCTGGTGGCCAACGGGGTGAAGGTGGAGGTGTCAAACGCTACCATCGCCTTCATCGACGAGGACAATTCCCCCCTGTCGCGCCGCATGCGCGATGCGGTTCAGCCGCCCTATTTCAAACCACCCGTGATGGTGGACCGTGCTGAAGCACTCGCGGGCATGGACAGGGGGGACTACATATTCGTGGTCGATATTCCCCCCGGTTTCCAGTCCGACGTACTGGCCGGGCGCGTGCCTGCCGTGCAGTTGCGCGTGGACGCCACCGCCATGACGCAGGCCGGGCTGGGCACGGAATACCTCAACGAGATCCTGATGGGGGAGGTGGATGACATGCTGCATGTGCCATCGCCCATTGATCAGGTGCCCTTTGCCGTGCAGAGCCGCATCCGCTTCAACCCCAATAGTGAATCGAAGTGGTTCACCTCGGTCATGCAGATCGTGACCAACATCACCATCCTGTCCATCGTGCTGGTGGGGGCGGCGGTTATCCGCGAGCGCGAGCACGGTACGCTCGAGCACCTGCTGGTCATGCCCGTGAGTGCGAGCGAGATCGCGGTGGCCAAGATCGTGACCAACGGGCTGGTCATCTTTGTCGGCGCCATCCTCTCGTTGTGGCTGGTGGTGCATGTGTGGCTCGGCGTGCCGATTGCGGGGTCGGTGGCGCTGTTTGCGGCATGCTCGCTGCTGTACCTGTTCTCGGCCACGGCGCTGGGCATCATGCTGGCCACGGTGGCGCCCACCATGCCGCAGTTCGGGCTGCTGGTGGTGCCGGTCTATGCGGTGGCCTACCTGCTGTCGGGTGCGGCAACGCCGGTGGAAAGCATGCCGCAGGTGATGCAGGTGGTGGTGCGCTTCCTGCCCACCACGCAGTTCGTCAACCTGTCGCAGGCCATTCTGTACCGCGATGCGGGGCTGGGGGCGATCGCGCTGCCGCTGCTGACCGTGACGGTGACGGGCATAGTATTTCTTGTATTCGCGCTCATGCGCTTCAGATCCATGTTGGCAAGGCAGGAATGATGAGGAACAGATTGGCGCGGGCCGCCCGCATGGGAAGTATTGCGGTGGCCGTGGGGCTTGTGGCGGGGTGCTCGCCCTTCCGCACGCATGCGCCCGCCTCCCACGTAACGGTGCCCCGGCAGTTCACGCAGGCGGGTCTGGCGGGTACGCAGGCCCCCACTGATCTTACGCGCTGGTGGGAGGCATGGCATGACCCGGGGCTGGCGCAGGCGGTCGAGACCGCGCTGGCCGCAAGCCCGGACATGCGCATCGCGCGCGACCGCGTGCTTGAGGCGCGGGCGATGCACACGGTCGTGCGCTCCGCACTTTACCCCACCGTGGGGGCCACCGGCAGCATGATGGGCGGCGATGTTGACTGGCGTGATGCCGATGGCCTGCCTGACTCCAATCGCAGCACCGATGGCCACCTTGCAGGCATTACCGCCTCATGGGAGCCGGACCTGTTTGGCGGCCGCCATGCCGATGCGAAGGCGGCGAAGGATGGCGTGAAGGCGGAGGAAGAGTATTTCCACGGTGTGCAGATGGTCATTGCCGCCGATGCCGCTGACAGTTACCTGCGCGCCCAGGGCGTGCAGCGCCAGATTACCCTGACCGACCGGGGCATTGCCACGCTGGGGCAGTTGCGGGCGTACGGGCAGGCGCGTTTTGCATCGGGGCAGGCCACGGCGGCGGATGTGCGGCTGATTGACCAGAAACTCTCGGAAATGAAGGCGCGCAGGCCCCTTCTCGTGGCCCGGCTCGACCTCATGCACCGCAGGCTTGCCGTGCTGTCCGGCCAGACGCCGGAGGGGTTGCCCGCACCTGCCGCCCCCCCGGCCTATTTCGTGCCGCCCGCCCCCGTGGGGCAGATGCCTGACACGGTGCTCGAGCGCAGGCCCGACGTGCGTGCCGGGCGCGACCAGGTGGATGCGGCGCTCAACCGGCTCAAGAGTGCCAAGACCGACCTGCTGCCCCGCTTCGGGCTGGAATTCTTTGGCGGCGACGGGCGGCTGCATTTTGATGGCATTCCCGGCCTGTCGGGCACCGGCGGCCTGATTGCGCTGACCACCTACCTGCCCATATTCACCGCCAACCGCGTGCAGGCGCGCATTCACGCCGCCAGCGCCCGGCTCGATGCGGCGGTGGCGGGTTATGACAAAAGCCTGCTGCATGCATTGGCCGAGGTGGAGGACGGGTATGAAAACCGCCTCGGCCTTGATGCCCGCGACGTGGAACTGACGCGCGCGCAGGGGCAGGCCGAGCAGGTTGCGCATGACCTGGCCGGTCTGTATGCCGGGGGGCAGCGCACGCTTGGCGATGTGCTTCAGGCCCGCATGCAGGCGCTCGATGCGCAGGCGGCGGTGCTGTCCAATCAGGACACGCGCACGCAGGCCACCATTCAGCTCGCCCGTGTGCTGGGCGGGGGCTGGCAGGAGGCAACGCCGGTCGCGCACTAGCCGCCGGGCAGGGAAGGAGAGGCATCGGATGTCGGTCGGAATGGCCCTGCTGCTGGCTGTTGTGGCCATATGCGTTGTCGTTTTCCTCATTGAGCGGTGCAAGCTCAATCCGTTCCTGGCACTGTTCCTTGCCTCCATGCTGCTCGGCTTTGCAGCCGGCATGCCCGCAAGCCATGTGGTGAGCACGTTCGAGAAGGGCGCGGGGCAGGTGCTGGGCCAGATCGCCTCGGTCATCGCGCTGGGCACCATGCTGGGCAAGATGCTTGAAGTGTCGGGCGGGGCGGATCGCATCGCCATGACCGTGGTGGCGCTGGCCGGGCCAAGGCGGCTGGACTGGGCCATGATGGTGATCGGGCTGCTGGTCGGGCTGTCGGTGTTCTTTACGGTCGGTTTCGTGGTGCTGGTGCCACTGGCCTTTTCCATCGCGCGGCAGACGAAAATGCCCATCCTGCACGTGGCCCTGCCGGTTACGGCGGCCCTTTCGGTGGTGCAGGGCTACATGCCGCCCCATCCCGGCACCATGTTCGCGCTGGCAGCCTATCATGCCGATATTGGCCGCCTGATCTGGATGGGCGCACTGGTCAGCCTGCCTGCCGCCATCGTCGCGGGCCCGCTCTATACCCGCTTCATCGTGCCACGCCTGCCAGCCGATACCGGGGCCGCCGCCGCAGGCGCGCACGGTGCCAACACCCCGCCGCGCGATCCTGCCAGCCTGCCGGGGTTTGGCATTACCCTGTTCACCATTCTCGCCCCCATGGTGCTGATGCTGGCGGGGTCCGCCACGCGCTTCATGGGGCCGCAGGCGGGTGCATGGGTGCAGGTGCTGCGCTTTGCGGGCGACCCGAATGTGGGGCTGGCGCTGGCGGCCCTGCTGTCATTCTGGACGTTGGGGCTGCGGCGCGGCATGACGCGCGAGAAGGTGCTGGCGTGCTCGAATGAATGCCTTGGCCCGCTGGCGGGGCTGCTGCTCATGATCGGGGCCGGTGGCGGCTTTGGCGCGGAACTGATGGAAAGCGGCATATCCGACGCCATTGCCCGTGCCGCGGTGGACATGCACGTGCCGCTGCTGGTGCTGGCCTGGGGGCTGGCCGCGGGCATGCGGGTGGCCGTGGGCTCGGCCACGGTGGCCATGAGCACCACGGCGGGCATCGTGGCGCCCATCATGGTGCATGGCAGCACGATCTCGCCCGAGCTTGTGGTGCTGGCCACCGGGGCTGGGGCAGTGATGTTTGGCCCCATGAACGATTCCGGCTTCTGGCAGGTGCGCGATGCGCTGGGGCTGAGCGTGCCGCAGACCCTGCGCACATGGTCGGTGCTGGAAACGCTGATTGGCGTGGTGGGGCTTGCGATGTGCGTGCTGATGCAGGCGTGCGGGCTTTGAAAAATAGAAGTTTTTGGGTGCCGCCTTTTTGAAAAAAAGCTTCACCAAAAACTCTTGTCTGATTTGATCAAACGCTTCCTGGGCGGCGCAGGGGCGGAAAAAAGTTACCCTGTTGTTATCCCGCCGCCGGCTATGGGCCGCGTGCTGATCGGGGTAACATTTAAAAAGCATTATTTATGAAGGATATAAATGGTGCCGACACTCGGAATTGAACCGAGGGCCTACTGATTACGAATCAGTTGCTCTACCCCTGAGCTATGTCGGCAAACCTGTGGCGTCTGATAAACGATGGGCTGGCATGATGCAATATATCAAATGCGGCATTCCCCATTTTAATTTGGTCTATATGGTGGGGTCCAGATGAGCATGTCATTTTCTTCCCGGCAGATGCGCTGTGATGATGCGGGTATCGGCCCCGTGCCCCATATCCGCATCATTGGCGGCCTGTCGGAATGTCCCGGCTGCGGGCTGTACCAACGCCTGCCCGAACTCGCGCCCGGCCAGCAGGCCCTGTGCACGCGCTGCGGGCAGAAGCTCGCGCGCAGGCGACGCACGGCGCCCCTGGCAACGCCGCTTGCCTTCTGCATCAGTTCGGCGGCGTTCTACCTCGCGGCCCTCGCCTCATCGCTCATGACGCTGGACGTGTATGGCAGGCAGCGCACCGTGGACCTGCTGACCGGGCCGATGGAACTCATGCATGAAGGCTGGGGGGAAGCCGGGATTCTGGTGGGCGCGGTAACCGTGCTGGCCCCGGCAGTGGCGATCGGGTTCATGTTCGCCATCCTGTATGCCGCCGCCCGCCCGCAACTGCCCGACTGGGGGCCGCGCATTCTGGTGTGGTATGACAAGCTGCGGCCGTGGTCGATGGTCGAGGTCTATATTCTGGGCATCTTCGTGGCCTACACCAAGCTGACCGACATGGCGCATGTCGATGTGGGGCCTGCGGTGTACCTGATCGGCGCGCTGATGCTGACCATGGCGGCCACCGATTCGACACTTGATACCGAAATGATCTGGCAGCACCGCCGCATCGATTCGCTGACCCGCGCCGAAGGCGGTGGCAGGGTGGCCGTGGAGTACGCGCATGTGGATGACATCGGCATGCCGCCGGTCGATCATCTGGTGGCGTGCAGCTCATGCGGGCTGGTGGGGGAACTGGCGCACCCGGTCTCGAACCTGCGCTGCGTGGGGGTGTGCCCGCGCTGCGAGCACAAGGTCTGGCGCCGCCTGCCGCAAACCCTCACCCGCACCACTGCCTTCCTCGTTGCTGCGGTCGTGTTCTATATTCCGGCCAATCTCTATCCGGTCATGACGTTTACGCGCATGGGCGGCGGGGGTGGGCACACCATCATCGAAGGTGCGCTCGAACTGTGGGCCGATGGCATGATTCCGCTGGCGCTGCTGGTGTTCTTTGCCTCCATCACCGTGCCCATGCTCAAGATCGCGAGCCTGTGCTGGATGATCATCCAGACATGGCGCGGCGCGCGCGGGCACCTCGTGGCGCGCACGCGGCTGTTCCGGCTGGTTGACATGGTGGGGCGGTGGTCGATGATCGACGTGTTCATGATCTCGATCCTGGTGGCGGTGGTGCGGTTCAATTTCATGGCCAGCGTCACGGCCAATGCCGGGATGGTGGCATTTGCCGCTGTCGTGATCCTCACGCTGCTGGCCGCCTGGAGCTTCGACCCGCGCATCATGTGGGATGCGGCAGGGCGCAACGGCCCGGTCACCGATGGCCTGCCGCCGCGCGTGGTGGCGGCGGTTGACCACGATGACCCGGCCACTTCCCTTTCGCCGGCGGCAACACGCCCGGCCAGCATGGAGCCAGATCTGGCGTGAATGACGATTTTCCTTCCGGTAACTCCAATGGCGGCGTGCCGCAGGCCCAGACGCGGCGCTACCGTTTCTCGGTCGTGTGGCTGGTGCCGATCGTGGCCATCATCATCGCGGGCTATCTGGGCTGGCGCGGGCTGACCGGGCGCGGGCCGCTGATTGTCATCAGCTTCGACACCGCCGATGGCCTGACCAGTGGCCAGACCGAGGTCAAGAACAAGGCGGTCTCGCTCGGCACGGTCGATTCCATCCGGCTGAGCGATGACCTGCACCATGTCGAGGTGCGCGTGCGCATGACAGCGGCGGCAGGCCGCATGCTGACCGACCATGCGCGCTTCTGGGTCGTGCGGCCGCGCATCAACGGCGCGAGCATTACCGGGCTGGAAACGGTCATGTCCGGCGCGTACATCGCCATGGATGCGGGCGAGGCGGGTGGTCGCTACACCACGCATTTCACCGGCCTCGAATCACCGCCGGGCGTGCGTTCCGACCAGCCGGGCCATACCTACACGCTCATTACGCAGTCGCTCGGCTCGCTCGGGCAGGGCGCGCCCATCTTCTTCCGTGACGTGGTGGTGGGCGAGGTGCTCGGCTACACCATGCCGCCCGAAGGGCGCGGGCCGATCAGGGTGCAGATTTTCGTGCAGGCCCCCTATGACAGCTACCTGCGCACCACCACGCGCTTCTGGAACGTGTCCGGCGTGCAGGTGGGGCTTGGGCCGGGCGGGCTCAAGGTCAAGCTGCAGTCGCTTCAGGCGCTGCTCTCGGGTGGGGTGGCGTTCGATCCGCCCGATGAACGCAACGAGAAGAACACGCTGCCCCCCACTGCCGGGCTGGAGACCGCCTTCCAGCTTTATGACAGTGCTGACGAAGCCAATAGTGCTGGCTACCGCGAGCGCATCCCGCTTGTCACCTACCTGACCAGTTCGGTCACGGGGCTGACCAAGGGGGGGCGCCTGACCATGTTCGGCATTCAGGTCGGCATGATTGACGATGTGAAGCTGCAGGTCGATCCGGCCACCGGCAAGGCGCATGTGCGCGTGGCCATGGAACTCCAGCCCGAGCGCGTGCTCGATAACCGGCAGGTGCCAGCCGATGCGCTGGCCGGGCTGTTGCGCATGCAGGTGGCGTCCGGCCTGCGGGCTTCGGTGCAGAGCACCAGCATGCTGACCGGCGAATCCGAAATCGGGCTGACCTTCGTGAAGAACGCAACGCCCGCGCAGGTCGAGATGGAAGGCGACGCCATGGTGCTGCCCGGCCAGGCGGGCGGCATGTCGGGCATCATGGATTCGCTCTCGGTAGTGAGCGACAAGATTGCCGCGATGCCGCTGACCCAGATGGGCGAGAACCTGAACAGCCTGCTCGCCCATGCCGATGCCCGCATCAACAGCCCCGACACCAAGCAGGCGCTGACCGCGCTGCGCGGTTCGTTGCAGAACCTGCAGGTCATATCGCATGATGCCCGCACCGAAATGCCGCAACTGCTGACCGGCATGGACAAGACGCTCAAGAACGCGAATTCGGTGCTGTCGAGCTATGGCGGCGATACCGACTTCCAGCGCAACCTGCAGCAGATGATGTTGCAGCTCAACGATGCCGCGCGTTCGCTGCGCTTCCTGTCAGACTTCCTGACTCACCACCCCTCGGCACTGATTACGGGACGATAAGAGCATGCAACGCCCCTTCTGGCATTTCATACAGTCCACGCGGCCCGTGGCCGCAGGCATGGCGGTTGCATCGCTGCTGGCACTTGGCGGCTGCGGGTCAACCGACCCCACGCTCTACTCGCTGGCCCCCGTGCCCGCGGCGCAGGCGGGCAGTGCTGGCGCAGGCGTGCCTGCGGTGATCGAGGTGCGCACGCCCGGTGTGACGCCCTCGCTTGACCGGCAGAGCATTGTGGGCGTGCAGGATGACTACAGTGTTACGCCAAGCGCTGGCGCGGCCTGGAGCGAGCCGCTGGCCCCCATGCTCGGCCATGTGCTGGCCACCGACCTGCAGCAGCGCCTGCCCGGCGTGAGCGTCTTTGCCCAGAACGATGCCACGAGCGCGCCGGCCCAGGGGTTTGTCGAGGTCGAGATCACCCGTTTCGCGCGGGATGCCACGGGCATCGTGCATCTGGCAGGCAACCTGTCGGTGCACCGGGCGGGTGACCCCGAGCATGCCCGCTCGGTGCCACTGGCGCTGACGGTCACGCCCGCAGGCAGCGGCATGCGGGCCATGGTCGCCTCGCTCAGCCAGTTGACCGGACAGGTGGCGGATATGGCGGCTGCGGGGCTACAGGCACTGCCGCCCGCGCCCCAGCCGGCTCTTCATAAATAATGATTTCAGACGTCGCCTTTTTGAAAGAAGGCGACGCCCGGAACCTTCCATGGATTTACAAAGCGTTCCGGGCATAAAAAAAGCGCCCGAAGGCGCTTTTCAGTTCAGCAGGGAGAGAAGGCTCAGACCTTCTCCACCTGACTGTATTCCAGATCGACCGGGGTGGAACGGCCGAAGATGGAAACGCTGACCTTCAGGCGGCCACGCTCCTCGTCCACTTCCTCGATCGTGCCGTTGAACGAGGTGAAGGGACCATCGGCCACGCGGATCTGCTCGCCAATCTCGAAGGTAACGGAGGGGCGGACCCGCTCGACACCTTCCTGCGCCTGCTTCATGGCCCGTTCGGCTTCAGCCTTGGGGATGGGCGTGGGGCGGGTCTTGCTGCCAAGGAAGCCGGTGACCTTGGGCGTGTCCTTGACCAGGTGCCATGCCTCATCGGTCAGTTCCATGTTGACCAGCACGTAACCGGGGAAGAACTTGCGCTCGGCATTGACCTTCTGGCCACGGCGCACTTCCGTCACTTCTTCCGAAGGGACGAGGATCTCACCGAAATGGTCGGCCAGCCCCTTCTGGGCGGCCTGTTCCGTGATGTGCTGGGCAATCTTCTTCTCGAAGCCCGAATAGACGTGGATCACATACCACCGCTTGGCCATGGCTGAACTCAGCCTCCCAGTCCGAAGAGTTTCCGTACGGCAAGGCCGATCACCTCGTCGACGAGGAAAAAGAAAACCGATGCAAGACCGGCCATGGCCAGCACCGCACCCGTTGTCATCAGGGTGGCGCGTCGTGTGGGCCACGTGACTTTCCTGGCCTCGGCCCGAACGTCTTCAACAAATTTCGCGGGACTGACCGACACGAAATACCCTTCCTGCAACGCCACGGCGCACCAACCGGATGAACCAGCCGGTGCGGGGCCAAAGAACCGGTGCGGACCATTGTGGCCCGACCCATCGGGTGCCAGGCCGGAAGGGGAATGCCCGACCGGAAAGAATGGCAGGGGTGGAGGGTCTCGAACCCGCAACCTCCGGTTTTGGAGACCGGCGCTCTAGCCAATTGAGCTACACCCCTGCAAAGCCGCCTGCGAAGGCCCGAAACATGTGGCGTGGCGTCTGCCGCGCCGTTTCGGGTCGTCCATGCGAACCCGGCACAGGAAGCGGAAAAAAGTATGAACCGAGCCGAAAGTCAAGGGGGCGTGCCCATAAAAATACAAGTTTGGTGCGTTTGGCTGCCCGCCCCGGTTTATGGGCTTGCGCGACAGAGGGCGGAAACGGTATGGATGGGCCAACCTTATGGGCGGGCGTAGCATAGTGGTAATGCAGTAGCCTTCCAAGCTTCTGAGGAGGGTTCGATTCCCTTCGCCCGCTCCATGATCCCCACACAATAAAATCCGTATCAGCCCTGACCGGATTCGGGCGCGTGCCGCCCGGGCGGCCTGTACGGGGCAGGGTGATTCCAATGGCATTGACCGGCTCTCCGACCCTCCATCCGCGCGTGGTGCTGGCCACCTGCTGCCTGAGCCTGCTGCTGGTCATGATGGATGTGACGGTGGTCAATGTCGTGCTGCCCTCCATCCGCGCGCAGATGCATGGCAGCTTTTCCACCCTGCAATGGGTGGTGGATGCCTATACCCTCATGGTGGCCAGCCTCATGCTGCTGGTGGGCACGCTGGCCGACCGGTTCGGGCGGCGGCGGATGTTCCTGATCGGCATTGCGCTGTTCTGTGCGGGCTCGGCCCTGTGCGGACTGGCGCGCAGCGTGGAGATGCTGGTGTTCGCGCGCGCGGTGCAGGGAATCGGCGGCTCGATGCTCAACCCCGTGGCGCTGTCGATCCTGACCAGCGTGTATGTCGAGCCACGGGCGCGGGCGCAGGCCATCGGCACATGGGGCGCCACATCGGGCGTGGCCCTTGCGCTGGGGCCGGTTGTGGGTGGCGTGCTGGTGCACTGGGTGGGCTGGCAGGCGGTGTTCTGGGTCAATGTGCCGATCGGGCTGCTTGCCATCGGGCTGACGCTGCGCTTCGTGCCCGAATCCCGTGGCGGGCGCGGGCGCAGCATTGACGCGCCGGGGCAGCTGCTGGCCATCGTGGCGCTGGCCATGATCACCTCGGGGCTGATCGAGGCGCATAATTACGGCTGGGCGTCGCCTGCCATTTCCGGCTTCCTCGGCTTCGGGCTGCTCTCGGTCGCGGGGTTTGTCATTGTCGAGCGCCGTGCCGCGACGCCGTTGATCGACCTGCGTTTTTTTGGCGCGTGGCCGTTCTCGGGGGCGATCATCATCGCCGTGCTGGCTTTTGCCATGTTCAGCGCCTTCCTGTTTCTCAATACGCTTTACCTGCAGGATGTGCGCGGGCTTGACGCGCTGCATGCCGGGCTGTGCACGCTGCCGTTTGCGGCAGGCTCCATGCTGTGCGCCCCCCTTTCGGGGCGGCTGACGGGGCGGTATGGCGCGCGGCTGCCGCTGCTGCTTTCCGCCATCGGGTTCGGCGCGGGCGCGCTGCTGCTGACAGGGCTGGACCCCGCGACCCCGCTCGGCCTGCTGCTGGCCTCCTACGGGCTGTGCGGGTGCGGGTTCGGCCTGTGCAACGCGCCCATTACCAATGCCGCCATTTCGGGCATGCCCCGGGCGCAGGCGGGGGTGGCCGCGGCCATTGCCTCGACAAGCCGGCAGGTGGGCGCGCTGCTCGGCATCGCCCTTGGTGGCGCGATGAGCGCATCAAGCGTGCGGGGCGGCGTGGTGCAGTGGGGCGCCTTTCCCCAGGCCACCCATGCCGTGTGGTGGAGCATGGCGGTGGGGGCGGGGTGCATTGCGGCGCTGGGGCTGGTTTCGACCGGACTCCGGGCGCGGCGCAGCGCCCAGGCCGTCGCGGCGCTGCTTGATTCGGCGTGACGCATTATTGGTATGCGTAAAGTGCATACCTTGACCGCCATTCCCGCCAGCCCATCACGCCGGGAGGCGACAAAACCGGCGCTTTCCTGTTTCCGAAACGGTGCGCGGCATGTATGATCCCGCCAACTTCTGGCACCAGCGTGTCCATATGCGTGAAAACGGGCGGTAGTATGGCGCAGCGGGTCGCCAGCGGGCCGCCTGTCTGTTGCGTGTGTTTACGCTGCGTGCTAGAGCCGCGCCAGCAGCGCACGGGGCCTCGGTTTCCGGGCAGGCGGCTTGTGTTTGAATCAAGATTCTGGATTGGAAAAGCGGACAGTGGATTCGGGTGGAACGACCTCAATACCGATCGCCTCCATTGCCAATGGCCTTCCCGGTCGTTACGCGACGGCGCTCTATGAGCTTGCGGCTGAACGCCAGCAGCTTGATCCTGTTCTCGAACAGGCCACGGCCCTCGCCAGCCTGATTGACGGCAGCACCGACCTGCGTACCGCCCTTGCGGACCGCACGCTCGACCTGCGCGACAGCGCGCGGGCGGTTGATGCCGTGCTGAACGCCGAGGGGTTCAGCCCCCTCATGCGTGATTTTGTTGGCGTGGTGGCGAATAACCGCCGCCTTCCGCGCCTGCGTGAGATTCTTGCCGCGCTGGCGGCTATCGCTGCGGCCCGGCGCGGGGAAGTGGTGGCGGATGTCGTATCCGCCCACCCCCTGACCGACCTGCAGCGTGTCCAGCTTCGCAGCCGCCTTGCCGAGGCCGGCTATTCCAAAGTCAATATCCAGGAGCGTGTTGACGCGGCCCTGCTGGGCGGTCTGGTCGTGCGCGTAGGCGCCCGCCTGTATGACACCAGTCTCAGATCCCGCCTTACCCGCCTGCACCATGCCATGAAGGGAGCCGCGTGATGGAAATCCGCCCCTCCGAGATTTCGGATATCCTCAAGCAGCAGATCGCTACGTTCGACAAGGCGGCTGACGTTGCCGAGACAGGGACCATCCTGTCGGTTGGTGACGGCATTGCCCGTGTCTACGGCCTGCAGAATGTTGAAGCCGGCGAAATGCTGGACTTCCCCGCCAGCGGCCAGAAGGGCATGGCGCTCAACCTCGAGAATGACAATGTCGGTGTTGTCATCTTCGGTGATGACAGCGCAATGCGTGAAGGCGACACCGTCGCCCGCACCGGCAAGGTGGTGGAAGTGCCCACCGGCAAGGCGCTGCTCGGCCGCGTGGTCGATGGCCTCGGCAACCCGATCGACGGCAAGGGGCCGCTCGTGGGTGAAGTCATCAGCAAGCGCGCGGAAATCAAGGCGCCGGGCATCATGCCGCGCCAGTCCGTCAGCGAGCCGATGCAGACCGGCATCAAGGCGATCGACGCGCTCGTGCCCATCGGGCGTGGCCAGCGCGAGCTGATCATCGGCGACCGCCAGACCGGCAAGACCGCCATCCTGATCGACACCATCGTCAACCAGAAGAGCGTCAACGCGCTTGGTGATGAGAGCAAGTCGCTCTACTGCATCTATGTGGCCATCGGGCAGAAGCGCTCGACCGTGGCGCAGCTTGTGCGCACGCTCGAAGAGACCGGCGCGATGGAATACTCCATCGTCGTGGCCGCCACCGCGTCTGACCCGGCACCGATGCAGTACCTCGCGCCGTATGCCGCCTGCTCCATGGGCGAATACTTCCGCGACAACGGCATGCATGCCCTGATCGTGTATGATGACCTGTCCAAGCAGGCCGTCGCCTACCGCCAGATGTCGCTGCTGCTGCGTCGCCCGCCGGGCCGCGAAGCTTACCCCGGTGACGTGTTCTACCTGCATTCGCGCCTGCTCGAGCGTGCGGCCAAGATGTCCGACAAGTTCGGCGCGGGCTCGCTGACCGCCCTGCCGGTGATCGAGACGCAGGCCGGTGACGTGTCCGCCTATATCCCGACCAACGTGATCTCCATCACCGATGGCCAGGTCTTCCTTGAAACCGACCTGTTCTACCGTGGCATCCGCCCCGCCGTGAACGTGGGTGGTTCCGTGTCCCGCGTGGGTTCGGCGGCCCAGATCAAGGCGATGAAGCAGGTTGCGGGCAAGATCAAGCTCGAACTGGCGCAGTATCGTGAAATGGCGGCGTTCTCGCAGTTCGCCTCCGACCTCGACCCTGCGACCCAGAAGCAGCTTGCCCGTGGCGCGCGCCTTGTCGAGCTGCTCAAGCAGCCCGAAACCTCGCCGCTGTCGGTCGAGGAGCAGGTCGTGGTGCTTTACGCTGGCACGCGTGGCTATATCGATGCCGTGCCGGTTGCCGAAGTGACCAGCTACGAAAAGCGCCTGCTTGATGATGTTCGCACATCGGGCAAGGATATCCTGGAATCGATCCGGACCCAGCGCCAGCTGACGAAGGATATCGAAAGCCGCCTGAACGATTTCCTGACGACATTCGGCCGTCAGTTCGCCAACTGAGGAAGATCGGGCAACCATGGCTTCCCTGAAGGACCTGCGCGCACGGATCGGTAGCGTCAAATCGACGCGAAAGATCACCAGCGCAATGAAGATGGTGGCGGCGGCCAAGCTGCGTCGGGCTGAAACCCGTGCGGCTGCCGCCCGGCCCTATGCCGATGCAATGCGCCGCATGCTGGCCGAAGTGGCCCGCAGTGTTGCGGGCGAAGGCGGACAGCCCGCGCTGCTGACCGGAACGGGGCAGGACAAGGTGCACCTGCTGGTGCCCATGTCCAGCGACCGTGGTCTGGCCGGTGCATTCAACTCCAACATCAACCGCACGACCCGCAACCTGGTGCTCAAGCTCCAGTCCGAGGGCAAGACCGTCAAGATCCTGCCGGTGGGCCGCAAGACATACGACTTCCTGTCGCGTGATTTTTCGGACCTGATCATCGACCACCGCCATCTGGCGGCGGGCAAGGAGATTCCGTTCTCCGCCGCG
This sequence comes from Komagataeibacter xylinus NBRC 15237, assembly GCF_001571345.1. Classification (GTDB taxonomy): domain Bacteria; phylum Pseudomonadota; class Alphaproteobacteria; order Acetobacterales; family Acetobacteraceae; genus Komagataeibacter; species Komagataeibacter xylinus. Next base: position 9,609 of record NZ_BCTP01000038.1, on the reverse strand, counting down.
GCTGAACTTGGTGAGCAGATTACATCCCTGCTCGAAAAGGGCGAGTTTGACGTCTGCACGCTGGTGTACAACCAGTTCCGCAATGTCATGACCCAGACGCCGACGGAAATGCAGCTCATTCCGCTGGCCCTGCCGGACAATGACAACGCGGATAACGCGCAGGTCGCGGCCTATGAATTCGAGCCCGATGAGGGCACGCTGCTGTCGAGCCTCCTGCCGCGCAACCTGCAGGTGCAGATCTATGCCACGATGCTGGAAACGGCGGCGGGCGAGAACGGCGCGCGGATGACGGCCATGGATAACGCGACGCGTAACGCTGGCAAGGCCATCGATCGTCTGACGCTCAAGTACAACCGTACGCGCCAGACCAACATCACCAATGAACTCATCGAGATCATCTCGGGCGCCCAGGCTGTCTGAGGATCGATCGTCACGCTCACAGGAGCTGTCCCATGTCGGAAACCACAACTCAAGAGGCTCCTGTCTCCACGCAGGCGCCCAAAAGCAATGTCGTCGGTCGCGTGACCCAGGTCCGCGGCGCCGTTGTTGACGTCCAGTTCGAGGGTACGCTGCCGCATATCCTCGAAGCGCTGCACGTTCAGCTCAATGGCCAGACCCTGGTGCTCGAAGTGGCGCAGGAAATTGGCGAGCATGAAGTCCGCTGCATTGCCATGGATACCACCGATGGCCTGACCCGCGGCGCGGAAGTGGCCGCCACCGGCAGCCAGATCACCGTGCCGGTTGGCCCGGGCACGCTTGGCCGTATCCTCAACGTCATCGGCGAGCCGATCGACGATCGTGGCCCGGTGAAGTGCGAAGGGCGTGCGCCGATCCATCGCGCCGCTCCTGCCTTTGACGAGCAGGCCGCCGCCACCGAGATCCTGCCCACGGGCATCAAGGTTGTCGATCTGCTCTGCCCCTACCTCAAGGGCGGCAAGGTCGGCCTGTTCGGTGGTGCGGGCGTGGGCAAGACCGTCATCATCCAGGAACTGATCAACAACATCGCCAAGGCGCATGGTGGCGTGTCGGTCTTTGCCGGTGTGGGTGAACGTACCCGTGAAGGTAACGACCTGTATTACGAAATGCAGGACGCGAACGTCATCAAGCTCGATGGCGACTCGACCGAAGGCTCGAAGGTGGCGCTGGTCTATGGCCAGATGAACGAACCGCCGGGTGCCCGTGCCCGTGTGGCGCTGTCCGGTGTGACGGTTGCGGAATACTTCCGCGACGTGGAAGGCCAGGACGTGCTGTTCTTCGTGGACAACATCTTCCGCTTCACGCAGGCTGGCGCCGAAGTCTCCGCCCTGCTCGGCCGCATTCCCTCCGCCGTGGGCTACCAGCCCACGCTGGCAACGGAAATGGGCGCCCTGCAGGAGCGCATCACCTCCACCAAGAAGGGTTCGATCACCTCGGTGCAGGCCGTTTACGTGTCGGCCGATGACCTGACCGATCCCGCACCTGCCGCGACCTTCGCCCATCTTGACGCGACCACGGTGCTGAACCGTTCCATCGCGGAAATGGGCATCTACCCGGCAGTTGACCCGCTGGACTCCACCTCGCGCTCGCTCGACCCCAAGATCGTGGGTGACGAGCACTACCAGGTAGCGCGCGACGTGCAGCGCATCCTGCAGACCTACAAGTCCCTGCAGGACATCATCGCCATTCTCGGCATGGATGAACTGTCGGAAGACGACAAGCTGATCGTGGCCCGCGCCCGTCGCATCCAGCGCTTCCTGTCCCAGCCGTTCCACGTGGCCGAAGTGTTCACGGGCGCGCCGGGCAAGCTGGTCTCGCTGGAAGATACGGTGCGTTCGTTCAAGGCGATCGTGGCGGGTGAATACGATCACCTTCCCGAAGGGGCTTTCTACATGGTCGGCGCGATCGAGGAAGCGGTGGCCAAGGCCGAGAAAATGAAGGAATCGGCCTGAACCCCGGCCCCTGACGCAAGGAAAATAGACCATGTCCATTAAGGTCAAGATTGTCAGCCCGGAGAAAGTCCTGTTCGCGCATGACGCCGATATGGCTGTCATGCCGGGGGCGGAAGGCGACATCGCGGCCATGCCCGATCATGCCCCGCTCATGCTGACGCTGCGCGGTGGCGTGGTTGACATCTATGAAGGCGATGCGGTGACGAATCGCTTCTTCGTAGCGGGCGGCTTTGCCGATATCGCGCCAAGCCACTGCACCATCCTTGCCGACCGGGCCACCAAGCTCGAAGACCTGTCGGTTGACGATGCGGAAGCCCGCCTGGCGGGTCTGGAAAAATCCTATGAGGAAGCGGACAAGATGAACGTGCCCGCGCTTGATATCCTCATGGACAAGATCCAGTCGGCCCGGGCCGAGATCGAGGCGGCGCAGTCTGCCATTCCGGGCATGTCGCTCTGACACGATAGCCAGCCTGCATCCACTTCCTGCATGGGAGTGGATGTATTGCCGGACATGAAAAGCGCCCTTATGGGGCGCTTTTCTGTTATGGGGCGACCAGACCGTCAGGCCTGTAAAACAACGGAAAACCTATAAGAAGTTTTTGGTGAAGCTTTTTCCAAAAAGCTTCGAAAGGAACGCCCCCTTTTTGAAAAAAAGCGGCACCCAAAAACTTTTATTATTTCAAAACAGATGTTTAGCCGCGCCCACGATAGCCCGGCACGTCCTGCGCGGGAATCCACACGCCTTCAGGCGGCGTGCCGGTCTGCCAGAACACATCAATCGGCATGCCGCCGCGCGGGTACCAGTAGGCCCCGATGCGCAGCCACACCGGCTTGAGCAGATCGACCAGCGTGGTGGCGATCTGCATCGAGCAGCGCTCATGAAAGGCGCCGTGGTTGCGGAAACTGGTCAGGAACAACTTGAGCGACTTGCTCTCAACAATCCATTCATCAGGAATATAATCGATCACGATATGGGCAAAGTCGGGTTGCCCCGTGACCGGGCACAGCGAGGTGAATTCGGGCGCGGTGAACCGCACCACGTAGCGCCGCCCTCGGTCGGGGGCGGGCACGCGTTCAAGCCGGGCTTCCTCGGGGCTTGCGGGCTGGGCGCTGTTCTGGCCGAGCTGCGTCAGGAACTGGCTGCCATCATCTTGGCTGGGGCTGGAGGTCATGGGCGGGTCCGTCAGCAATGAAAAAAAGGGATAGGGGACTGATGCCGCAAGGCATCGGGCGGCGTCAATGGAAATGCGGGGAGGGGGCATGCGGTTTTCCCTGCTTCCGCAACCCGGTGCTGGCATGATAACTGCACGGAATGGCACGTGTATCCCGACCCGAATTTCCCGCTCCTGTGCTGGTTACCACCACGGCGGCGCTTGAGGCTGTAACTGCGCGACTGCGCCAGGAGCCGTTTGTAACCATTGACACGGAATTCGTGCGCGAGCGCACGTACTGGCCTGAGCTGTGCCTTGTGCAGCTTGCAGGCGAGAACGAGGTGGTGGTGATCGACACGATCGCCCCCGGCATTGACCTGGCCAGCCTTGGCGAACTGCTTGATGATGCGGCGGTGGTGAAGGTTTTTCACGCAGCAAGACAGGATCTTGAAATCTTCCTGCATCTGTTCGACCGCCTGCCCGCCGCCCTGTTCGACACGCAGGTCGCGGCCATGGTGGCCGGCTATGGCGACCAGGTGGGGTATGACAATCTCGTCGCATCGCTGCTTGGCGTGCAGATCGACAAGTCACATCGCTTTTCCGACTGGTCGGCGCGCCCGCTCTCGCCTGCCCAGATCGGTTATGCGGCGGCTGACGTCACCTATCTGCGGCTGGTTTACGGCAAGCTGCTGGCACAGCTCGAGCGCGAGGGCCGGCTGGACTGGGTTGCGGCCGAACTGGACATCCTGAACAATCCCGCCACCTTCCGCCCCGACCCGCTGACCCTGTGGGAGAAGATGCGCCCGCGCACCAACAACCGGCGCATGCTGGGCATCCTGCGCGCCGTGGCTGCGTGGCGCGAGGGCGAGGCCCAGCGCGTCAACGTGCCGCGCCAGCGCCTGCTCAAGGATGAAAGCCTGATGGAAATCGCGGCCACCGCACCTGACACGGTCGATGCGCTGGCCCGCGTGCGCGGCGTCTCGCGCGGGTTTGCCGAGGGGCGTAGCGGGCAGTCCCTGCTTGAAGCGGTGACCGAGGCCCACGCCGTGCCCGAAGCCGACCTGCCGCGCCTGCCCAAGGGGCGCGGCAAGGACGCGCCACGCCCGTCGGCGGCCCTGATCGCCCTGCTCAAGGTGCTGCTGGCCACCTGCTGCGAGGCCCATCGCGTGGCCCCGAAACTTGTGGCGTCCTCAGAGGATCTCGACCGTTTCGCGCTGGATGACGAGGCGGATATTCCCGCTTTTCATGGCTGGCGCAATACGGTGTTTGGCAAGCTTGCGCGTGAACTCAAGGCAGGCAGGCTGACCATGGGGGTCGAGGATGGCAAGGTCAGACTGATCCAGGACTGAGCCCGCAGGGGGGGCAGACGGCTTTACACGGGTTGCAAACAGGTTATGGGCAGAACTGTCCACAAGATTCTGTCATTCTGCGGTTGAGATAGATGGCAGATACGCCTAGTTTCGCTCCATTCCGCGTAAGGAGTGCAGAACGATGGCGATGGAATGGACAGAGGAGACGATCGCGCGACTGCGTGATCTGTGGCAGCAGGGATTATCGACCGCGGAAATCGGCCGCCAGTTATCTGTTACCAAGAATGCCGTTGTAGGCAAGGCGCATCGGCTTGGCCTCAAGCCGCGCCCATCGCCCATCCGTCGTGCCGCCAAGGTCACGCCGCCTGCCGATGCCGCTACACAGGCCGCCCCGGTTGCGGCGGCCCCCGCCGTGGCCCCTAAAAAGGAAGCGGCCCCCGCGCCCGTGGTGGCAGCCCCGTCGGTGCCTGAAAAGGCACCCGCGCCGGTGAAGGCGAGTGTGGCCGTTCCCGCGCCAAAGGCTGCGACCCCGGCCGCCGCCGAACCGGCACCCGAAGCCGCCGCCCGTCCGGCCCGCGCGCCTGCCCGTGCCGCCCGTGCGGCGCTGCGCCCGGTCAGCGAGCCACGCCGCCGCAGCAGCCAGTCCTGTTGCTGGCCGCTTGGCGATCCGGGCACGCCGGGCTTTCACTTCTGTGGGGCAACGCCGCTGCCGGGCAAGCCATACTGTGCCGAACACGCGCAGCTTGCCTATGTAAAGCTGCGGAGCGACCGGCGCGATAGCGTGGCCTGATGCCTTACGGCACTGTTTGAAAACAACCCGTTGATAAACGTTTCCGGGTGCCGCCTTTTTTAAAAAAGGTGGCATTCCGTGAAGCTTTTTGAAAAAAGCTTTACCAAAAACGTCCTTATGATTTCCGGATGTTTTCCAAGCTGACTTTATCAGACAGCTTCTTACGGGAGACGACTTGCGTGCAAAAAAAACGCCAGGGCATTGCTGCCACTGGCGTTTTTTGTATCCGCCCGGCAGGCCCGGGCGGAAGCGTGCTTCAGCCAGCGCTGGCCGGGCGCGGGGGCGCGGGCGGGGCCGTTGGCGCGGCGGCGGCCGGTGCGGCCTGCGGGGCTGCGGGGGTGGTGATCATTTCCAGCTGGCCGGTGACCTGGCCGCCATCTTCCACCTTCAGGCGGCGGCACTTGGCCTTGCCGAGCAGGCGACCGGTGGAGCGGATGGTCAGGCTGCCGCGCACGGTCAGCGTGCCATCGATGGTGCCCGCGAGTTCCGCGTCCTCAACCTCGACTTCGCCCTTGAACACGCCGCCCTGAGCGATCTGCAGTTCGGATGCATTGATCAGCGAGGACTCGACCGTGCCTTCCACAACCAGGCGCTCGGCATCCTGGATGGTGCCCTGTACGCTGATGCCACGCCCGACCACCAGGGTGCGGCGCTCATTTTCCTTTTTGACGGGGGCGGCTGCTCCCGGCGCACCGGGGCGTGCGCCACCCGGCGCGGACGAGGGGGACGGCGTGGGCGGGAAGGGCGGACGGGCCATGGATGTATTTTCCTTGCTGGCAGATGGAGAAGAAGGAGAGGCGCCACCGCCCATGACCGGGCGGCCCGGCTGCTGCGGCGCGGGGGACGGAGTGGGGGCAGGTGGCTTGATGTCTGCTGGCTTGCGTCGTTTAAACAATATTACCCCGCTTGGTTAGATGCTGCATCGGAGCGCGTGAACGCTCCGGAACGAAAAAGAACGCTGCTCGGGCTGGTTGCAGGCCGCAGCCCCCATACCCGGTTATACGCCCCCCAAACCTGTCGACAAGGGCGTTAAGGGGCCGGGAGAGGCATAAAAAACTTCATGCATTGCGCCATTTACCCGCCAATGATAGCGAAGGGCGACTTTGGCCCGAAAAAATGGGTTATTTCGTGGCGCACCTGCGCCTTGCCTGCATATCGGGCCTGATCAGCGATGGGAGTGACACAGGATATGGAAAATTCGGGACAGGCGGCAGAATGCCGGTTTGACCTGCTGGGCATCGGCAATGCGATCGTCGATGTGCTGGCGCCGGTGGAAGCAGCCTTCCCGGAGCGCAACGGCATGACGCCGGGCGGCATGACGCTGATCGACGCCGCCCGCGCCGAGGCGCTGTACGGCCAGATCAGGCGCGAGAAGGAAATGGGCGGCGGCTCGGCGGCCAATACCTGCGTCGTCGCCTCCAACATGGGCGCGCGCGTGGCCTATCTGGGCAAGGTGGCCGATGACGTGCCGGGCCAGGCATTCGCAACCGACATGCAGGCCGCGGGGGTGTATTTCCCCTCATCGCCACTGCAGGGCGATGCGGGCACCGCGCACCCCACCGCGCGCTGCATCATCCTGGTCACGCCCGATGGCCAGCGCACCATGAACACCTATCTGGGGGCGTGCGTGAATTTCGGCCCCGAAGACGTGCTCGCCGATGTGGTCCAGTCCGCCAAGGTCACCTACATGGAAGGCTACCTGTTCGACCCGCCAGCGGCACAGGAAGCCTTTCGCACCGCGGCCCGCATCGCCCATGAGGCCGGCCGCAAGGTGGCGCTCTCGCTGTCCGACAAATTCTGCGTTGACCGGCATCGCGCGGCGTTCCTTGACCTCGTGCGCGGGCATATCGACATCCTGTTCGCCAACGAGGACGAGATCTGCGCGCTGTACCAGACCGCCGATTTCGATCACGCCGCCCGCCTTGTCGCCGCTGACACGCATTTCAGTGTCCTGACCCGATCGGAGAAGGGCAGCGTCATCATCCAGGACCAGCAGCGCATCGTCATCGACAGCGTGCGCACGCAGGTGATCGACACCACGGGCGCGGGCGATGCCTATGCCGCAGGCTTCCTTGCCGGCTGGACATCGGACCGCACGCTTGCCGAATGCGGGCGGCTGGGCAGTGTCGCCGCCTCGGAAGTGATTTCGCATTACGGCGCGCGCCCGCTCATGAACATGCGCCAGGACATGGATTTCTGATCTGAAGGCCATGGAGCAGGGCGTTTGACGGGGTTGTGCGCGAAGTTTCGCGTGCAATCCGCGCCAGTCCGCTTTATCTACGCAGCCAGCAGCCAATCATTCCGCCGCCGCACGCACGGGTGTCGCCCGCATGTGCCGCCGCGCACCCGTATGGCGTAACGCCAAGGAAAGTCAGGTCAAGAGCACTTATGGATATCCGCAATATCGCCATTATCGCGCACGTCGATCATGGCAAGACCACACTGGTCGACCAGCTTCTGAAACAGTCCGGTTCCTTCCGCGATAACCAGCACGTTGCTGAACGCGCCATGGACAGCAACGACCTCGAGCGCGAGCGTGGCATCACCATTCTTGCCAAGTGCACGTCGGTGGTGTGGAAAGATACCCGCATCAACATCATCGACACCCCGGGCCATGCCGATTTCGGTGGCGAGGTCGAGCGTATCCTGAGCATGGTCGATGGCGCTATCGTGCTCGTCGATTCCGCTGAAGGCGCTCTGCCCCAGACCAAGTTCGTGGTGGGCAAGGCGCTTGCGCGCGGCCTGCGCCCGATCGTGGTCGTGAACAAGATCGACCGTGGCGATGCCCGCCCCGATGAGGTGCATAACGAGATTTTCGACCTGTTCGCGGCCCTTGGCGCCAATGACGAGCAGCTCGATTTCCCCATGCTCTACGCCTCGGGCCGCCAGGGCTGGGCCGATACCGAGATCGATGGTCCGCGCAAGGACCTCTCGCCCATGTTCGACCTGATCCTGAGCCACGTGCCGCCGCCGAAGGTCAACAAGGACGCGCCGTTCGCGATGGTTGCTACCATCCTCGAGAACGACAACTTCCTTGGCCGCGTGCTGACCGGCCGCGTCGAGCACGGCGTGGCGAAGATGAACATGCCCGTGCATGTGCTGCGCCCCGATGGCTCGGTGGTCGAGACCGGCCGCCTGACCAAGCTGCTCTCCTTCCGTGGCCTTGACCGCGTGCCGGTGGAAGAAGTCGAAGCAGGCGACATCGTGGCCGTGGCCGGCCTGTCGGAAGCGACGATTCCCGAAACGATCGCAGCCCTTGAAGTCAAGGAGCCGCTGCCCTCCACCCCGGTTGATCCGCCGACGCTGTCCATGACCTTCCGCCTTAACGATGGCCCGCTGGGCGGCCGCGAAGGCAAGAAGGTCACCTCGCGCCAGATCCGTGACCGCCTGTTCAAGGAAACGGAAGGCAACATCGCCATCCGCGTGTCCGAAAGCCCCGAGAGCGAGGCCTTCGAGGTCGCAGGCCGTGGCGAACTCCAGCTTGGCGTGCTGATCGAGCAGATGCGCCGCGAAGGGTTTGAGCTGACCATCGGCCGCCCCCGCGTGCTGTTCCGCACCAATGAGGAAACCGGCGAGCGCGAAGAGCCGTTCGAGGAAGTCCTGATCGACGTGGACGAGCCGTATTCGGGCGTCGTGGTTGAAAAAATGGCGCTGCGCAAGGGCATCATGCAGGACATGCAGCCTTCGGGCGGCGGCAAGGTGCGCCTGAGCTTCCTCATCCCCTCGCGCGGGCTGATCGGCTATCATGGCGAATTCCTGACCGACACGCGCGGCTCGGGCATCATGAACCGGCTGTTCCACGGCTATCAGCCCTATGTCGGGCCGATCCCGGGCCGTCGCAACGGTTCGCTGATCTCGTCGGAAGACGGGGCGACCACGCAGTATTCGCTGTTCTCGCTGCAGGACCGTGGCACGCTGTTTGTCGATGCGGGCGAGAAGGTTTACGTGGGCATGATCATCGGCGAGCATTCGCGCGAGAATGACCTTGAAGTGAACCCGGTGCGTGAAAAGAAGCTGACCAACATCCGTGCCGCCGGCAAGGACGAGGCCCTGCTGCTGATCCCGCCGCGCAAGATGAACCTCGAGCAGGCGATCGCCTATATCGAGGATGACGAACTTGTCGAGGTCACGCCGTCTGCCGTGCGCATCCGCAAGCGCTACCTTGATCCGCACGAGCGCAAGAAGCGCGAGCGTTCGGGTTCGGTTGACTGATATCTGCCTGGCATGAGGGTGGCTGCAATCTTTAGTAATGTTTCAGTTCTTGAGATTGCGGTCACCTTGCGGCAGAAGTAGGAACATATACGTAAATTTAAGAATTTTAGTTCAGGACGACTTTCCTGCTTCATGGTAGAGCAGGGAAGCCAGACCGGCTGGCACGATTCGTCAGCCCATTGGCGTATTGGGGCATAAAGTCCTGAGTCCTGGCAGCC
>NZ_BCTP01000037.1 GCF_001571345.1 Komagataeibacter xylinus NBRC 15237 | reverse complement strand
CAAGCACCGGTTGCAGCCGGGCTTCCAGCCGTGGCCGGGCGGCCGTGCTGGCCGCGTGCAGGGCCGCGCCATCTTCGGCATGGTCCTGCATCACCTCATCGCCAAAATAGGTGCGGTAAAACGTGAAGGAGACCAGCACGGCCTCAAGCACGGCCCGCAGGTCTGCCGCAGGCATGCAGTCCGCCCCCCGCGCCTTCAGCGCCGTGGCCAGCAGGCGGGTCAGTTGCCCGAATTCGGCAGCAAAGCCCCCGGCCAGCAGTTGCACGCGGGCCTCGCGCGCAATCAGGCCGCAGGCTCTGGCATCTGGCCCGCACGCTGCCCACAGCCGATCCAGCACGGGGGCCGCGCGGGCATCATGCAGCACGGCGGAGACCTGATCCATGAAGTCGTAGCCCGTGGTGCCTTCAACCGGCCAAGCGGCAGGCAGGCTCTCATGGGTGGCAAGGATTTTTTCCACGTAAATGGCCGCGCCCGGCAGGGCGCTTTCGGGGCGCAGGCGGCCCAGTGCGTCAAGCCGGGCGCGCAGGCGCTGGCAGTAGGCGGCAGGCGCGGCCAGCCCATCAATATGATCGACCCGCACGCCGTCAACCAGTCCGCGCTGATACAGCGAGAACAGATAGCCATGCACCGCCTCGAACACCTCCGCGCGCTCCACGCACACGCCCACAAGGCCGGTAATGTCAAAAAACCGCCGCCAGTTGATCCGTGTCGCGGCCTCACGCCAGCAGGCCAGACGCCATGGCTGCGCGGCCAGCAGGCGTTCCAGCCGGGTGCGGCCTGCGGGGTCGCATCCATCATGCAGGCTGGCAAGGCGCATCATGGCTGCCTGCCCGCGCTGTGTTGCCGCCCAGTGCCGCAGGGCCGCCAGCGCGGAATCCGCTTCCGCCCCCGGCCCGCCGCGCAGCGCCACGGTGGTGAAGGCCGCAAGCAGCGCGCCGGGGGCCTCCACCTGCGCCAGCAGGGCCGCGTAGCTGGCCGGGCTCAGCGGAAAGCTGTGCTCATGGTGCTGGATGTGGAACAGTCCCCCATCCCCGTCATGGCGCAGGACAAGGCTGCCTGCCATCATTGCCTCGGGCAGCGGGCGATCAAGGAAGGGCAGCAGCACGCGCCCGCGCAGATCCGGGGCGGGGTCATGCCAGTTGATGTCGAACCACGTGGCATGCGCCGAAGCCTGCCCCCAGGCCAGCACATCCATCCACCACGCATTATGGGCATCAACGGCCATGTGGTTGGGCACGATATCAAGGATCAGCCCCATGCCGTGGGCATGCAGCCGGTCAGTCAGGCGCACCAGTGCCGCCTCGCCACCCAGTGCCGGGTCGATTTGGTCATAAGCCACGGTATCGTAGCCATGGGTCGAGCCGGGGCGCGCGGCAAACAGGGGCGAGGCGTAAAGATGGCTTATGCCAAGGCGGGCGAATTGCGGCACGAGGGCCGTGGCGTCATCGATTGTCATGCCCGCGCGGAACTGCAGCCGCAGCGTGGCCCGCACCAGGGCGGCCGGGGTGGTGTTATTCATGGGCACGCCCCGCGCGCAGGCGGTTGAAGCGCCGGCGCGTATCATGCCCTGACAGCAGGGTTGCGGTCATGCCGGGGTAGCGGCGCTGCCAGTTGGGGTGCCCGCTCGTGGTGCCGGGCAGGTTAGGCTGCTCGGCAAGGCCGAGCATGTCCTCCACCGCCATGAGGGCAAGCGGGCACGCGGCCCGGCCCACGAAGCCGATGGCCTCATCCACCACCCTTGCCGCCCCCGTGGCGTCGGGCGGTGGCTTCTCCCCGCCCCTGCCGCGCGCGGCAGATGCAGGCCGGTCGTGCATCAGGGCGGACCACAGGGCGGTGCGGTCATTTTCACGCTCGTCATGCACGGTGTTGGGGTCGAGGCCCACGGGGAGCTGATGCAATTTCTCGCGCCAGGAAATGTCCGTTCCCTGCCACCAGCCTGCCACCGTGGGCAGGTCATGGGTGGTGGTCATGGCGGTGGCCTGGGGCGACCATGTGGCGGGTGGCCTGAACACCCCTTGCGGCGTGCGCTCGAAAAACAGCACGTTCATGCCCATGATGCCATGCGCGCCTGCCGCCTTGCGAAACGCGGTGGTGACCGTGCCCAGATCCTCGCCAATCACCATGGCATCGGCCCGCATGGCCTCAAGGGCGACGAGCCGCATGAGGTCGCGCACGGGAAAGGACAGGTAACTCCCCTCAGCCGAAGCGCCGCCCTGCGGTATGATCCACAGCCGTTCCAGCGCCATGACATGGTCGATGCGCAAGCCTCCGCCATGCGCAAATCCCGCGCGCAACGTATCGATAAAGGCGCGGTAGCCCGTAGCCCGCAGCCCGGCGGGTGAAAACGTGGTCAGCCCCCAGTCCTGCCCCAGCGGGCTCAGCGCATCGGGCGGTGCGCCAATGCCCGCGCCAAGCAGGAATTCGGACTGGCGCGCCCAGCATTCGCTGCCCGTGGGGTCCACGCCCACCGCCATGTCCTTGATCAGCCCGATGCGCATGCCCGCCGCCCGCGCACGCGCGCAGGCACGGGCCAGGCTGGTGGCCGCCAGCCACTGCACGAACACATGGAATGTCACGTCATGGGCGAATTCCTGCGCAAAACGCGCCACTTCCGGGCTGTCAGGCTGGCGCATGGGCACGGGCCAGCGCCGCCAGTCGCCGCCGCGTTCACCACGGGTGGAGAAATAGGCGTGCAATGCCTCGAACAGGGCATGCTGCTCGAGCGCACGCCCCCCGGCCGCGCGAAAGTCGCGCATGGCCTGTGGCGGACTGGCCGCGATCCGGTCATCATACAGCCGCCTGAGCAACCGGTAGCGGCATGTGCTGGCCCGCACCCAGTCAATCAGCGCCGCATCCTCAAGCTGCCTGAGCGTATCGACATAGGCCGCCCCCTCCCTGACCACGGCGGCCTGCACGGTTGCCGCGTCGAACACCGCATGCGGGTCAGCCAGCAAGCCATTCAGGAACAGGCGCGATGAGGGTGAATACGGGCTGTACTGCCCGGGCCGCGCGGCAAACATGGCATGGGCCGGGCTGATGGCCAGCGCATCCGCTCCGCGTGCCGCAGCCGTGCGGGCCAGGGTTTCCGTCGCGCCAAAATGGCCAATCCCCCCATCGCCCGCCATGCGCAGGCCATAAACCTGCGCGCCCAGCCCCCACGCCCGCACGCTGCCGCCTGCGCATATCCGGCTCACGCGCGGGCAGGACGGGGGCGCAATGGCCAGTGTTGCGGTCGTGTCGCCCACTTCCAGCCGGTGGTAGCCGCACACGCCCACGGGGGGCAGCGCGGGGTGGCCACGCATCAGGCGCAGCTTTCCTTCAATTTCCGCGCCATTTTCCAGCACGAGGCGAAACCGGCCCCCGGCATCACCGGGTGGCAGGGGCAGCACGGTCGCCTGGCCTGCAATGCCCACCACCATGGCGGGCAGTGCCCCGCGCGGGGGTGGCGGCGGGGCATGACCTTCCAGCACGGCCAGCAGGCGGCGCAGGCTCTCGTTCGAGACGCGGTGCATCTCGCCCGCGGCATCGCGCCAGCGCAGGCTCAGCCCGGCATGGCGGGCACGCTCGACAAGGGTGCGGTTATTCATCCTCGGCCTCGTTCAGGCAGGCCATCATGGCATAAGGGGGCAGGGTTGCGCAGAACAGGTCCACCCCGTGCGGCAGCACCGCATGCAGGCAGCGCCCCTGCGGCATGTCTGGCAGCGGCACTGCCGCATCGGCCAGGTTGAGGGCAATGGACAGCACCGCCCCATCGCCCATGCGCCACCGGGCAAAAACCGCCCCCCTGCCCAGAACCTGCGCCCCCATGGCGCGCGCGCCGGGCAGGCGGGGCGTGATCTCGGCGTGACGCAGGGCCAGTAGCTGCGCAATCTGCGCGTTCCATTCCCTGTGGGCTGGTCTATCGCGCTCGGCGGGGTCGAGGCGCGAGGTAGCATAGGTTTCGGGCGCGTTGGGATCGGGGATGGTGTCGCGCTTTTCCGCCGAGGCGAAATGCGAGAAACCGGCAAATTCCTGCCGCCGCCCCTCGCGCACGATCCGGCCGAGCGCCGGGTTGTAGTCGGTAAAGAACAGGAAGGGCTGGCGCGAGCCCCATTCCTCGCCCATGAACAGCATCGGGATCTGCGGGCACAGGAGCACCAGCCCGTAGGCCGCGCGCAGGGCCTGTGGCGCGGCCAGCACGCCCAGCCGCTCGCCTAGCGCGCGGTTACCGATCTGGTCATGGTTTTGCAAAAAGATGATGAAGCGGTCAGGCGCAAGGTCAGCACTCGGGCTGCCCCTTGCCTTGCCATTGACCGGCTGCACCTCACCCTGAAAGGCAAAACCCTCGGCCAGCACGCGCGCAAGTGCTGGTGCCGGGTCGGGGGCGAAATTGCCATAATAGCCCTCCTCCTCGCCGGTCAGCAGCACATGCAGGGCGTTATGGGCGTCATCATTCCACTGGGCGCGATAGCCCGCGCGCAGCAGGCCGGCATCATTGTTCTCATTTTCCACGATCAGGTGCACATGCCGCCCGCGCTCGACATGGTTGCGGATGATGGCAGGCAACGCCAGAAGCCAGCCCCGGTCCACAATGGCCTGCACGGCATCAAGCCGAAGTCCGTCAAAGCGGAATTCCATGAGCCAGTACAGCGCGTTATCAATGAAGAACTGACTGACCGCCTCCTGCCCGAAATCAATGGCCGCCCCCCACGGCGTTGCCGTATCGTAGCGGAAGAAGGGCGTTGCGTAGTCAGCCAGGTAATTCCCGTCCGGGCCGAAATGGTTGTACACCACGTCCAGAAACACCATGAGCCCCAGCCCGTGCGCCGTATCAATCAGCGCCTTGAGCGCATCGGGCGGACCGTATGCGGATTCCGGGGCGAAAGGCAGCACGCCGTCATAGCCCCAGTTGCGTCCGCCCGGCACCTCGGCCAGCGGCATGAGTTCGATGGCGGTCACGCCAAGGGCGGCAAGGCGCGGCAGGTCGCGGGCCACGCCGTCATAACCGCCCATCAGGCCCACATGCACCTCGTATATGACCACCTCATGCCACGGACGGCCCGGCCATGCGGCATGCCGCCAGTCATAGGCGGCGGGATCGACCACCTCGCTTGGCCCACGCACGTCATCGGGCTGGCAGCATGAGGCGGGGTCCGGCACGGCAAGGTCACGGGCCACGCGGTAGCGGTAGCGCGTGCCCGCCCCGCAGGGAAACACGCATTCAAACCACCCTTCCCTGTCGCGGGCCATGGCAACGGGCGCATGGCCCTGCGCCTCGAGCAGGACCGTGTGGCATGAGGGCGCCCAGAACCGGAAGCGGGTATGCCCGGCATCAAGCAACGTGGCCCCGACATAGCGGTCAGACTGGAAATGGGTGCTCATGCGGCGTCCTTCCCTGCATTATCGCCACCATGCGCGAAGGCCAGCAGCATAAGCCCGTGGGCGGGCACGGTAATGTCATGCGCGTCCGGACCCAGCGCCTGCACCGCCCGTTCGGGCTGCGTGGTGTCGAGCAGCAGGGTCCACTGCCCTTCGGGTCCGGGCAGCGTCGCGTTCACATCGCTCCCGCCGGGGTTGAGCAGCATGTAGGTAATATCGACCGCGCCATCGGCCCCGATGCTGGCGCGGCGCACGCCAAGCAGGTGGAATGTCTCGTCATTCCACTGCTCCACCCCCATGGGCGTGCCATCATGGCCGAACCAGCCGATATCGGGCACGTCGGGCAGCGGCCTGTGGCGGCCATGCATGTAGCGCGCCGCCCGCAGCGAGGGGTGCGCCCGGCGCAGCGTGGCAAGGCGGGCGACAAAAGCGGTCATCAACTGGCCCTGCGGCGAGGCGGCGCGCTGCCAGTCCAGCCAGCTTGTGGGGTTGTCCTGGCAATAGGTGTTGTTGTTGCCATTCTGGGTCTGGCCAAACTCATCGCCCGCCAGCAGCATGGGGGTTCCGTGCGAGAACATGAGGGTGGCCATCATGGCGCGCTGCACGCGGCCACGGAGGTCGAGGATGGCGGGGTCATCGGTCGGGCCTTCCACGCCCCAGTTGGCGCTGTTGTTGTCGGCGCTGCCATCCTGGCCATCTTCCCCATTGGCCTCGTTATGGCGCTCGGCATAGCTGACCACGTCCTCGAGCGTGAAGCCGTCATGCGCGGTAATGAGGTTGACCGAACTCCACGGCCTGCGGCCCCTGTGGTCGAGCAGGTCGCCCGAGCCCGCGATGCGGGCGGCGATATCGCCCTGCTGCTGGCCATCGCCACGCCAGAAGCGCCGCGTGGTATCACGGAAGCGGTCATTCCATTCGGCAAAGCCGGGCGGGAAGTTGCCGAACTGGTAGCCGCCGGGGCCGGGGTCCCATGGCTCGGCAATCAGCTTGCGCGTGGACAGCAAGGGGTCCTGGATGATGGCATCAAAAAAGCCTGATCCCTGATCGAAGCCATAGGGTTCGCGCCCGAGCACCGGGGCGAGGTCGAAGCGGAAACCATCAATGTGGAATTCGTCCGCCCAGTAGCGCAGCGAGTCCAGCACCATCTGCAACACGCGCGGGTGCGACAGGTTGAGCGTGTTGCCGCAGCCGGTATCGTTGATCAGGTGCCGCTCGTCACCGGGCACGAGGCTGTAATAGGTGGCGTTGTCCAGCCCCCGGTAGCACAGGGTGGGGCCGAGTTCGCTGCCCTCGCAGGTGTGGTTGTAGACCACATCCATCACCACCTCGATGCCCGCCTTGTGCAGCCGCCTGATGGCTGCGCGCAACTCGTGCGCCGAGCCGCTGGCCAGATAGCCCGCATGCGGCACGAAAAACGCCAGCGTGTTGTAGCCCCAGTAATTGGTCAGCCTGCGCTCGATCAGGTAACGCTCGGGGGCAAAGCACTGGATGGGCAGGAGTTCGAGCGTGGTCACGCCCAGCCTGCGCAGGTGCGCGATCATTTCGGGCGCGCCAAGGGCCTGGAACGTGCCCGGCTGGGGGCCGCGCTCCATCGCGCGCTGCATGGTCAGGCCCCTGACATGCGCCTCCATGATGACGGTATCCGCCCACGGCACGCGGGGCAGGATGTCGTCCTCCCACTCATAGGCATCGTTCACCACCACGCATTTTGGCATGGAGGGTGCGCTGTCACGCCGGTCGAAGGACAGGTCGGCCCGCGGCGAGTGCAGGCGGTAGCCGAACTGCGTGTCCGACCATGAAACCGGCCCCGTGAGCCTGCGGGCATAGGGATCGATCAGCAGCTTGTGCGGGTTGAAGCGGTGACCGTTGGCGGGGTCGTATGGCCCGAAGGCCCGGAAGCCGTATAACAGCCCCGGCTCGGCGTCGGGCAGGTAGCCGTGCCAGATTTCATTGGTGTATTCGGGCAGGCGGAAGCGCGCGATCTCGCGCCGGTCGCGCGGGTCGAAAATGCACAGGTCGATCTGCTGCGCATTGGCCGAGAACACCGCGAAATTGACGCCAAGCCCATCCCAGCACGCGCCGAGGCGGGTGGGGCTGCCGGGCGATAGCGCGGGCGGGAAACGCATCATGATCCTTCTCCCGCGGGCTGAAGGTAAAGCGCTGCCAGCGGCGGCAGGGTCAGCACGCACGAGCAGGGCTGGCCGTGCGCGGGCTCGGGCTGCGCCATGACACCCCCGCCATTGCCCACCCCGCTGCCGCCATAGGCGGAGGCATCGGAATTGAGGCGCTCGCGCCACGGCCCGCCCACCGGCACGCCCACGCGGTAGCCACGGCGCACCACGGGTGTCAGGTTGAGCACCACCAGAACCGGGGCATGGCCCGGTGCCAGCCGCAGCCAGGCCAGCACGGCGTTGGCGGTGTCATCGCCAATCATCCACGCAAAACCGGCGGGGTCGCTGTCAAGCATGTGGAGTGCTGGCAGGTCGCGATAGAGGCGGTTGAGATCGGTGACGAGACCCAGCATGCCCGCCTTGAGCGGATCATCCAGACTGCGCCAGGGCGGCTCGCCCTCATGCGACCATTCCGCCTCCTGCGCCAGTTCGGCCCCCATGAATACCAGCTTGCGCCCCGGATGGGCCCACATGAAGGCAAAAAACACCCGCAGGTTGGCATGGCGCTGCCAGCCATCACCGGGCATGCGCGCCAGAAGCGAGCCTTTGCCGTGGGTCACTTCATCATGCGACAGGCACAGGATGAAATGCTCGCTGAAGGCATAATGCAGCCCGAACAGGATTTCATTGAGGTGATGGCCGCGCCACAGCGGGTCACGCGCAAAGAAGCGCAGGCTGTCATGCATCCAGCCCATGTTCCACTTATATGAAAAGCCAAGCCCCCCCTGCGCCACCGGGCGGGTCACGCCGGGCCAGGCGGTGGATTCCTCGGCAATCATCATCGCATCGGGGCAGGTTTCGCGCACGGTCTCGTTGAGCTGGCGCAGGAAGGCCACGGCCTCGAGGTTTTCACGCCCGCCATGAATGTTGGGTATCCACTCCCCTTCCCGCCTGCTGTAGTCGCGGTAGAGCATGGAGGCCACCGCATCGACGCGCAGCCCGTCGATATGAAAGCGCTCCAGCCACATCAGCGCGCTGGCGATGAGGAAGCCGCGCACCTCATGGCGGCCGAAATTATAGATATGGGTGTTCCAGTCGCGGTGCACGCCCTCGCGCGGGTCCTGATGCTCATACAGCGCGCAGCCATCGAAACAGGCCAGCCCGTGCACATCGTTGGGAAAATGGGCGGGCACCCAGTCCAGGATCACGCCGATGCCCGCTGCGTGGCAGGCATCGATAAAGGCCGCGAAATCAGCGGGCGTGCCATGCCGGGCCGAGGGCGCGAACAGCCCGAGCGGCTGGTAGCCCCATGAGCCGCCAAACGGATATTCCATGACCGGCATGAGTTCGACATGCGTAAAACCCGCCGCCTGCACGTAGGGAATGAGTTCGCCCGCGAGTTCGTGCCACGACATGATGCGGTCCGGGTCACCCCTGGGCCTGCGCCATGAGGGGACGTGCAGCTCGTATATGGCCAACGGCGCATCCGTGGCCTGCGCGCGCCCGCGCGTGGCCATCCACTCAGCATCGTTCCAGGCAAAGGGAGCGGGCGACGCCACGACCGAGGCGGTGGCGGGCGGGCGCTCGGCAAACCGGGCGAAGGGATCGGCCTTGTGGGGCAGGATGTGGCCTTCGCGCGTCATGATCTCGAATTTGTAACGCTCGCCGGGGCCGAGGCCGGGAATGAACAGCTCCCACACCCCGGCCGCGTGGCGCAGGCGCATGGGGTGGCGCCTGCCATCCCAGAAATTGAAGTCCCCGATGACCGAAACCCGCCGCGCATTGGGCGCCCACACGGCAAAGCGCACGCCCGGCGTGCCGTCAACCACCATGGGCTGCGCGCCCATGAGCTGGTCAAGCTGGCGGTGGCGTCCTTCGGCAAACAGGGTCAGGTCCGCCTCATCAAGCAGCAGGCCGAATGAATACGGGTCGGCGGTTTCCTCCACCGCGTCGGCCCAGACGATTTTCAGGTGATAGCGCGCCCCTGCGGGAATGGTGCCGACATGCAGCCCCGTGTCGTCCATGCGCCGCATGGGGCGCTCGATCGGGCTGGCGCGCGGGCGCTCAACCACCAGTCGCACGCGCGCCGCATCGTGGTACAGCACGCGGATGACATCGACGCGCCCCATGTTGTGGCGGCCAAGAATGGCAAACGGATCAGAACTGCGCCCATGCACAAGATCATCAATACCACCGGGTAAAACATAGTGAGCTGCATCCTGCCTGATCCGCATGCCGGGGCCTTTACTGTGCTGTAGGGGTTTGGCTGTGAGCGTTGGGGGCCGGGCGCGTTAATGGGGAACGGCCAGCGCGCGTGACAGGCGCGGTGGCCTGCGCGCGATGCGCCGCCTGCGGCCCTCACGCAGGCCACGTTGGCCCGATGGCAGGCTGATCACGTTTGAATCCGCCCGCCCGCCCGCATCAAGGCCCAGCATCTCGGCAAACAGCCTGACGTAATGGGCGGCCTTGTCGTTCCACGACACGTCATAAGCCGCGCCCGTAAGCTGGAGCTGGCGCCACATGCGGCGGTTGCGCCGGTAGAGCTGGCGCGCGCCCGCCACGGTGGCGAGCAGGGTCTCGCCATCAATGGGCGTGAACAGGAAACCCGTCGCAGCGCCCTGGACAACGGCTGCGGGATTGGCGTTGACAATCGTATCGGCCAGGCCGCCCACGCGGGCGGCAATCGGCACCGCGCCATAACGCAGCGCGCCAAGCTGGGTCAGCCCGCAGGGCTCGAAGCGCGAGGGAATGAGCAGCGCATCAACCGCCGAAGGCAGGCGGTGCCCAAGGGATTCACTATAGCCGAGATGGCAGGCAAACCGGCCGGGAAACTGGCGTTGCAGGCCAGCGAGGCGGCGCTCGATCTCGCGGTCGCCCTCGCCCACAACGATAAGCTGGGTGTTGCCTTCCAGCAGGCGTGGCGTGACATCGGCAAGCAGGTCGATGCCCTTTTGCGCGGTCAGGCGGCTGACCACGCCCACCACAAAGGCATCGGGGTCGGCCCACAGCCCGAATTCCGCCTGCAGGTCGCGCTTGTTGGGCGCGCGGCCCACGGTATCGCCCACCATGTAGGGAAAATGCACCGCCGGGTCGGAGGCCGGGTTCCATGTGTCGGTACTGATGCCGTTGAGAATGCCTTCTAGCCGGTCGCCGCGGTGGCGCAGCAGGCCATCGAGGCCCATGCCGCCTTCGGGCGTCTGGATTTCCTGCGCGTAGGATGGCGAGACGGTGGTGATGCGATCGGCATGGTACAGCCCCGCCTTGAGGAAGCTGATGGCCCCGTAGCACTCGCATCCCTCGACCGAGAACGCCTCGGGCGGGAGGCGGAATTCGGCAAGGCACGCGGCGGGAAAACGCCCCTGGAAGGCAAGGTTATGGATGGTCTGGACCACCGGCACGCGGGTGGCCACGGGCAGGCCGCCGCGTTCAGCCGCCTGCTGGTCATGGTGCAGGTAGGCTGCCGTAAGCCCAGCCTGCCAGTCATGCGCCTGCACAAGGTCGGGGCGCGGGTGCGGCGTGTGGCCCCAGGCAATATCTGCCGCCATGCGGGCAAGGGTGGCGAAGCGGATGCCGTTATCGGGCCAGTCCTGCCCCTCGGGGCCGAGATAGGGATTGCCGGGGCGATCAAACAGGGCGGGCACGTCAAGCACCAGCAGGTCCAGCCCGGACACATGGGCCGACCACAGTGTGGCCTCGTGCCCCAGCAGGTCGGGGTGATGCATGACGGGCGCGCGCGCAGGCAATGCCGCCATGACGGCAGGGTAGCCGGGCAGCAGGGTTGTAACCTCCACGCCATAAGGGCCGAGCGCATGTGGCAGCGACCCCACTACATCGCCCAGCCCTCCGGTCTTGACGAAGGGAAACATCTCTGCCGCGACTGAAAGCAGGCGGATCGGGGCTGAAAAAGGCGTAACCGCATTCATCATCGGCCTGTTTCCTTGCAGGAGGAGAAACCCGTGCCATTTCTGGATCTATGTCGGTTAACGGGTTATTAACCCCCTGGTCTCACCCACACGGTTAAGTGATACTGATTGTGGAGTCGTATTACTTATACGGTTTAATAAAAGTGGCAATTTCGTGTCATTATTTATAATATATACGGATGCGGTTATTATTCTCTCCATCAGGGAGCCGCATGCAAATGGCAGGATGTGAACGCAACCTTAAAAATCATCAAAAACGGCCTGACCCTGCATACATCGGGCCTACCGGGCAGTAACGGCCATGAATTGCACGCCACCGTATCGCAGCCCCGCCTACTTGCGGGGTATGAAAATTTCCTGTGCTACGCCATCGAACGCATCACCATAAAACACAGGCCCATAGAACCTGACGACCCGATCCGTTACGGCTACTGGGCCACGCGTAGCGCCGCTTGCGGCTGACGGCTACCTCGATTTTCATGAACCCGTGCCCGGCTACCCCACCTTCGGGCTGGAAGAACAGAGCGGCGTGGACGCCTGCGTGACCTACCGGGAAGAACAGCACGCCACCTGCCGCACCGTACAGGCCACGTTCACCCCGCCTGAGCCCGAGCAGTTGATAGTCATCTTTGATAGGGTTCATGAGGGCGATGAAGTGCAGGGCGTGCGCCATGCGTCCCCACCCCATATGTCAGGCTGGTGGATCACCACCGACCGCTATGATGATGACATCGCCAGCCTGAAAACCGTCCACGCCTGTCATGTCACCACGGCACGGCCTGAGCTTGCGCGGTATCTGGCCCTGCCGCCGCGATGGCGGTTCGATACAGCGTGGAACCACATTGCCTTCGAGCCTGAAGCCAGCCGGCCTGGAGAGGAAAAATAAAGCCGCCCTGATTGAAAAAAAGGCGGCTTTACAGGCAGGGCTGCCACGATCAGAACCGTGGCAGCGGGATATGGGGCGCGAAAAGGCATGTCAGCACGATAAGCGTTACAAAAAACACCACCATGCCCCCCACAATAAAGACATGCCGCTTTTCCGCCGGGGTGGCTAGGGGCGTATCACGGCGGGGGTCGGTCGTCGCCCCACCGCGCAACTGTTTGTCTTGACCGTATTGCATGGGAAATACTCCCTTGGCAGACATTGATACAGGCCGCCTCCCGGGCAGGAAAGGCGCACGCCTGTGGTTTTACGGGGTTTTACTGAGGCAGGTTCTTGGCCATCTGCAGGTGGTTTTCAAGCGTGGGCAATGTATTGCCTGCCCATGTCTTGAGGGCTGCGTTATCACCGCTCTGCGCGTAACGGCGGAAGAGCGAGACAGCATCTTCATGCCCCGCGATCTGGTCGGCGCGGTACTGCAGGGCGAAGTCACGGCCATGCAGGGTCCTGAGGTGATCAAGCTTGTCCTGATGCGCCTCGTCAATGCCGGTCGGCGGGCTGACCTGTACATTGCTGCTCTGGATCAGGTCTTTCAGGGCGGCCGATGTTTTCTTGTGGTCTTCGATCATCCGGTTGGCAAAGGCGG
Source organism: Komagataeibacter xylinus NBRC 15237 (assembly GCF_001571345.1). Classification (GTDB taxonomy): domain Bacteria; phylum Pseudomonadota; class Alphaproteobacteria; order Acetobacterales; family Acetobacteraceae; genus Komagataeibacter; species Komagataeibacter xylinus. The sequence goes on along the minus strand of NZ_BCTP01000037.1, from coordinate 16,228 downwards.
CAAGCTTGGGGTCGTTGCCCTGCAATGCCAGTTCACTGGACTGGATCTCGAACATATCGCTGATCGTGGCGATCTTGATGAAATCTTCCGTGCGGGGCGCAACACCCATCAGCGAATTGATGCCTGCCTTTTCGGGTATGGACTGGGCCAGGACCGGCGCGGGCACGCAGGCGACCAGCCCGAGTATCACCATCATGCTTTTTTTCATTGTTTTACTCCAGATGGATCAGAAATCCGTATCATCCCGGCCCCGCCGGGCAATGACAGGAGGCGGAACCAGACAGGGATTCCGCGCCCCCGCATCAGTCAGGACTTATCGTGATCGTGGCTATGCTGGCCGCCCTTGCGCCCGGCCTGTGCCGCGCGTTCGGGGTCGTTGGCAAAATTACCGCCGCTGTGCTGGCCGCCTTTATGGCCTGCCTCGGCGGCCTTTGCCGGGTCATGGGCAAAATTGCCGGGGCTGTTCTGCCCCCCCTTATGGCCTGCGTCGGCGGCGCGCTCGGGGTCTTTGGCAAAATTGCCCGAACTGTGCTGGCCGCCCTTGTGGCCTGCCTCCGCGGCTTTCTGGCGGTCATTGGCGAAGTTGCCCGGATTGTGCCCGGCACCCCCACCGCCCCGGCCGTCAGCCGGTGCGAGGGAGGCAGTACGGGTGCGTTCTTGCATGGGAATGCGATAAGCCATGATCATTCACCTTTTCCAGATTACAGCACGGATACAGGATCCTTGTTTTTTCTCGCCGCCTCATGGGGCCGTGGTGAGAAAGCAATCCCGGCAATATGCGCTGTGGTGGGTTCAACGAGGCAACCGGTAGGCGGTTTCGGCATGACCGTGGAAAATAAAAAATAAATATTCAGGACCAAAAACGCCTCATATGGGCCAGATCCATAATAAAGCGAAGCGGCTACTCCCACTTCGCCCGCAACCCGTTCCCCTGTCATGCGATAGGAAGCCATGCCCGTGGGCTACCGCATCAGGATAAAGAGAAACATGCAACATCTGTCCCGCTTCGCGTTTGCCTGCGCCAGCCTGCTGCTCATGATGCTGGCCCTTTTCCTGCTGACATTTGGCATGTTCGACCTGCTCAGGGTGCTGGGGCAGTCGTGGCATGCAGGCCGCAACGCCATATTGCAGGCCATAAGCTATGTCGTGATTGCGGTGGCTGTATTTGACGTGGCCAAATACTTTGTCGAGGAGGAAGTGATCCAGACCAGCGGCAAGAAAAGCCTGGGCGAGGCACGGGCCAGCCTGACCAAGTTCATCACCACCATCATCATTGCTGTGTTCATTGAGGGGCTGGTTGGCGTTTTCGAGACCAGTACAAGCGAACCGGCTGCCATTCTCTACCCTGCCAGCCTGCTGGTGGTGGCCACCTTCATTGTTCTTGCGCTTGGCGCGTTCCAACGCATGAGCGTGGATGCCGAGCGTGAAAAGAAAAAGGTGGGTGGCGGGGAGGAATAACCACCCTGCCCCACTGGGCTTCAGTGTTGCAAAAGGAGTGCCGCCTTTTTTCAAAAAGGCGGCACCCCGAAACTTTAATCTTATTTACCCAAACAGCCTTTACATCCGGAGCAGGTTATTTCTGCGCGGGAGCTGCCGGGGCCTTGGCGCCCGGAGGGGCCAGCGTCTCGGACACATCTTCCGAGATGAACACGACGCTATCAAGCACCTGCTGCAGGGCTGCGGAAGCCTCCTGCGGGTGACGGGCCTCGGTAAAGACGGTGGCGCGGTTGATCGCCCCCTGCGTGGGTTCAAGCGCTGTCAGCGCCATGATGAAATCGGCATCCTCGCCCACGACCTGCAGCGTCTGCGCGGCCTGCTTGGTCTGGCCTGCCTTGAGCTGGGTGTTGGCGGTGGCGATGGCGGCCTTCTTCTCGGGGGCCAGTGTCTCGCTGCCAATGATTTCACCACCAACCGGAATCCAGGTCACGGGCGTGGTGCCAGCCACATGGCCGGGTGCCGCCGGGTGCTGCGGGGCGGGGTGGAGGCTGGTCTCGGCGGCGATGAACTGCGCGCTGGCCTTGCCTGCGGCGGTCAGGCGCTTGGTCGCGTCATACAGCGCGGGAATGGCGGCATCGGTCTGGCCTGCGTCGAGCACCTGCTTGGCATTAAGCACGTCGAGCATGGCACGCTGCCCATCAGCCGATAGATGATTGAACGCACGGGTGGCCTTGAACTTTTCCCAATCCGTATGCACCGATGCCGCGTGGGCCCCCAGTGGTGCGGCGAGCAGTCCCGCCACGGCGGCCAGTGAAGCGATAAAACGCATGGTTTCCCTTTTCAGAGCAATCTGTCTGTCATGTATTCCGTGGCCCGGATATCCGGGCCTGGGCGGAATGTTACGAAAAATGGCATGCGGGGTCCATGACTATTCCGATCGTTACCGCACGGATCGCGCCGGGGCGGTTGTCGGCCCGCAGCACGCCGTGCCATTATTGCCCCGGACTATTATCGTTCAGGGAGAAAAGGCATGTTCAGCCATATTGTCGTTGGCGCCAACGACATTGAAGCCGCGAAGAAATTCTACGATAGCATATTTGCAACCCTCGGCGTGCCAGCCGCCACCATCAATGCCAAGGGCAAACTGCTCTATAATGGCGATACGGGTTTTTTCCTCGTCACAAAGCCGGTAAACGGCCAGCCCGCCACGGCCGCCAACGGGGGCACGATCGGCTTTGCCGCCCCCTCGCCTGAAGTCATCGATGCATGGCATGCAGCCGGCGTGGCCAATGGCGGCACCACCTGCGAAGACCCGCCGGGCATCCGCCACATGCCCAATGGCGACCTCTACCTGGCCTATCTGCGCGACCCGACCGGCAACAAGCTGTGCGCGCTTTATCGCGTCCAGTCCTGATCCCGTCTACCTTTATGGGCGCCGCTTTTTTTGAAAGGCGGCGTTCTTTTGAAGTTTTCTACTACGCTACGCCCCATAACGGGCAGGACGAATACAGACCATGAGTTGCCAGCCGATTGTTTTTTCAAGGCGATGGTGCCTTCATGCCGCCGCCATTCTTGCCATTACGGTAGCATCGGGCCAACCCGGCCACGCACGCGAACCACAGACGCCTGCCCCCGATCCGCTACAGGCCGCCTGCACGACATTGCAGGCTACGCCAATGTTGCAGGTCTCGCTGCTGTTTGGTCTCAACCGCCCTGATGGCGGTCATGTAAGCCGACGTGACTGGAGCCGTTTTGTGCGTGACGTCGTCACCCCGCGTTTTCCCGCCGGTTTTTCGGTCCTGCGCATGACCGGGCGGTGGCGGGATGAACACAGCGGGCGCATCATACGCGAACCTTCGCGCATCATATGGGTGGCAACCCCTCTCGACCCCGATCTCAGGTTGCGGCTTGAGGCGATACGCCAGGCCTATCGCCAGCGTTTTAGGCAGGATGCCGTGGGGCTGGTCATCACGCCGGGCTGCGCTGCGTTCTGAAACGATATTACCTGACTTTATGTATTGGCAATGCTTGGAGACTGTTTGAAAACAACTCATTGATAAAAATAATTAAAAGTTTTTGGATGCCGCCTTTTTTAACAATGCGGCGTTCTTTGAAGCTTTTTGAAAAAAGCTTCACCAAAAACTTTCTTGTCATTTATTGATGATCATTTTTAAAAACAATCTCTTATATAGATATTTGATTTATACTATTAAAAATATAGATTGCCTATTTTATAAAGATTTTTATTATAAATTCATTATTATATCCCTCTGAACGGAAAAACATGGTTCCAAGGTAGTCCTGTGCCCGCGCAGGCGCGCAAGCCCATTGAGGAACATGAGCAGTTCATCATCCTCATCAACTGTTGTCAGTTCATGGGCATGCGGCCCGATTGCGCCACATGGCCAATGGGGACGATCAAAAACACCCGGCTTGCCATTCAGGCCCGTCATGTAAAACAGTGCCGCGATGGACAGGTTGGCCTTGCAGCCCAGCGCCAGTTCGTCATGGTAGCCAAGGTTCATCACCAGCAGGGGCGCATATTTCAGGTTGCTCTCCATAGCTTTCCCGGCAAGGCTGTGCTGCCTTAATGTAAGGGCTTTTGTAAAATCCTGCCCGACAAGACATAGCCCCCCTTCCGAAGAGTAGAGATAGGCCAACTGCTCCATCGCGTTGCACATGCCATGTTCTGCTGCCCGGACAAGCCAATACATGCTTTTTTCATGCATGTCGGGGTGTATATCAAACGGAGCCGTTTTGACCTCATGTTCATGCTTCAAAGCATACGAAACGAGCTTCCTGTAATATAACAGGCCCAGCAGCCAGGCGCGACCGACGCAGGACATGGCCTCTCCGCTGCCCTGGTAAACCAGTCCATGGCATTGCCATCATCCCCCATGCCACCCAGGCGCAGCATGGCATCAGCACTGACCATACCGACTGCAACCTTCAGGCAGTCACGCGACAGGTCCGAGGGGGGGTGTGGGATCCGGCGGGCTGAGCCGCTCGGCAAGGATTGTGAGGCGTTCCGTTTCGGGGAAGAGTTTCATCTTTTCCCAAAGCTGCGCATCCGTGGCCAAGAAACGTAATCCTGATATCTATACCTTGATACAGGCATTTATATCATAATTTTATTTATGCATGCCGTAACAGTATGTGTTTATATGAAATTACAGGATTGCGGCATGGCGCTCACCACCAGCCCGGGGCGGCCCATCTCATGCGCGGGGTTCGCCATGTGCGCATCAGCCAACCATATCTGCGCCGCTGTATGAATTTTTCATGAAAGGCAGGCCCCGTGCGTTTTCTTCCTCCAACAAGTCTTTCATATACACAGGGCGTTACGCTGACAGCATTCGAGACTTCATGGCCCATCTGACCCGCACCCTGCTCCGCTTCACCCCCATTACGGCCTTACTGGCAGGCATGCTGGGCTCCTGCAGCAGCCAGGCCAGGCCTGCGGGCATGAAACAGATCGAAACGGTCGTGGTCATTTTTGCCGAGAACCGGTCCTTTGATAATCTCTATAACGGCTTTCCCGGCGCGGATACATCGGGCGGCAGGGTGGCGCTATTACGGCCCCAGCGCGACCGTGATGGCAGCGTGCTGCGCGAACTGCCGCCCGTGTGGGGTGGCCTGACAGCCCGCGGCGCGGCCGACCCCATAACCCAGGCCATGAGCGCGCACCTGCCCAACCAGCCTTTCCACATCGATGACCCCCACGGCTTCAACCGCCCCCTCAGCACGCTCACGCAGGATCTGTGGCACCGCTTCTACCAGAACCAGATGCAGATCAACGGCGGCCGTAACGACAGGTTCGTGGCCTGGGCCGATTCCGGAGCCCTCCCCATGAGCGAGTGGGACGGATCGCATATGGAGATGTGGCGGATTGCCCGGCGTTACACGCTGGCCGACCACTTCTTCATGGGGGCGTTTGGCGGTTCGTTCCTCAACCACCAGTGGCTGGCCTGTGCGTGCGCGCCCTTCTACCCGCAGGCTGATACCAGCGCGGCACAGCCGGTCATTTCAGCCGTAGCCCCTTCGGGCACCGCCCTGCTCGTGGCGGCGGATTCACCGCATTCGGCGCTGGAGGGCATTCCCAAATTCGTGCGCGATGGCAACCTCACGCCTGATTTTTACGCCGTCAACACCATGCAGCCCCCCTACCAGCCCAGCGCCAACCCCGCAGCCCCCGGGCAGGATCCGCGTTACGCCGATCCCGCACGCGCCACCACCCTGCCCGCACAGACCGCGCCCACCATCGGCGACCGGCTGAGCGAGCGCGGCATAACATGGGCATGGTACGCCGGAGCATGGGGTGATGTGCTCGAGCATGGCAATCATTACCCTGCCCCGGACTTTCAGTACCATCACCAGCCCTATAATTACTATGCCGCCTACGCCCCCGGCACGCCCGCGCGCAACGAACACCTGCGCGATGGGGGACTGGCAGGCGCGGGCTTTATCGCGGCCATTGACCACGGCCAGTTGCCGCAGGTCAGTTTCTACAAGCCACAGGGCAACCTGAACGAACATTCAGGCTATGCCGATATCCAGTCAGGCGATCATCATATTGCCGACCTTGTGGCCCATCTGGAAAAAAGCCCCCAGTGGCCGCACATGCTCGTTATTGTCACCTACGATGAAAATGGCGGCCTGTGGGACCATGTGGCCCCGCCCAGAGGCGACCGGTGGGGGCCGGGTTCGCGCATTCCGGCCATCATCATCTCGCCTTATGCGCGCCGTGGTCATGTTGACCATACGGTGCAGGATACAACCTCGATCCTGCTGTTCCTGACCAAACGTTTTGGCCTGCGCCCGCTTGATGGCGTCATGACCCGCGCGCGCGCCATACGGGCGGCTACCGGCCACCCTCTTGGCAACCTGACGGGCGCACTGAACCTGAGGTAATAAAAGCTGCTGGTGAAATTTTTCTACTGGCGTAACACCGGGCTGAAGTAACCATCCGTCAGGGTATGGAGAAAGGCCACGATCGCATCAATCTCGTCATCCGACAGGGCGGGCTGTCCCTTGGGTCGGGGGCCGAACGGCGGGTCCATGTTGATGTTGGCATGGTAACGGGCAGGCAGGTCGTTATAGATCTGTATCCTGCCATCCGGGCCAGTCGGGTACCACAGCGCGGGGCGCACATCACGCAGCGCGTAAAACGCCACGGCCTGCCGCAGCGTATGGATGACCCCGTTATGAAAGAATACATGTCGTAGCGCCACGTTGCGCAGCGACGGCGTGCGGAAAAGCCCGCAATAGTCGTCGCGCCCCGTGAAATCGGTGCGATCGGGGCCACATAACCCCATATCGTAATAGGCCGGGTTGCGGTTGAGCCCGATGGCGCTGTTACGTGGCACGCCAAGGGCCACCAGCCCGTAATCACTGAATTGCGGCGGCGTGCCATCATGCCCCGGCGCGCTGACATGGCATGAGGCGCAATTGCCCTTGTCCGCCCGTTCAAACAACGCCAGCCCCTGCGCCTCACGCGCGGAGAGATGGGCCTTGCCCGCCAGTACCGCATCGTATTTGCTGCTATAGGGGTAAAACAGCCGGGCATCCTGCTGGTAGGTGGCCAGGGCCTCGGCAATCAGGGCAAAACGGGTGGCCGTATCATCCGGGCGGGGCGGCAGCAGGGCCTGCAGGCGCAGGCCGTAGCCTGCGGCATTGGCACGGCGCACCACGGCTTCAGGGTTGGCATTGGCCATTTCATAAGGGGAAAGCAGCGGTATGCTGGCCTGCCCCTGCGCCGTATCGGCCCGACCATCCCATGTCAGGCCGCCGGTGGGGCCGTTATCGATACTTTCATCGGCTTCATCTTCCGAATCGTGAAAATGTTCGGTGAACTGCGGCACGGCCTGCAGATAGGTGAGCGATGGCACCGCACGGTGCCCCCCCGGCTGCACCGACAGGTGATTGCCCTGCGCAAAAGCCGCATTGTCCTGATGGCACGATGAACAGGCCATATGCCCCGAAGCCGACAGTCGGGGATCATGAAACAGCTCGCGCCCCAACTGGCCTAGCGCCTGCACGCGGGTGCGTGCCTGCGGGCGCGACAGGACGGGGCTGGTGCCTTCCACCACTCCCTGCCCCCATGATGCAGCCCCGCCCCCCATCAGGGCGACTGCCATGACCAGCCCATGCAGGTTTGCACGATACAACGCGCGGCCGGCGCTGGTGCAACTGTGCGGCCTTGTTGAAAAAAAGTGGCACCAAAAAACTTTTTTCTTTTTCAATGCTCTGCTTCTACCGTTTTTCAAGTGGTCTTTCTTTTTCTCACTCCTGCGCGGGCGGATCAAGCGGGGAGACGGGGCGTGGCTTTGCCAATCCGGGTTCAATCGGGTTACGTGTGGCAGGCAAACGCCGTAGAGCATGAAGGACCGGATGACCGTGACCCCACGCAAGATCATCATCGATACCGATCCGGGGCAGGACGATGCGATTGCCATCATGCTCGCCCTTGCCGCCCCCGGCCTTGACGTGCTGGGCGTGGTCAGCGTGGCGGGCAACGTGTCGGTGCAGCACACGACCACCAATGCCTGCAAGGTGCTCGAACTTGCCGGACGCGCCGATATTGCGGTGCATGCAGGCTGTGCTGGCCCCCTGCGCCGCACGCCCGTTACCGCGGCACACGTGCATGGCCAGACCGGCATGGATGGCCCCACCCTGCCTGATCCCGTCATGCAGCCTTGCGCGCAGCATGGCGTGGATTTCCTGATCGATACAATCAGGGCGCATCCGCCGGGCAGCATAACGGTGGTGACACTGGGGCCAATGACCAACCTGGCCATGGCGCTGGTCAAGGCGCCTGATATTGCGCCGCGTATGGCAGGCATCGTTTCCATGGGTGGTGCATGGGCGCAAGGCGGCAATATCACGCCGAGCGCCGAGTTCAATGTCTATGCCGACCCCGATGCCGCCGATATCGTGCTGCGCCACACTACCCCGCACACGCTTGTGCCGCTGGATGTAACCCATCGCTTTCTGGTCACGCCTCCCCGGATGGCGCAGCTCAGCGCGCTGAACGGGCGCTGCGCCCGGGCGGCGGCGGCCATGCTGGGCTTTTCGGGGCGGTTTGACCTGGCCAAATATGGCTGGGACGGCGCCCCCCTGCACGACCCCTGCACCATTGGCTGGCTGCTCGCCCCCCACCTGTTTGCAGGCCGCGGAGTGAACGTGTCGGTTGAGGTGGGCAGTCCGCTCATGCAGGGTGCTACCGCCATTGACTGGTGGCATGTGACCGACCGGCCGCGTAACGCGCTTTTCCTCAACGAAGTGGATAGCGACGGACTATGGGCGCTGCTGCTGGCGCATCTGGAACGCCTGCCCTGAAGTCTGACAAGCAATAGTTTTCCGAAGCTTTTTGAAAAAAGCTTCACCAAAAACTTTTGTTATTTCAGAATATTATCGGGGCCGGTTTTTCACGCTCCTGCCCGCATGCTGCCTCCCGGCGTGTTTATTGCATTGTGCAAAACAACCATCGTGATCCTGCCGCAATCCGGGGCTTTCCTGCCAGCAGGAGGACGCCATGAAAAAGATGATTCTGGCTGTTTTTACTGCACTGCTTCTACTCGGTACCCAGGGCGGGGCGCAGGCCCAGCCCTGGCGGGAACATGACCGGCCACATTGGCACGCACCCTATGGCGATGGGCCGCGCCGCCCCTACTGGCGCGAGAGTGGCTGGCGTTATGACCACGCGCCGCCGCCACCCCGGTGGGCATGGCGCGCACCACCGCCGCCCCCGCCTTATCCCTATCCTTACTGATGATGGAACCCGGCCCCGTGCCGGGTTTTTTCTATTTTACGCGATACCTGCAAAAATGACGGGTCAGCTTATTAACGATCAGGCTTGTGTCTGCCCATAATTCCACGTAGATAATTGAACGTGTGATCAATATTTCACTTTGTTATATCGTATTTTTAGCGCCTGGCGATCAGAAACGGATAACCCGCCATCATGCCTCTGCTTGAATCCATCAACCTGCTTTATGTTCTCTCCGGCCTTGGCGTTGGCTTCCTCGTGGGCATGACCGGAGTGGGCGGTGGCTCGCTCATGACGCCACTGCTGATCCTGCTGTTCAAGGTGCATCCGCAATCCGCCGTGGGCACCGACCTGCTCTATGCCGCCCTGACCAAGACGGTGGGCACGCTGGTGCATGGGCGCAAACAATCGGTGGAGTGGCATGTGGTCGGCCGCCTGGCGCTGGGCAGCATACCGGCCACATTGCTGACCATTGCCGCCCTGCACTGGGCGGGCAGCCCCTCACCCGCGGTAACGCATGTCATTTCGGTCGCACTGGGCATTGCCCTGCTCATTACCGCGCCGAGCGTGCTGTTCCGGCACAAATTGCAGGAGCTATCACGCCGCAAGGCTGCTGCCATCGCCCCTGCCACCACCGCGCGCCTGACCACGCTGCTTGGCGCGGTGCTCGGCGTCATGGTTACGCTGTCCTCTGTCGGCGCAGGCGCGATTGGCATGGCGGCATTGATCTTTCTCTACCCCAGGCTGGAAATCCGTCGCCTCGTAGGCTGCGACATCGCCCACGCCGTGCCACTCACGGCCATTGCAGGCATGGGGCACTGGTGGATCGGGGACATCGACATGCCCCTGCTGGCCTCCCTGCTCTGCGGGTCTGTTCCGGGCATCATACTGGGCAGCCTGTGCATCGGGCTTATTCCTGACCGGGTGCAGCGGATCATACTGGCCGCCATCCTCCTGACCGTGGGCCTCAAGGTTATCTGACTGGCATGGGCAGGCCGGGCGTCATGTAGGGTCAAATCGGATCGTTTCTTCTGCCCGATACAACAAACACCCGCTCCGTTACCGGGGCGGGTGTTTTGTGCTGGCATAACGGTAACCGGCAGGCTCAGACCAGTGTGGCGTCCGTGTTCTTCTTGCTGCGGCGCGTGCGGGTCTTGCGGGCAGGCTTTGCTGCGGGTGCTTCCTCAACTTCCTCGGCCACGGGTTCAACCACGACTTTCCGGCCAAGCCCGATCTTCTGGGCCAGCGACGAGCGGTGCGCGGCATAGCTCGGGGCGGTCATGGGGTAGCTGGCGGGCAGGCCCCACTTCTCGCGATACTGCTCCGGCGTCATGCCATAAGCGGTCTGCAGGTGGCGCTTGAGCATTTTCAGCTTCTTGCCGTCTTCAAGGCAGACGATGTAATCGGGGAAGACCGACTTCTTGATGGGCACGGCAGGCTGCAACGGCGCGGGTTCAACCGCCTTTTCAGCGCCAAGCGCCTTGAGCGCAGTATAAACCGTTTCGACAAGGGTGGGGATCTGGTCAACAGCAACCGTATTATGGTTGGTGTGCGCGGCCACGATCTCGGTGGTCATGGATACCAGTTCGGTATGCGGGATTTCTTTATTATCCAATGTCGGTACTTTCCTTGGTGGTCGGGTCATCAGGGGATGATTGACCCTATGAGTAATAATCATGCGTGTATTATGCAACCACAATAAAGCATTTTAATCCGTAATTTTTACGCCACCCCCATTACAGCCCCGCCTGCTTCTGCCCTCAGCATAGGTTGCATAGGGTGTGCCATGCTGTTCTTGCAGGTCATGACTACATCATAATAATCCAACCATTATCCTGCTCCCAACACATATGCAATTATTTTGTTTATAATAATTAAACGTGGCATGCCCGGCAAAGGACACGTTACTGCTTTTGCATTAAGGAATTTTCATTGTATCCGTATCAATAACAGGAACAGAGTATAAACACAGGATGTTACGACAAGTTTTAGCGTTTACGGTTTATATTATGATGGAAATGTGATATTTCCTCATCAATAATCACAGGCAGCCCGGTTCATCCTGTACGCAGCAGGCTACGCCTGTAACCGCACCGCCTGCGCGCCCATCGTCACATCTTGCCAGGATGCTTTTATATATCAGCAATTTTTTCCAGTATCGCGCCTGAATACAGTATCCAGAACCACACCATGCTGGCCCATGGGCACTGCATGCCCCCACACCCGCGCGCGTAATGCAGGCACCCCACTTCATGGCCGCCTTCACGCTATTGTAATGCACAATATAATACGCTGCCTTGCAGGCATTGCCCGTCGGCGCCTGCCCTTCAATGTTGTTATGACAGATAACCCGTTACTTATGATTCGCCCCTGCCCTCCACAGGCAGGCTGGAAAAATATCCATTATGTAATGAATTGTAATTTCTATCGGGCCTCGAATCCCGACTTAACGCAGCCCGTCAACCATGACGTGTGGAAGACCCCGGCTACATTTTTCCACCCGCGCCACAATATCATAAGTCCGGGCCAGCGTTACGGGTGTAATGACAGCTCCGGGCGCACCTGCGGCAATGATCCGCCCTTCGCGCAAAATCACGTCATAGTCGGTCATCCGCACGGCAATATTGAGGTCATGCAGCACCATTACGGTCACGATCTGCCGTGCAGCGGTTTCACGCCGCAGTATCTCCATCACCGCAAACTGGTGGTGCAGGTCGAGTGCGCTGAGCGGTTCATCAAGCAGCAAGGCATCGGGGTGGCGGCCAAGCGCCTGCGCAAGCCCCACAAGCTGCCGCTGCCCGCCCGAGAGTTCATCCATATACCGCATGGACAGATCGGCTATGCCAAACACATCGAGCATATGCAGGGCGGCATCGATTTCATCGCCCTGTACATCGGGTGGAACAACGCCGGTGGCATGCTGGGCCGCGAGCATGGATTCCAGCACCTGCAGGTGCACCATGGCAGGCAGGGCCTGCGGCAGGTACAGGCAGCGCCGCGTGCGCCGGGCCAGAGTGAGGCCCGTCAGGTCATCCACCCCCAGCATGACCCGGCCCGTGGCCTCGCCCAGCCCGGCCAGCGCGCGCAGCAGCGTTGACTTGCCGCTGCCATTGGGGCCAAGCAGCGCCGAGACCCTGCCGGGCGGAAACGGGCCGACACTGATGTCATCCAGCACCGTACGCCTGCCATAGCGCACGGTCATGTGCTCGCAGTACAGCCCGTCCATCAGCTTATGCTCCGCCTGCGCAGCACGATGCCAAGAAAGAACGGGATGCCGACCAGCGCCGTTACAATCCCGGTGGGAATGACCACGCCCGGCAGCAGGTTGCGCGCCGCGATGGAGGAGAGCGACATGACCAGCGCGCCGACCAGCATGCTGCCCGGCAGGTAAAAGCGGTGGTCCTCGCCCAGCAGGCGGCGGGCGATATGCGGGGCCACCAGCCCCACGAAGCCGATGGTGCCCACGAACGACACGGCCAGGGCGGACAGGATGCTCACCCGCAGCAGTGCGCCACGCCGCACGCGCGGCACATCCACGCCCAGGCTTGCAGCGCGTTCCTCGCCCATGCGCAGCACGGTCAGCTTCCATGAAGCCGCGAAAGAAAGGGGGGCAACAATCACGCAGGCGGCAGCCAGCAGGCCCAGCTTGGGCCATGTTGCCCGTGTCAGGCTGCCCATGGTCCAGAACACAAGGTCCTGCAACGCATCTTCATTGGCTACAAACTGTAGCAGCGACACCAGCGCATGAAAGGCAAAAACAAGCGCGATGCCAAACAGCACCACCGTGCCGGTGCCCGCGTTACGCCTGCGCGAGACCATGTCGAGCAGCAGCACGGAACCTATGGCAAAGACAAAGGCATCGCCCGACACCACCCACGCATCGGGCACGCCGGGCAGCCGCCAGCCCAGAATGATGGCGAGCGATGCGCCAAACGCCGCCGCAGCCGAAACCCCGAGCGTAAACGGGCTTGCCAGCGGGTTGGCCAGCACGGTCTGCATTTCGGCCCCCGCCAGGCCAAGCGATGCGCCCACGCACACTGCCATGAGCGCATAGGGCAGCCTGATCTGCCACACGATCACGCCCTGACCTGCGGGCACATGATGCGGGTGCAGCAGGGTGCGGATGAGTGCCGAAGGCGAAAGCCCCGATGGCCCGAGCGAGAAATCAAGCACCACCGAGGCCGCGATCAGGGCAAGCAGCAGGCCAAGCAGGCCCATGCGCCGCCGCAGCAGGCTTTGGTAACGCCCGCGCACCTCACGCGCATAATCAGACAGGCCGGTGGAAGGAGAAACAGAGGGCGTGCCAACCGATTCCTCAGGGACGCGCATCAATCCAGAAGGTCCCTTCCTGCTTTACGGGGAGGAAGCGGCTGTACAGTTCCTTCTGCGTGGCATCGGGGTCGATATCGGCAAACAGGTCGGGGTGGAACCACTTCGCCATGACCTCGATGGCAAGAATATTGTACGGCGAATCATAAAACGAATGCCAGATACCATGGGCATGCCCGTCCGTTACGGCGCGGAGCGATGAAATGCCTGGGCGTTCCATGACCCTGAGCAGCGAGGCACGGGCCACGTCCGGCGTCACTTCCGCCCCCATGCGCACGCCCGGGCCGCTGGCCTTCGGCCCCTTGGTGCCATCCGCAATATAGATATCGGGGTCGGAGGCGATCACTTTTTCGAGGTCGATATCACCAATATAGCCCGGCAGGAGGGGCGCTGCGATGTTCTGTCCGCCCGCAGCAGCAATGAACGCGCCCATATTGCCCTTGCCTGCCGTGTGGCAGCAGCTCTCGCGCATGGCGGCCAGCATTTCAATGAACACCCTAGGCCGCTGGCTTTCGGCCAGCGGGGCGACACGATCGGTAATGCGCCTGAGATGTGACTGGTAGAAGTCAAGATAATCAGCGGCTTCGTGCTCGCGGTGCAGCACCTGGCCCAGTATCTGCATGGAGCGGATGGTGTCATTGACCGGGTCGGCGCGGAAATCGACAAAGATCACCGGAACATGCGCGCTTTCAAGCTGGCCTACGAGTTCGCTCGCCTTGCCCGGCCCGTGGCCCGATACGGTCAGGATGGCAAGGTCGGGATGCAGGTCGAGCACGCGCTCGGGGCTGACGGTATCGGCCGTGGTCTTGCCGATCAGCGCAATATTGGCCGCCTGCGGAAAGCTGCCGACATACTGGTCATAGCTCTGCGTATCCGCGCCCCGGAACTCGCCCTGCCAGCCCACGATCCGGTCGAACAGGTGCTGTTTTTCCAGCGGGGCAAGGGCGTAGATCAGCCGCCCTTCCCCCAATATGATGCGATGGACACTGGCCGGCACGTCCACCTTGCGGCCTGCAAGGTCGGTCACGGTATCAGCCCGCACGGCAGGCGCGTGGGCCGCAATCCCGATGGCCATGACCGCACCACAGGCAACGGCACGCCATCCGTCCAGTATCCGTTTCATGATGATACCCTGATTACTTCTGGGGATAGGCGAAGTTGAAGGTCTCGCTGAACGGCTGCCAGAAGCCCGGCGTGCCGGTTTCCTTGTCCACGTGGTGCAGGAAGCCATTCTGCTCGGGCGAGGAATAGGTCAGCACCACCGTATAGCGGCCCGGGCCGTTCATCTGCACGTTATCGGCATAATGCGGGCCATCCTTGGCGGTCATGAAGTGCATGGTGCCCTCGGCCTTCCACGTCGTGCCATCCTTGGTCAGCTTGTAGCCGATGTTCAGATACGGCACCCAGGCGCCATCGGGGTAGCCCCACACGTTATCGGCCGTCGCGTGCACGTCGGTTTCAAGGTGAATGGTGTCGGGCTTGGTGTTGTCCGTCATGCCAGCGGGCATGGGGTCGACCATGATGCCGGTCAGGTAGCTTGAGGCAATTTCCATGTCATGTGCATGGACCGGGCCACCGATCGGGTATTCACGTGCCTGCGCGGCGGTAGCGAGGGCAGGCAATGCTGCTACGGCAAGAGCCAGAATGGAATATTTCTTGTTCATGATGACGGTTTCCATAACTTCGATAAAAATTGAAGTCCGCGCGCCTGCTACCATTTGATGTTATTGTTTGCAGTCGCGCACGGGCCTGATCGCAGCTTCCCATCCGAATGATCTCCCGGCTCTGTTAATGATAATTGTTATCATTGTCAACGGATGGTATGCCCTCTCCAAGGTAACGGAGAGCCACCCGCCATGATCACCCACCCCTTCGCCTTCATGCGCCTGCCCTATGCGGTTCTGATGGCGCTCGACAGCCGGATGTTCCACTTCTGGCTGCAGCCGGTCCATTACCTGATCCGCATCGTGCATATCATCAGCATGGCCATGTTCTTTGGCATGGACATGCTGTTCGACCTTGGCGTGCTCAGGCCCCGCATGGCCGCCCGGATCGCGCCCGCAGCCCAGCTCATGGTGCGGCCGCTGCACGTCACGTTTGCCATCGCCATGGTCTCGGGCGTGGTGCTGTTCTTCTATGACCCGGTGCATATCGGCAGCCGCGCGTATCTCACCCCCAAGCTGCTGCTCATTACGCTGGCCATGCTCAACGCCCTGTGGTGCCACCGCAGCGTCTATCTGCCCGTGCTGCGCGGCAATGGTGCCATGAGCATGCGCGGGCGCATCGGGGCCAGTCTTTCTCTGCTGCTGTGGAGCGGCGTGATGATCATGTCCTGCCTCAACAGCGAGGGCGTGCCCAAGGTATTCCTCAGGTAATGGCAGCATTGCGATTTGTGCATGATGGTTTGAATTGACGGCTTCGTATCAAAATGTGATTGAGAACCATTCTTAATGAAATTGATTCTCAATACGGCGGACCCCCATGAGCCCCTCATCCCTCGCGACAGCCATTGCCAGACATGCCTTTTCCCACTGCCCGGCATTTTCGCCCGCCAGCCGGACGCGCCACCGCCTGCGGGCCGGTTCGTGTCTGGTCTGCTTCGGGCTGGTACTGCCTGCAACCGGCTTCGCGCAGGTCCAGACCCAGATTGAGGAAGACCGGGCACGCCTGGGCAACTCCACCCCGCTTGTTGAA
>NZ_BCTP01000036.1 GCF_001571345.1 Komagataeibacter xylinus NBRC 15237 | reverse complement strand
GGCCCGTCCCGTGTCAGCGGCGGTTTTCCTGTCCGGATCGGGGGAAGTGTGTTACACTTTTCGGGATTATATGCCCAAACGCGCCCCGAAGGCCCCTGTCCGGCCGCCTTGCCAGTTGTCGCTGTTCCCCGAAACGGCGGCGCTGGTGCGCGTGGACCCGGCCGCCAACTGCTGGCGCTTCTACCATCTGTCGCTGCAGCCCGACCTGTTTGGCGGCACCGCCCTGGTGCGGCAGTGGGGGCGGATCGGGACGGCCGGCCGGCAGGTCTGCGAACTGCATCATGATGCCGGGCAGGCGCGCGACGCCCTCGCCCGCCAGCTCCGGGCCAAGCGCCGGCGGGGTTACCGCGACAGGCCGGCCGGATGAGCGGCACCTCAAAACCGGGACAGCGGGTGACCCCGGCAGGCGCCCCCGGCGGGATGCAGCTGTTCGACCGCGACGGGAGCCGCAAATACCTCACGGTCGCCGAGCGGGCGCGGTTCCTGCGCGCGGCCGAGCAGGCGCCGCGCGAGGCCCGCACGCTGTGCATGACCCTGGCCTGGTCGGGCTGCCGCCTGTCCGAGGCCCTCGCCCTCACAGCGGACCGGGTGGACCTGGCCGGCGGCGTGCTGGTGTTCGCCACGCTCAAGAAGCGCCAGGACGGGATCTATCGCGCCGTGCCGGTGCCCCCCTCCCTGCTCGAGGCCCTGGATCTGGTGCATGGCATCCGCGAGGCGCAGCGTCGACGAGGGCGTGGATCGGCCGTTCGGCTGTGGCCCTGGTCCCGCATGACCGGCTGGCGGGCGGTACACGCGGTCATGGTTGCCGCCAGCCTGTCCGGCCCGGCCGCGTCCCCCAAGGGCCTGCGCCATGCCTTCGGCGTCGCCGCCGTCTCCAGCGGCATCCCCCTCAACATGGTGCAGAAATGGCTCGGTCACGCCCAGCTCTCCACCACCGCCATCTACGCCGATGCCGTCGGCGCCGAGGAGCAGGATATCGCACGGAAAATGTGGGGGTAATGCATTTTGTGAAGATGAAATCAGATTGCACAGATATATATAGGCGCTTATCATGATAAGCGTATAAGACCTTATATGGAGATATGATATGTCTACTGATATGACTCGTTGGACGGTTTCAGTCTCCCGCGAAACCGACATCACCGTACGTAGTTTCCTGGCGCAGCGCGGCATGAAGAAAGGCGACCTGTCTCGCTTTATCGAGGAGGCGGTGCGCTGGCGTGTATTCGACAGGACAATGGCGGAAGCCCGGAGTGGGTTCGCAGATATGGAGCCGGACGCGCTGGAGGACCTGATCGGTGAGGCCGTGACCGCTACGCGGGCAACGGACAGGGCCAGCTAAGGCGTGCGTCTAGTCATCGATACCAATCTTCTCATCAGTGCCCTGCTTTCTGAAAAATCCCTGCCAGCGCATCTGCTCGGGCTATGGCGGGCAGGACAATTCGATCTGCTGACTTCTACCGAGCAGCTAGATGAGTTGCGGCGCGTGACACGGTATCCCAAGATCCGTTCCCGTCTGCCGCCCGCCCTCGCCGGCCGTCTGGTCAATGAAGTCCGGGATCTAGCTGTTCTCATTGTAGATCTTCCTGCCGTGGCAGCCTCTCCGGATCCGGATGACGATTATCTTTTGGCGATGGCATCCGCTGGGAAAGCCGATTTTTTGTTAACGGGCGACAAGCGCGATATTCTGGACCTGCGGGTCTATGATGGTGTGAAGATCATTACAGTAAGAGCATTTCTGGTCATGCAGGGGATCATGCCGTGAGTGTGGCAGATGGTTCTATCCCAGCAGAAGCTGGGGGCAATCGGTAGACTGACCTTTACCGGCGTACCGTGCTCAAGGGGGCAGATTAAGGGAACGGGCACGCGAGTGTAGCCCTGCGGGTTAAGGTGTATCTGCTGCCATCCCTTATGAATTGGTTACTCGATATAGTTGAGCGGGTGTGCTCTTTGATTAGTCCGGTCCGGCTTCATGGCTTGCGGATCGGGAGCCGTGACGTCTCCCTTGATGAAGCCGAGTGCATTAGGATGCGATATAAATTCTAAGCGAATACGCAACTAAGCGACTATGCGATTAAAGTTGTTTGCTACTAAACGAATAAGCTATATAAAAAGCATAGTCGCTTAGTAGGAGACATCATGCAGACTTGGGCCGTGATTGCGCAGAAAGGCGGGCAGTCGAAAACGACGATTGCAACGGCTTTTGCTGTCGAAGCCGCCAGTGAAGGCGCGGCGGTTGTGATCCTTGATGCTGATGATCGGCAAGGCTCAGCTCTCTATTGGTCTGAGAGACGAGAGGCTGATGACGTAATGGTGAAAGATAGCAGTGTGGCAGGATTGCCCCTGCATGTTTCGCGAGGACGTAAGAGTGGAAAACTGGATCTCATCATCATTGATACGCCTGCAAACTCAAAAGACATTGCTATGTTGGCGGCAGAACAAGCTGACTTTGTAGTGATTCCAGTCGCTCCGCGTGGGTTGGATGTTCATTCTGTGCTGCAAACCATTAAGCAGGTTCAGCAAGCAGGAACACCTTTTGCTGTGATCCTCACCCAGGTTCCTTATCAAGGTTCAGAAGGGAAAGATGCTCGAGCGGGCTTCATCGCTAAAAGCGTCACCATGTTCGATACGGAACTTCATTTTCGTAAGGATTTCTATAGAGCAACACCGATCGGGAAAACCGCTGTCGAATTGGATCCAGATGGTAAGGCCGCAGCTGAACTACGCTCTGCTTATGCTGAAGCTAAGCGACTAAGCGGATATGCGAATAAACCATTAAGCGAGATGGTATGATGGTGAAACCCAAGAAAGCATCGGCATTAGCCGGAATTTTTGAGGAAGAAAGTGCCCCTGTATCCCCGACCGTTGTAGCGGAAAGTATGCCGAAAGAGGCTACTACCCGATCTCGTCTTGATGGGAATGCACCTTCGCCACGCAAGAAAAATAGTCATCCTGGCAAAAAACCAGTTTTGATCCATATCCCAGAGGATATGCACCGTACACTCCGCCAACTGAGTGTAGAGGAAGGTGGAGAACCTTTGACGGTCATTACCGAGCGTTTATTGCGCCAATATCTGGTGCAGCGAGGGCACACCAGGTTTGCACCATGAGTAAACGACGTGATCCGAACCCCGAGTTCGACTTTTTTATTCCGTTAATGAATGATCTTCCGTTGAAAGATCAGCGGGAAGTGATGGAGCGGCCATTTTTCTCACTTCAGAAACGTAAACGTCTTAAGCCAATTGAATATCGCAGCCCAAATGGCGAAGCATGGGTAAAAGTTGAAGCTATGCCAGCTTATGGCATGGCGACAATATGGGATGCCGACATTCTTGTGTGGGCGGCTTCCGTATTGAATCGGATGAAAGAGCAGGGGATCAATGATCTTCCGCGAACGCTTACAACAACAACCTATGATTTGTTGCGCGGCATTCGACGAGGAACAGGGGGACGTGCTTATCAGGAATTGCAAGCTGCTCTTTCGCGTCTAGAAACAACATCTATCCGTACATCATTACGGGCACCTAAGCGCCGTAATGAGGCTCAGTTTGGATGGCTGGATGGATGGACGCTGGAAGTGGATCCAGACACAGATCAGCCGCGTGGTATGACGATCACCCTATCAAACTGGGTTTATGAGGGCATTGTAAGTGAGCGATCCTTGCTGACAATGCATCAGGATTATTTCCTTTTATCTGGTGGATTAGAGCGGGCCCTCTATCGGATCGCACGTAAACATGCTGGTCAGCAGCGAGGTGGATGGATATGCCGTGTCGAGGTGCTGCATGAAAAAACAGGTAGCGATGCGCAGCCTAAAGAATTTAATCGTATGCTACGGAAGATCATCGAAGCAGACCAACTTCCTGACTACACCATGTCGTTGTCTCAGACTGTTGAGGGCACACCGGCAGTGATGTTTCAGTTGCGAGGTGTTGAGGCAGCGACTGAGCTGCATAGGAAGCTCGAAAAAGAAAGAGAGCGCTTAGAAGCAGATCGTCGGCGTGCTGAAGAGGTGGATGGGTTGATGGATCGTTTGTCACGAGAGCGGCCTCGTTAAACTATCGTGGTTTCACCCACCCAGTAAGTTCTCTCTGTAGTCAAAATGAGAGTTACTACGACTCGAAACAACCCAAGCTATAGGGAATGCTGCGTTTTCCTGTGGATAAGTGATGGTCAACTGTCGTGGTTTCACCCACCAAAGTGTCGTGGTTTCACCCACCAAAGTGTCGTGGTTTCACCCACCCAAACACGTGGTTTCACCCACCGGCCATAACCATAACATTCTGTTATCAATAGTGTTTTTACAGGATTTTTAGCGCTTAACTCTTTTAACTATATATTTTAACAAAATTCTTAACAAAAAGCACCGCCTCTTGGGGGCTCTGCCCCCGCTGGCTCGCGGCCTACGGCCGCCCCGATCGCGCTTCGCGCGATCTCCCACCCGGCATCCCCCTACTCGCCCTTCCAGGGCTGCGCTAAACGGACACGCCTTCGGCGTGAAAATATCATGTGACAATGCGATAAACGCATCGTCCCTCCACTGGCATCCTCCCCGCCTGCGTCGGCACCTTCGGCGCCCTACGGGGCTCCCGCTCTGCGCTCGCCCGACGCCTGTAACGCCAGAAAAACCGGGCAAGACCGCAATCTGCTCAAGACACAATAGAGTTCAGACGGTCATTCAGCGACTCACATGTTGCAGCATGCCAACCAGGCGCTACAGGATGACCGTACAGGCGTTACCGAACGTGGTGGCTAGTTGGGTAGGCCATAGAGGGAATTACGCTCTGTACGGCCTCCCAGAGCGCTCTACGGGCATTGCAGGGAATTGACGGCCAGGTCACATCCTTTTACCTGCCTTCTTGAACAAGGATCAGGCCGTGTGTATGATGTGTAAATGAAAAGTGCCGATCTGATCCGGGAGCTGGAAAAAGCAGGCTGGAAGCTGGATCGCGTGCGCGGTTCACACAACGTCTTCAAACATCCATCGCGACCAGGGATCGTGGTCGTTCCTCATCCCAAAAAGGATCTGGGCACCGGTCTGGTTGCCGCCATCCGCAAACAGGCGGGTCTCTAGGAGGATCATCATGCGCTATCCGGTTGTTATCGAACGGGGCAGCGAGACAACGGCATTTGGCGTTGTCTTTCCTGACCTCCCCGGCTGCTTTTCGGCAGGCGACACGCTCGATGAAGCCATTTCCAATGCGGAAGAGGCCGCTGCGGCATGGATCGATGCCACGCTGGATGCCGGAGAGGCTGTGCCTTCTCCCAGCACGCTCGACGCCATCCAGAACAACCCGGATTATGAGGGCTGGACAGTGGGCTTTGTCACCATTGATCCGGCCGTCCTCGATGACCGGGTAGAACGGGCGAACATCTCCCTTCCCCGGCGCGTTCTGGAGCGGCTGGATGCGCTTGCCAGATCATCCCATGAGAGCCGTTCCGGCATGATCGCGGCCATGACCCTGCAGGCAAGACTTACGCCGGTGATCAGGAGCAAATGAACAACCAGAACAGGGGAGATCGGGCGATGTAGGTACGCCCGGAAATCACTCCGTGCGTCATGGAGGGGAAGCTCCCATGTCTCGCACCTATCATCACAGCCGCAGACACGGCCGGGACCATCGCTGGGCCAACCGGCCGGATCGCTGTGGCTATGGAGGCTCACGTGATGCCTCTGAATCTCCAAACTGGTACAGCCATCTGCACGATATCCGCCCTGACCGTCATCATGACAGGCATATTGCCCACCTGATCATCAAGGGCGATCTCGATCCTCTCGAGGCGGTCTTTCCGTATACCGGAACCCGGCGACCCCACGAATATTACTGGTAATCTTCAGCGCGGGAATGAGAAATCGTTCCCGCGTTCTGTTTCCGTCTGGATTTTCAGGCCAGTTTGGATCTGCGCTTCCGTTTTCAGCTTGGTGCGGGATTTCGTCTCTTCCCTCAAATACCCCAATCCGACCTGATGATTGCAAAGTACGCAGTCAATGACTACAATGCTGTCATTGCCTAATGGAGGTTCCCGTGGCCGTCATGACCATCCGCAATCTCGATGACAGTCTCAAGCACAGGCTTCGTCTGCGCGCAGCACAGCATGGGCGTTCCATGGAGGAAGAGGTGCGCGATATCCTGCGCTCGGCTCTTTCCGCTGAAGTCTCTCAGGGGGTAGATGCCGGTCAGGCCATTCACCAGCGTTTTGCCAGGCTGGGCGGGGTAGACCTGCCTGCCGTGTCCCGTGAGGCCATCAGGGACGTGGATTTCGGAGTGTGATCGTTCTCGACACCAACATCCTCTCCGAACTGATGCGCTCCGGGCCTGACGGGGCGGTGCTGGCCTGGATGTCCCGTCAATCCATGATGACCCTCTTCATCACGGCCATTACCCAGGCCGAGATCCTGTATGGGCTGGCACTGCTGCCGGAAGGACGACGACGGGATCTGCTGATCGCGGCCGCCCGTGCCATGTTCGAAGAGGATTTCTCCGGCCGTATCCTGCCTTTCGACGGAGAGGCAGCTCGTGTTTATGCTGAGATCGCCTCCCGACGCCGGCACGCCGGAGAACCCATCAGTCAGTTTGATGCACAGATCGCGGCCATCGCGCAGTCCCGTGGCGCATCCCTTGCGACACGGAATATACGCGATTTCCTCAACTGCGGTATCACCCTCATCAATCCGTGGGACGAGGCGTAGGGAGGGCGTCAATGGCGGCTTGAATCCGGGCCAGATCGGCGTCCAGAAGAGCAAGGACCTGATCGGCCGGGACTGCGGGTTTCATGCTGTTGCGTGCCTTGCGGATTGCATCCCTTTTGGCAGCCCGTTCGTCGGAAAGGTCCGTCATGGTCATGTCTTCATCGCCTCGTGTTTCGTGGCAGCGACAGGAGCAGAAATCCGCCATGCGTAATCGCAGACATTATCCAGTAATTCTTCTCGTTGTGTCTGACTGTAAGCCATAACGAAATCAGCGACGATTTTTTCTGGCACACCTTCCTGTAGAAGATTGGCAGCCGTTTCCGCTATTTCCAGATTGATCGCCTCATTGAGCAAGACCAGAGCGTCCGTATCGGTCACACGCTTTGCTGCCCGTGAAACAAACCGGGCATTCAGATTCCACATCCATTGATGGCGATTGATCTTATCAGAAAACCATTCTGGAGAAGGGTATTCTGGAGCCATTAGGTATCCTCTTGAAGTGTCTGTGGTGGTCAGTTTCCAGGCCGTAAAATTGTTCTGTGGCCGAGATTACAGTCTGTCCGTTTTGGATGATCGTGTTTTGTCGTCAGCCTTGTTCCCGGTCCCTGTCGAAGGCATGAAGCCCCGCGCGTCTCCAGCGCGTTTTCAGATCAACCGGAGTGGTATCATTGCTGCCCTGGAGCTGTCCTGCAATATCCAGAAAAGTCCCGAGCAGGGTGGCGCGGTCATCATCTGTCAGATCGACCAGTCCCGCCTTCTGGACCAGGCCGCCCAGTTCGATCAGATGATGAGTGCGTTCCCGTCGCGCCTTCGCCCAGTCGCGCATGTCGGTGCGTGCCTTTCGTGCCTGATGGCGATGGATCAGGGCTTCCTGCTTCCTGATCCGTCTTTCAAGCGCCAGAAGCTCCGTTCTGATCGTTTCCGGTTCCTTTCCGGCCGCCCTTTTTTGCGCCGGCCTGAAAGAACGCCGTCCCCCGTTCGGTCCACCTCGCAACGGCTTCGGGTTTGCCGTCCGCCTGTTCGACAGCCGCAAGCAGCACCCCGGCCAGCGCCTCGATCGACAGGGTATCGGCTCCCGTCGCCTCGACCAGTTCGCCGAGCTGGATGGTTCTTTGCGCCTTAAGCTGCTTCGCCTTTTCCTGAAGCGCCTTCAGTTCCGCATCAATGTCCCGTGGCTTGCGCATTTCCGGTCCCCTGTCCTGCTGATCTGTGCCATACTCTACCACACAGGCGAGAACCGCGTCACTCATCCAGACAAATCAACCCTTGTTGTGCAGTAAAATGTGAGTGCGCGCTTATACGTCACTTCGTGACGTGCGCTTAAGTGGTGTGATAGGATCGTGCTCATGGCGATCTATCACCTGCATGCAAAGGTTATCAGCCGCGCCACCGGCCGGAGCGCCGTGGCGGCGGCGGCCTATCGCGCGGCATCCCGCCTGCATGACGTGCGGCTGGATCGCGACCATGACTTTTCCAACAAGAGCAGCGTGGTGCATTCCGAGATCCTGCTGCCCGATGGCGCGCCAGAGCGATTTCTCGATCGTGCGACCCTATGGAACGAGGTCGAGGCGATCGAGAAGCGCAAGGATGCCCAGCTTGCCCGCGAGGTGGAGTTTTCAATCCCGCGCGAAATGACCCAGGCGCAGGGGATCGCGCTGGCACGGGATTTCGTGCGGGAGCAGTTTGTGGAACGCGGCATGGTGGCCGATCTCAATGTGCATTGGGATATCGGCGAGGATGGACAGGCGAAGCCCCATGCCCATGTGATGCTGTCTACACGACGGATCGAAGTCAGAACCGGGGAGGCTGTGCATGGAAGACGAGACGGAATCCCGCATCCTGAACGAGGCGGCAGGGGCGCATACGACATCACGCCGGATCCTGGACCTGATGGAGCAGAAAGGGGAGGACGATCCGCTCAAGCTCATGATCCGTCTATTGACGGAAATCAGGGAGACGCAGCGTGGCATCCTGCTGAAGCTCTCGACGCTGGAGAAGCGCTTGCAGCGGCTGGAAGAACAGCGCGACTGATTGCTGCGGCACGGTTGCGGCATGAAGGCCTGGGGCTGGCGCAGGATCAGCCTTCCATCGGGTTCGGTGCGAAAGAGCGTTCGTGGAATGACAGGGATCTGCTGCTGACGTGGCGGGAGCGGTGGGCGTCGCTCGCCAATGAACGGCTGGCCGAGCTGGACCTGGATGTGCGGATCGATCATCGGTCGTTTGCCGCACAGGGGATCGACCTTGAGCCGCAGAACAAGATCGGTCCAGCCGGGATGCGCCGGGAAGAGCGGGGCGAGGATGCACAGCGGGTTGCCGACCATCTGGAGATCGCGCGGCGCAATGGCGAAAGGTTGCTGGCCGAGCCGCATGTGGCGCTGGAGACGCTGACCCGACAGCAGAGCACATTCACCCGGCAGGACCTGGCGCGGTTCGTGGACCGGCACACGGCGGACGCAGAACAGTTCAGTGCTGTCATGGTTCGGGTGGAGGCATGTCCGGAGCTGGTCGCCCTTGGGAAAGACGGGCATGGGCGGGAGCGGTTCTCCACGCGCGCGATGATCGGGGTCGAGCAGCGTCTGGAAGAAGCGTCGCTCGCGATGGGGCAGTCCCAGGGGCATGCGGTGCCGCTGGCGGTGCGTCGGGCGGCGATGGCGCGGGACGGGCTTGGGGACGAGCAGGCGCTGGCGGTAGGCGAGGTCACGAAGTCCCGCGACCTGTCCGTGGTGGTCGGGTATGCCGGGACGGGGAAGAGCACCATGCTGGGTATCGCCCGCGCGGCATGGGAAGAGGCCGGGTATCGGGTGCGCGGGGCGGCGCTGTCGGGGATCGCGGCGGAAGGTCTGGAAGCGGGGTCCGGGATCGAAAGCCGGACGCTGGCCTCCCTGGAGCGGGCGTGGGCGCGTGGGTTCGACCGGCTGGAGCGCGGGGACGTGCTGGTGGTGGACGAGGCCGGCATGGTGGGGTCACGGCAGATGGAGCGGGTGCTGTCGGCCGCGCGCGGTGTTGGGGCCAAGGTGGTGCTGGTAGGTGATCCCGAGCAGTTGCAGGCGATCGAGGCTGGTGGCGCGTTCCGGGCGGTGGCCGAGCGGGTCGGGTCGGTAGAAATCACAGCCGTGCGCCGGCAGCGTGAAGGCTGGCAGCAGGCGGCCACGAAGGAGCTGGCGACGGGGCGGACGGGTGAGGCGCTGGGACGCTATGAGGCGGCCGACCTGGTGCGCGGGCATGACACGCTGGAAGAGGCGCGGGCCGGGGTGGTGGCCGGGTGGGATGAAGCCCGTCAGGCCGCGCCAGAGGAAAGCCAGATCATGCTGGCGCACCGGCGTGTCGATGTGCGGGCGCTGAACGAGGCGGCGCGGGAGATCCGGCGGGACGCGGGTGAGCTGGGTGACGATGTGCTGGTGCCGACCGCCCAGGGCGAGCGGGTGTTCGCGGACGGGGAGCGTGTCTACTTCCTGCGCAATGACCGGGCGCTGGGGGTGAAGAACGGCACGCTGGGCACGGTGCGGGTCATCACGGGGTCGGTCGAGGCCGGGGATCTCGTGCTGTCGGTGCAGCTCGACGGGCCGGGTGGGACCGGGCGTGGCCGGGTCGTATCCGTGTCGGTGGCGGATTATGACGCGCTGGATCATGGCTATGCGGCCACCATCCACAAATCGCAGGGTGTGACGGTGGACCGGGCGCATGTGCTGGCGACGGGGAGCATGGACCGGCACGGGGCGTATGTGGCGCTGTCACGGCACCGGGAGAGCGTGTCCGTTCATTGGGGCCGGGATGATGTGGGCGACCTTGACGGGCTGGTGAAGCGGTTGTCGCGCGAGCGGCTGAAGGACACCACGCTGGATTACCCGCATGTCCGGGATCGGGATGCCGGGTTTGCGCGTCGGCGCGGGCTGCATGTCCCCGAGAGCGAGATCGTGGTGGGGCGCAGCGAGACGGCCTCTGGCCCCCAGAAGGACAGGCAGGCCGAAGCTGTCCATACGCCAGATCCGGCACCGGCGCAGCGGAAACGCGGGATGTTCGACGGGCTGGACCTGTCCGTGCGGGGGCGTGGCCAGACGGCGGAAAAAGACGTGTCGGCCGGGGTGGATGCCGGGGCCGGGAAGGGGGAAAGTGGGGTTGAGCGTGAGGCTCCCGCCTCTCCCTTTGCCGGGTTGCGGCTGCCGCGCGTGCAGCGCGCGCAGGTGCCGGCCGGACTGGGCGGGTTTGTGCCGGGTGGTGATCCGCTCCACCAGGCGGTGGAGCAGTATGCGCGGGCGGTGCGGGACATCGGGCGCATGGTGGAGCAGGACCTACCGGTGCTGGAGCACCAGAAGAAGGCATGGCTTGACGCCAGCACGGCCCTGGAACGGCTACGGCCCGGGGCGGTGATCGCTCTGGAAACCGCCGTGAAGCATGAGCCGGAGATCCGGCAGGCCCTGTACGGGCTGGAAGGGCCGGCACGGGCGCGCAGGCTGGTCGAGGGGCTGGAACACGAGGACAAGGTGCGGCATTCCCCCGAGTTGCGGGCGGCGCGGTTCGTGAAGGCGTGGGACGGGCTGAGCCGCGAGCAGCAGGGTGTGGCGCTCAGGGAGCTGAAGCGGGACGCGCAGCTTGAGTCCCTCCTGCGGCGGAAGGGGCACGAACTGGGCGTCCGGAAGGGATCGACGCTCGATCATGGATTGCAGCCGCAGCGCACGCGCTCGCTGTCGCGCTCCAGGGGGCGGGATATGGATATGGGGATGTAGGAGATTTTGATTTACGTTAAGCAGTGACGTCATATATGATGTCACTATGCGCGTTGTTCTTGATACGGATGTTGTTCTTTCGGGATTCATGTCACCGGACGGAGCGTCCCGGCAGCTTTTGCTGGGGGCCTTGGATAGGAATTTCAGTCTGCTGCTCTCCACGACCCTCCTGGTCGAATACGAGGCGGTGTTGCGTCGTTCTGAAAACCTTTTCCGAATGGGCGTTCAGGGGGATGAAGTTCTGGAGGTTCTTGATGGACTTGCAGGGTGCTGCGTGCCGGTTTCTTTTGATTACAGGTGGCGACCGACAGGTGCGCATGGTGATGATGAACTTGTGGTTGAGACAGCGATCAACGGGAATGCGGATGCGATTGCCACGTTCAATCTGAAAGACATGCAGCGGGCTGTATCACGGTTCGGTATTCCAGCAGTGCGGCCAGGTGTTCTTTTGCGAAGGATGAGAGGATGAGTAGCAGTAAAATCCAGCTTCGGCTTCCGGAAGATATGCGGGAAGCCGCAACGCGTCAGGCGGCGCTTTCAGGTGTCAGCATGAACCTTTTTGTTGCGACGGCTGTCGCGGCCCGTCTGGGTGGGCAGGCAGAAGCGGAACGGTATTTTTCCGCACGGGCGACACGGACCACGCCTGCTCGTGCCAAAGCTCTTCTGGAGCGGATCGGAACAAAGGGGCAGATCAGGGACGATGATCGTCTGGACGTGCCGGAAAACTGAATCTGAATGAGGGGATGTTTCCATCATGAGCGAGACAGACCCGGCGGCGCGCGCCTTTGAGGATCTGTGCGCCGAAATGACGGTGCTCCGGCGCAGCGTGGAAGCGCTGCCCCAGGCATGGCGGGACAACCGGCCGCCAGACTACACACCGGACCTGGCCAGACTGGTGAAAGCCCTGAATGAAGTGGGCGCGCGCATGAAGGCGATCGAGGCCAGTCCGATGCTGAAGATGACGCCGCAGGCCTATGGGCAGGGGGTACGCCAGGCAGGGCTTTCTGTCAGTCAGGACATGCAGGCTGCCTTTCATACCGCGATCCGTGCGGTGCAGGTGGAGCGGCAGCAGCTGACCGACATTGTCGGGCAGGCGCGCACCCAGGACCGTCAGAACTGGTGGGTGCTGAAGGTCGGGCTGGCCTGTCTGGCTGTCGGGATCGGGTTCTCGCCTATCCTGACCTATCTCCTGCCGTCATCACTGGGGACGCGCGTGGCCTCCTTTATCGTGGGCGGACAGGATCGGTGGGAATCCGGTGCGTTGATGATGGAGGCCGACAATCCCGAAAGCCTGCGGCATATGGTCCGGGCCAACCGGCTTGTGGATGCCAGTCAGGACCGGATCGCCGCCTGCCAGAAAAGGGCCAACGAGACGAAGGTGGACCAGCCCTGTGTCCTGACCATCCGACCCGATGGGTCGTAGGACGAACGTGGCCCTGACAACCGTATTGGACAGACCAACCGTTTTGCGACCTGACGGTCTTCTCGACTACGACCCATAGACATACCGAGGACTGACATTACGCCTACCCATAAAGACCTGATCTGTCGGGCAATCGTTCATGACCGGACCAGAGAAGATCAGGCTGGCAGGGGAAGGCGCTGCCCTGAAATGGTCAAACTGTCTCGCCACATTGTTGCCATCGTGTATTTACAAAAGGCTCCCGTATGAGGTCACACCTTTTCGCCTTGGCTGTTATCCCGGCAATCTTCCTGTCGGGCTGTAATGATCCCAAGGAAGCCAATGACGCCAATTTCACAAAGGCGATCAATGAGCATCTGGCAAAGAAGTGCATTATCGTCGGGGACGATATGGGCTTTGACGGTGATTTCCCGGCGACCATAGATCCAGAGGTTGCCCCACCCAATGCCGATGAAGCATTCCGGCAGGATGTGGACCGACGCAATCAGCAGGCAATCCACCCCTTTGACGTGCTGGTAGATACCGGGCTTCTAAAGCGCGAGGACACGACGAAAGAAGTGGACACCTGGGGCAAAAAGGAAACCGTGCCGGAAAAGATATATTCCCTCACGGACAAGGGGAAAGCGGCGCTTGTGAAGCATCGGGCTTTCTGTGCCGGGCATCAGCAGGTCGTATCCATCAAGCATTTCTCTGAACCCGGTAATGTGCCCTTTGGCGGGGGCAAGATGTCGGAAGCCGTGTTTACCACCAAGGCGGTCGATGTGCCGGACTGGGCGAAAAACCAGGCCGTTCAAGACGCATGGCCCTCCCTGAAAAGGGATCTCGACCCCGATCATGAACAACGTGCCGATCTGATCCAGACGAATAAAGGATGGATCGAAGCGCACGACTTCGACAGCAACCGATAAGACGTCAGGACGTAGCGGCCACATGCCGGCCGCTGCGTCCTGTCAGGACAGGAGATCATGCACGCTCATGCCGTTCAGGACGGCCATGAAAGCATCGGTTGCCTGTCTGGTCAGGTGACGGAGACGGCAGGTATCTGCCAGGATGCAGGGTCTGCCCTGAAGTGGCGCACAGCCGGTCATGACCTCACCTTCGGTTTCCATGAGGCGGATGACATGCTCGACATTGATGTCTTTCGGGGACCGGGCCAGCCTGACGCCACCATTCCGGCCCCGGGTTCCCACCAGGATACCATGATGGCACAGGTCGTTGACGACCTTCACAAGATGGTTGTGGGAGACATTGTGCCGCTCGGCGATGTGCCGGACCGTCATGCGGTTTTGTGTGTGTCCGTGGCGGGCCAGATGGATCAGTACGCGAAAGGCGTAGTCGGTACGCAGGGTAAGGTGCATCAGCCAGGTCGCGTGGCAGTCGGGCTGATCGGTCCGGAAGACATGAAAAGGGCTCCTGGACCATAATCCGAGGAGGCCAGGGTTTCGAGCTGGTTGCTGACACGCATCCAGAATGCGGCATCATCCTCAAGGCCAGCCTCGACGCACCGGCCAATGTGATGGCGCGCCCGTTCCCTGGCGCCCGGCAGCCCGTATTCGCGCAGGAAGGCCACCATCATGGCGTCCGTATCCATGATTTCATGGGTCGGCCTGTTCTGTGTAACCGTCATGCATTCCTCCCTTTCTCACGCCTGTCCTGTGACGACAGCCGGGGAAGGACGAATGACAGGCATGCGCCTCCTACCCGCCCTGGCGTCGGGCGGGTGATAACGTGTTTGCATGAGGCATAGCCACGCCCTGCCTATTTCCACAACGATGAACAGATCTCCCCGTTCACCGCTGGACATAGGTCCGGGTGTTGTATTTGGCAGGCCACCTGACAAGGAGGCCGCCTCAGTGCAAAAGGCGTTATCACGCGCCTGTTTCAGGATATCACAGCCCGCCTGGCGACACTACCCGTCTGCTGTGCCGACGTGGGTGCCGGGGGTCGTGGTTCGGGGGCATGGCTCTCCACGGAGCCGTTTGCGCGTCTCCCGGGTACCATGGCGTTTTGGTATTTATGTAAATAACTGTTATTCTGTATAATAATACGGAACGGATGCCAGCCGATCTCCCTGATTATATCAGGGGAATTTGGTATAAAATGTATGAAACAGGCCATTATTCAGTCGCAAGTTGAATGAATTCTTCTGTTGCTGCCTTCCATGTCAAACTGTATCCATGAATGACGAAATATGTCGTTTTCAGGGCGACGTTCCATTCAATACAGGACCGACCGGTGATCGCCGGTCAGGCTGACCGTTCGGAGGTACTGATGCAGTTCAGGGCCGTGGCTTGTGCTTTTCTTTTTTCTGCGGCCCTGACGGGCGTATCCCATGCTGCGGGAACGGCAGCGGTCCCGGCCCCGTCTGCCGCGCCATCGCCCGCGAAAGGGGCACCTGCTTCTCCGCAGGCCCCGGCCCAGCCTTCGCCGATCACCACGCAGCAGACTTTTGACGCCTGGCAGGCCAACTGCACCTACGCGCCCGCGACACGCGCGGCTTCGCTGTGCGTGGCGGCCCAGCAGCTGAGCATGCAGCAGCAGGGCAAGGCCGTGCCACTGGGCATGGTGATCGTCGCCCGGGCCGCGACCGACAGGGTGGCGATTACCGCGCGCCCCTACGAGCTGAGCGTCATGACCCCGCTGGGCTTCGACCTCACGAAGCCTGCCACCCTGTCGATGGATAACGGCAAGCCGGTCAGCCTGCCCTATCTGGTGTGCAACGCATCGGGCTGCCTGTCGACGCTGCAGGCGACGCCCGCCATGATTGCGGCACTGAAGGCGGGCAAGACCGGCCACATCCGCGTCAGCCGCGTGCCCGCGCAGGGCGGCGGCACGGTCACGATCAATTACGACATGAGCCATTTCTCCGACGCCTTTGGCGCAATCGAGACCTGGTCCAGCCAGAAAGCGCCTGCCTGAAGCCGGCGGCATAATCCGGAATGCGCGTGATGCGCTGGCAGTTTGGGGCGGCGGCGGCCATGATGGCGCTGCCCGGTGTGGCCATGGCCCAGGTGCCGGGCCTGCCCGGCGGCGTGATGCCGGCGGGGCCGGGCTCGTCGCAGGACCAGTTCCAGCGCTTCGAGCAGCACCAGGAGCAGCTTGACGCGCTGCCGCCACCGTCAAACGACATTCAGGTCCAGAAGCCGTCTGCCCTGCCACAGGCATCAAAAACCTGTGTTACGGTGCATGACATCACGGTCGAAGGCGCGCAGCACCTGTCGCGCGCTTTGAGCGATGCGATCACCGGTCCCCATGTCGGCACCTGCATGTCGGTGCGCGATCTCAACGGACTGATCAACGCGCTCAATGCCGCCTATATCCGCCAGGGTTTCATCACCTCGCGGGCCTACCTGCCCGAGCAGAAGCTCTCCAGCGGGCACCTGCGGATTGTGGTGATCGAAGGGAAACTGGCGGGTATCCAGTTACAGGGCCGCCCGGCCCGGCTGGCGACCGTCATGGCCTTCCCCGGGCTGCACGGGAAGATCCTCAACCTGCGGGACCTGGAACAGGGGATCGAGGACATGAACCGGCTGAGCCACTGGGGCGCGCGCGTGCGCATCGCCCCCGGCGGCAGGGCAGGTGCGTCCACCGTGGTGGTCACCGCGCCAAAGCGTGGCGTGCTGCACGGCCAGGTCTGGTTCGACAATTACGGCCAGCAGATTACCGGGCAGGAGACGGGCCATGCCATGCTCACGGCGGAAAACCCGCTGGGGCTGCTGGACCTGTGGTCGGTGGAATATGACCACTCGCTTGTTGGCCACGCCGGGCAGCGGGGCACGTCCTACCTGTCGGTCAACGGGTCGATCCCGTTCGGCTACTGGACCGTGTTCGGGTCATGGTGGCGCTCGCAGGACGACTATCCCCTGCTGGCCCTGACCGATGTCTACCACCTGGGCGGCAGCCGTCGTGACTGGCGCCTTGGCATCTCGCGCGTGCTGCTGCGCAACCGCATCGGCGTGACCACCTTCCAGGCCAGCTACGAGCGCAAGTCGTTCGGCTCGGAGATCAACCATACGGTGATCGACACCGAGACGGCGCGGCAGGCTTTCGTCAACGTGCAGGTCAGTGAATCGCTCAAGGGCTGGGGCGGGGTGTGGTACATCACCGGCGGCCTCAAGGTCGCGGTGGATGGCGCGGGCACGTGGTCGAACTTCACCCGTCCCGGCTGGCAGGACCCGCATTCCTCCTACCTCAAGCCCTCGCTGGATATCGACGGCTACAAGCCGCTTGCGCGCGGCGTGTTGTGGCACACCACGCTGCATGGCGAATACAGCACGCGCGACCAGTTCCCCACCAATGAACTGCAGGCCGGTGGCCCGTATACCGTGCGCGGCTTCCTCGAGCAGGTCCTGCTGGGCAATGACGGCGGCTACATGCGCAACGACTTCTCGTGGCAGCTGCCCACGAAGGGCCTGAAGTGCGGGAAGTTCGCCTTCATCTGCCGCCACGTCATCGAGGGCACCCAGTTTTATGCCGCCCTTGATGTCGGCGTCGTGCGCGCGGGCTTTGCCTCGTCCTCGACGCCGCCCGCGCTGCGGGGTGGCGAGATGGCGGGCGGCGGCCTGGGGCTGCGCAAGACCACGGGGCCGTTCTTCTGGAACGTCTCCCTGACCCACTCCATGTATACCGGCCCGCTTCCCTCGGAAGGGCTGATCCCGCTGTTTCAGGTTGGAGCGAAGATATGATGAAGACGCCCCGCAGGGTTGCCGCACCCGATATCATTCCGGGTCCGTCACGTCTTCAGCGCTGCGTGCATGTCCTTGCCGCCGCCTCCCTGTTCCTGGCCTCGACCGTGTCCGCCGCATCCGCCCAGCAGGCGGAGCCGCAGATCGTGGTCGATCCCCATGCCGGCGGCCCCGAGCCGACGCTGGACAAGACCCAGAACGGCATCGACCAGGTCAATATCGCCACCCCCAACGCGGCGGGCGTGTCGCATAATGACTTCATCCAGTATGGCGTGCCCGAAAGCGGCGTGATCCTGAACAACGCCACCACGGCGACCGAGACGAAGATCGGGGGCGTGGTGTATGGCAACACCAATCTTGACGGCCATGCCGCCAGCCTGATCCTCAACGAGGTGACCGGCAACCTGCCGACACAGATGCTGGGCTATACGGAAGTGGCGGGGCACCAGGCCTCGGTGGTGGTGGCCAACCCCAACGGCATCACCTGTGCGGGATGCGGGTTCATCAACACCGCCCATGTGACCCTTGCCACCGGCACGCCGGAGATGGATGCCAGCGGCAACCTGAAGGATATCGTCGTCCGGGGCGGCACCATCACCTTCGAGGGGAAGGGCGGGGACTTCACCACCGTGCCGGTGCTCGACATCCTGTCGCGCTCGGTGACGCTCAAGGCGCAGGTCAATGCGGAGACGGCCACTATCGTGGCCGGGCGCAACCGGGTCGATTACGGCACCAACACGGCCCATCCGCTGGCGTCCGACGGCACGGCCGCCCCGGAATTCGCGATTGATACGGCGGCCCTTGGCGGGATGTACGCCAACCGGATCTACATGGTGGTCAACGAGGCCGGCGCCGGCGTGCGTGTTGACGGCACCATGGCGGCCAATGCCGGGGACATGACGCTGACCGATGCCGGCGACCTTGTGCTCAACGGTTCCATGGCGGCTTCGGGCAACCTGCAGGCGCAGGTGGGCGGGCAGGTCAGCAACGCGGGGACGCTGCAGTCAGGTGGCGGGATGCAGCTGGCGGCAGGCGGCGCCCTGAATAACAGCGGGACCATTGGCGGCGGTACGACCCTGGCCGCCCGGGCGGCTGCGATCGGCAATAGCGGGACGGTGACGGCCGGGGCTGGCGCGCTGTCGCTTTCTGCGACCGGTGCGCTCGATAACAGTGGTGGCATCGGCGCATCCGGTGGCGCCCTGTCCGCCCGGGCAGGGTCGCTTGCCAATACCGGTACGATCGCAGCCCGGACGGGTCTGACGCTCGCCAGCGGCAGCACGCTGTCCAATGCCGGTGGCCAGATATCGAGCACGACCGGGCTGGCCTCGATTGCCGCCGTGGGGGCGCTGGATAATACGGGCGGGAAGATCCTCGACCAGTCGGGTGACATGACGCTGTCAGCGCAGGGCGTCACCAATAATGGCGGGGCCATCCAGGCAGGTGGCAGCCTGACTGCTGCACTGGCCAGCTATACATCCGACACCACGGCTTCGCTGACGGCGCAGCAGGCCCTTGCCGTCACCGCCACGGGGGCGGTCGATAACGAAGGCACGCTGGGTGGCGGCACGGGCGTGACCGTGACGGCGGACCACATCGCCAACGGGGCATCCGCCCTGCTGGTTGCCACCGCGGGCAACCTTACCCTCAACGCGGCGGGGACTGGTGGTCTGGCCAATACGGGGATCATAAAATCCCAGTCGGCATCGGGCAGCCTGACGATCGACGCC
The DNA here is from genome assembly GCF_001571345.1 of Komagataeibacter xylinus NBRC 15237. GTDB lineage: Bacteria > Pseudomonadota > Alphaproteobacteria > Acetobacterales > Acetobacteraceae > Komagataeibacter > Komagataeibacter xylinus. The sequence goes on along the minus strand of NZ_BCTP01000036.1, from coordinate 10,537 downwards.
GCCACGCTGGCCAACAGTGACAGCATCCTTGCCGCCGGCACGCTTGGCGTGCGCACGGCGGGTAAGGTGACCAATACGGGTACATTATATGGGGCAGGCGGCCTGAGCCTTGCGGCGGGTGGCGCCCTGTCCAACAGGGGCGGACAGCTTGGCAGTGATACGGGCGTGGTGCAGCTTGCCGCCGCCAGCCTCGACAATACCGGGGGCAAAATCATCGCGACGGGTGGTGGCCTGAACATCGATGCCGCCAGTGTCGCCAACAATAACGGCTGGCTGCAGGCAGCCGCCCTCATGTCCATCGTGACGACCGCGCTCGACAATACTGGCGGGACAGTGCTGGGCGGGACATCCGTCACCCTTGCACGCGATGCGACGGGTGCGGCCCTTGACTACCTGACGAACGCATCGGGCCTGGTCGAGGCCAGCAATGACCTCACGATCAGCGCGGTGAGCGTTGACAATACATCCGGTGGCCTGGTCGGGAAAACCGGTTCTGTTGCCATCACCGATAACGGGTCGGGGCAGGGGCTGTTCACCAATACGGATGGCGCGGTCCAGGCGGGTGGCGCGCTGACGCTTGCGACCGGCCAGTATGCCAGCGACACATCGGCTGCCCTTCAGGCAGGAACCGCGCTTGACCTGTCGGTCACGGGGGCGGCCGATAACGAAGGGGCGATCACGGCAGGTGACGGGCTAAGCCTTTCGGCGGCCAGCCTGGTCAATGGCGCGCAGGGCACCATTGGCGCCCTTGCCGGTGACACGACGATTACCGTCCATGGGAATGCGGCATCGCCCGCCCTGTCCAACGCTGGCGCCATCGAGGACGCGGATGCCGCCGGTATCCTGAAGGTTGATGCGACGTCGCTTGCCAACACGGGTACGATCATCTCGCAGGGGAACCAGAGCGTCGACGCCGACGGCCTCATGCTCAATGGCGGTGAGATTGCTTCCCTCGGGGGAAGTAGCGCGCTTGTGGCGACCGACCTGACCAATAGCGGCCTGATCGCAACTGCGGCAGGGCTTGACGTGTCCACGACGGATGACCTGATCAATACCGGCACGCTGTATGGCGCGACCGGACTGACGCTTGGGTCAGGGGGCACAACGTCCAATCAGGGCGGGACCATCGGCACGGGGGCTGCGGGCGCGCTGGCCATGACGGCGGCACAGGTCGCCAATGACAATGGCACGATCCAGGCCGGCACCAGCCTCGCGCTTTCCACCGCAGGTCTCGATAACGAAGCCGGCACGATCCTCGCGGGAGGCGCCATCGGGATCCGCAATGGCGATGCCACGACGCCGCTGACCGCCCTTGATAACCGCGGCGGCGCGGTGCAGGCGGGTGGCAACCTGACCATTGCGGCGGCCAGCCTCGCCAACACTGCCGGCACCCTGGTCAGCGTGGGCGGCAACGTCACGCTCTCCGCAGGGGCTCCCGCCACATTGATGGCGACACTGGACAACTCGTCGGGCGGCATCATCCAGGCGGCCGGGAGTGTCTCGGTCGCGGCCGAGACGATCGGCAATGACAATGGCCGCATCCTCGCACTCGATGGCAACATCGCGCTGGATGCCGACAGCGCACCCGCATCCGCCCTGGCCTTCTCGAACGCCGGTGGCGCGGTCAAGGCGGCCGGAAACCTGTCGCTGGTGACGGGGACCTGGTCCGATGATGCCACGGGCGTCATGAGTGCCGGGCAGGACCTGTCCGTGGTGGCGGCGGGCGACATGGGTGTTGCGGGCACGCTGGTGGGCGGGCAGGGGCTGGGCCTTACGGCCGCTGGCCTGACGACCGCCTCCAGCGGGTTGGTGGCGACCGAAAACGGCGTGCTCGCCCTCGTCCTGACCGGAACGGGCAGCGGTGATGGCCTGTCCAATGTCGGGCGGATCGAGGCCGAAGGCCGTGGCGCCACCCTTGATGTCACGACGCAGGCGGCCCTGGCCAATGGTGGCACGCTCGTCTCGCAGGGGGATGTCACCCTTGCGGCGCAGGGCGTGACCAATAGCGGCGAGATCGGTGCGCTGGCTGGCCTGGTGGACCTCAACGCGGCCTCCCTTGCCAATACCGGGACGCTGGTGGCGTCCGACCAGATGAACGCGACCCTGTCCGGCTCCGTGTCGAATTCCGGCCTGGTCTACGGCACGCAGGGCGTGACACTGAAGAGTGGCGGCGCGATCGACGATACCGATGGACGGATCGGGGGCAATGGCGCGGTCGCCCTTTCGGGGGCCAGCCTGACCAACACATCCGGCGCGGTCATCTCGGGTGCGGGCACCGTGAGCGTCACCACGACCGGCGCGGTGGGCAATGAAGGCGGTGCGATCCAGGGTGCGGGCAATGTCGTGCTGGCGGCGGCGTCGCTCGATAACACCAGCGCCGGCCGGATCGTCAGCACCGGCGGCACGCTGGATGTCCGCAATGCAGGCGGCGGTGCGATGGCGCAGCTTGCCAATGATGGCGGCGCGCTTCAGGCGGGCCAGGATATCACGCTGGTTGCCGACAGCCTGACCAACGGGTCGGGCGGCCTGGTCAACGCGGCCGATGGCAGCCTGCTGGTCTCCGCCGGCGGCACGCAGGCTGCCGCCAGCATCAATAACGCGGGCGGCACGCTGCAGTCATGGGGCGACCTGACCCTGGTGGCGGGCGGGCTGGACAATGACGGCGGCAGCGTGATCGAACGCACCGGCCAGAATACCCTGTCGCTTGCAAATGCCGGCGGCGGCGCCATGACCGGGTTCAGCGATACGGACGGCGTGGTGCAGGCGGCGGGCAATCTCTCGCTTGATGCGACCTCGCTCGGTGGTGCTGCGCAGCTGGTCGCGGGGAACGCGCTGGCCGTGACGCTCACGGGGGACCTCGACAGTGGCATGCTGTTCCAGTCCGGTGGCGATACGCTGCTGCGGGTCGGGGGCGACTATACGGCCGAGGCCGGTGGCGGCGTGCTGGCCGGGGGCAATGCCACCATCACGGCGGCATCGGTCACCAATAACGGCGCCCTGATGGCCGAAGGCGGCGTCCTGGACGTCTCCTCGGGCGGAGCAATCACCAATACCGGCCTCATTGATGGTGTGGCCGGTGTGGCCCTGGACCTGCCCGGCACCCTGACCAACCAGCTCGGGGCCATCCTTTCGGATAACGGGTCGATCGGGATCGGCAATGGCGCCAGCGGGGCGGCCACCGCCGTGTTCAACCGTTCCGGCGAAATTGTTGCTGACAGCGCCAGCGGGGATGTCCTGATCAACGCTGGCACGGTCACCAATGATGTCCTGGGTGGGGTGACGGTTGTCGCCAGTACCGTTCTGTGGAGCCATAGTTATGGCGGCGGCAGCAATGTCGATATTCCCGTGCCGGCAGGCCTGCTGGACACGGCGACCGGCGTGCAGGGCACGGGTCAGCTTGTCGGCCACTCCAACGGGGGCACGATCTATGTCGAGGAGGAAGGGGGAAAGGCGACCCTCAATAATGCCGCCTCCCTGATCTCGGCCGGGCGTGATGTCGACATCACCACGACGGGTGGCATCGTCAATGACGCCAGCCATATCGCGGCGGGGCGCGACATCAACCTCAGCGGGGGCAGCCTCGACAATATCGGCTACGCCGTCCAGCACGCCTTTTACGTTACGTGCAAGAATTACTGGGGGTGCACCTGGAGCAGCCAGTCCGATCCAGCTTTCACCGGGGCTGCTACATATGCTCATCATGTCCATCATTTTCTGGGTATAGGTAGCCATTGGGATCCGGCGCCGCAGCCCAAGGAAAAATGGGGTTCGAGCGAGACCTATTACGGCCCGACCGGCACCATCGTCGCAAAAGACAATATCACGGGCACCTTCACGGGCACGATCAACAACCAGACGGAAATCGCCAATGCGAGTTCCAGTGAATATACAAGCTATACCGGCGAGACGCCGGGCGGCCTGTCTCCGGTGGCCGCTGCTTCGTCTGCGTCCGGGGTTGCGGCTGACGCCGCTCTGAACGGCGGGGCGACGGCGGCCCTGGCGGATGTGAGCACCGGGGTCGCGGGGGCGGCCGGTACGCGGAGCGGTGCGGGGGCGCCCGCCACGGCGGGTGGCACCCTGGCCTATCAGGGGGTCGAGACCGCGCAGGTGAAGGCGTCGGCGACGGCCCAGGAAGCCGCGATGACGCTGCCAGGATTTGCCACCAGCAGCGACCCGACCATCCCGGCGGTGATCTCGGCCATTCCCGGCGGCAGCGCGCTGTTCATCGCCGATCCGGACCCCAGCGCGCATTACCTGATCGAGACCAACCCGAAATACGCGACCTTCAGCGGCTTCTACGGCTCGCAGTACCTGGTCAACCGGCTGGGCGACAACACGGCGGATTACGAATTCCTGGGGGATTCGTATTTCGATACCGAGTTCATCCAGCAGCAGATCGTGGCGTCGACGGGCCAGACTTTCCTTGGCAGCAGCTACGAGACGGCCAACGAGCAGATGGAACTGCTGCTCAACAACGCGGTCTCGGAATCCAACGCGCTTGACCTGACCTTTGGCGCAGCGCTGACGGCCAGCCAGCAGGCGGCGCTGACGCAGAACATTGTCTGGTATGTGCCCGAGACGGTGGACGGGCGCAGTGTGCTGGCGCCGAAGCTGTATCTGGCGCCGGGCCAGGCGACGCTTACGGACGGGGCGGAGATCTCGGCGACCAACGTGTCGCTGACCGGCTCGAGCATCAACAATACCGGCACGATCAACGCCAGCAACGCGCTGTCGCTGACCGCGACCAGCGGGGATATCGTGAATGCGGGCGGGACGCTGTCGGGCGGCAGCGTGGCGCTGGCGGCGCTGAACGGCTCGGTCGTCAACGAGGACCAGCTCAATACCTTCATGGTCGATGGCGGGAAGGCGCAGTCGCTGGGCGCGCAGGGTACCATCACCTCGGGGGGCGATGCCCAGATCTATGCGGCGAAGGACATTACGTTTGATGGCGGGTCGCTCAGCGCGCTGGGCGATACCACGCTTGTGGCAGGGCAGGGGATCACGCTGGGTTCGGTTGCGGCGAGTGCGTCGCAGGACATCGAGCAGCATGATTACAGCCACCGCGCGGCCGAGACGGAGAATTTCGGAGCGTCGATCAGCACGGGCGGGAACCTGACGGCGGCCGCCCTCGGCGGCGACCTCACCCTGGCGGGCGCCACGGTCGCGGCCGGGAAGTCGGCCACGCTGATGGCGACGGGCAACGTGAACCTCAACGCGGTCACCGACAGCCAGTCCTCCTATACCCGCACCGTCGAGCACGGCTTCCTCAACAAGACCACCACGACCTCGAGCGAGAGTTCCACCGACCAGGTCGGCAGCACGGTGGCGGCCAATGACAACGTCACCATGGTCTCGGGCAGGGACATGTCCGTGGCGGGTACGGTTGCAGGCGGCGGCAATGTCACGCTCCAGGCCGGTGGAAAAGTCACGGAAAACGCCCTGAAGGATACGGCCAATGCCTTCTATGAGCAGAAATCGTCCGGGCTGTTCCTTGGCACCAGCGGGGCTTCTGCCAAGATTGGTTTTGGCAAGACGACCGATACCGACAGCTATTCCCAGACCAGCTGGACCCCCAGCGAGATCGCGTCGACCGGGGGCAACCTGAGCATCACGGCAAACGGGCCGGTCACGATCAACGGATCCGACCTCGGGGCGGCGAAGGATGCGACGGTCACAGGATCGTCGGTGTCGTTCAATGCGCTTGAGGATGTCGCCACCCAGACCCAGACGCACAAGTCGCTGTTCATCGGGCAGACGACCGGCCTCGATCCGAACTCCGTCGTGGGGCAGATGGTGGATATTGCCCTGTCAGCCTCCCAGGCGAGTGGCAAGGATAGCGGGCGTCTCGCCGGGCTGGACGGTGCAGCGGCGGCGGGCATGGGCGCCCAGGTCGGTCTGGAGGCGTCAAAACAGGTCAAGTCCGTTTCCAGCCTGTTCGAGAAAGGCGACACCGCCAAGGGCAATATCGACCTGATTGCGGTGCAGTCGAATATCGGCTTTGACCTCGAGAAGTCGAGCACGACGCTGACGACGGGCACGGTGCAGGGTTCGACGGCGGCGGCGGGCAATACGCTGGCCGTAACCGCGACAGGCGGCGTGCCGACCGACAGCCAGTCGGGCAATATCGTGGCGACGGCGTCCCAGCTTTCGGGCCAGGACGTGAGCCTGACGGCACCGGGCGCGGTCACGCTGCAGGCGGGGTATGACACGACGCACGAGGTCGCCAGTTCGAAGTCGATCTCGGCCAGCGTGGGGGCCTCGGCCAGCATCGGCACGAAGGGGGCCGGGGTCAGCATCGAGGGGCAGTTCGGCTTCTCGAAGACCAACACCAATGCCGCGTCCAGCACGGCGGTGGACAGCACGGTCAGCGGCACGGACACCGTCACCATTGCCAACGCGACCGGCACGACAACCCTGAACGGGGCGGAGATCAGCGGGAAATCGATTGATGTCGCCAGCAAAGACCTGACCATCACCACGGCACAGGATACGTCGAACTATAATTCGAAGACCACGGGTGTGGACGCCAGTTTCTCGGTTCCGGTCTGGGGCGCGGGGGACATCGGGGGCAGCGCGAGTTTCAGTCACACGACCGTCAAGGACAGCTATGCCTCGACCGAGGCGACGCAGTCCGGGCTGTATGCGGGCAGCGGCGGTCTTGATGTCACGGCGAGTGGCACGACGACCCTGAACGGGGGGGTGATCGAAAGCACGGCGGCAGCCGCGCTCAACCAGCTCTCCACGGGCACGCTGGTGGCCAATGACATCGCCAACCATGCCGACGCCACGGCGAAGACGATGGGCTACCAGGCCAACGTCATGAATCCCGAAGGGGCTACGGGCGGTGGCACGGGCGGGACGATGACGGCGATTGGCGCGGGCATGGCGGCCAATGCCGGTGGCCTGCTGGGGGCCGCGACCCGTAAGGATGCCAGTTCGGTCACGCAGTCGGCCATCGGGTCGAACGTGCAGATCGCAGCCGGCAGCACCAGTGGCGACCTCTCCCGCTCGCCCTCCACGTCCAGCCATCCGCTGACCAACAGCTTTGACGCCCAGCAGATGCAGAACGACCTGCAGATCCAGCAGGTCGGATCGCAGGTCGTGGGACAGGTCGGGGGAATGGTTTCGGATGCACTGGATGACGCTCATGTTGCCGGGTTTGGAACGAAAGACGTTTCAAATGCCTGGGGACGCATTGGCATCGAGACAGCGGGCAATGCGCTGATAGCGGGTCTTGCTGGAGGAAATATCGGCTCGGTGGCTGCCAGCACGGCGGCGGGTGACGTCGCCACGATTGCTACGCGCCAGTGGGCTGACTCCATTGCCCGGTCCATGACGGATGATGCAGACGGCCAGCGTGTGATCGAGAATGTGCTGAGCAACGTCATTGGAGCAGGCGTGGGCGCAGCGGCCGGCGCGGCTTCCGGTGGCGATACGACAGTCAATGCCCTCAGCGGGGCCGGATACGCTTCAGCTATTCAGCAGTACAATGAAGGTCATGAACCGGAAGGTAATTTAGAAGAAAACTCTTCTTCGAATAAGAACAGTGAAACTTCCGAAGAAGGAAAGGAGACTTCTGTATACGTGTCGGCATCTATGCCTGATGAAAGGATAATAGACCCACGTTCCGAACCCTATAAGCCAGGATACACTTCTGCTGGTCTAAAAGATAATGACGGAAACTTCGTATATATAGATAACGACACACGCGTTAAGTATGTGTTCAATGATGACGGTACGCGCCAGCCGGCTAACTTTCGAGGCAGCGTCGAGGATGGAGCAACTGGTGATTCTTCTTCCGCCTTAATTAAAGCGACAGAACTCGGGAGAGAGTTGACAGACGGGAAAGTTTTGGAAGGACAAAAACAAACCCAGATAGCGGTTAATAATAAAAATGGAGAAGATGCAGAACAGGAAGTAATTGTCGAGTTAAATAAACAAGGGATGTCGGTAACTCGTCATGTTTCTTACAAAAGTGATTCTAATGTTCGTTGTGTCGCAGACTGTACCATTGTTCGTGGGGCCTCTAACCAAATCGTGAAAGTTCCATCAGGATTTGTTGCTCAGGATATTAATAGAAATCCGTTACTGGATTCATCAGGGAAGCCCGTTAGTACCGTGACATTAAGCGCAGCAGGACAATTAGTGATTGAGGTGAAAACAGGTGGATCGCCCCTTAGCGAAAGACAAAAAGCAGTGTATCCAGAGATCGAGAAGGGTAACGCGACTGCCGTTGGGAAAAGGCGAGCGCTAGAAGCAGGATTACTGAACTTGAAACCCCAGATCCCAGTAGTCGTATTTCACAAACCGTGAGGAATAAAAATGGCGACGTTAAAAGGCGAAGTTCTTGCGTTATGTAAAGAGATCGCTAATAAATTTGAGAATTGGGAATTTTCATCAGAGCAATTCAAAAATAAATCGTTAAAACATACGACTCTTATAGTGGGGCCTGGACTTGGATTCCGTCGAGTAGGATCTCGCGGCGAAGTTACTGTTTTTCCTGGTGTTTATTTAAATAACAAAAAAACAATGTTGCTGTGCAAGAAAATATTAGGTCGTCAAATTTATACATCTTCAGTATTTTTTGAAGAAATTAGATGCGAACTCAATATGCTTCCAGAGTTTGCGGAATATACACCATGCTTTATTCAGGACAGAGCTGGCTTTATACGCGATGGCGGGTCTGATGAACTATATTGGAGAGATATTTTTGAACTTCCAAGTGTTATTGAGAGAGTTCTTATGCAAGGAATTTCTTTTTTTGATGAGCATTATAATTTTTCAAGTGAGAAAAATATGTTGGAGTTCTTGCCAGCAAAATACAAGGTATCTTCGTCTGGTGGTTACCGGGAATATGAACAAAGCCAAGGCGTTATGCTATGTATAATTCGTTGTATTCTGGGAGATTTTGAATTTGTAAAGCAATATAGAAGTGATGAATACAAGACTGTATTTCCAAAAATGACCGAAGATCTGGACAAAATCATAGCGTACCTTCCTCAGATGGAAAAAACATGGCGAGAAAAAGGTTACGTTTCGGTCTGAAGTTGCTTTTGACATAACGTAACGGTGTTGATTTTTACTGAGAATTGGGTTCTTCCGCAAAGTGGGGTCGGTACATAGAACGGGCACAGATATAGGGACTGTCAGGAATTTCGTGTTTAGGCGTTTGATTACAAAAGGAGAAGCAGTTCTACCGGAAGTGTCCTCTTTGTGGTGTATGGACCATCTCTTTGATAGGCAGGTTTGACGTAGAAAGCCGTCGCGCATCGCTATCTCTGATAATGGCATTTAGTGGGAGTAGGATGTCGGCTTACGCCTACAAACCGGCCATTCATAGATACCCTTCAGTTGCGGAAAACGGACGCATGTAATTTTAATTATGAAATAAATAATAAAATAACATAATATTCAAAAATAAATATTTATCAAAATAAATACCTAAGATTCTTCATCAATGCTATCTGTCTTTCCCTTTACGACACCCCCAAAGTAGAAAGCCATTATAGTAGATACCAAAGTCACAAGGTAATTCGGAACATCATTTGGGGATTTAAATAGTATCAATATAACCAAAGAAAAAACAAGAATAATGGCAATAATTCCGCTAATTACTCCAACCCAATCAATTTTACACTTCTTGCCAATGTTTTTTGTGGCAGCCTGTAGCTGCTGAATGAGCTGGCTTTCCGAATCAGCGTATCCTTGATGCTGCTTAGTTAAGACAACCCATACGACCAATGGCTCGGCACTAGGATCACTGCCCTCAACACTAAATTCGATTTGCGCTACAGACCCATTCAAAAAATCGTCCTTGCTGAGCATTTTATGATTAATGCTTCTAGGCTTCGATTTTTTGGCATAATTGATAAAACTTTTGGGAGAGTTTCGGTTAATAAACAATGTTAATTCCAGACCGCATTAGATACTCGTCTACCCTATTCCCAACATCAACTATCTTCGCGAAATTAACGTCTGCAATATTGACACGCAGATCATTCGCAGATTTCGGCATAGGCAAGGTAGCTCTATGCCCGTCTACTGAAACCAGAGTTATGCTTTTTATAACTGCAGGCCCATAATAAACGGTATATTCTTCAGAAAATGCATTTCGGTCTGGGTGAGATGTAGCCCAACCTTCATTAAAAGCTCTAAGAGATTCAAATTCAGCACGTTTTATATACAGATTTAGATCTTTTTTATAAGAAAATACCCCATGCTCGTCGTTGACCACCCAGTCATCTTGACTCGATGTGGCTAAGATATTTTCCAATTCTGAGAAATTCATAACTATATGGCTTTCTAGTAAATATATTACATTCTTTTTTCTATTATAAAATAGAACATTAAAAATACAAGAAAATTTCTCAATTGCAGAGTGCGGACTGTCTGCTCTCCCCCCATTTTTCCCATTCGAATTAGATCCATATCAAACAGACTATAGTCATATTGGGACAGACCGGAGTCACGGTGTATCAAGGGTTGCATGGTGGTTTTTCCGGGAGGGTTCAAATGGGACAGCGTGCGGTCATCTATT
>NZ_BCTP01000035.1 GCF_001571345.1 Komagataeibacter xylinus NBRC 15237 | reverse complement strand
AAAACTGTCTGGTGTTTCAGAAGCGGGCTTTTCAAACCACGCCGGGGAAAGCCAGCCATAACATTTCACTTATTGCCCATTCCGGCGCGGTTGGACTAATCCAACCCGCATTGGCTCATTTCCAGCTTGCGTGAAAGGTCACTTGCAGATGACCCCCCCCACCACCGTGCCGGTCCGGCGTGCCCTGATTTCCGTGTCTGACAAGAAGGGGCTGCTTGATCTGGCCCGCGCGCTTGTCGCCCACGGGGCCGAGATCCTTTCCACTGGCGGTTCCGCCCGCGCCCTGCGCGAGGCCGGCATTGCCGTGCGCGACGTGTCCGAGCATACCGGCTTTCCGGAAATTCTTGATGGCCGCGTCAAGACGCTGGTGCCGCAGGTGCATGGGGGCATTCTGGGCCGGCGCGACCTGCCCGCCCATGTGCAGCAGATGGAAGAGCACAAGATCGCCCCGATCGACCTCGTGGCCGTCAACCTTTACCCCTTCGAGGCCACCGTGGCCTCTGGCGCGGGGCCGGAAGACTGCATCGAGAACATCGATATCGGCGGCCCCGCCCTGATCCGCGCCGCCGCCAAGAACCACGCCCACGTGGCCATCGTCACCGACCCCGCCCAGTATGGCGAGGTGATCGCGGCACTTGAAAATGGCGGCACGACCCTGGCGCAGCGCACGCAGCTTGCAGGTGCTGCCTATGCCCGCACCGCCGCTTACGATGCCGCCATCGCCGCATGGTTCGCAGGCCAGGAAGGCGAGGCGCTGCCCCCGCGCATGATCCTTGCGGGTGAAAAGCGCGAAAGCCTGCGCTATGGCGAGAACCCGCACCAGAAGGCGGCCTTCTACACCGATGGCTCGACCCGCCCCGGTGTGGCCACGGCCACTCAGATTCAGGGCAAGGCGCTGTCCTACAACAACATCAACGACACCGATGCGGCGTTTGAGGCGGTGGCGGAATTTGATGCGCCCGCCGTGGTCATCGTCAAGCATGCCAATCCGTGTGGCGTGGCTGTCGCCCCCACCCAGGCCGAAGCCTGGGACCGCGCCCTGCGCTGCGACCCGGTCTCGGCCTTTGGCGGCATCGTGGCGCTGAACCGCACGCTGGAAGCGCAAGCGGCAGCGCGCATCGCTGGCATCTTCACCGAGGTGATCGTGGCCCCCGACGCCACGGCCGAAGCGCGCGAGATCCTGTCGCGCAAGAAAAACCTGCGCCTGCTGCTGACCGGCGCACTGCCCGACCCCGCAGCCGGTGGCGTGGTGGTGCGCTCGGTGGCCGGTGGCTTCCTCGCCCAGACGCGTGACAGCGGCCGCATCACGCCTGAGGCGCTGAAAGTCGTGACCAAACGCGCGCCCACTTCCGCCGAGATGGCGGACCTCATCTTCGCCTTCCGCGTGGCCAAGCACGTCAAGTCGAACGCCATCGTGTATGTGAAGGACCAGAGCACGGTGGGCATTGGCGCGGGCCAGATGAGCCGGGTTGATTCCGCGCGCATTGCCGCCACCAAGAGTGCGGATGCGGCGAAGGAAGCCGGCATCGACCACCCGCTGACCCAGGGCAGCGTCGTGGCATCCGATGCGTTCTTCCCGTTTGCCGACGGGCTTGAGGCCGCGATTGCCGCAGGCGCCACCGCCGTGATCCAGCCCGGCGGCTCGATCCGGGATGACGAGGTGATTGCCGCGGCTGACAGGGCAGGCATCGCCATGGTCTTCACAGGTATGCGCCATTTCCGGCACTGATCCGTCGTCAAGCCCCCTTGTCTGCGGGGCGGGGATGGAATGAGATGGCACGCCCGGCAGCGTGCCGGTCAAGAAAGACGAAAGACGGGTACCCGCATGGACATTCATCGACGTTCCTCCTGCCGCCTGCTTGCGGGCGTGCTTGTTGCTGGCAGCCTGGTGGCGGGTAATGCCCATGCGGCTGGCAGGACGGGCGGGCAGCCCACTGCTGCCGCCCCTGCGGCAACGCAGATAGCCCCCGTGTTCGACCTTGCCCCGCTGCCTGTCACGAGCGGGCAGCTTGTGCAGTACATCCTCAGCCCGGCAGGACAGATCGCGGGGCTGCTGCTGGGCGATGGCACGCAGGTTTTCTGCCCGCAGGACCTTGGCGAGAACCTGCCCGCCATCGCCCGCCCCGGCGAACAGGTCTCGATCAGCGGGCTCAAGGGCATTGGCCACCCCATCGTGCGGGCCTATGCCATAACCGGCCCGCGGGGTCAGCGTATTGCCGATGTGCGCCCCGCAAGCGCGCCCGCACCCTATGATTCCCCCTCCATCGGCCCCGACGTGCCGGTGGATGGCACCGTGCTTGCCCCGCTTTATGACATGCAGGGCAAGGTGCAGGGCGCCATCATGCGCGATCATAGCGTCGTGTATGTGGGCGAGAGCAATGCCACCCGCCTTGCCGCCTGGCTCAGGCCGGGTGCCAGCCTGCACGCCATCGGCATTGGCGTGAGCGGCGAGCGCGGCACCGCCATCAACGCGCGTGAAATCGGGCCGGACGTGAACCAGGCCATCCACATCGAACCCGCCGATGCGCCGCCGCCGGGCGCTTTTCCCGGCAGCGCGGGTTATGACGTGATTCCCGGCAGTGCCACGGCGCAATAAAGATGCGCCGAACGCACGGACGGTAAAAAAGATGCGGGGGGGAACCGCTTTGTTTGCCCCCCTTGCTTGACAGGTTATTGCAGCCCCGTTAGCTACCGCCTGCACCCTCAAGGAGGTTGCGAGAAGTGGATAAGGATAACGATCCTTCCGGCGAGTCCTTCAACCGGCGACTGGAAGCGGCCCGCGAGCGCATGAAGCCCCGCGTGACCGCTGAACACGATACGGGGGGGACAATGTCCGATCTGGGCCTGGTCATAAGGTCGGGAACGGAACTGGTGTCGGCTCTTGTGGTCGGGGTAGGCGTTGGCTGGGGGCTTGACCACTGGCTGGGCACCAAGCCCTGGTTCCTCATCGTCTTTTCGCTTCTTGGCGGTGTGGCAGGTGTACTTAATGTCTGGCGTCTTGTCAGGCCCGATGCCATAAGCACTAAGGCAGACGGGCCGGATGGCGGCCCCGGACGGTTATAGGGAAGAACGAAGTTGGCGGCCGGATCATCTATCGACGCGCTCGGTCAGTTCGAGCTCCATCCAGTTCTGGGTGCACTGGGCGAATCCCTGCGGTTCAGCCAGTCTCCCATGATGATGATTGTCGCCGCCTTGCTGGTTCTGGCGTTCCTGTATGTAGGCATGCGGCCTGCTGCAGTGGTGCCGGGTCGCCTGCAGGCCGCAGCCGAGATGTGCTACGACTTCATCTACAACATGGCGGTCGACACCATCGGCGTGGAGGGCAAGGCCTTCTTCCCCTTCGTGTTCACGCTGTTTTTCTTCATCCTGGCCGGTAACTACCTTGGCCTGCTGCCTTTCTCCTTCGCCTTCACCAGCCATATCGCCGTGACCCTGGCGCTGGCGCTGATGGTGTTCTGTCTCTCGATCATCGTATCGCTCAAGGTGCAGGGGGCGAAGTTCTTCGCTCATTTCATGCCCGCGGGCGCGCCCAAGGCGCTGGCCCCGCTGCTGATCCCGATCGAGATCCTTTCTTTTCTTTCGCGTCCCGTGAGCCTGTCGATCCGTCTGTTCGCCAACATGGTGGCGGGTCACGTGATGTTCGATATGTTTGCCGCCTTCACGATCATGCTGGCCGGCCTGGGCTTCTTCGGTGATATCATCGCCGTTGGTCCCGTGGTCATCAATGTCGCGCTGATGGCACTCGAATTGCTGGTTGGTGCCTTGCAGGCCTATGTGTTTGCAATCCTGACCTGCATCTATCTGAGGGAGGCGGTGGCCCACTAACAGGCCGCATCCGCTTCCATCTATTTCAATCCAGAACGTCTGAAACAAGGAAAACAAGACATGGATATCGCAGCAGCCCGTGAAATTGGTGCCGGTATCGCCGTTATCGCCCTCGCTGGCGTTGGCATTGGCCTGGGTAACATCTTCTCTACGCTGGTCAGCAGCATCGCGCGCAACCCGTCCGCACGCCCGCACGTGTTCGGCCTTGGCATGCTGGGCTTCGCCCTGACGGAAGCCGTGGCCCTGTATGCGCTGCTGATCGCGTTCCTGATCCTGTTCGTCTGATACGCTGGAGGCGAACATGGCGCGCGCCGTGATGTATAACAACATCCGAAGGGCGAAGTCTTTTCTGGCTTCGTCCGCGCTGGCTCTGCCGCTGATGGCCATGGCAGCCCCTGGCGCGCGCGCCGAGGGCATGCCCCAGCTTGATTTTGGCAATCCTTATGTCATCGGTCAGGTGATATGGGGCGCTGGCATTTTTCTGGTTCTCTACCTGCTGCTGAGCCGCTCGGCCCTGCCCAAGGTTGAGAAGGTTCTCTCGCTGCGTCGTCAGACCATCGAGACCGACCTTGGCATTGCGCACAAGGCCAAGACCCGCGCTGATGAAGCCGTGGCCGACCTGCATGCCGCACGCCGCAAGGCGCTGGCCGATGCACAGGCCAATGTGGACAAGGTTGTCGAGGAGGCCCGTCTGGCCGCCGCCCGGCAGACCGAGGAAATGAACGCGCGCCTTGCTGCCGAGATCAGTGATGCCGAGACCCGCATCGCGCAGGCCCGGACACAGGCACTGGCATCCGTGCGCGAGATTTCCACAAACACGGCGGAAACGCTGATCAATCAGTTATCTGGCATTGCCGCCCCGGCCGATTTCGTGACGGCAAAGGTCGGTTCTGCTGCGGCAGCACGTGGTCTCTGACCCGCTGCCCAAGACAGACAGGTCATAATCATGTTTCATGATCCCCGTTTCTGGTCGGCTGTTGCCTTTGTGCTGTTTTTCGTCCTGTTCGGGCGTTCACTGTGGAAACCCCTGGTGAGCGCACTTGACGGGCGGGCAGAGCGCATACGTGCCGAGCTTGATGAAGCAGCCCGCCTGCGCCGCGAGGCCGAGCAGATGCTGGAGGACGCAACGCGCGACCGCGAGGCGGCACTCGCCGAAGCCAAGGAACTGGTCGAGCACTCCCTGCGTGAAGCCGCGAACATCGCGGAAAAAGCCCGCAAGGACGCCGAGGATATTGCCGCACGGCGCGAGCAGATGGCCAAGGACCGGATTGCATCGGCCGAGCGTTCCGCCCTGCGCGAAGTGCGCGAGACGGCGGTTGACATCGCCATCCAGGCCGCCCGCGAGACGCTGGCTGCCAGCCTGCCTGCGGATGCCGATGGCAAGATCATTGACAAGGCGATCGGCGACCTGCCGGGCGCCCTTTCCCAGCGCGCTGCCTGATTGGTTTTGCAGCCGCCCGCCATGCAGGACAGTGATAACGGGGCGTCTTCACGCCCCGTTTTGTCCATTATCGCCGCCGTACTGAACGAGAGCGGCAATATCCGCCCGCTCTGCGAGGAAATTGCGGCCGTGCTCGACCGCCTGCCCCCTGCCGAAGTCATCTTTGTGGATGATGGCAGCACGGATGGTACGGGGGCGGAGCTTGAAGCGGTCAGGCGTGATGGCATCCTGCCGCATCTGCGCATTCTCAGCCATGAGGCTGCATACGGCAAATCCGCCGGGCTGCGCACGGGCGTTGAAGCCGCGCGGGGCGAATGGGTCATTCTGCTTGATGGCGATGGGCAGGATAACCCCACCGACTTCATCAACATGATGGCGCTGTGCCGGGAGGCCAACGGTCGCGCGCCCCTCGTGGTGGGCGTGCGCACCAAACGGCGCGATACGCTGTCGCGCAGGCTGGCCTCGCGTTTTGCCAATGGCCTGCGCCGCCGCCTGCTTGATGATGGTTGCCCCGATACGGGGGCCTCGCTCAAGGCGTTCCGACGGGAAGATTTCCTGCCGCTGCCACAATTCGAGGGACTGCACCGCTTCCTGCCTGCCCTGATGGGGCAGCGCGGCGTGCCACTGGTGTGCATGCCGGTGCATCATCGCAACCGGCTGCATGGTTCCTCCAAATACACCAATTTCAACCGGGCGATTGTTGGCATCCGCGATATACTGGGTGTCATGTGGCTCAATAACCGCGCCAGGATACCGAAACGCGTTACCGAACGCTGAAGGGACCGTGCCATGACGCGCCTGACACTGCGCCACTATGTTTTTGTGGCGCTGTCCGTGTTTGTCCTGTTCCTGCCCGGGCGGGCCTCGCTGCCGCCGCTGGACCGTGACGAACCCCGCTACATGGAAGCCACGGCCCAGATGCTGCATAGCGGCAACTATGTCGATGTGCGCTTTCTCGACCAGCCCCGCTACCTTCAGCCCGCGGGCATTTACTGGCTGGAGGCGGCTGCCGTCAGCCTGACCGGCATGCAGGACCGCCACGCTACCTGGCCCTACCGCATTCCTTCGCTCATTGCCGTAACGGCTGCTGCCGTGCTGACGGTCTGGATCGGAGCTGCCCTGTTCGGCCCGCAATGTGGCCTGCTGGCGGCGGCCCTGCTGGCGGTGTCGGTGCTGATGACCGCCGAAGGCCGCATGGCCACCATCGACACCACCCTGCTGTTGTTCGTGCTGCTGGCGCAATGCGGGTTGCTGCGCGCCTATCTCGACCGCGAGCGCGATCTGGCCACGCCGCTGGCCGCAGCCCTGTTATACTGGATTGCGTTGGGCTGTGGGCTCATGCTCAAGGGGCCTGTGGTGCTCATTCCCGGCTTTGGCACGCCGCTGGCGCTGGCGCTGGTGGAACGGCGCATTGACTGGTGGCGCCGCCTGCGCCCGGCCTGGGGATGGCTGCTCATGCTGGCCATCGTGCTGCCGTGGTGCATTGCCATCGGGGTCATCAGCCACGGTGATTTCTTCTCGCGCGCGGTGGGGCGCAATTTTCTGGGCAAGGTGGCGAGCGGGCAGGAAACGCATGGCCTGCCGCCAGGCTATCATCTGGCCGTGTTCGCGCTTGCCTTCTGGCCCGGCTCGCTTTTTGCTGCCATGAGCCTGCCTTTTGTGTGGGCGCAGCGTTTTCAGCCGCATGTGCGCTACCTGCTGTGCTGGATCGTGCCGCACTGGCTGGTGTTCGAGGCCATTGCAACCAAACTGCCGCATTATGTGCTGCCAACCTACCCGGCCATTGCCATCCTGACGGCTGCGGCCGTGGTTTCTTTTCCCACACAATGGGCATGGCCACGCGCCCCGTGGGCACGCGGCCTGCTCGCGGCCTATGCGCTGATCTGGTTTACGGTCGGTTCCGTGCTGGCCTTTGCGGGCCCCGTGCTGCTGTGGCGCATGGAAGGCACGGTCTCACCTGCCGCCATGCTGATCCCGGTGGGGGCGCTGCCGGTGCTGGGGCTGTCAGCCTATCTCATATTGCACCGTGAGGTGCTGCGCGCGGTCATGGCGGCGGTTGCCGCGGCGGTCATCATCCATGTAGGCCTGTTTACAACCGTCATTCCGCGCCTGCAGACCATATGGCTCAGCCCGCGCCTTGCTGCCATGGTCGATGACCATCGCCGCTGCGGGAGCGGGAGCATTGTCGCCTCGACATCGGATTCGGAACCCAGCCTTGTCTTTCTGCTTGGTGAAAATACCCGGTTGATCAGCCCCACGGCGGCAGCGGATTTCCTGCAGGAGAACCAGAAATGCGGCATGGTTCTGGTGGGTGCGCGTGAGCTTGCGGCGTTCAGTACCCGCGCGCTGCAAGATGGCCTGGACCTGCATGAACTTGGGCAGCAGGCGGGGTTGAATTATTCAACCGGCAAGCATCTGGAAATCGGGCTGTATGAGGTCATGCTACCTTCGGCACCGTAACGGATAAAAGTTTCCGGGAGCCGCCTTTTTTCAAAAAGGCGGTGTTCTTTAAAGCTTTTTGAAAAAAGCTTCACCAAAAACGTCTTAAACAAAAGGCGCTGCGCGGGTTTTGCCCGGCAGCGCCTTTTGTTTGGTGGCGTAAGCTTTCAGAACAGCAGGATCATACCGCCCGAGGCACTGTTGTCGCTTTCCTTGTAGGGGCCGTGGGCGGCGGAACTGGTATGGGCGTATTCAGCCACAAGGTTCAGCCAGTCGGTCATCTTGTAGTAGGCGGCACCCACTTCGGATTCATTGCGGCGCACGAGATCGGGGTCTTTCTCGCCCGGTGCCAGATACAGGTTACTGACACCATAGCTGCCCACGAGTTTGAACTTCTTGGTGAAGTTATACATCATCTGGACATAGTAGCCTTCCGATGCGCGCTTGCGGCCATTGCTGGCCACGCCATCGAAGAACAGGCCGGTCGTGCCAAGGCCGCTGCCGCGATAGTAGTAGCCCACGAATTGCGCCGGGCCGTAGGTCAGCTTGGTGCCGATTTCGCCGGCTTCGGCCGTGACACCAGTCTTCTGGCCCGGATTGACGGCCACGTCTGCCGTGGTTGGGGTGATCATATTGTAAACGCCTCCAATCCCCCCGGCACCATTGGCTTCCAGCAGGGCCGTATGCACGGTTGTTGTCCGGCTTTCGGTCAGGTCCTGCTGGTGCTGCGTCAGGAAACTGGCCCAGATGCGGGCACTCAGCCCGCCAATCTTGAAGTCATATGTCACCTTGCCCTGGATCATGGGCGAGCTGTGCTGCGTGGAGGCCGCCGAATAGGCGTTGCCATTGGCATCCGCGCCCGAGAAATCGAACTCATCAAGCGGCTGCAGGATGCCGATCGTGCCCTGGAAACCCTTGATGGTGGGCGACTGGTAGGAAATCTGCGGAATCCAGTCGGCATAGACGTAACCCACGCCAATGCGGCCGAGCGAGGTGTTGCCTGGTGCCGAGTTGCTGCCGGTGGAGCCTACGCTGAGCAGCGTTGCGTCATCGAGAATGGCGTCGCCGCCAAAGATGCCAAGGTCACGACCGATCTTGAACGTGCCCCATTTCTTGTTGCCCGCCGTCACGTAAACCTGACGAAAATCGATGCCGGCGGTGCCAAGGCCCACCGGGCTGCCGCCAGTATTGGCGTTGAAGGCACCGTTCTTGGCGTTGTTGATGCCGGGATACATGCCCATCACGGCGGCAAGGTCGATGCCGTTCTGCGTGGTCGAGAGCTTGAGGATCAGGCCCGCGGGCAGCAGGCCGTTACGCAGCGCCGAGGAATCGAACCCGCTCGATCCCGTCGAGACCCCGCCCGCCACCGGCATGCCACCGGCAGGGCTGTTATAAGTATAGAACCCGTTGATGAAGCCTGAGAGGTTGATGTCGATCGGCCCGGCCTTGAAGGTCAGGCCCTTGCCGGGCACGTATTTCTCCATCCGCACCAGCGACATGCCGCCGCCAAGCCCCATGGAATGCTGGGCGGCAAGCCAGGTCGACTCAGCCGAGGCCGCGCTGGCCTGCGCGCTGGCCGCCGCCTGCTGCGCCTGGGCCAGCACATAGTCGGGGTCCATGCCGTTGCCGCCAATCTCGATCTGGCCGGGGGGCTGCACCGTCTGCCCCATCGCGGTGCGCATGGGCGCATGGGCGGCTGTCGTGCCCATGTGGCGCGCGGCGGGCACGTATTGCTGCGTGCGGGCCGCGCTGGTCGCCGCCTCATGCACATGTTGCATGTGATGGGCGAGCAGGCCACGATATTCACCCTGCGTCAGGCTGCCCTTGGCCTTCAGGATATCGAGAAGTTCACTATAATCGTCAGCCCATGCCTCATCGACGCAGGTAAGCGACGCCCCCCCGCTTGCCATAACAACCACCGCGCCAATTTTCCTGCCGACATAGTATTAAACTCCCTATGCGCATTCCTGTTGTATAAAACCCGGCGGGTCAATGGCCCCTGCTGGCCGCGGCAGGGGGCAGGGCAGCGCTGGAAGGATGCGGGAGTGTGCAGGGATTCCTCCCCACATGGTGGGAGAAACGGAACATGCAGGGCAGGTTCCGTTATGGATTCGTTGGTTAATCTTCCTTTTTTTTTATGCAATGTTCAAAAAATGGTCATAACGGAACACATGTGCGTTTCCGCTCTTGTGGTGTGCGACAGGGCAGTACGTCATGATGCCTGGTGGACTGAAACAGTCCAGTTTTGCAAGGAGTGTAAAGATCCATCAAACAATCGTGTGCGACTTAATTCGTGGTTTCTGTTCAATAAAACGGCATGAGCAGGTCGGTTGCCACCGCAGGAATACACAGTAGAGCCTCACAAATCTGTGTTTGTATTTTATTAACTTAGTTCTTGACCGTATCTTCCATGCCCGCCGGTTCAGGCCAGCAGGGCGCGGGCCTGCCGCCATGCCTGCTCCAGCGCATCGACCATGGTGGGCGCGGGCGCGGTCCACGCCGGTGCTGCCTGTCCGGGCACGTCGAGACGCGCTTGCCAGCGTGCGGTATCAGCCACTCCGGGCAGGCGCTCGATATGGATCCCCCAGGGGGCGGGAATGCGCGCCAGCACGCGGGCCAGCCTTTTCTCGGGCGTAAGCGGCGTTGCGTAATTATGGGACATGGGTGCCTCCTTTTTTTCAAAAAGCGTTCCGCACAAACGTCGTGATGACGGCTCGATGTTTGTGGAACAGGCTTTTCAGCCAGCCTTCAGGGCGCAAGTCTGCCCCTTGACGGGGCGGCGGATAACCCCAAAAAACGCACGGTTGCCCGCAGCCAAGGATATGCCTGCCCGTGTCCCCTTTTCCCGGCCTTGTGCCTGATGAATCTGTTGATGGCGTTGCCCACCTGATCCAGACGGCGCTGACGCCGGTGTTCATGCTGTCAGGCATCGGCACGTTGCTCAATATGTTCAACACGCGGCTTGCCCGCGTCAGCGATCATATCGAGACCGTGCGCGACAAGCTGGAAAATGCCGATGACAAAGGCAGCAACAGCGCCGCCGTGCTGTTGCGTAGGCTCACCCACCTGCATTACCGCACCCTGCTGCTTGATGCCGCCATCCTGTTTGGCGGGGTCGGCGGGGCTTCGGCCTGCGGGTCGGCCTTCGCGCTTTTTCTGGGCAGCGTGCGTGATTCCGCCATTGCCTGGTGGCTGGTGCTCATGTTTGGCAATGCGCTGGTGTGCACGGTCATTGCGCTGGCCATGTTCTTGGGTGACAGCATCGTTGCGTGGCACGGCCTGCGCGTGACCACCTTCCTGCCGCACAAGCAGGAAATGCTCGAGAGCCAGGTAGACTGAAAATAAAAGTTTTTTGGGTGCCGCCTTTTTAAAAAAAAGGCGGCGTTTTCTGAGAGACTGTTTGAAAAGTCAGCTCGGGAAACATCCAACAATCATAAGAAAGTTTTTGGTGAAGCTTTTTTCAAAAAGCTTCGAAGAACGTCACCTTTTTGAAAAAAGGCGGCGCCCAAAAACTTTTGTCATTTTTTATCAATGAATTGTTTTCAAACAGTCTCTGAAGCTTTTACCATTCAGGGTGATGCAGGAGCGCTGAAGGGATCCAGCGCGTACTGCTCCAGCGCAATATCATGCGTCATCAGCCCATGCGCATGCAGGAAGGCGGCAAAGGCCTCGTAGCGCGGCCGGTTGAGCAGGGCGGGCTGCTTGCACAGGCGCGGCAGCGTGGCCTGCCAGGCCGCGCGGTTGAGCGGCGTGTCAAGTTCCGGGTGGTCGTGAATGGCCTGGGCCAAAATGGCGTCGGGGTGGTTGATCAGCGTGTTCGTGCCCTCGGCCAGCGCCTCCATGAAGGCTTTGACCCACGCATCATGCCCATGCGAGCGGGCGGCGAGAAAGATCAGTTCATCGGCGATCGGCACGCCATGTTCCTCGGGGTAGAAGGCGGAAACCTTGATGCCCTTCTGCTGCAGGTCGAGCAGTTCATAGGTGCGCACGGCACCGATCACGCCATCCACCGCATGGCTGATCAGGGCCTGTTCAAGCTGGAAATTGACATTTACCTGCCTGACATCGCCCAGGCCCAGCCCCACCGAATGCAGCATGGCGTCAAGCGAGGCATCATCCACGCCCGGCATGGAAATGCCGATGGTCCTGCCCTTCAGCGCCGCAAGGTCGTGAATGTCAGCACCGGTAATCAGCACGTTCAGCGGCGTGTCGATCAACGTGCCCACGCGCACCAGCGGAATGTCCTGGTCGGCCAGCATGCCAAGCTGCGCCTGATAGGACACGGCAAGGTCAGCCTGCCCCGCCGCCACCAGGCGCGGCGGCGAGCCGGGATCGGCAGGGGCGATGAGTTTGACATCCAGCCCGTGGCGGGCAAACGCCCCGCTGTACTGCGCGGCCAGAAGGCTGGCATGGTCGGCATTGAGGAACCAGTCCAGCACGACCGTGACCGACTGCCCCGCTGCCAAAGCGGGGCGGGCCGTGAGCGTGCAGGCCACAATGGCCATCATGCCCAGCGCATGCCTGAAGATGTGCATGATAAGGAAAAGCCCCCTGGCCAGCATGGACGTGGAGCACGCGGCACGCAGGGGAGCGGTTTCATGGCCTTGGTGGGGCCGTGCTGCCTCCCTTCGCTGGCATGACCCAGATCAGGTTCAACGGGTGTGATCTCAGCCCATCAATGAGGGGCACCCCGGTCAGGCGGCACAGTGTGGGCACGCGCGGCTTGCGTCAAGTCACGGATGCCCGAGCGCGCAGCCTTATGCGCTGGGCTGGCGCATTTCACGCCGCGCGCAAAGCGGCAGCAGCACGAGGAAGTAGCTGAAGTAGTAAAGGGCCGCGATCCTTCCCGCGATCATCCAGCCCCCTTCGGCATGGTGGCGGCCGACCAGCCCCATCAGCACAAAGGCCAAGACCAGCCCCGCCATGCCAAGGCGGCAGGCCGGGCGTTCGCGTGCCGAGCGGATGGGCGAGCGGTCAAGCCATGGCACCACGAACAGGATGAGGATGGAGCCTGCCGCCGCCACCAGCCCGCCGAATTTGGAGGGCACGGATTGCAGCAGCCCGTAAAACGGCAGGAAATACCATTCCGGCTCGATATCGGCCGGCGTGTGCATGGGGTTGGCGGGGCGGTAGTTTTCCGGCTCGCTCAACAGGTCGGGCCACAGGAAGGCAAGGGCTACGAACACCAGCGCGAACAGCACAAGCCCGGTCAGGTCCTTGGTGGTGTAATAGGGGTGGAAGGGCACGCTCTCTTTCGCGGGCACCGGCCTGCCGGAGGGGTTGTTCGGCCCGCTTACATGCAGTGCCGCCACATGCACCGCCACCACCGCCACGATGGCAAATGCCATGAGGAAGTGCAGCACGAAGAAGCGGTGGATGAAGATATCGCCCAGCGTGTCGCTGCCTTCCATGATGTGTTCAAGCGTTGCACCAATGCCCGGCACGGCGCCCACCGCCTTGCCCGCCACGTCAGCGCCCCAGTACGACATCTGCCCCCATGGCAGCACGTAGCCCGCAAAGGCCGTGACCATGACCATGAGCAGCAGGCCCAGCCCGCTGATCCACAAAATCTCGCGCGGCTGCTTGTAGGAACCGTAATACAAGCCCCGGAAGAGGTGGATATAAAGTGCCGCCATGAACAGGCTGGCCCCCGTCATGTGCATCGCGCGCAGCATCCACCCACCGGGGAGCTGGCGCTCGATCATCTCGACCGATGCGAACGCCCCGCTGGCGGTGGGCGTGTAGTTCATGGCCAGGAAGATGCCGGTGGCCAGCATGAGCGCCAGCACCGCAGTCAGGATCGCCCCGAAATTCCACAGCGCGTTGAGGTTCGCGGGCATGAGGAAATCGATATATTCCTTGCGAAACCCGCTGATGACGGGAAGCCTGCGGTCAATCCATGAAAGGACGCCGCCCGATGCAGGCTGCGCAGGCGTGGGGTTATGTTCGGGGAGGTTGGGCCCGCTCATTCTCGGTTCCTGAATCAGACGACGGAAAAAATCAGCCCCGAGTGTAGCAGCCCGGCGGGGGGCGGGCACGCTCTCTTTTGCATCAGGTGGCGGGTGGGTCGCATGATTTTACAGTCCGCAGGTCATTACGCGCCCATACCGGCTTTCCGCACGGCCTGCGCGCACAGGTCGCGGCGCTGGGTCATGTCGAGATCCGTCAGCCGCGCCCGCTCGGGCGTGCCGGGGTGCAGCACGCCCGCCGTGCCATAGGCGTAATCCATGTTGCCTTTTTCATCGGGTGGCACGGCGTGGGTCTTTTCAATCAGCGCGACCAGCAGGGGCGTTGCCTCGTCATGCTGCGCCAGCCCGTTGCCGATGCAGAAATTGAGATACCCCGCCAGCCGCGCGCCGGGTGCGGCCGCCAGGATCGCCTGCGGGCTGGGTGCGGCGGTATTCTGCGCCATGGCCACGGGCAGGCCCCCCATCAGGCCAAAGCCGGTGAGTGCGCCCATCATGACTGAACGGTAGCCCATTGCCTTCATCCTTCATGCCAGAGCGCAGGCATGAACTGCCCCGCGCCACGCCGTAGAACCGCGCGTGGCGGGTGAAGTTGCATCGGGAGGGAAGGGTGTGTGATGGCCCACGGGCCACGACCAGAAAAAAGCGGTCGGGAACAGGCACCTGCCTGAAATGCCGCGTTCAGCCTGATCAGATTTTTTAAGGAAAAGTGGCGCACCCGAAAGGACTCGAACCTCTAACCCCCAGATTCGTAGTCTGGTGCTCTATCCAGTTGAGCTACGGGTGCGCTGTGAGGCGGTTTCTAGCCGAGGCGTGCGCACCCCGCAAGCCCCTTTTTTTCGCTTTGGGAAAATTTTTTTAGCTGCCTGAAATGCCATTTCAGGAATGACCTGCAATCAGGAAAAAGTTTTTGGTGAAGCTTTTTTCAAAAAGCTTCGAAAGAACGCCACCTTTTTGAAAAAAGGCGGCACGCAGAAACTTTTGATTTTTAAACAACCGCTTATCGCCGCATCCGCGCGCGCACACGCTGGCCCAGTCGGTGCGTTCCGACACGGATGCGCTCCATGTACAGATAGATGACCGGCGTGGTGTAAAGTGTCAGCAACTGGCTCATCATCAGCCCGCCCACCACCGTAATGCCCAGCGGGCGGCGCATTTCCATGCCGTAGCCGCTATTGGTGATCAGCGGCACGGCGCCAAGGGCTGCCGCAAGCGAGGTCATGAGAATGGGGCGGAAGCGCTGGATGCATGCCTCGCGTATGGCGGGGGCGGGGTCCATGCCCCGGTCACGCTCGGCATGCAGCGCGAAATCCACGATCAGGATGGCGTTCTTCTTCACGATGCCGACGAGCAGGATCATCCCGATCATGGTGATGAGCGAGAACTCCTGCCCCAGCGCCCAAAGGGCAAGCACCGCCCCCACCCCCGCCGAGGGCAGGGTGGACATGATGGTCAGCGGGTGAATGTAGCTTTCATACAATATGCCCAGGGTCACGTAGATCGTGACAAGGGCCGCGATGAAGATCAGCACCTCGTTGATGATGGCGGATCTGAACTGCGCCGCCTGCCCGCTGAAGCCACCATGGATGGAGGGCGGCACATGCAGCCGGATCATGGTGTCCGCAATGGCGGTCGAGGCATCGCTCAGCGCCATGCCGGGTGCGAGGTCAAAGGAAATGGCCGCCGAGACGAACCCGTCCTGATGCGAGACGGTGATGGGCGTGACACGCGGCTCAAGGCGCGCCACATCGGAGAGCGGGATCATGGTCTCGGTGCTTGACGAGACAGCCGACCCGTTCGAGGCCCCGGCCCCGCCTGCCAGCCGGTTGGCGACCTGGTTGCGAAAGGATTGCTGGCTGAGTTGCGTGCTGCGGCTGGCCTGCGTGGTGGTGGTCGTGCGCGCGCGCACCGTGTTCGACACCGTGCCGCCGCCTGCACTCCCGCCGGAGGTGGAAATGCGCATGGAATTGAGGATCTCGGGGCTGGTGCGGTACGCATCCGCCACCTCCATCACCACATGATAGGTGGTGAGCGAGGTGGAGATGTTCGACGCCGTGCGCTGGCCAAAGGCATCATACAGCGTGTTGCTGACCAGTTGCGGCGTGATCAGGTAACGCGCGGCAAGATCGCGGATGATGTCGGCATGGATGGCGGAGCCATTGTTCATGACATCGGTGGTGACATCACGCATCACCGGGTTCGCGCGCAGTGCCGCGGTCAGGAGCGGGGCCCATTTGTACAGGTCATCGGCGTTGTCGCTGGTCAGTTGGTAGCGGTAGGCGCCCTCCTTCTGCCGCCCGCCGCCACCGCTGATGTCACCCGCCGAGAACAGCGATATGTCCAGCCCCGGTATGGCGGCGAGGCGGTCATGCACGCGTGTGATCATGTCGTCGATAGTATCATTGCGCGCCGCGCGGTCGTGCAACTGCGCGAAGGCCTGCCCCTCGATGTTGGTATCGCCGGAAAAGGCCACGACTTCCTCCGTGTCCGGGTCGGTCGCGAGCGCGTTGCTGATGGCGCGTATCTTCTCCTTCATGGCGGGGAAGGAGGTGGTCTGGTCAGCGCGGAAGAAGCTCATGACCATGGCCACGTCCTCCTTGGGCAATATGCCCTTGGGCATGAGCACGATCACGCCGATCATTACCGCAAGGCTTGCCGGCAGGGTCAGGGCGGTGAGCACATGGTGGCGCAGCGCCACGTCAAGCGTGCGCTCGTAGGCGCGCAGCAGGTGCCCGTAGCCCACCTCCAGCGTATCGCCCGCCCGGCGCGGCCACCGGCGCCACCACGGCGCCGTGGGGGGCAGGGGGGCGATCTCGCCCACTTCAAGGAACAGGCTGCACATCATGGGGGTGAGGCTCAGCGCCAGCAGCAGCGACACCGTGACCGTGATGGCCAGCGTCATGGAAAACTCGAAGAACACCTTGCCCGGCGTGCCCGCCAGCAAAAGCAGCGGCAGGAACACGGCCACGAGCGAGATGGTGATGGACAGCACCGTGAACCCGATCTCGCGCGAACCCTTCAGCGCCGCCTCGCGCCGGTTCAGCCCGGCCTCCATGTGGCGGGCGATGTTTTCCAGCACCACGATGGCGTCATCCACCACGAAGCCCGTGGCGATGGTCAGCGCCATGAGCGAGAGGATATCGAGCGAGAAGCCGAACACCGACATCAGCGCCAGCGTGCCCGCCAGCGAGATGGGCACGGTAATGGCCGGGATCAGCGTGGAGCGCAGCGTGCGCAGGAAGGCCAGCACCACGCCCACCACCAGCACGACCGAGGCCAGCAGCGTCCATTTGGTATCGGCGAGGGAGGCGCGGATGGTGATCGAGCGGTCCATGACCGGGCTCAGCATCACCCCGCGCGGCAGGGCGGTGCGCAGGGCGGGAATGCGGGCCTTGATGTCATCGGTCACGCGGATGACATTGGCGCCGGCGCGCGGGCGGATGATGGCCATGACTGCCTGGTGCCCGTTGAGATAGCCGATCTGGCGTTCGTTCTCCACGCCATTGCGCACGGTGGCCACATCGCTCAGCCGCACGGGGCGGGTGTCGCGGTAGCCGATCACGAGGTCGCGGTACTCGGCGGCGGTGCGGGCCTGGTCATTGGTGGCCAGCATGGTGCGCGTGGTGTCGTTTTCGATGATGCCCTTGGGCGTGTTGGCATTGGCCGAGGCCAGCGCCGAGCGGATATCCTCGAACCCCAGCCCGTATTTGAGCAGGGGCCACGGGTTGAGGTCCACCCGCACGGCGGGCGCGGAACTGCCCGTGATCTCGACCCACCCCACCCCCTGCACCTGAGCAAGCAGGGGTTGCAGGCGCGTCTTGGCAATGTCGTACAGCTCCGAGACCGGCTGCGTGTCCGATGTGAGGGCCAGGATCAGGATCGGGTTGTCGGAGGGGTTGGCCTTCCAGTACTGCGGCTGGGACTGCAGGGTTGCGGGCATGTCGGCGCGGGCGGCGCGCAGGGCGGCCTCCACATCATTGGCGGCAGCGTCGATATTGGTCGATTCATTGAACATGAGCAGGATGAAGGCGCTGTCCTGGCTTGAATCCGATTCAATCGAACTCACCCCCGCCACCTGCCCCAGCCTGCGCTCGAGCGGGGTGGTGACGGAACTGGCCATCTGCTGTGGCGAGGCACCGGGCTGCGTTGCCATGACATAGATGACCGGCACCGCGATGTTGGGCAGGTCGCCCACCGGCAGCAGCCGGTAGGCGAATACGCCCGAAAGCAGGATGGCCAGCGCCATGAGCGTGGTTGCCACCGGGCGCAGGATGAAAACGCGGCACAGGTTCACTTCTGGCGTTCGCTGTTCATGGCCGTGCCGTTTCTTCCGGTTTTGCGGGTCGTGATGGTCATGAAGACGGGGCGGCGTCCGGCGTCAGCCCGGTTTCGGGCATGGTGCCTGCCTGGCCCGCGGGCTGGCGGAAGTAGTAATGCTCGGCAATCGGGATGGGCAGCAGGTCCATGAAGCGCGAACCCGCCGCCAGCCACCACGGGAAGGCGATGCGCCGCTTGCCGCGTGCAATGCCGGACAGGATGGCCTGCACGGCATCATTCGTCTGGGTCAGGCCGGGCATGTGAAAATTGTTCTGCGCGGTCATGGGGGTGGCAACGAACCCGCAGCTCACACTGGTCATGACAATGCCCGCGCGCTTCATGTTCGCCCCCGTCGCCACCATGAAGCGGTCCACCGCCGCCTTGGAGGCACAATAGGATGGCGTGCCGGGAAACGACACCAGCCCCGCCACCGAGGCCATGGCGCAGATACGCCCGCGCACTCCGTCAACCCCGCGTGGCTGGCCGCGCATGACCTGCAGCGCGGGCAGCACCGTGTTCAGCACGCCATCGATATTGGTGTCGAACATGCGGCGGATCTGGGCATCAGGCTCATAGGGCGCATCCGCCCCGCCCCGTGTCGAGGCGGTAATGCCAGCACCCGCGAAGACGAGGTCGAGCGTGCCAGCTTTCGTGATCCACTCTTCCATGCCGCCCGCGTCGCGCACGTCCTGCACTTTCACGCGGGCATCCGCCCCGCGTGCGATGCAGGCGGTGGCCACGGCCTCAAGGTTTCGGGCATTGCGCCCGCCAAGGTGCAGCGTGCGGCCGGGGCGTGCGAGGGCGAGGGCAAGACCACGCCCGATTCCGGACGAGGCGCCTGTGATGAGTATCGAATCCTGTTTCATATTCGCAGAATACATACACCCTGTTAGAACTGCGCTACCCCGTTTGCCTACCCGGCCTGCATTTGCACAGGACCGCCGACCAAGGAGAGCCGCATGAGCCAGCCCGCCACCCCCACCCGCCCAACCCCCGTGGCGCCGGTCAGGCGCAGGGGGGTCTGCCTGGTCATTTCCGCCCCGTCGGGTGCGGGCAAGTCCACCATTGCCAATGCCCTGCGCGCCTCCGAGCCGCAACTGCTGCACTCGGTCTCGGTCACGACGCGCCAGCCCCGCCCCGGCGAGAGCGATGGCGTGCACTACCATTTTCGCAGCATGGACGAATTCAACCGCATGGCCGAGACAGGCGAGATGCTGGAATGGGCCACCGTGTTCGGCCGTGGCTACGGCACGCCGCGCGCGCCGGTCGAGCAGGCGCTCGCCGATGGGCGTGACATGGTGTTCGACATTGACTGGCAGGGCCACCGCCAGATCCGCGAGGCGCTGCCCGATGACGTGATCAGCCTGTTCGTGCTGCCGCCCTCGATCGAGGAACTCGAGCGCCGCCTCAATGGCCGCGCGTCTGACGAGGCCGATGAGATCGCACGCCGCATGCAGGCCGCGCGTGATGAGATCTCGCACTGGAACGAATTCGATCACGTTATCATCAATTCCGACCTCGATCAGGCCATTGCCGAGGCCCGCGCCGTGCTCGTCGCAGGCCGCCTCGAGCGCCACCGCCAGGTGGGGCTGATCGACCTTGTGGCCAGTTTTGGCGTCTGAACCCGTGCTTCATTGCGGGGCGTGAGGGATAAAGCTTCGGTGCGCCGCCTTTTTAAATAAAGGCGGCGTTATCGAAGCTTCTTGAAAAAAGCTTCACCAAAAACTTTTTCAGCACGGGGTGCATGCAGCCATTCCGCATGGACAACCTGCCTGAAATACGGGGATATGCACCGGCGGCGCCGTCTCGCGCCGTCATGTTTCTCCTGCCGTGGATTTCCCATGCCTGCCCGTAGCCGTCCCGCCCCTGCCATGCCGTTCTGGATGATTGCCCTGCTCGGGCTGCTCACGGCCATCGGGCCGCTGGCGACGGATATGTACCTGCCCGCCTTCCCGGTCATGGATCGTGAACTCGTGGGCGGGCACGCGGGCAGCAGCCAGGTCACGCTGGCCGCGTGGTTCGCGGGGCTGGCGGTGGGGCAGTTCAGCATGGGCCCCATCTCCGACCGGCTGGGCCGCAGGGTGCCGCTGCTGGGCGGGCTTGTTTTCTTCATCATCGGCTCGGTGGGGTGCGCGCTGGCCGGGGGCTTCGGGCTGTTCTGCCTGTGCCGGTTCATCGCGGCCCTTGGCGGGGCGGCCTGCGCGGTCATTCCGCGTGCCATCGTGCGTGACGTGGCCACGGGGGCGGTGGGCGCGCGCATCATGTCGCAGCTCATGCTGGTGTTTGGCGTCATGCCCATCCTGGCGCCCTCGCTGGGCAGCCTCGTGCTCTCGTTCGGGCACTGGCGCTGGATTTTCTGGATCGCGGTGGGCTATGGCGTGCTGGGTCTGGTCACAGTCATTGCAAGCCTGCCCGACACCATGCCGCCCGAGCGGCGCATCGCATTCTCGCCCACCGGCATGATCAGCCGCTACGCAGGGCTGGTGCGCGAGCCGGTGTTCATGTCGAGCGCGCTGATCAACAGTTTCTCCTCTTTTGTCATGTTCGCCTACATCACCTCGGCCCCCATGGTGTTCGAGCACCTGCTGGGTTTTACGCCGGGGCAGTTTGGCGTGTTCTTCGGGCTGAATGCCGGGGTGTTCATCGCCTGTGCGCAGGTCAACGGGCGGCTGGTGCATCATATCGATCTCTCGCGCCTGCTTGACTACGGCATTCTGGCCATCGTGATGGCGGCTTGCGCGTGCCTTGTCCTGTCGCTCACGGGGGTTGCGGGGCCTGCGCACCCGCTGCTGGTGTGCGTGCTGGTGGGCTGCATTACCGGCAGCCTTGGCTTTATCGGGCCGAACGCCACGGTGCTGGCCTTTACCCATCATGGCCACCAGGCGGGCAGCGCCTCGGCGCTGATGGGCACGATCCAGTTCTCGCTCGCCGCAGGCAGCGGCTTCATTCTGGGCCATGTTACCTTTCGCAGCCCCACGCCGCTGGCGGTGGTGGTGATGGGGGGCGTGTGCTGCACGGTGGCGTGCAATATCTGGCGGCATGCCAGCGCGCGCCGGGCACGGGCGACACCGGCGCGCTGAGGCGGCCCATCGGGGTCATGCGCTTTCGCTTTGACGTGGGTGGCCTGCCGCGCTACGGCAGGGACAGGTCTGCCGCGCCTGCCGTGTGGTCGGACCATTATCCTTATGCGCGGGAGGCATGGTGAACGGCATTCTCGATTTTGTTGCGGGGCTGGGCAGGGCCGTTCTGGACATGGTGCGCATGGCCGGCAAGGTGGCGCTGTTCGGGGCCGTGGCGCTGTCGCATGTTGTCCGCCCGCCGTTTTACTGGCGCACGCTGTGGGGCTCGCTGGTCGAGATCGGGTATTTCTCGCTGCCCGTGGTGGCGCTGACCGCCCTGTTCTCGGGCGGGGTGATCGCGCTGCAATCCTATACCGGCTTTGCCCAGTACCATGCTCAGAATGCCATTGCGGGCATCGTGATCCTTGCGGTCACGCGCGAACTCGGGCCGGTGCTGGCGGGGCTGATGGTGGCGGGCCGCGTGGGGGCGGCCATGTCGGCCGAGATCGGCACCATGCGCGTGACCGACCAGATCGACGCGCTGACCACGCTCTCCACCAACCCCATGAAATACCTCGTCACGCCAAGGCTGGTGGCGGGCACGCTGGCGCTGCCCTTCCTGGTGCTGATTGCCGACATACTGGGCGTACTGGGCGGGTTTACCGTATGCGTGATGAAGCTGGACTTCTCGGCTTCGGCCTATATCGCGGCCACCATCGCCTCGCTCAAGGTGATGGATGTGACGGTGGGGCTGGTCAAGGCGGCGATCTTCGGCTTCCTGATCACGCTCATGGGCTGCTACCACGGCTATCATAGCCGTGGCGGGGCCGAGGGCGTGGGAGCGGCGACCACGGCAGCCGTGGTGGCGGCGTCGATCCTGCTGCTGACCTTCGATTACCTGCTGACGGATGTGTTCTTCTCGCAATGACCGAACCAACCCCCAAGATCCGCATTCGCGGCCTGAAAAAGGCGTTTGGCCCCAAGGTGGTGCTCGATGGGGTGGACCTTGATGTCATGGGTGGCACGTCGTTCGTGGTCATTGGCGGCTCGGGCACCGGCAAGTCGGTGCTGCTGCGCTGCATCCTCGGCCTGATCACGCCCGATGCCGGTTCCATCGAGATCGATGGCGTGGACGTGACCACGCTTACGCCGCGCCAGCGCGAGCCCTACATGGCGCGGATCGGCATGCTGTTCCAGAACGGTGCGCTGTTCGACAGCCTGAGCGTGTGGGAGAACGTGACCTTCGGCCTCACCGCCGCTGCCCGCATGGGCCACGGCCCGCGCCTGACCCGCGCCCAGTCGCGCACGCGCGCGGGCGAACTGCTCGAGCAGGTGGGCATGGACCCCGCCGTGGGCGCGCTTTCGCCTGCCGAACTGTCAGGCGGCATGCAAAAGCGCGTGGGGCTGGCCCGCGCCATTGCCGCACGGCCCGAGATCCTGTTCTTTGATGAACCCACCACCGGCCTTGACCCCATCATGGGGGCGGTAATTGACGGGCTGATTGCCGATTGCGTGCGCAAGCTCGGCTCCACCGCCATTGCCATTACGCACGACATGGCCTCCGCACAGCGCATCGGGGACAGGGTGGGCATGCTGTATGAAGGCAGGCTGATCTGGCAGGGCCTG
Source organism: Komagataeibacter xylinus NBRC 15237 (assembly GCF_001571345.1). Classification (GTDB taxonomy): domain Bacteria; phylum Pseudomonadota; class Alphaproteobacteria; order Acetobacterales; family Acetobacteraceae; genus Komagataeibacter; species Komagataeibacter xylinus. Next base: position 7,294 of record NZ_BCTP01000035.1, on the reverse strand, counting down.
CCTTCCACCCTGTTCGATAGCGGCAACCCGGTGGTGGACCAGTTCACCCACGGCCGCCGCGAGGGGCCAATCAAGGTGGATGTAGGGAAATAACTGAAAAGACAGAAGTTTTTGGGTGCCGCCTTTTTTCAAAAAGGCGGCGTTCTTTTTGAAGCTTTTTGAAAAAAGCTTCACCAAAAACTTTTCCCGTTTGGCGAGGCGGCCGGTCGTTCCATATATGATATACACGATCTGTTCTTGCCCAAGGAGCCATCATGGCGCGTCGGCCCGCTAACCGTTTTGTCTGCCAGTCCTGCGGGGCGGTCTTTCCCAAATGGTCAGGCCGGTGCGATGCGTGTGGTGCGTGGAACAGCATTGTCGAGGAAACGGTCGAGCCTACCGCCACCGGCGGCACCAACGCGCGCAGGCGCTCGGGCGGGCGCATCAACCTCGTGGGGCTTGCGGGTGATACGCCGCCACCACCACGCATTGAAACGCATATCGGCGAGCTTGACCGCGTGCTGGGCGGCGGGCTGGTGCCGGCCTCGGTGGTGCTGGTGGGGGGTGATCCCGGCATCGGCAAGTCCACGCTTTTGCTGCAGGGTGCATGCGCGCTGGCACGCGCGGGGCGCAAGGTGATGTATATCTCGGGCGAGGAAGCGGTGGACCAGATCCGCATGCGCGCGCGCAGGCTGGGGCTGGAAGCGCCCACGCTGGAACTCGCCGCCGCCATCAACGTGGCCGACATCGTGGCAACGCTCGAGGCGGAGAAGGATCTGGCCCTTGTCGTGATCGACTCGATCCAGACCATGTGGATGGAAACGGTGGAGAGCGCGCCCGGTACCGTCAGCCAGGTGCGGGCATGTGCGTTCGAACTCATCCGGCTGGCCAAGCAGCGCGGCTTCAGCCTTATCCTCGTGGGGCATGTGACCAAGGAAGGGGCGCTGGCAGGCCCGCGCGTGCTTGAGCACATGGTTGACGCGGTGATGTATTTCGAGGGTGATCGCGGCCACCAGTTCCGCATCCTGCGCGCGGCCAAGAACCGCTTTGGCGCGACTGACGAGATTGGCGTGTTCGCCATGACCGATCAGGGGCTGGAGGAAGTGCCGAACCCCTCCGCCCTGTTCCTGGCCGAGCGGCGCGGGCATATCGCGGGTTCCGCCGTATTCGCGGGCATGGAGGGCACGCGCCCCGTGCTGCTCGAGGTGCAGGCCCTGCTTTCCCCCAAGGCGGGTGACGGGGGCGCGCGTCGTGCCGTGGTGGGGTGGGAGACGGGGCGGCTGAACATGCTGCTTGCCGTGCTCGAGGCGCGTTGCGGCATCAAGCTCAACGCCATGGACGTGCACCTCAACATTGCGGGCGGGTTGCGCGTGGGCGAGCCTGCCGCCGACATGGCGGTGGCCGCCGCCCTTGTTTCCGCAGCCACCGGCCAGCCTACCAGCGCGGGCTCGGTCTATTTTGGCGAGGTCGGGCTTTCAGGCGAGGTGCGTCAGGTCTCGCAGCCCGATACGCGGCTCAAGGAGGCGCACAAGCTGGGCTTCGAGCAGGCATTCCTGCCGCGCCGCATCGCGCGTGGCAATCGCAAGCCTTCCGCCCCTGACGGGCTGGTTTTGCATGAAATCGGGCATCTGGGCGATCTGGTCAGCCTGTTTACGGGGGCGATGGAGGAGGCGGAGGCGTGAGCACGCCGGAACGCTTTATGCTCAGCGCCCCCGCCATGCTGGAGCGCGAGGTAAAAAAAAGCATCTTCCTGGCCCAGGCGGCTCCCGTCGCCACCCCTGCCGAGGCCATGAAATTCATCGCATCCGTCAGCGACCCCGATGCCACGCATAACTGCTGGGCCTACCTGATTGGCCAGACCTATCGCAGCGATGATGCGGGCGAGCCGGGCGGCACGGCGGGCCGCCCCATATTGCAGGTGATCGAGGGGCAGGGCTTTGACCGCACGGTAGTCGTGGTCACGCGTTGGTTTGGGGGCACCAAGCTGGGTGCTGGCGGCCTTGTGCGCGCCTATGGCGGCACGGCGGCGGAATGCCTGCGCACGGCCCCGCGCGTGCCGATTGTGGAGATGGTGGGGCTGACCTTTTGCTGCGGCTTTTCCGAGCATGCGCTGCTGCGCGCGCGCCTTGAGGCCATGGACTGCCAGATCATGGCCGAGGAATTTGGTGCCGAGGGTGTTGGCCTGCACATAACCGTGCCCGTGGCGCGTGAGGCGGAGGTGCGCACGCGCATTACCGACATAACCCGTGGGCAGGCCACCATCCGTGTGGTGGAGGAAGATGAAGCGGAGGGTGTTGGAGCGTAACCGCATTGGCGCTATGTCAGACAGCGTTTCACGTTCAGCATACGGAAAAAAGACCAGTCATGACCGATACCCCTCCCGATCGCCTGTCCGTCAATCCGACCAGCCCCTTTTATGACGAAGCCCTGCTCGAGCGCGGCATTGGCGTGCGCTTCAAGGGCATCGAGAAAAATAATGTCGAGGAATACTGCATCAGCGAAGGCTGGGTGCGCCTGGCCGTGGGCCGTGGTACCGACCGCTTTGGCAACCCCATGACCATGAAGGTGACGGGGCCGGTCGAGGTCTGGTTCAAATCCTGAAGATAAAAGTTTTTGGTGAAGCTTTTTTCAAAAAGCTTCAAAAGACGCCGCCTTTTTGAAAAAAGGCGGCACCCAAAAACTTTTATAACTAAAAAGGCCGCACCCCGAGGGGATGCGGCCTTTTTTCTGTTTCCCCCTACCGGCTCATTCCTCATCAATCGCGCGCTTGGGCAGCAGGGCGGGCACGAAGATCAGGGTCGCGATCAGCGTGCAGGCCAGCGAGAGCAGCAGCAGCCGGCCCATGCTGGCCGTGCCCGGATGGTGCGAGGCTGCCAGCGAGCCGAACGCCGTGCCCGTGGTCAGCGCCGAGAACAGCACCGCGCGTGCCGTGGGGCTGGACAGCGGCGACCTGATGCCCGCCCGCCAGTTCATGACGAAATAGATGTTGAACGACACGCCTACGCCAAGCAGCAGGGGGAGTGCGATGATGTTGGCGAAGTTGAGCTGCTCGGGCACCACGATGATCAGGATGACCGTCATCAGCGCGGAGAGCAGCAGCGGGGCCAGCACCAGCGCCGTATCAAGCAGCTTGCGCAGGGCCACGGCGAGGATGATGGCGATCATGACAATGGCCGCCCCGGCCGCGGTCACAAAGGCATGCACCATGGTCGCGGCGCTCTGCACGATGTCGATGGCCGAACCCGCCGCCGTGGGGGCGATCTTCTGTATCTCGCCCACATACTGGTGCAGGGCGCGGTTGCCCTGCATGTCATGGCTGGGGTGGACCTCGACGAGTGCGCGCCCGTCAGGCAGCAGGTAGTCACGCGCAAGCTGTTGCGGCACGTCGCTGATGCCCACTTCCTTAACCTGCAGCATGTCGCGCAGCATGTTCAGCTGCATGGGCAGGAAGCGCACCAGCGCCTCGTTGGTGGCCAGCACGCGGGCATCATCGGCCTTCGCCAGTTGTGCGAGTGCTGACTGGATGCGGCGCAGCGGGTCGTTGGCGGGCAGCTTGTCCAGCACGCCACCAAGGTCGCCCGCCGTCTTGGCGGCGGCATTGCGCAGGGCATCGGCATCGGGCGCGGGCTTGGGGTCGGGCACGATCAGGGTGGGCAGCAGGATGTTGGCCGCATCCTGGATCAGCGGCAGCTTGGTCTTCTGGTCGGCAGGCACCATAGAGCCGAGCCACAGCGCGTCATGCACCAGCGGCAGGCCCGAGAGCCGGTCCGACATGGCGGCGGCCTGCTTGAGGTCAGGCATCAGCACATCGACCGTATAGGGCGAGTATTGCGGCTCGGACATGAGCATGCCCAGCGTGACCATACCCTCGGATTTGGGGTTCTTGGTATGCAGCGGGTCGGCATCGAAGGTCAGGCGCGGCACCAGCGCCAGCCCCACCAGCGCCACAACCACGAAGCCCGCAAGGATGGGCTTGCGATGGTGGCGGATGGCGATGTCGATGGGCCGCGCGAAGGCAAAGCCGATCGTGCCATGCCCCGCCGTGGGGCGGAACAGCCGAAACAGGGCGGGCAGCAGCGTGAGCGTGCAGATAAAGGCGAACACCATGCCGAAACCGGCAATCAACCCCAGTTGCGCAACCCCCACGAAGGCGGTGGGCGTAAAGGCCAGGAACCCTGCCGAGGTGGCCATGGCGGCCACCAGGATCTGGTGACCGGTCTCGTTGCCGGTCTGCTCAAGGGCCGCGGGCAGGCTGAGTGCGGACCCATCGGGGTTGGCCTGCGCGCGAAAGCGGACCGAGAACTGGATGGCGAAGTCCACCGCGATGCCCACGAACAGGATGGCGAACGCCACCGAGATCAGGTTGAGCTTGCCCACCACGATGGCGGCAAACCCGGTGGTGAGCAGCAGCCCCGATACCAGCGTGATGATGATGGGCACGATGATGCGCCACGTATGCACCGCCAGGATCAGCCACAGCGTGACCAGCACCAGCGAGCCGAGCAGGCCCGCCACCATGCCTTCGGCCACGGTGGCGAATTCCTCATCCGCGATCTGGGTATCACCCGTTATGTGCACATGCGCCCGCCCGCTCTTGACGAAAGGTAGGTCGTTGGCAGCAGCCCGGATGGCGTCTGATGCCGCGCCGCCGGGCTGGAAGGAATCATAATCCAGCTTGGGCTGGGTCACGACAAACTGGAATTTGCCGCCAAGGTCGGCGAGGTCGCCCGCCAGCAGCCGCTCCCATGAAAGGGGCTCCGGCGTGCCATCGACCGAATGCTGCAACGTGGTGGCGAAGCCATCAAGGGCGGCATGGAAGTTGCCAAGATCGGCCTGCCCCTGCGCCACGCCGAGTGCAATCAGGTTGAGCGCGCTGAACAGCCCGCGCCCCGATGGGTCGGCCGCAAGTTCGCTGAGGAAGGGCTGGGCGGTGATGGTGGTGTTGAGCACGCGCTCGAGCGCCTTGGGGTCAAGGAACATCAGCCCGTTGCGCACCAGATACGGATCGGTCTGGGGCGTGGTGACGTAATTGAAGTGCTCATGGTCGCCGCGCAGTTTTGCCGCAAGGCCGAGCGCTGTCTGCTGTGCCTCCTCGGGCAGGGCCGCGTCGATTACGACCACGAGCTGGTCCTGCTTTTGCGGGAACAGGCGGCCCATTTCATCCGAGCGCTTCTTCCAGTCCAGCGAGGACGAGAACATCTGGTCCGTATCGGTGGTGACGCCAAGCAGCGCGTAGCTGGCATAGGTCGCGCCAGCAATCAGCACGGCAAATGCCAGCACGACAGCAATGGCATGGCGGGAACACAAAGCGACAAGACGCCCAAGCGGTACCGATAGCATGACGAGTATTCAGCCCTTCAGAAACCTGACCCCGTGCCGCATGAACGCGGCAGTCGGTGAAGAGGTACGGTTTGGCCCATGATGCGGTGCCGATGCAAGGTGGTTCTTTACCGCTGGGGCTTATGCCGATGGCACGGATGCCAGCGCGGCTTATGGGGCCTGAAAAACCCACCCACGAAAAAACCGGCACACCATAAAGAAGTTTTTGGTAAAGCTTTTTTCAAAAAGCCTTGAAAGATGCAGCCCTGATGAAAAAAGAGGGCTGCGGGGCATGTCTATCTTGCATCAATTATTTGCTGGGTAACACTCTTTTACAAAAAACCGGCCCTGCCCGGTCAAGACTGATGGGGCAGGCGCATATCCTTGGCGGGATCGGGGCGGACCCAGCGCATTTCCATGACCTGCCACGCCACAAGCGAGGGCAGGCCCCAGGCAATCTCGCGCAGGCGCTTGATCAGCGACAGCGCAATCCCCTCCTGTGGGGAAAGGCCAAACAGCCCGCCAATCAGGATATAACCGCCCTCCGACACGCCAAGCGCGCCCGGCACGGCAAACCCGGCCGATTTCGCGGCCTGCCCCACGCTCTCGATCACGAAACTGTCAGCAAGCGAAAGCGGGTGGCCCATCGCCGCGAGCACCACAAAAACCTCGAACGTGCCAAGCGACCACCCCAGCAGTTGCAGCGCGCCCGCGCGCAGCGAATTCTCGCGGGTGCGGTACAGCATCAGGATCTGCGCATGCAGGCCACGGATGTCGTCCACCCCGTCCCACCCCAGATGGGCGGCAATGCGCACCAGCAGCTTTTCCACCAGCGCAATGGCGCCCAGGTACTGGCTGCCAAAGAACACGGCTCCCAGCAGCAGGGCAGCGACGGCACTTTCCATCAGTTCATCGGTCACGGGCGAGCGGTTGACGAGGCAGAACAGCACGCCAAGCCCGATGAGCGTGAAGGTGACCTGGCTGAGCAACTCGATGGTCAGGTCGCATATGGTCGAGGCGGCGGCCTGCTTTATGCCTGTATCATCACGCCGGGCGAGCAGGCGGGTGGTAATGACCTCACCGCCCACCTGGGCTACGGGCAGCAGGTTGTTGATGCCCTCGCGCGCGCAGCGCAGGGCAAAGAAATCGGCAAAGGCCAGCTTTGGCCGCCCGGTCTGGGCCAGAAGGCGCCATGCCTGCGCCGAGGCGCAGACCTGGGTTGCATGGAAAATGATGATGGCAGGAATGCTCCACCCTCCGGCCGCGACCAGCCCGAGGATGTCATGCAGGCCAAAGCGCCCCAGCATCCAGATCGTAAGACCGACACCGAATGCCCCGGCGAGGAAGGTAAGCTGCCGCATCCGCCATTCCTGTCACCCAAAACAGAACCGCAGAAAGGCTGTTTTCAGCCATTCATGTGGCCCGGCCTTACTTTAACAGCCTCTGATTTTCTGAAGCAATGCGAGACTTTCAACACAGGCGGCCACGGCTTCGCGGCCCTTGTTGTGCACGTCATCACGCGAGCGTACGATGGCCTGTTCATCGGTGTAGGTGGTGAGCACGCCAAAGGCGATCGGCACATCCGTGTTCAGCGCCGCCTGTTGCAGGCCAACCGCTGCCCCGAGGCTGATGAACTCGAAATGCGCGGTATCCCCCTTCACCACGCAGCCAAGGCACACCACGCCATCATAGCGGCCGGTCTTTGCCAGCGTCTGCGCGATGAGCGGCAGTTCATATGCGCCGGGTGCATACATCACATCTTCATCACGCATGGAAATGGCGTGTTCCTTCAGCCACGCCAGTGCGCCATCGCGCAGGCCATGGGTTACCTCTTCATTGAAGCGGCTGACCACGATGGCAAGGCGCGGCGGGTGGGCGAAGCTGAGCTCGACCGTGGTGGAGGGGATGTTGGTGCTCATTATCCGGCGTTGTCCGTCTGTGTTGGAATGAAGAGTGATAAAAGTTTTTGGGTGCCGCCTTTTTTCAAAAAGGCGGC
>NZ_BCTP01000034.1 GCF_001571345.1 Komagataeibacter xylinus NBRC 15237 | reverse complement strand
AACCTAGCAAATCTACCGGAGAAGCTCAAGAAGTTTCCTCAGCGCCGCCGGTGATTGGGGATATAGGACCACCACCCACAACCGTCAATTGGAAAAATGCACCGAAGATGAAAAATATGGTCCGGGGTGCCATCAGCCCCCCGGAAAACAGCCAGATAATAGAATCACTTACTGGCGGGCTTGCTCACCAGCACGTCAGAATCGACCTTGTCGCCCACCACGATTCCCAGTTTTTCGGTAATGCCGGCCTGCAGCTCCAGCGTTGCGCGCACGGGACCGTGGCTGCTGATGCGGGCCAGGCTGAGCGGCACGGCGTTCTCGACAATGGAGGAGATGCGGTTATCCGCCCCGATAAAGACGATATCGAGCGGGGCTTTTGTGTTCTCCATCCACATGTCGCTCTGACGCGGGTAGGACCACACGAAGATCATCCCCGCATCAGCAGGCACTGACGGGCGGAACATCTCGCCCACCTGCTGTTCACGCGGCGTCATGGCTTTTTCCACCGTGAACACATGCTTTGCGCCATCAGCCGTGGTGATGGTGAGCGGCACGGTGGGCAGCGGGGCCTGCGCGTGGGTGGGTTCACCCGTTTCCTCCGCCGTCATGGCGGGAACGGACACTGCGGCCATGCATGCGGCCAGGGCCAGCCACCGGCCCGCCTTGAAGGACATCATAAGCAAATACTCTCCTGCACCCTTTGATCTGTCTGTCAGGCCAGGAAGGGATTGCCCTTCCGCTCCGCGCCGATTGTCGTTGCGGGACCATGACCGGGCAGGATCGTGACATCATCACCCAATGTAAGCAATTCCCGCCCGATCGCGGCAATCAGTTGCGCATGGTCGCCATAGGGGAAATCGGTCCGCCCCACGCCTCCCTTGAACAGGGTATCGCCCACAAAGGCGAAACGGGCAGCGGGATCGTAAAACACGACATGCCCGGGCGTATGGCCGGGCACATGACGCACTTCAAAGCTGTGGCCCAGCGCGTCGAGCGTTTCGCCATGCTTTACAAAACGGTCAGGCCTTACGGGCTCCAGACCGCTCAGGCCGAACAGGGCGGCCTGCTGCGGGATGGTTTCAAGCAGGGGCGCATCCGCCCGGTCCGGCCCCATCACCGGCACGGGGGCACCCTGCCGGGCCGAGAGTTCGCGCCGCAGGGCATCGGCCCCGCCCGCGTGGTCGAGATGACCGTGAGTGAGCCAGATGGCGTCTACCGTCAGGGCCTTGTCCGTCAGGGCGGCCATGATGCGCGGCACGTCCCCGCCCGGATCGACCACGACCGCATGGTGCGTATCGGGGTTCCATAATATGGAGCAGTTCTGCCCGAATGCGGTCACGGGCACGACTTCAAGTGACAGGGGTGCTGGCATGATGGAAAAGCCCTACAAATAAAAAATGCGCCCCACGTTACCGCAGGGCGCACCGTTACTGAACCACGCAGGCGGCTCAGCGCTCCTTGGCGAGCGGCCAGCCGGTGACCGGAATATCGAAATGCGCGGCCAGCTTGTTGTCCGGCGTGTTGGTCAGGTCATGCTCGACCACCTTCACCACCAGCGGGCGGGCTTCCACGTCCAGATGTTCGCGGATCTGGTGCATCACCTCGCCGGGGGCCGCAAGGGCGATGCCCGGTGCTTCCTTCGCGCGGATGGCCTTGTTCAGGAACTCGGCGATCACCTTGCCATAGGCACCGTTGCGCGGGGCATCCATGCCCTTGGCATCGTCGCTCTTGAGGTGGGTGATGGTGGCCAGACCATGTTCGCCATGCTTGAGAATGCGGGCGTGAATGCTATCGGCCACAACATACCAGACCGGATCGACATAGCTCATATAAGTACTACTCCATTCATGCATCGGGCCACCCTGTGGTGGCCTGCGTGTTATCACATTACATGGGGTGTCCGGGCATGCATGTCCAGCGGGTGACAGGCGCGCATGCGTGCTGATAAAGTAAACCTGCCATGACAAAGCTTTCCTCTACGCCCGATCCGCTGGATCTACTGATCGAATGGGCCCGGGCCGGACTGCCCTGCGCCCTTGCCACCGTCACCTCGACGTGGGGCAGTTCCCCCCGGCCCGCAGGCAGCATGATGGCCGTGTGCGAGAATGGCCGCATTGAAGGCTCGGTCAGCGGCGGCTGCGTGGAAGGGGCTGTCATAGAAGAAGCCACCACCGTCATGCATACCGGCAGACCGGTCGGCCTGGCCTATGGCGTATCGAGCGATGATGCCTGGGCGGTGGGGCTGGCCTGTGGTGGGCTGCTTGATGTTTTCGTGGCTGCCGTCAGCACGCCCACCCACCCGCAGGGCACGCTGCCGCTGGCCATGCTGGAGACCGTGGCCGAAAAGCGCCGCGCCCGCGTGCCGGTAATCATGGCGACCGAGCTTGCCACCGGCGCATGCCGCCTGCTGTATCATGATACCGCGCCTGCCACATCCACGGATCTGGAGGGCCGCCTGGCCGCCCGCGCACATGAGGTTTTTGAAACCGGCCGCAGCCTGCGTCTGGAAGATGAAGCGGGGCAGGCCACATGGTTCCTGCATCTCGTGCCCATGCCGCCACGGCTGCTGGTGGTGGGGGCGGTCCATATCGCGCAGGTGCTGGCCCCCATGGCGCAGACTACCGGCTTCTCGGTCACGGTCATTGACCCGCGCACGCAACTGGCCACGGCGGAGCGCTTTCCTGGCATCACGCTGGACACCGACTGGCCGGATGAAGCCTTGGCACGATTGGGCATTGATAACCAGACCGCCATCGTGACCCTGACGCATGACGCCAAGCTCGATGACCCGACGCTGCAATTCGCCCTGGGCAGCGAGGCTTTTTATATCGGCGCGCTCGGCTCGCGCAAAACGCAGGCCTCACGCATGACCCGGCTGCAGGAGGCCTGTTTTGACGCAGGCCAGATCGCGCGCATCCACGGCCCCGTGGGGCTGGCCATTGGCGCGGTCGGGGCAGCGGAAATTGCGCTCTCGATCCTGGCCGAGATCGTGGCCGTGCGGCACAACAGGCCACTGGGGCGCGTATCGGGCTGGGCGTGACAGCCGCACCGGGGCGCATCGCCGCGATCGTGCTGGCGGGAGGCGCCTCAAGCCGCACGGCGCCCGCGCACAAGCTGCTCGCCCCGGATGCCACCGGCCTGCCCATGATCGCCCGCACCCTGCGCGCGGTCACGGCCAGCCGGGCCGCCCCCGTCGTTGTCGTGCTGGGCCACCGGGCCGCCGAGATCCGTCAGGCGGCAGTACAGGGGCTGCAACCGGACCCGCCTCCCCATTTCATCATCGCCCCCGAGCATGCCCACGGCCTGTCACGCACGCTGGCGGCAGGCGTGCGGGCGGTCATGGATGACGCCACCATAACAGGCGCGCTGATCTGCCTTGGCGACATGCCGCTGGTCGGCACGAAACTGCTCGACCGCATGATGGCCACATTTCATGCCCATCCGGGTTGCCCCGGCGTGCTGGCCGTGCATGAAGGCAGGCGCGGCAACCCGGTGCTGTGGAGCCGCACCCTTTTTGCCGCCCTGATGGCGGGCGAGGGCGATAGCGGAGCCCGCCACCTGCTGGCACGCCACGCCCCCGCCATGCCCCGCGTGGCGGCCGGACCGGAAATTGCGGTGGATTTCGACACCCCGGCGCGACTGGCTGAATTCAGCCGCCTTTTCCGCGGGGAGTTGACCTCGGCCCGGCCCGGCGCGAAGAGAAAAGGCAGCGCATGTGGCACACCACATGCCAACCAACCAACCAGGACCCATAACATGAGCAAGATCATTCGCACCGAGCCCAACGCCATCCTGTCCAAGGTGGTGGAGTATCATGGTTTCCTGTTCACGCAGGGATTCGTGGCGCGCGACCTGTCCGCCGACATCACGGCCCAGACCAAGGACGTGCTGGCCCAGATTGACGAGGCGCTGGAACTGCATGGCACCGACAACACCCGCCTGCTGCAGGCCCAGATCTGGCTGAAGGACATCAACGACCGTGACGCGCTGAATGCCGTGTGGGGCCCCTGGCTGCCCAAGGGTGGCGCACCGGCCCGCGCCTGTGTCGAGGCCAAGATGGCGCACCCGGACGTGCTGGTCGAAATCATGATCATCGCGACCAAATAAGACTTCAGGGCAGCGGGAAGGGTGCCTGTGAAACATGTCACATTTTTGCAACTTTCCCGCTTTCCCAGAATCATTCCACTTCTGTTCTCGTCGCTGAAATCCTTGGGATAAGCGGCGGAAAATCAGGGCATAAATAGTCCGAATAAAGAATATATTCCTATTTTTTTAATTTGAGCGGGTTTTTGGAGGAAATATGCAATGTTGCTCTTCATCCTCCACAGCGCAGGCTTGTCAGACTTGCAATGGGCTTGCTACTCGATGAACGCGATGTGAGCGGATCATTTTGAGAATCACCCGGATGCGGTGGAGAGATTGCGAAAAATGCGGATCAGAAACATGAAGCGTGGCGTCTTGCTTTCCGTCCTTACGGCCACTTTCGGATTCATGTTTTCTGGACAGGGTCAGGCCCATGCCACGCGGCATGTAACCCACATACACCCGACCGCTGCGCATACCACCTCTTCCCACCATGCCACGCTGCACCATACGGCCTATCGTGGCGCCCATACCCATGAATACGGGCATGTCATCCAGTGCGTGGCTTTTGCCAAGGCCGCATCCGATGTCGAGATTCGCGGCAACGCGGTAGACTGGTGGTATAACGCCGCAGGCCGTTACGCACGCGGCAGCGCACCGGAGGAGGGCAGCGTGCTCAACTTCCGTGGCACGCGCCGCATGCCGCTTGGCCATGTGGCCGTGGTGCGCCAGGTGGTCAGCAACCGCACCATCGTCATTGACCAGTCGCACTGGGGCCAGCGGGGCATCAGCCGCGATGTGCAGGTTATCGATGTTTCCCCCAATAATGACTGGTCCGCCGTGCGCGTGGCGCTTAACAGCCGCAGCGGCGCCTTTGGCAGCATTTACCCCACCTACGGCTTCATCTACGCCCGGCCTGACACCACCTCGCACATGATGCTGAGCACCTACCAGAAGGCCATGCGCAACCCTGCCGTCATGGCGCAGGCGCATAGCTCCACGCGCCGCTACGGCACGGAAGTGGCGGAAGCGCCCGAGGGCATTGCAGGGCGGGCTTCCTCATCCCTCGCCTATTCGGATGATGCGCCCAACCGTTCGCTGCGCTAGAAACAGCACACGCGGCAGCAGGCCTGTTCCCGGAAAAATTTTTGGTGAAGCTTTTTTTGTAAAAAGCAGCGCATCGGGTCACGTACGCCATTTCCCCATGACGCCCCTATAGACGGCCTTCAGTCAGGGCGGCCCGCACGATGATAGGGGTGCCCGGCTGAAATGGCGCGGGCACGATAAAGCTGCTCGGCCAGCATGCCGCGCACGAGCATGTGTGGCCACGTCATCTTGCCAAGCGAGAGCGTATGGTCTGCACGCTGCACAACCGGGCCATCGAGCCCTTCCGCCCCGCCAATGACAAAACACAGCGGCCGTGGTGTCTCGATCCACTGTTCCACCGCATGCGAGAAGGCCACGCTGTCGTAGGTGCGGCCGCCTTCGTCCATGGCAACGACAATGGCGCGATCTGGCAATGCGGCCAGAATCGCCTGCCCTTCCCTGCGCTTGATCTCGTTGGGCGCACCGCGCCCTTCAGGCAGTTCAACCAGCTTGATGCGGGGCGAAAGCCGGGTGGCGTAACGCTCGAACAGGTCGCGCTCCACCCGGTCCTTCATGCGGCCCACGGCAATCAGGTGAAACAAGGCTTACGCCACCGGGCCTGCGGGCGCCTCCGGCGGCACGTCGAGGTCATCGCCCCACATGCGCTCCAGCCCATAAAGCGCGCGGGCCTCGGCCTTGAACAGATGCACCACGATATCGCCCGCATCCAGCAGCACCCAGTCGGAGCCGGTCGCCCCTTCCGTGCGCACGCGCTTGAGCCCGGCCTCGCCCAGCTTGCGCTCGATATGCGCGGCCATGGCGGCGATCTGCCGGTCGGCAATGCCGGTGGCGATGACCATGCGGTCGGCAAAGGAGGCGCGGCCCGTCAGGTCGATCACCACGATATCCTCAGCCTTGTCATCTTCCAGGCTGGTGGTGATGATCTCCAGAAACTGCTCCACGCGCGGGTCAGGCACGCGCGCTTCGGCACGGGCGGGGCCTGCCACGGCCGCCTTCTTGCGCGGCGTGCCCGGCACCTGCACGGCACTGCCCAGTGAACCCGTGACGGCACGCGGCGCGGCATGGGGGCTGCCGGTACGGCGCTTGGCGCCACTCTCGGCTATAGGCTTTCTGGTTATGACTGTTACTCCCGTCGGCGGCCATGCGCGGCCTGCGATGCACGTATTTCTGTAGCTGATATAGCGTTCTGCGGCGCGGGAAGAAAGACCCATGCGGGCGGCATGCATGTTGCCAGCGTTCCCGCCCGGCGCGCGGGCAGCCGCCAGCGCGCAAGCCTGCGGGCAATCTGGCCGTGCAATGCGGCAGGATTATAGCCAGGGCGCGGCAATACGGCAAAGGGCGTCATGTGCACGATATCGCGCCACCGCCGCCACCGGCCCATCTGCGCCAGCCCATCCGCCCCCATCAGCCAGACAAACCGCACATGCGGGAAGAGCCGCTTCAGCCGCGCCAGCGTATCGACCGTATAGCGGGTGCCGATGCAGCTTTCGATATCGGTCGCCACCAGCCGCCTGCCCGCAACACCATCAATGCGCGCCCGCACCCCCGCCAGGCGCTGCGCCAGCGGGGCCATGCCCGCCACAGGCTTGAGCGGATTGCCTGGCGAGACAAGGAACCACACCTGATCAAGCCCCAGTTGCCGCAGCGCCCGGCAGGCAAGCTGCACATGACCTTCATGCACCGGGTTGAACGAGCCACCGAGCAGGCCCACGCGCATGCGCCGCCCATCCCCATGGGTCGGGATTACAGGCGCCATGCCACCGCGCATGCCCGGATCAGGACCGGACCTGCCCCGTGCCAATCACCTCGTAACGGAAGGTGGTGAGCTGCTCGAGCCCGACCGGCCCACGGGCATGAAAGCGCCCGGTGGCAATGCCGATCTCGGCCCCGAAGCCGAACTCGCCGCCATCACAGAACTGGGTGGAGGCATTCCACATCACCACCGCGCTATCCGTGCCGTTGAGGAAGGTGGTGGCCGCCTGGGCATCTTCCGTCACGATGGCTTCGGTATGGGCGCTGCCATAGCGGGCGATATGGGCCAGCGCGTCTTCCACCCCATCCACCACGCCAACCGAGAGCACGGCATCAAGCCATTCGGTAGCGAAATCCGCATCGGTGGCGGCGGGCAGGTCGGGAATGATGTCACGTGCGCGTTCATCGGCACGGAAGGCGCAGCCGCGCGTTGCCAGATCCTCGATCAGGCCGGGCAGGATTTTCGGCGCAATGGCCTGGTCCACCAGCAGCGTCTCGGTCGCGCCACAGATGCCGGGGCGGCGCAGCTTGGCGTTGAGCACGATGCGCCGCGCCATTTCCAGGTCAGCCGCCGCATGCACGTAGGTGTGGCAAAGCCCTTCGGCATGGGCCAGCACCGGCACGCGGGCTTCGGCACAGACGCGCTCGACCAGCGACTTGCCGCCACGCGGAATGATGAGGTCGATCAGCCCCGCCGCACCGAGCATGGCAGCCACATGGGCACGGTCGGCATCAGGCGGGATCTGCACGCATTCAACCGGCAGGCCGGCCGCCGCAAGCCCCGCCTGCATGGCCGCATGGATCACGCGCGCGCTGTTCAGGCTGTCCGACCCGCCGCGCAGGATCACGGCATTGCCGGACTTGATGCACAGCGCCGCCGCATCCGCGCCCACATTGGGGCGGCTTTCATAAATCATGCCGATCACGCCCACGGGCGTTGCCACCCGGCGGATACGCAGGCCGTTGGGCCGGTCCCATTCCGCCATGATGTGCCCCACGGGGTCCGGCAGGGCGGCAATCTGTTCAAGCCCCTGCGCCATGGCCTCGACCCGCTCGGGGTTGAGCGTCAGCCGGTCGCGGAAGGAAGCTGCCCCGGTAAACGCCGCCACGTCACGCGCATTGGCCGCGAGCAGTTCCGGCTGTGCCGCGCGCAGGGCAGAGGCTGCGGCACCCAGGGCCCTGTTGCGGGTTTCGGTCGTGCTGCGGGCCAGCACGCGGGCTGCCGTGCGGGCGGCGAGCGCCATGGTGCGGATCACGTCCGGCTGCGGTGCGTCGGCCCGCGTGGGGGTTGCAACAGCCTGGTCCATGATCCGTAACTCCCTGGTCTATTCCTGAACGGGCACCGTGCCCGTATCAGACGTTAAAGCGGAACAGCAGGACATCACCATCCTGCACCACATAGTCCCGCCCTTCGATGCGCAGCTTGCCCGCCTCACGGGCACCAGCCTCGCCATTGCAGGCGATGTAGTCATCATATGCAATGGTCTCGCATGCAATGAAGCCCCGCTCGAAATCATTATGAATGACGGCGGCCGCCTGCGGGGCCTTGGTACCTTCGGTAATGGTCCAGGCCCGCGTCTCCTTGGGGCCTACGGTAAAGTAGGTGCTCAGCCCCAGCAGGCGGTAGCCTGCGGCAATCACGCGGTCGAGGCCGCTATCCTTCAGGCCAAGGCCTTCAAGGAACTCGACCCGGTCCTCAGCACCCAACTGGCTCACTTCGGCCTCGATCGCGGCCGAGACCACGACCATGGCGGCCCCCTCCTCTTCCGCCCGCGCGCGCACGCGCTCGGAAAATTCATTGCCGGTGGCAGCCGAGGCTTCATCCACGTTGCACACATACAGCACCGGCTTCGAGGTCATGAGCTGCAGGCGGCGCACGGCTTCTTCCTGGCCTGCCGGGATGGCCTTGCGCGCGGGCAGGCCCTCACGCAGGGCTTCGATCAGCGGCTCCATCAGTTCAACCTGGGCTGCCGCCTCGCGGTCATTGCCGCGCGCCTTCTTCTGCAGCGCCACGATCCGCTTCTCCAGCGATTCGAGGTCGGCCAGCATCAGTTCGGTCTCGATGATCTCGGCATCGCGGATGGGGTCCACGCCGCCTTCCACGTGGGTGATGTCATCATCTTCAAAGCAGCGCAGCACGTGGATGATGGCATCCACCTCGCGGATATTGGCCAGGAACTGGTTGCCCAGTCCCTCCCCGCGCGAGGCGCCGCGCACGAGGCCCGCGATATCGACGAATTCAAGGCTGGTGGGCAGGATCTTCTGTGATTTGCCAATCCGCGCCAGTTCCGCCAGCCGCGTATCGGGCACGGCCACGCGGCCGACATTGGGCTCGATGGTGCAGAACGGATAGTTCGCGGCCTGCGCCGACGCGGTCTCGGTCAGGGCGTTGAACAGGGTCGATTTGCCCACGTTGGGCAGGCCCACGATGCCACAGTTAAAGCCCATACGCCCTTACTCCCCGGCCTGCGCGGCCATTCTTGTCATGAACAGTTCCGGCCTGCCATCCGCCAGCAGCGTGGCTTCATCAGCCAGCGTATCAAGCATCGGGTCCAGCCACTCGCGGTCCGTGCGGGAAAAATCGCCCAGCACATGGCCCGTCACACGCTCGCGGCTGCCGGGATGCCCGATGCCAAGCCGCACGCGCCAGTATTCTTTCGTGCCCAGCATGCGATCCATCGACCGCAGGCCGTTATGCCCCGCCGCCCCGCCGCCACGCTTGACGCGGATGCGGCCCGGCTCGAGGTCTAGTTCGTCATGGAAGGCCGTAATGGCCTCGGGCGGCAGTTTGTAAAAGGCTGCCGCCTGCTGAACGCTCTCGCCCGAGAGGTTCATGTAGGTCATGGGCTTGAGCAGCAGCACCTTGTGCCGCCCCACCATGCCTTCGGCAATCTCGCCACGGAAGCGCTTGCGCCACGGGCCGAACCCGTGGCGCTGCGCAATCCGGTCCACCGCCATGAAGCCGACATTGTGACGATTCCGGCTCATCCCCGTCTCGGGATTACCAAGACCGGTCCAGAGCAGCATCGTTCAGTCTCCTGTCAGGTATTCGGGGCGGCGGGCGGGCAATCAGCCCTCGGCTGCGCCTTCAGCGGCTTCGGCGCCCTCGGGCTCTTCATCAACGCTGGGCGGTGCCACGTTGGCGATGACGAAGTTGTTGTCATGCAGCACGGGGGTCACTTTTTCGGTGCCCTTGAGGTCTTCCCAGCGCACGTTGTCGTGGAAGTCGAGCTTGGACAGGTCGGCGGTGAAGAATTCCGGAATATCAGCCGGATCAACCACGACATCGACCGTGTGGCGGACGATGTTCATCACGCCACCGCGCTTGACGCCCGGCGAAACCTCTTCACCCGTGAAGCGGACTGCCACTTCCACGTGCACCTTGTGGCCAGCGGCGAGGCGCTGATAATCCACATGGATCGGGGCATCGGTTACGGGGTGCAGCTGGATCTCGCGCAGCAGGGCGTGCACGGATGCGCCACCTTCAACGGAGATGTCATAGATGCGCGAACGCCAGCCGGACTTGTGCAGCTCACGGTTCACGATACGGGGGTCGAGCGCGATCAGGGTGGGTTCCTGGCCGCCGCCATAGATCACGCCGGGCACGTGGCCGGCACGCCTCGTTGCACGCGCTGCCCCCTTACCAGCCTTCGCGCGCGAAGAGACTTCGATTTTGGTGAATTTGGTCACTTGTCTGCTCCTGAAACACAAGCGCGCGGGCCTCCAGGGGTGCCAGCGCGTGCGCGGCGTTTAACGGAAAACCGCGCCTTATGCAATCACCAAGCCCGGACAGCCCCGGTTTTTCAGGAAAGCGCGGTGAGACTCCACACTTCCGCAGCCCCCGGCTCGGCCCACATGGGGGTGGCGTTGGGCAGGCGCACATTGGGCTTGAGGTGCATGGCCGCGCGCAGGGCGCGGAACATCGCGCCATGGCACACGATCAGCGGCACGCCATCAAGCTCCAGCGCGCGATTGACCGCCGAGACCGCGCGCTCGCGCAGGTCGGCAAAGCTTTCGCCATCAGGGGGGGTGTACTCGCCTGCAATCCAGCTATCGTACCACGAGCCCATCGGCTTGCCTTCTTCCGCGCCGAAGCAGACTTCCTTCAGCCCGTCATCAAGCGCGACCTCAAGGCGGGGGGCGCCATTGGCTGCAAGCTGGTCGGCCACGATCTCGGCCGTGCGCCGCGCGCGCACGAGCGGCGAGGCGACAATGCGCACGATGGGCGCATGATCGCGCCAGTGCCGCGCCAGCAGCAGGCCAGCGGCCTCGGCCTGGGCAATGCCCGTGGCGTTGAGCGGAATATCGGTGCGCCCCTGCGAGCGCCCCTGCGCATTCCAGTCCGTTTCCCCATGGCGCAGGTACCAGTATGGCCGGGTCATCAGATCAGTCATGCGTCGTTCCTTCACTCTACTACACCCTTGGGGGTAGCGCCGCGCGGGCGGGGCGGTCAATCCCGCGCCCGGCTTCAAGGCGTTCAGTCGAACAGCGAGGAGACGGAGCTTTCATCCGAGATGGCCTGCATGGCGCGTGAAATCAGGGCCGCCGTGCTGATCTGGCGGATATTGGCGGCGTCCTTCACCGCCTCGGTGGCCTTGATGCTGTCGGTCAGGGTCAGCATGCCCAGAGGCGACTGGCCCACGCGGCTCACGGCGCTGCCAGTCAGCACGCCATGGGTCACGTAAGCCTCGACCGCCGCGGCCCCGTGCTTCATCAGCGCTTCGGCCGCGTTGCACAGCGAACCGCCGCTATCGACAATATCATCGACCAGAATGCAGTACCGGCCCCGCACGTCGCCAATCACGTTCATCACCTCCGACACGCCCGCACGTTCGCGGCGCTTGTCGATGATGGCAAGGTCCACGTTCAGCCGCTGCGCAAGCTGGCGGGCACGCACCACGCCACCCACATCGGGCGAGACGATCATGAGGTTGTGCCGACCGCCGGGAATGTCCATGGGCGGCGCGTCATAGGGCAGCGGGGGCTCGCCCTCGAGCTTCATGCGGCCACGGATGTCGCGCGTGAACAGCGGGGCCGCGTAGAGGTTATCGACCGGTATGTCGAAGAAGCCCTGGATCTGCATGGCGTGCAGGTCCATGGTCAGCAGGCGGTTCGCACCGGCCTCGACCAGGATATTGGCCACGAGCTTGGCGCTGATGGGCGTGCGCGGGCCGGATTTGCGGTCCTGGCGGGCATAGCCGAAATACGGCATGACCGCGGTGATGCGCCGTGCCGAGCCCCGGCGCAGGGCATCGAGCATGATCAGCAGTTCCATGAGGTTGTCATTGGTGGGCGAGCAGGTGCTCTGGATGACGAACACATCCTCGCCACGCACGTTTTCATGAATCTCGACAAAAATTTCCATGTCGGCAAAACGCCGCACGGTCGCGTTGCAGAGCGGTAGCCCCAGCTCCGCCGCAACTTTCTCGGCGAGAGGCAGGTTGCTGTTACAGGCGACAATCTTCATCGTGTGACGCTCCCGGGCGGCGGTAGAGGCGCTGGAGGGCGGTTTTTTCCGCCCCCGTTGTGTATGTGCGGCGTTCTATCAACCGGCACATGGCCTGTCACCTGCCTAAGGGTCTGCAAACCTGCACGTCTGCCCCCCGTTGCCGATCCGTCACACCCTTGTGGCCTGCCGGGCAGCAGGGCGGCTTTTTTCTACAGGCCGCGCCGAGACATCGCCTTTCTTGAAAAAAGGCGATGTCCGAAAACTGTTATTCTTTTTTATCACGACACTGTTTTTAGAGACTGTTTGAAAAGTCAGATCAGGAAACATCCAGCAACCATCAGAAAGTTTCTGGTGAAGCTTTTTTCAAAAAGCTTCGAAGAACGCCACCTTTTGAAAAAGGGCGGCACCCAAAAACTTTTGTCATTTTTTATCAATGAATTGTTTTCAAACAGTCTCTTAAAGATTCATTCAAATTCAGGGCTGCGCAGGGACAGATGCGCTGGCCGCCGGGGCCGGAGCTGGTGCTCTTCCCGGCGCGGGCAGGGTGCCATCGGCGGCAAGCGGCGCGTTTTCGCGGCCGGAATAGCGGGTGATGATCTGGCGCACGGCTCCTGCCGCCTCATCGGCAGCGGCCACGGCCACGTCGCCCCAGCGGGAATCCAGCGAATGGGCCGCGATGTCATGAATCTGGGTGGCGGCACCCGCTTCGGTGCCCTGCGCGTCGAGCACTTTCCATGTCAGCACGATATGCTGCTGGGGCGTGGTGGACGTCGTGGTCACCGCATCATTGAGCACCACGGTGCAGCGCACCGTGTAATCCGCGCCCGTGGCCGCATGCCGCAGGTCTTCATGCGCATCGGGGAAGGCAGCGGTAAAGGCGCGGGCCAGCGCGTGGTCACCATCGCCCGGCGCGCCCTGCACGCCCGCGAAATAGACATGGGCGGGGCGGTTCTTGAGGCTGTTGGGGTCTTTTTGCATCTGGGCTGCCTGGATGCCGGTCAGCAGTTCGGCAACC
The DNA here is from genome assembly GCF_001571345.1 of Komagataeibacter xylinus NBRC 15237. Classification (GTDB taxonomy): domain Bacteria; phylum Pseudomonadota; class Alphaproteobacteria; order Acetobacterales; family Acetobacteraceae; genus Komagataeibacter; species Komagataeibacter xylinus. The sequence continues at coordinate 16,942 of NZ_BCTP01000034.1, read as the reverse complement.
CCTGGCGCCACCTCCTGCGCCGAGCGGGTCTCGGCCTGCCCGTCCGCCGCCTGCCACTGCGCCGCGGGCACCGCGGCACCGCTCATATGCCCGCGTTCCTCGCCCTTGGGGGTCATGACGGCATAGGTGGGAATGACCGTATCGTTCTGCGCCGTGGTGGTCATTTTCAGCCACCAGTCACCCGGCTTGACCGGCTGGCCCATGGCGGGCACCGACTGCGCGAGCATGGCTTCGACCATGGCATGCTGCCAGGCCTGCGCGCCGGCCTCATCCGTGCCTGATGCGGTGGAAACCGGCACGGCCAGCCGCGCGGTGGGGGGCTGCGCGCCGGAGCCATCATGGCGGAAGGGGTGCGGTACATCCACACAGCCCCCCAGCAGGGAAAGCCCCACAAGGGCCGCGAGCGCACCCGACCGGCGGGCAAGAACGTCTGACATCATGCCCCCCTTATACCGCCCGGCAGGCGATAACGGAAATCTGGTGCCCGATCGGCCCACCCCCTGCCAGCGTGCGGCGACGATGGCTGAAAAACCGCGCTTCATCACGCAGGGTATCGAGGCCAAGCGCCATGGCGGCCCCCACCCCGCATTGCTCAAGGCGCATGACGCAGTAACCCGGCAGGTCGAACATGAAATGCCCTGCCCGCGCCGCCGGGCTGAAAAACGCAGCCCCTGCCGCATCACGCGCCAGCACGTCGGCCCGCATGTCAGGCCCGACCTCGTAGCTGGCAGGCGCGATACAGGGGCCGACAACAGCGGTTATGGCGCCTGCCGCGCAGCCCAGCGCGCCCATCGCCGCCACCGTGGCCTCGATAATGCCGCCACACGCGCCCCGCCAGCCCGCATGGGCCGCGCCCACCACCGTGCCCTGCGCGTTGCTGAACAGAATCGGCGCGCAATCCGCCGTAATCACGCCCAGCGCCAGGCCGGGCGTGGCCGTGACCAGCGCGTCGCCCTCCGGCCCGGCCCCTGCGGGCCACGGGGATGTTGCCGTCAGCACGTGATCGCCATGCACCTGGGTCAGGCCCAGCAGGCAGTCAGGCGCGACACCGACATACCGCGCCACGCGGCGGCGGTTCTCGCGCAAGGCGCGCGGATCATCACCCGAGCGGGTCGAGCAGTTGAGCGTGGCATACGGCCCGGTGGATACGCCGCCAAGGCGGGTGAAGAATCCATGCCGCATGCCTGCAAGGGCGGGGACGTGCACCACCTGCGCATCCGTGATCGCGCTATCCGTCATCCGTGTTTTCCCCTCATCCCGTAACAGGAAAATTTATAAAGTTTCCGGGTGCCGCCTTTTTGAAAAAAGCTTCACCAAAAACTTCTTTATGTTGCGCGCAATTGCGCAAAACCCGGCAGCAGGCCCGCAACACCCACCGATAGCCCCAGCACGCGAAACAGCCGCCCCATCTGCTCAGGGGCCGCCAGCCGCCTCGCTGCCGCCCTTATATCCTGCGCCTGCGCGGGCACCGCGCGCGCAAGCTGCTGGGCGCGCGCGCCCAGCCCGAGGGCTGCAAGAAAATCGCCCTGCTTCACGCTGCCCCATACATCAACACTGCCTGCTGCCTGCGCCATGCTGGCAAAATCGACATGGGCGGTCAGGTCGGCCGTGCCGGGGTCACGGAGCGGGTCAACGGGGCGGCCCGCCCGTAGCGCCTGCAGGCTATCGCCCCATGCGGGCGCATCATAACCGTAATCAATCAGCAACGCCGCCCCGCGCCCGTGTTGCAGGCGGGCGGCAAGGGCGTGGACAAAATCCAGCGCGGGCTGGCAGGTTTCCAGCACGCTGCCATCAGGCACGGGCCGCGCCAGAGCCGGGTGAGTGGGCGGCAAAACAGCCGCCTGCTCCACAAAGCGCCCCGCCTGCACAAAACGCTCTGCCCAGCCCTGCCCGTGGCGCACGAACTGGCGGATGGGCAGCGCATCGACAAACTCGTTGGCCAGCAGGACCAGAGGCCCCTGCGGCAGGCTGGCCAATCCATCATGCCAGTTGACCGGGTTGGGCGTGGCGGCCTTCAGGGCCGCGTTCTGGCAGGCGCGCAGGCGGGGCGAGGTCTCGATCAGGTGCACCTGTGCGGCTGCGTGGCAGGCGGGGGCCACGTGGCGCAGCAGCCGCAGGGCATCGGCCATGAGCGTGCCCCGGCCTGGCCCCGCCTCAGCCAGCACGAAAGGGGCGGGGCGGCCAAGCTGGCCCCACACCACGGCCACCCATGCGCCCAGCAATTCACCAAACATCTGCGAGATTTCGGGCGATGTAATAAAATCGGCAAACGGGTCGCGGCCTGCGTAATAGGCCGCGTTGGCCCGCGCCATGAAGTGGTCCAGCCTTTCGGGCTGTCCGGTCATTTCGTGGCCTCGCCATCCCCGGCGGTCTCTTCCGCCGGTTCCGCCATCACCACGGTGCGGGCGGGGCGCATATACGCATTGAGCATCAGTCCCAGCCCGCCAATGGCCATGGGCACGCACAGCACCTGCCCCATGGTCACGCCAAAGGGCAGGAAGCCGATGAACGCATCAGGCTCGCGGAAGCATTCGCACACCGTGCGCGCCACCGCGTAGCCAAACAGGAACAGCCCGGCAATGAAGCCGGGATGCTGGCGCACCTTCAGGCTGCGCGAGACGCACCACAGCAGGGTGAACAGCAAAAGCCCCTCGGCAAAGGCTTCATAAAGCTCGGATGGATGACGCGGCTCCGGCCCGGCATCGGGGAAGATCATGGCCCAGGGCAGCGCGGGCGAGGCGGGCCTGCCCCACAGTTCGCCATTGATGAAGTTGGCGATGCGCCCCAGCCCCAGCCCGATGGGCACCACCGTGGTGATACGGTCGGAAAAGGCAAGAAAGCTCAACCCGTTGAGCCGCGTAAATGCAATCAGCGCAATGATCACGCCCGCCGCCCCCCCGTGAAACGACATGCCCCCATGCCACACCTGCAATATGGCCAGCGGGTGCGTGAGGTAATAGCCGGGCTGGTAGAACAGGATATAGCCAAGCCGCCCGCCGAGCACCACGCCCAGCGTGGCCCATGTCAGGAAGTCATCGACCTGCAGCGCCGTAGCCGCCCGGGGGGCCAGTGCCGCAAGGCGGCGGGCAATGCGCCACCCCGCCACCAGCGCCACGATATAGGCCATGGCGTACCAGCGTATGGCGAACGGCCCGAAATGGACCATTACCGGATCAAACTGCGGAAAGACCAGAACAGGCAGCATGGACCGACTTTCAGTAATCAGGGAAGAAGCAGGGGCGCACCCGATGCCTAGAGATAGGGATCGGGGGTGGCAAGATAGTCATGCACGTAACGCCGCACGCCATCCTCCAGCGTGGTGAAGGGATGGCTGTAGCCCGCCGCCCGCAGCCTGCGCATGTCGGCACAGGTAAAGGACTGGTACTGCCCGCGCAGGGATTGCGGCATGTCGATGAACTCGATCCTGGGTGCAACACCCGCCGCATCGCACACCGCATGCGCAAGGTCGGCATAGGTGCGCGCAATGCCGGTGCCGCAGTTGAACAGCCCGCACACATTTGTATGGTCAAGCAGCCACAGCATGACATTGACCACATCCCCCACCCAGATGAAGTCACGCGCCTGCGCGCCATCGGCCAGGCCCGGCACGTCGGAGCGGAACAGCGTGAGCGGCCCGCCTGCCCGCGCCTCGTCATACTTGACCTTCACCACCGAGATCATGCGCCCCTTATGATACTCGTTGGGGCCATAGACATTGAAGAACTTCAGCCCCGCCCATGACAGGCCCGACCACTCGCCGCGCGCCAGCCGGTGCTGCATGATCTGGTCGAACGCCTGCTTGGACCAGCCATACAGGTTGAGCGGGTTGAGCCTGTCCAGCCCCGCCGGGTCATCGCTGAACTGCTCCACCTTGTCCGCAGCACCATAGGTCGCGGCGGATGACGCATAGATGAAGCGCACGCCCTCATGCGCGCACCACTGCGCCAGGCGGCATGACAGGTCGACATTGGTGCGCCACACGAGGTCGCCGTCGGTTGCCGTCGTCTCGCTGATCGCGCCGAGATGCACCACCGCCGACACATCGGGCCGGGTGGCCAGCCATGCATCAAGCGCCTCCGGTGCCACGACCTGCACGGGGGCATGGTGGCGCAGGTTGCGCCATTTGCCAGCACTGCCCAGCCAGTCCACCACCACCGTATCAACCCCGCGCGCGTGCAGGGCCTGCTGCATGCACGAGCCGATAAAGCCCGCGCCCCCGGTAATCACGATCACTGCTCCGCACCCCGCTCCTGCCTGCACATTGATGGCCGCACCCCAAGGCCGCCACAATCGTGCGGATAGCCCTGAGGCGGCAATGTGTCTATAGTAGCGCCTTTCCCCTTCGCGCGGCAGCCGGGTCACGGTGGGCGCGCGGAACGTCATGGAGTATCCACTATGTCCGACAGGCCCCGCATTTTTGATGACCTTGCCGGTGTGGCCGGCGGCGCGTTCTCCGCCCTTGCTGGCGTGCGCGAGGAAATCGGCGCCATGGTCCGTGCCCGCGTGGATGAAACACTCGGCAGCCTGAACCTCGTGCGCCGCGATGAATTTGAAGTGGTGCGCGAAGTCGCCACCCGCGCGCGCCTTGCCCAGGGCGAGATGGAAAACCGCATCGCCCGCCTTGAAGAGCGCGTATCCGACCTTGAGGCCAGCCTGACCACCCCCACCCCGCATGCCGGTAGCTGAACGAGGCTTGCAGCCAGTGCCTGCGGGCCATAGTGTAACAGGACGGTCCGCGCCCTGATTCCCCGCAACAGGACACGGACCGGGTTGCAGAGACACGGAATCCGGCGTCACGGCCGGATCTCCTCCACGACGGCTTCGGGGAGTGCCACATGCCTGCTCTGACTCAGATCACCACCTCTCGTAATACAAACCCGCTCGACCAGATGGAACAGATCGTGGGCGGGTACGACTGGAATTTCGAACGCCGCAGCGATTCGGAAATGGCAGCCGAGGCACCGGGCAAATGGTGCGATTACGGCCTGTTCTTCTGCTGGTCGGAAGAGGTGAACGCCATGCACTTCACCTGCACGTTCGACCTCAAGGTGCCGCCCGAGCAGCGCCGCAACCTGTTTGAACTCGTGGCGCTGGCCAACGAGCGGCTGTGGATCGGCCATTTCGGCATGGATCTTGACCACGGCACGCCCGTGTTCCGCCATGCGGTGCTGCTGCGCGGCTCACGCGGGGCCTCGATGGAAAGCCTTGAAGACATGATCGACATCGCGCTGACGGAATGCGAGCGGTTCTATCCCGCCTTCCAGTTCGTGCTGTGGGGCGGCAAGAAACCGGCGGAAGCCCTTGAGGCCGCCATGCTCGACTGCGCGGGGATGGCATAATGAGCGAACTCCTTCCGCCCCTGCTGCTCGTGGGCTGCGGCAAGATGGGGGGGGCCATGTTCGATGGCTGGCTGAAGGAGGGGCCTGCCCCTTCCTTCATCGTCGATCGCCATCGCGACTCGGTGCCGCCCCCGCATCAGCTCGTGCGCAGCCTCGATGCGGTGCCCGCCAGCTTCCGCCCCGGCATGATCGTGCTGGCCACCAAACCACAGAAGGTGGATGCGGTGCTGCCCGCCCTCGCCCCCTTTGCCGCCCACGCCCCCGTGCTGTCCGTGCTCGCGGGCCGCACGGTGGAGAGCCTGGCCACCGCACTGAACGCCTGCCTGCCCGCGGGCAGCGGCGCTCCTGCCATAATCCGCGCCATGCCCAACACGCCCAGCGCCATCGGGCAGGGCATGACGGTGTGTTACGCCCCCCCACCCGCCACATCAGCCGATCGCAGGCTGTGCGCGCGCCTGTTAAGTGCTGTGGGTGAAGTGGCGTGGATCGACCATGAAGACCAGATGGACATGGTCACCGCCATTTCAGGCAGCGGGCCTGCCTATGTGTTCCTGCTTGCCGAACTGCTCGAGCAGGTGGGCATCAACCACGGCCTGCCCGCCCCCCTTGCGCGCCAGATCGCGCGCCAGACGGTGGCAGGCTCCGGCGCGCTCATGCAGGCCAGCGGGCTTGATGCCGCCACCCTGCGCCAGAACGTGACCAGCCCCGGCGGCACGACACAGCAGGCGCTTGCGGTGCTGATGGCGCCCGATGCCTGGCCCGCCACGCTTGATGCCGCCCTTGCCGCCGCCGCCCGGCGCGCGCGCGAACTGTCAGGCCCGCAGCCCGTTTCATGACGCAGCGGCAGCTTGCGGCCCCCATTTTAATTCCTAACCCGGAAGATCAGACCCTCCATGGATAACGACCTGTTTGACGCCACCCTTCTCCGCTCCACGCTGGAGCGTGCCGGTTCGCACGGATGGCGGCGCACCACGGTCGTTGATGCCGCGCGTGATGCCGGGCTGAGCCTCGAGACCGCGCGCAAGCGTTTTGCGTGCAAGACCAAGCTGCTGTTCACACTCGGGCGCCTGGCCGATGAATCGGCGCTGGTAGAAGACGAAACGCAGGGCAGCGTGCGCGACAGGCTGTTCGACATGCTCATGCGCAGGCTTGATGTGTTCCAGCAATACCGCGAGGGCGTGCGCAGCGTACTGCGCGCCCTGCCCACCGACCCTGTTCTGGCCGTGCTGCTTGGCGGGGCCACGCTGGAGAGCATGAAGTGGATCGCCACCGCAGCAGGCGTGGACACCACCGGCCTGGCCGGCGCGCTGCGCCTGCAGGCGCTGGTGGGCGCATGGACCCTGACCCTGCGCACATGGGACCGTGATGACAGCGCCGACATGGGCCTGACCATGGCGGCACTGGAGGAGGCGCTCAAGCGCGCGGGCCGCTTCGTCTCCTTCGGGCCTGAGGCCAGCGAACCCACGGCACCCGCAGGCCACGGCCATGACACCGACCCGCTGGTGGACCTGCCGCTTGAACCTTCGGCCTGACGTGTCAGGGCGCTGTTAAAACAGAATCAAAGTTTTTGGGTGCTGTCTTTTTTTTTCCAAAAGGCGGCGATCTTTTGAAGCTTTTTGAAAAAAGCTTCACCAAAAACTTCTTTCTGATGCCCCTGATGTTCCGGGGGCAGACTTTTCAAACCGCGGCTGAGATATTAGAACAGCATCACGCCGCGCGAATCGCGTAGCGTATGGCCTGTTGGGGCGTAGCCAAGTGGTAAGGCAGCGGATTTTGATTCCGCCATGCGGAGGTTCGAACCCTCCCGCCCCAGCCAGTTTCCTTTCCTGCAAAAACGGCATGTGACAATCCGGCCCGCACGCCTGCCGGAACCGGTGTCATGCGCCAATCTCAAAAATAAAAGTTTTGGGACACCGCCTTTTTTTCCAAAAGGCAGCGGTGTTCATTGCGTCCTGCCATTACCCGCCACCTGCAACGCCACGGGGGGCCAGAAGGCACCGGCAATCTCGTTCTGGATCAGCCGCAATTCGCGCTGGATCCAGTCCATGTATTCATGCAGGCCGCGCAGGATGATGTCGTCCACCGTCTGTTCGGCCAGCGTCACGCGCAGTTCCTCCACCCGCTCCAGAATCGGCCCGCAATGGCGCAGCCGGTATTCTCCCGCCAGTGAGCCAAGCACGCTATAAACACAGCGCAGGCTGGAGGAGAGCGAACGGGGGAACCCGTCATTCTTGAGCAGGAAGCCCACGATATTGGCAGGCGTCATGCCCTCGGGCAGCACGCGGCGAAAGGCGTGGTAGGCCGCCGCCGAGCGCAGCACGGACGTCCACTGGCTCAGGTCGATATCCGACCCCACCCCTTCCCCACTGGGCAGCAGGGTGTGGTACTTGATGTCGATCACGCGCGTGATCTGATCCGCGCGCTCAAGGTTCTTGCCCAGCAGGTAGAACAGCCAGGCCTGATCGCGGTACAGCGTGCCCTCGGTTATGCCGAAATGGGTCTGGCATTCCTGCTTGAGCCGCGTGCACAGCGTGGACAGATAGCTTGCCCCCACATCATCAGGCCCGAGATCCATGGCCCAGCGTGTAAAGACGTTGAGGTGCATCCACATCTCGGTCGAGATCAGCGGGCGCAGCACGCGGGCATTCTCGCGCACGCACCGCGCCATGGACACGATCGAATCCGGGTTGTCGGGGTCAATGATGTAGAATTCGACTACGGTGCGCTCGGTCGCCACCTTGTGGCGCAGGAAGAACGTGTCCTCATCGGCATTGATGCGGATGACGCTGTCCCACCCCGCATCCATGTTGCTGGCATGCACCGACGTGCCCGTGACCTCGATCAGCCGGGCCATGTTCTCGATGCGCTCCATGTAGCGCGCCAGCCACATCGTGCTTTCCGCGTAGCGCGAGAGCAGGTTGCGCAGGCCCGGCAGCACCGGGGTGGGGAAAACCGAAACCTGTGTCATGACGCCAGCACCCACGTATCCTTCGCCCCGCCACCCTGCGAGGAATTGACCACAAGCGACCCCTTGCGCAGCGCCACCCGCGACAGGCCGCCGGGCAGCACCCAGGTATCGCGCCCCGTCACGGCGAAGGGCCGCAGGTCCACATGCCGCGCCTCGACGCCTGCGGGGCACAGCGTGGGCGAGACCGACAGGCTGATGACGGGCTGGCTGATGTAATTGGCCGGGTCCGCACGCAGCCTGCCGCGAAAATCCTCCAGTTCGGCCTGGGTTGCATGCGGGCCGATCAGCAGGCCGTAGCCACCGGATTCGCCCACCGGCTTGACCACAAGGTGCTCAAGGTTGGCCAGCGTGTAGGCCAGCCCCTCCGGCTCGGCGCAGATATGCGTCTCCACATTGGTCAGGATCGGCTCTTCATCAAGGTAGTAGCGGATGATGCGCGGCATGTAGGCATAGACCGCCTTGTCATCGGCCACCCCGGTGCCGATGGCGTTGGCCAGCGTGACATTGCCGCGCCGGTAGGCATCGACCAGCCCCGGCACGCCGAGCAGGCTGTCGGGGTTGAACACCTGCGGGTCCAGAAAGTCGTCATTGAGCCTGCGGTAGATGGAATGCACCGGTTGCAGCCCGGCCACGGTGCACATGTAAACGCGGCCATCCTCCACGATCAGGTCGCGCCCCTCCACCAATGGTATGCCCATCTCGCGCGCAAGGAACACATGCTCGAAATAGGCGGCGTTGTAGATGCCGGGCGAGAGCAGGACCACCTGCGGGTCATCCACGCCGGCAGGGGCCACCTCGGCCAGCGCGCGGTGCAGGCGGGGGCCGTATTCATCGACCGGGCGCAGGTCCAGCCCAGAGGCCAGGTCGGGCATGAGGCGCAGCATCATCTGCCGGTCCTCGAGCACATACGACACGCCTGAAGGCGTGCGCGCGTTATCCTCGAGCACCAGGAAGCGGCCATCGCGGTCACGCACGAGATCGGTGCCATTGATATGCACGTACACCCCGCCGGGCACGTCGATCCCCACCATGGCCTGGCAGTAATTGGCGTTGCCCAGCACCAGTGACGCGGGGATGACACCATCACGCAATATGCGCCGCTCGTGATAGATGTCGTGCAAAAACAGGTTGATGGCCCTGACGCGCTGCTGCACGCCGCGCTCGACATGATCCCATTCGGGCGCCGTCAATACGCGGGGAATGACATCGAACGGCAGCACGCGGTCAATCGCCTCGCGGTCGGAATAGACGGTAAACGTTATGCCAAGGCGGTAGAACTGGGCCTCGACGGCTGCGGCACGCCGGCGCAGCTCGGCGAGGTCAAAGCATGCCAGCCGGTCGCGCACCTGTTGCAGCCCGGCGGGCGGGATGTCCTTGCGGTTGAGCAGTTCACAGAAAAAATCCGGGACATCATACGTCGCGAACAGCCCGGCGGCCTTTGCCGCCATCTTCATGTCACTCATGCCCTGCCTCCGCTTGCGGGGAGGAGGATCAGGCGTGAAGGAATCATGTCCACCCACCTGCTGTTTCATTTCGATCCATTACTAGCGGAGCAAGAAAATCATCTCTTGCCAAGAACGAATCTGCAATCCCTTCCCTTTCCGGTCAAAATGCCGAAAAAATACGATATTGCTGCCACCGCCAATCCTGATACCGTGGGGGCGGCATACCCATTATGTCCAAACCACCATCGCCGGGATCACGATGGCAGGCAGAACAGTTTACCGAGGCTCAGGATTACATGAACGCGCGTGCCATGCTGGTCCACCACACACGCTACCGCTACGACCGGCCTGTTCATCTCGGCCCGCAGACCATCCGCCTGCACCCCCTGCCCGGCTGCGCCACCATGCTCGCGCACGAACTCAGCATCAGCCCCGCGCCCAGCACGCAGGCATGGTGCCATGACCCGTTTGGCAACCGCGTTGCCCGCGTCACGTTTGATGAGCGTGTCACGCATTTCGATATTACCGCGACCCTCACCACCGACCAGACGCCCATCCTTCCCCGCCCCCTTGCCGTCGCACCCGCCGCGCGGATCTGGACGGCGCAGAGCGTGGATGGCGGCCCGTCGCTTGTCGCCTACCGGCACCCCGCCGCTGGCGATGCGCCGAGCGCGCCCACGCCGCACCTCGATGCGCTGGTGGCAAGGTGGCGCGCGCGCCTGCCCTGCCCCACGGCCGACCTGCTCATGGACTTGACGCGCGCCATCGCGGCCGACATCACCTATCGCATCCGCCCCGAAGCGGGCGTGTGGTCGCCCGAGGAAACCCTGGGCCATGGTGCCGGATCATGCCGCGATACCGCCTGGCTGCTCATTACCGTCCTGCGCCGCCTGGGCTTTGCCGCGCGTTTCGTGTCGGGCTACCTGTTCCAGCCCGAACGCTGCGCGCCTGAACAACTGGGCTGCGAACTCCATGCCTGGGCGCAGGTGCATGTGCCCGGCACCGGATGGGTGGGGCTGGATACGACATCGGGCCTGCGGGCGGCACAGGGGCACGTGGCGCTGGCCGCGGCCCCCCGCCCGCAGCAGGCCGCCCCGGTGAGCGGGCTGCTTGACCAGTGTACTGCCACCTTCGAGGCGACGATGCGCACCACCGTGCAGCCCCCGCACGCCGCATGCGGACCATTGCGGTCGAGCCTGTCTTCATGAAGCTGTTTTTCTGCCAGTCGTGCCAGCAGGTCCTGTTTTTCGAGAATACGGCCTGCGAACGGTGTGGCCACACGCTGGGCTACCTGCCCGAGCAGACCGAACTCAGCGCGCTCGATGCCCTGGGCGGCGATTTGTGGAAGCCACTCGCCGCCCCCGGTCAGGCGCGCGCACTGTGCGCCAACAACGCCCATAGCGCGTGCAACTGGCTGGCGCAGCCGGGGCAGGCCTACTGCATTGCGTGCAGCTTCAACCGCACCATTCCCAACCTGTCAGTGCCCGGCAATATCGAGCGGTGGCAGAAGCTTGAAGTGGCCAAGCACCGGCTATTCTACACCCTGCTGCGCCTTGGCCTGCCGCTGCGCAACCGCAGGCAGGACCCCGAGGGCGGGCTGGCCTTCGACTTTCTGGACAGCCTGCCCGATGGCACGCCCGCCATGACCGGGCACATGAATGGCATCATCACCATTGCCATCCATGAGGCCGATGACGCCCAGCGCGAACGCCTGCGGCTGGAAATGGGGGAATATTACCGCACCCTGCTCGGCCATTTCCGCCACGAGATCGGCCATTATTACTGGAACGTGCTCATCCGCGACGCAGGCCCCGCGCGCCAGGCCGCCTGCCGCGCGGTGTTTGGCGATGACCGGCGCGACTATGGCGCAAGCCTTGAAGCCTATTACGCCGCCACCCCCACCACCGCATGGCAGGGGCTGTATGTCAGCCAGTATGCCACTTCCCACCCGTGGGAGGACTTTGCCGAGACATGGGCGCACTATCTGCACATCATCTCGACACTCGAGACCGCCTGGGCGTATGGCATGTCGCTTGATGCGCGGGGCGCGCAGGCGCCACCGCTGCGCGCCAGCGTCACGCGCGACCCCTATACCGAGATGACCTTCGACGAGATTACGCAGGGCTGGCTGCCACTGACCTATGCCGTCAACAGCCTCAACCGCTCCATGGGGCTGCCGGATTTCTACCCCTTCGTGCTCACGCCCGACATCCTGCGCAAGCTTGCCTTCATCCACGAGCTGATCCGCGAGAGCCGTGTGGGGTAGTCAGCCAACTTCTGTCATTCCCCTTCCGCCTCACCCAGCGCGATGACCTGCGCACCGGCATGCATGTCGCGGCAGCATGCCCGCAGGGTCGAGATGAAATTGGACAGCAGCGGCACATGCTGGCCCGCGCGCATGGCAATGGCCAGTTCCGCCCGTGGGGCCTTCGCACCCAGTGAATGATAGGTCACCCCGCCGGAATGGATCTGGCGCAGCGAGCGTGGCACGACCGAAACCCCCAGCCCCGCCGCAACCAGCGGCACGGTCGAGGCGATCTGCGGGGCCTGCTGGCCCATGCGCGGCGTAAAGCCCGCATTGTGGCAGGCCGACAGGATGGCATCATGAAACCCCGGCCCCAGCTCACGCGGAAAGATGATGAAGGGTTCATCGGCCAGCATCTCGAGTTCCAGATGCGGGTGGACGGCCAGAGGGTGCCCCTTGGGCAGGGCCACGACCGTTTCCTCCTCCAGCAGCGGCGAGACCAGCAGCCCCGCCCCATCGGGCACCGGCGGGCGCACCACGGCAATGTCGATCGCGCGGTCATGCAGCGCCTTGCGCAGGGCGGGGGTGTTGCTTTCCTCAAGGTAGATGGTCACATCGGGCCACACTTCACGGAAGCGGCGCACGGTCAGCGGAATCATGGGCAGCAGCGAGACCGCGCCCGCCAGCCCCACGCGGATATGCCCCTTCTCGCCCCGCGCCAGCCCCGTGGCGGTGGCAATGAACTGCTGCTGCATGCCCAACAGCGCGCGGGCCTGGTCAAGCAGCACCAGGCCGATATCGGTCAGCTTGACGCCACGCGTCAGGCGCTGGAACAGCAGCACGCCAAGTTCATTTTCCAGTTGCTTGATCTGCTGGCTCAGAGGTGGCTGTTCCATGCCTATCTGCTCTGCAGCCCGCGTGAAGCTCCCGTTCTCGGCAACCGCCACGAAATATCGTAAATGCCTTAAATCCATATTCCATATAAATTATATATGGGAATCTTCTTCAATATATATTTGACGAAATAACATGCCATGCGCCACGTTTCGCGCCAACCGTGCTGAGGATGAGTATCCCCTGATGAAAATTGGCCTGTTCATTCCGTGTTATATCGACGCATTCTATCCCGATGCCGGGATTGCCACGCTGGAGCTGCTGGAAAAACTGGAGCAGGATGTCGAATATCCGCTTGACCAGACCTGCTGTGGCCAGCCCATGGGCAACTCCGGCTGCAACTCGGATGCCGCGGCGGCGGAAGCGCTGTTCGTGCGCAACTTCGCCAAATACGACAAGATCGTCATGCCTTCAGGCAGTTGCACGCACCATGTGCGTGACAATTTCGATGCAATTCCCCAGACGGATGAAGTCCGCCACGTGCGTGAAAACACCTACGAACTGGTGGAATTCCTGCACGATATCCTGAAGGTCGATGCCTTTCCCTGGGCCGAGTTCAACCACACCGTGGGCCTGCATAACAGTTGCGGCACCCTGCGCGCGCTGCGCACGGCCAGCATGTCGGAACTGGGCGAAAAGCCCTTCTCCAAGCCGATGGACCTGCTGAGCAAGGTCAAGGGCATAAGCTTCGCCACCCCCAAACGGCCTGATGAATGCTGCGGATTTGGCGGTACCTTCTCGGTCACGGAAGAGGCGGTGTCCGCCAGGATGGGCGTGGACAAGGTGCGCGACCACCATCAGGCGGGCGCTGAATACATCGTCTCGGCTGATTCCTCATGCATCATGCACCAGCAGGGCTGCGCCGAGCGCGCGGGCGTGCCGATCCGCTTCATTCACATTGCGCAGATCCTCAACGGAGCCTCCCAATGAGCGACAAGCCCGTCAATCACGCCAGGGCGGCGGAGCACTTCATCGAGGATGCGCCCCACCTGCAGTTCCATGACGAACGCCTGTGGGACATGCGCCAGAAGCGTGATGCCCAGATGCACATCCTGCCCGAGTGGCAGGAACTGCGCGAGGAAGCCTCGCGCATCAAGGAACACACGCTCTCGCGCCTGCCCGAATATCTTGAGCAGTTCGAGACCAATGCCAAAAAGAACGGCATTCACGTACACTGGGCGCGCGACGGGACGGAACATAACCGCATCGTGGGCGAGATCCTGAAGGCCCATAACGCGCGCAACCTGATCAAGAGCAAGTCCATGGTCACCGAAGAGTGTGACATGCGGCCCTACCTTGCCAAACAGGGCGTGACCGTAACCGAGACCGACCTTGGCGAGCGCATCCAGCAGCTTGATGACCAGCTCCCCAGCCACATCGTGGTGCCGGCGGTGCACAAGCTGACCGCCGACGTGGCGAAGATCTTCGCCAAGGATTACCACACCGACCCCAACATCCGCGATCCGCACCTGCTCGCCGAGGCCCAGCGCCAGGCCGCCCGACCCGTGATCCTGCATGCCGATGCGGGCATGACCGGCGGCAACTTCGTGGTGGCGGAAACCGGCACGTTTGTCGTGTGCACCAATGAAGGCAATGCCGACCTGAGTGCGACGGTGCCCAACCTGCACATCGCCACCATCGGCATCGAGCGCCTGGTGCCGCGCATGGCGGATATGGGCGTGTTCATCCGCCTGCTCTCGCGCAGCGCGCTCGGCTCGCCCATTACGCAGTACACCACCCATTTCCGTGGCCCGCAGAAGGGCGGCGAGATGCATGTGGTGCTCGTCGATAACGGGCGTGCCGCACGCCTGGGCATGGAAGATTTCTGGACCTCGCTCAAATGCATCCGCTGCGGCGCGTGCATGAACACCTGCCCGGTCTATCGCCGTTCGGGCGGGCTGTCCTACGGGGCGGTGTATTCCGGCCCGATCGGCGCGATCATCGACCCGACCTTCAACGAGCGCAAATACAGCACCCTGCCCTATGCCTCCACGCTGAACGGCAGTTGCACCAATGTCTGCCCGGTCAAGATCAACATCCACGAGCAGCTTTACAAATGGCGCCGCGTGCTGGTGCAGCACCACGAGATGCCATTCGTCAAGCGCGAGATCATGCACATGGCGGGCAAGCTGATGGGCCAGCCCAAGATGTACCGCGCCGCCATCAAGGCCACCGAGGTCTCGCTCAGCACCATGCCGCGCTTCGTGCTCTATAACTGGCTCAACCCGTGGGGCAAGCACCGCGAAAACCCGCACCCGGTCAAGCAGACCTTCAATGACTGGTATCGCAAGAACCGCGAGACCGCAGCCAAGCCCGCCGCCGCACCGGAGACCAAGAAATGAGCACCGCACGCGACGAGATCCTGCAGGCCCTGCGGGCCAACCGCCCCACGCCGGAAAACCACCCGCTGCCGCCGGTCGCAACCCTTGGCGACCTTGATGCCAGCCGCGAGCGCTTCATCACCAGCCTCAGGATCCTGGGCGGCGACGTGCTGGAGCCGGTCGAAGGCGAAACGCTGGACCAGGCAATCCTGCGCCGCCACCCCGATGCCAGGATGATCTGCTCCAACGTGCCCGAGGCCAAGGGCACGCTGCCGGTCGAGAAGGTCAAGACCCCGCAGGATGCCGCCACCATCGACGTAACCGTGGTGCGCGCGCCCTTCGGCATTGCGGAAATGGGTTCGATCTTCCTGAGCGAGGCGCAACTGCCCATCAACTCGTTTGCCCATCTGGGCCAGCATATCGTGGTGCTGCTCGCAGCAGATCAACTGACCGCCAACATGCACACCGCCTATCAGGAGCGGCCCGAGTTCAAGACCGCCAATTACGGCGTGCTGATGAGCGGCCCCTCCGCCACGGCGGATATTCAGGGCGTGCTGATCCGTGGCGCGCAGGGCGTGCGTTCGCTCTCGGTCTGGTTTACCTGAACGCGGTAACGGCTCCTTCCTCATGGGAAGGGGCCGGATATCAAAAGGTCAGACGGCCTTTTTCAGGTTCGGGCTGGCCTTGAAGCGCACGGTCTTGCCTGCCTTGACCTTGACCGGCTCGCCCGTGCGCGGGTTGAGCGCCTTGCGGGCCTTGGTCTTCTTGACCGTGAACGTGCCAAAAGACGGCAGGGTGAAACCACCCTCGCGCTTCAGTTCCTTGACAATGGCCGCAATCAGGTCGGATGCGGCCTGGTTGGCCGCGACGCCAGTGCAATCAATCGAATCCTGAATGACGGCTGCAATGAAGGCCTTACTCATCGGAACTGCCTACTCCTTCCGGGCTGGAAATGAATTTCGTAAATATCCTGCACCCGTCTTGAAAACAGGCCAGTTGCCCCACCGGGCCGAACGGTCGCGGCTTGTAACCTGATGACTGAGGTTAGACCAGCAATTTTTTGTTATCACATGAAAATTATCGCTGATATGTGCAGCAATAACCGGCTGAATTCATAAAATTGCCGTGCCGGGCGCCGATATGTTCCACCATGAAAACTTCATATCGATAAAGCATCATCAGGAATTGATTCGGATGCAAGCCGTTGATAAAAAACAATTAAATTATAGAAAAATTTTCTTTTTTTGAAAAAATCCGTGTTATGTGAAGCTTTTATGAAAAAACTCCACCAAAAACTTCTTTTAATTTGCACGATCTCGCATTGGCAGGCGGTTCTGGCCACCTTCATGGCCCATGCACGCTGGTTGAGGGGCGATTCCGCCCCCCGGTATCAGCTTTTGAAATTCTGCGCCTTGAGGTCGGTTACACCCACGAACGTAATCTGGGTCTGGTCATCAAGGCTTATGGTGGTATTGCCCCCGCTGATGGTGGCCTGGTCGAGCATGGACTGGATGGAAGCCGGAGTCGCACCATAACCGGACAGGAGGACGGCATTACCGGCCGACTTGCCAAAATCCTGAATGATGTCGGTGCCGCCATCCTTGCCCTTGATGAACTCGAATTCGGTCGCACCACTGCCGCCCACCAGCGTATCGTTGCCCGTGCCACCGACAAGCGTATCATTGCCCGAGCCTGCCACGGCATAGACCGCGCCCGCCGTCCCGCCATCG
>NZ_BCTP01000033.1 GCF_001571345.1 Komagataeibacter xylinus NBRC 15237 | reverse complement strand
CTTTTATTATCTTTTATCAGTCAGTTACGCTCCTGCCCCACCAGCAGGTTAAGCGCCACGCCGGACAGGATGCACAACAGCACCCCGTTGCCCAGCAACAGCCGCGCCAGACCGTTCATGTGCGTGAACAGGTCCGGGCAGGCCATGGGCAACAGCCCCAGTCCGAGTGATACGGCGGCAATCAGCCCATTGCGCGTGCCTTCAAAGCGCACATGCAGCAGTTCGCGGATGCCGCCAACCGTGGTCATGCCGAACATGACCAGCCCGCAGCCCCCCAGCACGGGGGCTGGCAGGGCAGCAATCAACGCCCCAAGCTTGGGAAACAGCCCCAGCCCGATCATGACCACGCCTGCCGCCGCCACCACAAAGCGGCTGCGGATGCCGGTCATGGCGATCAGCCCGGTATTCTGGGTAAAGGCATTGTAGGGAAAGCTGCTGAACGCCCCGCCCAGCATGGTCGACAGGCCATCAGCCCGCAGCGCGCCGGCTATGGTCACGTCATTGACCGGCAGATCCACCACGCGGCCAATGGCCAGGCAGTTGCCGGTTGTTTCCGCCACGATGATGACCATGCTCAGCAGCATGATGAACACCGGCATGGCATGGAACTCGGGCAGGCCAAAGGCGAAAGGCGTGCTGACGGCAAACCACGGGGCCTCGACCACCATGCCATAATGCCCCATGCCGCACAGGGCCGCGATCACGCTGCCCGCCGCCAGTCCCACCAGCACGCTGATATTGGACCAGACCCCCCGGCCCCATGCCTGCATGCCCACCGTGATGACAATGGTGGCGAAGGCAAGTGCCAGGTTGGCCATGCTGCCAAACCCCGGCGCGCCGGGCGTGCCGCCACCAATCCACCGCCCCGCCACGGGAATGAGCGTCAGCCCGATGATGATGATGAGGCAGCCAATGACCACGGGCGGAAAAAAGCGCATGAGCCGCGCCATGACTGGCGCCAGCACCACCATGGCCAGCCCTGCCCCGATCACCGCGCCAAACACAGAGCGTACGCCATAGATCTGCCCGATGAGCAGCATGGACGCCAGCATGGCAAAGGATGACCCCTGCACGATGGGCAGGCGCGAGCCGAATTTCCATACCCCCACGCTCTGTATGATCGTGGCGATGCCCGATGTCATCAGCCCGCAATTGATCAGCATGACCGTCTGCGGGCCAGACAGGTGCATGGCGGCGGCAAAGACCAGCGGCACCGCCACCGTGCCCGCGTACATGACCAGCGCATGTTGCAGCCCGAAGGCAAACAGCATGCCCATGGGCAGCATTTCATCAACCGGGTGGGTTTTCTGTGCTGTCACACGCCCTCTCCACTTGCAGCTATACGCCTGCGCAAGAAGAACCCCGCCTTTTGTGGTAAAGGCGGGGTCCGGCAGGCGCAGGGAAAAGGTCAGAAGGAGGTGGAGACGGTACCCGTCATGGTAAAGCGCGGCTCAACCATGAAGGAATTGCCTTGCGCGGCCCGGCCAAGTGCCGATGCAGCTCCATAATAAACCGGATACCCACCCTGGGTGCCAGCATGGTAGATGGCCCCCATGGCGCCAGTGCGCACGATCGAGCCGGTCAGGTTGGAGAAGTTCAGCTTGAAGGTCGGCGACTTGGCATACATGAAGGGCTTGAAGTGATAGCCCAGCGACAGCGTATCGGTCACGTAACCCGGCATGCGCTCGCTGTTATCGAGTGCGACCGATTGCGGGCCGGTATAATGCACGGCGGCGTTGGCAAAGAAGCCCTGGTACTTGTAGGTCAGGCCGAAATTGGCCATGACATGCGGCGCCATGATGGCCTGCTGGCCCTTGGCATGCACCATATCGGTGCAGGTCGTGCCGCTATAGCTTGCACATACGTTGCTGTCCTGCGTGGCATGCAGGTACTCGAATGAGGCATACGGGCTGAAGCCGTGGATCGGACGGCTGGCAATCATGGCGTCAAAGCCACGCATGGTCTGGTTGCCACCTTCAATCGGTGCAAACTGGTTGGCACCGAGATAGGTATCAAGAATACGGTTGGTGACGTTGTAGTTGAACAGCGACAGGTCGAACATCACGTATTTGTCGTGATAGCGGTAACCCAGCTCTTCCTTGATGGAATACTGGTTCTTGAGCATCTTCTGACCGTTGACGGGCGTTAACCAGCCAAGGTCATTGGCGCTGGGCTCACGGTAATCGCCCTCGGCATTCACATAGATCTGGTGATGGTTGTTGAAGGTATAGCTGATGGAAAGCTGCGGCAGCGGCTCGGTCGTGTTCGCACCCATGCGGCCCACCGTCTGGCCCGGCGTTGCGTTCTTGCCATAGGTCCAGTTGCTGGCCGCCGAATTCCAGCCCTTGTCCCATGCGTCCGACATGACAAACTTGAAGCCCGCATGGATCTGCAGCTTGTCGTTAAGGTATTTGGCGGTGTCCTGAATGAACAGGGCATGCACTTCATAGCCCGCGTTCACACCCGATACGCCGTACGTCTCGTTGGAATACGTGTTCTGATACGCCGCTGCGTTGGGGCTTGGCGCCGAACCATTGGCCATGGTGTAGCTGAGCGGATAGGACTGGATGGTCTGGTTGTTTTCATACCAGTAACCGAACGAGACATGGTTATGCTTGTCCACATCATAGCCCAGCTTGGCCACGACGCCGACCTGCCTGGCCTCGTTCTCCAGGAAGAAATCGGTATAATTGCGCCCTTCGGCAGCGCTGTAGTTCGTGCCGTATGCGGTATTGTTACCCGGTGAGGCATCCCAGCCCTGACCGAAGCTGAAATAGGACTGCAGGTCGAACGTGAATTTGGCGGGCAGCACGACATGGATCGGTGCTGTCAAGAAGATCTGGTTCCAGTGATCGTTGTTGTTCTTCCAGTAATTATCACTGGTCGGATCGGAGTTGCGACCATAGCCCTGGCCCGTGAGCTTGTAGTTTTCAAACGCCTGGCCATCGGGATAGGCGTCGATGGTGAAATCCTCGGAGTTCCACGACACGAACAGCCTGGCGTTGGAGCCGTTGCTCCAGTCCTTCTGCAGGCCGAAATCGATATGCTTGCGCTGGTTGATGCCCGAGCCCATCCACGAGCGCGAATGCGTGTTGGAGAACGAGAAATAGCTGCGCAGGCCGGTATGGCCGATCTCGCCCGAATCCAGCCGGATGAACTCGCGCGACATGTTGTTCGTGCCATAGGAGAAATCGGTCATGCCGCCGAATTTGTGCGATGCCGTGCGCGAGCGCTCGTTCATCACGCCGCCTGCGGCCGATATGGCGGGCAGGTCGGTGGCGGAACTGCCGGGGGTCACCTCGACACTCTCGAGGTTTTCGGAATCGATATCCTCGTTCAGGTATTTGGCTGCTTCCGCCGGTGCACCGTCAAGCATCAGCCCCATGTCAAGGTCGGTCAGGCCACGGGTCTGGATCTGGCCACCTTCCATGCCTGACGGATCGGGCGAGCTCACGTTCATGCTCGGCAGGTTCTTGACCAGGTCGAGCGCCGTGCTGGTGGGGCTGCGCATTTCAATGAACTGCTTGCCGATGGTCTGCACCGCATGGGGCGCGGTTTCCTGGCGCATCATGCCACCACCACCATCACGGGCCTCACGCGAGGAGGCCACGCGGATCTGCTCGGGGGCCGCGGTGTCCGTAACGCCCGCGGGCGCTGCGGCCTGCTGCTTCGGCGCTCCCGCCTGCCGGACCGGTGCATGGCGATGAGGGGTGGCGTGCGTGGTGGCCACCTGCGCCCATGCCTCGCTGCCCGTTGCGATGCACATCGTGCCCACCAGGCAGGACACGGCCCGCAGGCGCGTTTTCAGCCCCGGCCTGCGCAGCCCGGCCAATCCGCCCTGCCCTGCCGCATTGCGTACCTGCCGTATCACGACGTTATAGATATCCCGGCCCGTCTTCATTCATTCCCCCCGCAAATCTTTCCGGCAGCGCGCCACTGCGTGCAGCCATACAGTTTTCAGCGGCAGCCATCCCCGTCTGCCGTACTGACAGCATTTTCCGTCCCGTACCGGCCATGCTGAACTAGTTGCGGAAACTGAACATTCCGCCTTCCTGTTGACTTATGAAATACACTTGGGCAGGCCAAGCTTAAAAAACGCAACAGAGTGTTTATCTATCTGGAAACCCGGAATGCTCCAAGAGGCGCAATCACGTCTATCGTGCTATAAACCAACGATTTTACGCCATTCCGTTTTCTATTCGATATGAATGAAAGCCGTCCGATCAGCCCCAACAATGTGGGTTGCGTGCTTTTTATGCTACAGCCCGTCAGGGCCATATGCCCTAAAAAACGGCATTTCATATCCATGCCGGACACATGAAAAAGCGGCCCTCCCCGCAAGGGAAGGACCGCTTTTCAGGTCACGATGATGCGTCGCGAAAACGGAGCGCTTATTGCGCGTCCATGAACTGATCGCTTCCCATGATCCCGAGCTTGGTCACGCCAAGACGCTGTGCATCCGCCATGACATGCGCCACGACCTTGTAGCTGGCCAGGCGGTCGGGGTGGATGTGCATCTCGGGCTGGACCGGCTGGGCCGCCGCATCCTTGAAGCGGGACTGGAGGTCCGCCTCGCCTGCAACGGGTTCGCCATTCCAGGTGATGGTGTTGTCAAAATCGATCGCCACCGTATCCACAACCGGGTCGGGTGCGGTTGAAGGCGGCGGGTTGCCCTGCGGCAGGTCGATCGAGACTGAATGCGTCTGGAGCGGGATGGTGATGATCAGCATGATCAACAGCACCAGCATGACGTCAATCAGGGGCGTGGTATTGATATCGACAATACCTTCGTCCTCTGTCGTGCTGTCTGAGCCGACATTCATGCCCATGGTGTCTACTCTCCCCAATGTGGCCGGGGCATGAACCCCGGCCGGGAATGGATATCAGCCGTGTGGCTGCTCAGTGATGAAATCGACGTGAACGATGCCGGCCTGCTGGCAGGCCGCAATGACCTTGCCCACGCCTTCGTATTTTGCCGTCTGGTCACCGCGGATCTGGATCTGGGGCTGCGGGGTTTCCGCCGCCACGTGCTCGAGATGCGATTCCAGGTCGGCATAGCTGGTGAGCGGCGTCTCGTTCCAGTAGGCCTGCCCGGTCGGCGTGATCGCCACGACGATGTTGTTCTGCAACGTCCGGGTTGGCTGGTTGGCATCCATGGGGAGGCTAACCTTGATGGTATGTGTCGCGACGGGGATGGTGATCAGGAAGATGATCAGCAGCACCAGCATGACGTCGACAAGCGGTGTGGTGTTGATGGCCGACACCACCTCGTCTTCATCGCCGCCACCTCCAACTTGCATACCCATGATCAGGCCACCCGGTTGTCGATAGTCGTGGTTGTGGGGGAGTTGTCGGGATGGATGGTGATTTCCGCGCCATGGCGGTAGCCACCCATCAGGATCGACTGCACGTCAGCGGCGAAGTTGCGCACCTTGTCGATCGCGCCCTTGTTGCGGCGGACCAGCAGGTTGTAGCCCAGCACGGCGGGAACGGCGGTGCCGAGGCCGATGGCGGTCATGATCAGCGATTCACCAACCGGGCCTGCAACCTTGTCGATCGAAGCCTGGCCCGCGATGCCGATGGCGGTCAGGGCGTGATAGATACCCCAGACGGTGCCGAACAGACCCACGAACGGCGAGGTGGAACCCACGGTGCCGAGGAAGGCAAGGCCGCCCTGCAGCTTGGTCTGGATCACGTCAACCGAGCGCTGGATGGACATGGTGGTCCAGGAATGCAGGTCGATGGATTCCTGCATCGTGCCTTCATGGTGCTCGGCGGCTTTCACACCCGTATCGGCAATGTAGCGGAACGGGGAGTTCGCGGGCAAGGCTGCGGCCCCTTCCTTGATGGAACCCTTGGTCCAGAAATCGCTCATCACCTGCTTGGCGGCGTTCATCACGCGGGCCTGCTCGAAGAACTTGGTGATCATGATGTACCAGGTGCCCAGCGACATGAACACCATGATGAGCAGCACGCCACGGGCGATGAAGTCACCATTGGCCCACAATGCGCCAAGACCGTACGGATTGCCTTCGGGCGCCTTGGGCGCATCAGCCGGGGGGGCTGCGTCAGCGGCAGGTGCGGGTGCCGGCGCTGCCGGCGCAGCATCAGCGGCGGGGGCAGGTGCTTCGGCGGCCGGGGCGTCGGTGCCCGGAGCCGGGGTTGCTGGTGCGCCAGCGCCATCGGTGGGCGGAGCGGAAACCGCCGGAGCCGTGGCCGCATCGTTCGCGGCCGGGGCGGCATCCTGCGCCAGCGCCGCAAGCGGCGAGGCAGCACACAGCATGGCAGCGAACGCGGCCGAGGCAACAAGAGTGTGTTTACGATGCAGTCTGATCATTTAACCAAAATCCTCTGGAGCAGGATGTTTTTTTCGCGATGCGGCGGGGTGCTGCCGGCCCCCGCCGCGCCTGACCTAATACTCAGGCTCAGTCGTTCAGACTGAACGTGATCGTATAGAGATGGTGGAACTCCTTGACGGGCACACCATTTTTGACTGTCGGCGCATAACGTGAGCGGCGGACCGCCTTCAGGGCTGCGTCGGCAAATGCCTGGCCACCTTTTACGCTGACCACCTGGCAGTTGCTGGTCACGCCGGTCGGCTCCACGTCACATGCCACGGACACAACGCCTTCACGGCCTTCTTCCGACATGTCCTCCGGATATTCCGGCACGACATGGTTCAGCGGCGACGTGCCTGCCGAGTGATCGGGCACGGGCGGCGCGTTGGAGACGGGCGCATCAGCCGGCGGCGTCGCTCTTGCGGGCGGCATGGCCTTGGGCGGCTTCTCGTGCGTCACCTTCATCGGCGGCGGCGGCGTCGGCACCTGAATCTTCGGCGGTGGAATATACGGCGGCGGCGGCTGCGTAATTTCCGGCGGCGGGGGTGGCGGCGGGGGTGGCGGCGGCGGAGGTGGCGGCTCCTTGATCATGTGCACCTCGACCGGCGGCTTGGGCGGCTCCTGGGGCGCATCTGGCGGCGAGCTGAGCCCGAACAGAAGCGCGAGCACCAGCAGCCCCTCGAATGCCAGGACGAGGGCAAAAACGATTACCTTTTGTAGTGTGTTATCACTCTGTTCCGCATACGTCATACCCATACCTCACTCAGAACGGCATAGTTTTTAGGAAGGATTATTACAGAATTTGTTCTGGATGTTCTGATTTCACCAATTTGACTACGGGAGTATGACCAGATTTCTACGAAACGACTGATGCGATCCGCCTTGTTCTCCCCGGCTTGACCCTGAAGCACGATAATCCTCTTTCCCGGCGGAACGGAAAAGCATGACAGTCGTAGCCTCCGGCAGTCCATACGCCAATGCACGGACACTGGATGCATCCTGCCCTGACAAGCCAAGCCATTCATTCATCACGTTTTATCCATAAACATTATTAACATCTCGAAATCAACCCTGATCTTATATGAAATATTTTTATGTGAACCTGCTGCCCTGCAGGCCACTTCTGTCATGGCAAAAAGCCACCATGAAGCTGTGTTTCACCCGCATGGCAGCCAGACAAAAAACCGTTTGTTCCAGCTTGATCAAAAAATAAATCCAGTCAAGCAAAGTGTTAGAAAAATGAGAGAAAAATCCGTTCACACCCGTGCGGGCCAGTCCGATCGGCAGCATATTACTTATTCGATATGAAAAAGGCCGCGCGCAACACAGGCGGCGACGGCCATGCCGCCACCCTCGCTGGTTCCCTGCCAAAAAGGGTTCAGGCCGCGCCGTCGCGCACCACGTTGCCAAAGCGGGGCAGCGCATCGGGGCCGGGCTGATAGGCCAGCGCCTCGCCCTGCTTGACCATTTCGAGGCAGGCGGTGAACGTGCTGCTCCACGCCGAACGCCGCTGTTCCGCGCGCCGCGCGCCCTGCTCCGCCCCATGCCGGACGGAATCGGGCAGCATGCGGTCCAGCGGCACGGGTTTGCGCGCACGGGCCAGGCAGGCACGCACCCGCGCGCGCGCTTCCTCGACCGAGAACAGGTCAAGCTGCACCGGGGCGTAAAAGAACGTCGGCTCGGGCATGGCGCCCCAGTTGCCATCAAACACCGCAAGGCAACCCCACAGGAATTCGATCCGGTCCACTTCCCAGGCAGCCGATTCGTCACGCAAGGCAGGCGGCGCACCGCCAAAGGCATGGACATCGCGCCCCAGTTGCGCGCGCGCCGCCAGCCATCCGGCCAGTTGCACCGCCTGTTCGGCCGCGATCAGGCGCGCGCGCAGGTCCTGCGCTTCCTGCGCCGCCTGCTGCTGGCGCGGATCATCGGCGGGCAGCAAAAGCCGCGAGCGCAGCAGCAGCAGGCCCGATGCCATGACCACCCACTGCGCCTTCATGCCCAGCGGCAGGGTAGCATGCGCCCGCGCGGCCTCGGCCAACTGGTCGATCAGGGCCACGATATCCAGCCGGGTCAGGTCAATTTCACGCGCATGGGCCAACTGCACCAGATGCGTCAGGTCACCCTGATACGCATCAAGCATGATGACCGGCTCGGGACCGGGCCGCGCGGGGTCGAACAGGTCGGGCTGGCCAGTCATGTCAAAGGCCGCCCGGTCAGGCGGAAGGTCAGTTGGGGGGAGTGCTCCTCCATCCGGCGCACCACGGGCGCTGGCGTGCCGCCACGGGTAAAGAAGCCGTACACCACGGCCCGATGCCCGCGCGGCAGCCGCCTGCCCGCCTTGCGCCCCGGCAGCGGCGCCATCTGGGCAGGGGCTTCCAGCACGCCCCAGTTGGCCATGAGCCAGGCGCGGGCATCGGGGTGGGTCGCGCCAAGGTGCAGGATGCGGTCCGGCACGGGTACCAGGCGATTGAAATCCAGCGGGCAGGCGCCATCAGGCCGCAGGGCGAGGCGGGCATGACGCGCCTCCGCCGCCGCGCGGAACTGGCGGGCAAGGATGCGGCACCCTTCCACCGACAGGCCGCCCCGTTCCTGACCGGGCCTGTTGGCGCCTATGGCCAGCGCGAACATGTCTTCCTCCACGCGCTCCGCATCGAACGGCCATGGAATCAGTCCCGGCCCGGCAGCTTCGGCAGCAAAGGCAGTCATGGCCGCATCAGCCCCATGCACCAAAAGGTGCCAGCCCTGCCAGGGCAGTGGCCCTGCAGGCGCGGGCCAGGCGGAAAGCGGTCGCCGCCCCCGGCGCGCGGGCGGCCGGCGGGCCGGGGCGGCACCTTCTTCCTCGCGCGGGGCGGTGGCGGGTGGCAGGTCGGCCCAGGGCAGGCGCAGGGTTTCAGTCATGGGCAAGCAGTTCGGCATAGGGGCGCAGGGCGCGCGGATCGCGGTAGCGGGTGCGCTGGCCAAGAACCGTGGCATCCATGCCGTGGCGCAGGGCCTCGACAATAAACCCCGCCCGCAACGCATGGGCGCTGAGCCGGGCCACGGTGGCGGGTGGCACTTCGGCCATCAGCGCCCGGCGTTGCAGGATGCGGGTCACGGCATAAGGGGTCAGCGCCCGCCCGCCCACGCGCTCGCCCTTGGAGATGGCACGGAACAGCGGCCCGGTCTGCCGGTGCGCCACCTGCTGCCATGCCGTAAAGGCGGCTGCCGGGCACAGGTCGCGCTCCTGCGCCACGGGCAGCGCAATGGTTGGGGCCTCATGGCCGTCGCGCACCGTCAGCATGACCGCTTGGGGGGTAAGGCGCACATCTTCCACCTGCAGGCCCACCAGTTCCGAACGGCGCAGCGCGCCCGCGAAGCCGAACAGCAACAGGCAGCGATCACGCAGGCCGCGCACGCCGTCGGTGCAGCGTTCGGACATGGCGCGCAGCATGGCGGGCGTGACCACGGCGGCGGGCTGCGCGGGGCGGCGGGCCTGCTCCAGCATCTCGGCCAGCGCCGCGCGGATGAGCGGATGCGTGACATCCCACGCCAGACCATTGAAACGGTGCATCTTGCCAATGGCGGCAAGGCGGCGGCGGATGGTGGCGGGGGCGAACCTGCCCAGACTGCGCAGGTAGGCCGCCACACCATCAGGCGCTGCGGGAATGGGGGAAATCGCGTGTTCCGCGCACCATTGCGTAAAATGCACCCAGTCCGCCCGGTAGGCGCGCAGGGTGGCCGTGGCCTCCCGCGTGGGAGCTTCCTGTGGCGGGATCATGGGCACTTCCTGCCTGGCCGGATCAGACCAGTTCCATCCGGTTGACATCGACCATGCCGAAATCCGTGATCTTGAGGTGCGGGATCACCGGCAGCGGCAGGAAGGCAAGCTGGAGAAACGGCTCATCAAGCTGGCAGCCCAGGGCGCGGGCGGCGGCACGCAGCACTTCAAGCTGGTCGCGCACGGTCTCGAACGGCGCATCGCTCATCAACCCGGCCACGGGCAGCGGCATGTCGGCCACCACTGCGCCATCGCGCACCACCACAAAGCCGCCGCCGGTCTTTTCCAGATGGTTGACCGCCAGCGCCATGTCGGCATCGTTCATGCCCACCACGCATATATTATGGCTGTCATGCCCCACCGATGAGGCCAGCGCCCCGCCCGACAGGCCAAAACCCTTCACAAACCCACGGCCGATATTGTCGTTATGCCCATGCCGCGCCACCACGCAGATGCGCGCGATATCCTGCGCCCCGTCAGGCTGCACGATTCCATCCGCCACCGGCAGGTCGGCATGCAGGAAGGGTGTGATGATCTGGCCGGGCAGCAGGCCGATCACGGGGCGCTGCGTGCCGCTGCCCTTTATTTCCATGTCCGTGGCACTGACCGGGGCGGGCAGGCTGATGCTCTCCAGCCCCACGGGGGGAATGACCTCACGGGCGGCAAACAGCGCGTCATCCACCAGGCGGCCCGCGCTGATCACGTCCGACACAACGCATTCACGCAGGTCATCAAGCAGCACGATATCGGCGCGCCTGCCCGGCGCGATCATGCCCCGGTCACGCAGCCCAAAGGCATTGGCCGCACTGAGCGAGGCGCTGCGATAGGCGGCCAGCGGCTCGACGCCGAGCGAGATGGCCAGGCGGATGAGGTAGTCCAGATGGCCTTCATGCGCGATTTCCAGCGGGTTGCGGTCATCGGTGCAGAAGGCGAAGAACGGCGACGTAACCGGGTTGAGCAGCGGCACCAGCGCACGCAGGTCCTTGCACACCGAACCTTCGCGGATCAGCACCATCATGCCCTTGCGCACTTTTTCCAGCGCCTCTTCAGCCGTAGTGGCCTCGTGGTCGGTGGTGATGCCCGCACTGAGGTAGCCATTAAGCCTGCGCCCGCGCAGCAGCGGGGCATGGCCGTCGATATGGCCACCGGCAAAGGCTTCCAGCTTTTCCATACAGACCGGGTCGCCATTGAGCACGCCGGGAATGTTCATGAACTCGGCCAGGCCAATCACCTTGGGGTGGTCGCGATAGGCCAGCAGGTCGGTGGCCCCCAGCGTGGCGCCCGAGGTTTCAAGATGGGTGGAAGGCACGCAGCTCGACAGGTTGACCCGCAGGTCCATGACCGTGCGCAGCGCGGCTTCGGTAAAGTAATCCAGCGCCGGGCGGCCGAGCACGTTGGCCATCTCGTGCGGGTCGCATATGGCGGTGGTCACGCCGTGGGGCAGCACGCAGCGATCGAACTCGAAGGGCGTGATGAGCGAGGATTCGACATGCAGGTGCGTATCGATGAAGCCGGGCACGGCAATGCGGCCCCGGCCCTCGATCACGTTCGTGCCCTCGTAATGGTCGAGCGTGCCGACAATCGTGTCGCCACAGATGGCGATATCGGTTGGCAGCAGCTCCCCCGTCACCAGATCGAACAGACGCACATTACGGATGACGGTATCGGCCACCGCGCGCCCGCTACCCTGTGCAATCCGGCTGGAAATCGTGCTTGCTGCCATTACTGTACCGCTTCCCCGCAAAATGATGTTCCATGCCATTCTATCACAACAGGGCGGCTGGCAAATCGGCACACGAATTCTTTTTCAGGTCCTGCGCCCCGCGTCCTGCCTGCATGATTGACAAGACAGGCGCGATTGATGATCCTGACCGGACCAAGGGGAGTCCCGGCAAGGGGCTGAGAGACCGCTGGCAGGGGCCACCCTGCGCGCGGAGACCCTTCCGGGCGCATTGTGCGTTCCGGGGAACCTGATCCGGCTCATACCGGCGGAGGGACTGGTGCGGACAATCGGCAACACGCCGCCTGCCCCTGGCACGCGGTCGCCCGCATGAGGCGTGGCATCCCCGATTTTCTCTCCACACCCCCTGTCGGAGAGAGGATGCGAGGAGCACTGCCATGACGACCGCCGCTTCGCCTTCATCTCCCGACCATGTCACCACCGGCCCCATCATGGGGTCCGTCAAGGTCTGGTCATCGCCCGAAGGGCATGCGGATATCCGCGTGCCGTTCCGTGAAATAGCGCTCGAACCCAGCGCCAACGAACCGCCGGTGCGCGTGTATGACACCTCCGGCCCCTATACCGACACCAATGCCCACATCGATCTGCGCCAGGGGCTCAAACCCGTCCGCGCGCCGTGGATCGTAACCCGTGGCCTCCCTGCGGTCAGGCCGCGCGCCGTACGGCCGGAAGATAACGGCTTTGCCAAGGGCGAGAATCTGGTCCCCGCCTGCCCCGCGCCGCATGTGGTGCATGAGGGGCGCGCGGGCCAGATGGTCACGCAATATGAGTTCGCGCGCGCAGGCATCATCACGCAGGAGATGATCTACGCCGCCCACCGCGAGAACCTTGGCCGCGCCACCATGGTCGAGGGTGCCGAGGACCGCCGCGCCAATGGCGAGGATTTTGGCGCTGACATCCCTGCCTTCGTCACCCCTGAGTTCGTGCGCTCCGAGATTGCCGCGGGCCGGGCCATCCTGCCCGCCAACATCAACCACCCCGAGCTTGAGCCGATGGTGATCGGGCGCAACTTCCTGGTGAAGGTCAACGCCAATATCGGCAATTCCGCCGTGACCTCATCGGTGGCGGAGGAAGTGGAGAAAATGGTCTGGTCCATCCGCTGGGGCGCGGATACGGTCATGGATCTTTCAACGGGCCGCAACATCCACAACATCCGCGACTGGATCCTGCGCAACGCCCCGGTGCCCATCGGCACGGTGCCGCTCTATCAGGCGCTGGAAAAGGTGGGCGGCGTGCCCGAGGACCTGACATGGGACATCTTCCGCGACACGCTGATCGAGCAGGCCGAGCAGGGCGTGGATTACTTCACCATCCATGCCGGCGTGCGGTTGCAGCATGTGCCGCTGACCGTCAACCGCGTGACCGGCATCGTCTCGCGTGGCGGCTCGATCATGGCCGGGTGGTGCCTGCACCATCACCGCGAGAGCTTCCTGTACGAGCATTTCGAGGAAATCTGCGACATCATGCACCGTTATGATGTCTCGTTCTCGCTCGGTGATGGCCTGCGCCCCGGCTCGATTGCCGATGCGAATGACGCGGCCCAGTTCGCCGAGCTTGAAACGCTGGGCGAACTGACCAAAATCGCCTGGGCCAAAGGCTGCCAGGTCATGATCGAGGGGCCGGGCCACGTGCCCATGCACAAGATCAAGGTCAACGTGGAAAAGCAGCTACGCGAATGCGGCGAGGCCCCCTTCTACACGCTCGGCCCGCTCACGACCGACATCGCGCCGGGCTACGACCACATTACATCGGGCATTGGCGCTGCCATGATCGGCTGGTTCGGCACCGCCATGCTGTGCTACGTCACGCCCAAGGAACATCTCGGCCTGCCCGACCGCAATGACGTGAAGGTGGGGGTTGTGACCTACCGCATCGCTGCCCACGCCGCTGACCTGGCCAAGGGGCACCCGGCGGCGCAGATCCGCGATGACGCCATCAGCCGCGCGCGATTCGACTTCCGCTGGAACGACCAGTTCAAGCTCTCGCTCGACCCCGATACGGCATGTTCGTACCATGACGAGACCCTGCCGCGCGAGGCGCACAAGAACGCGCATTTCTGCTCCATGTGCGGCCCCAAATTCTGTTCCATGCGCATCAGCCACGACCTCAAGGCCAATGCCGAGCGCATGGCCGGGCTGGAACAGAAAAAGGAGGAGTTCCGCACCCATGGCAACCGGCTTTACGTGCCGGTGGATGAGGCTGCGACGCCTGCGGAATAAACAGACGGTTTCGGGTGCCGCCTTTTTTCAAAAAGGCGGTACTCTTTTAAGCTTTTTGAAAAAAGCTTCACCAAAAACTTCTATCGGCATTCTACCACAGGGATGGTGGATGCCGCCATGAAGGTGGCCAGTTCCAGCGATGCTGCAAGGTAACATGAGCGGTCTGATCCGCCTGCGTGCGGACCGCGCTGACTGCCACATCACCGGGATCGCTGCCAATCATGGTCACGACATACCACGCACCGGCAGGCAGGTCGCCAAATGTGAAATGCCCGTCAGGCCCGCAGGTCAGGTGCCGCAAGTCCTGTGCCACATCGGCAGGCGCAAGGGCTGCATCCGTCAGGACATTGTAGCGGAACATGTTGTCCACCGCCCGGTCAAACGGCGCGCCCTGCGGCATGAGCAGCACGTCCTGACCCGCACAGGTGAGCAGCGCGCCCCTGCCCGTACTGTACTGGATCAGCCCCCCATGCCCGTTTGGCACGCTGACATGCCTGAAGGCACGCCGGTAGGCATAACCGGCCAGTTGCGCCGTGCCCGGCACGCGTGACCATGTCGTGTCAGCCGGCACGGCTTTCGGTCTCGCATGAGCCATGCAGGCGGCAGACAGCAACAGAATACAGAATGCGGAAATCCCGGTTGCCGGGATCAATCTGTTGCCTGTCATGAATCAGGGTGCCGGGAATTGTCTGTTTGAAAAATATTCACCGCAAACCGGATCATTTCTTGCCAAAAATTTTCATGCAATGTTCCAGCTCTTCAATGCAGTCCTGTACAGTGCCTTCGGCATAAGGTATCTGTTTATTCACTGTCTTATGGAACGCCTTTGCCAAGGCCAGGCTTTCCCTGATCCTGTAAGTCGTCTTGCGCATGAGGTAATAGGTTCCCGACAGGATGCACAGGGAAATGCGTTCGTCTTCATCCGCGCGACTGAATTCCTTTATCAGGATATCTCCGGCCCATTCGCATTCACCGTAATAAATGGCTGACAGAACGGCCTCGATCCTGCGTCGCGCGCCCGCAGCACTGTCGGACAGGACCGCCTCGATCTCCTGATCCGTCATGTCACGCGGGCCTTCATAGATCATTTTTGAGATTTCCGGTCTGGATCGGGAACAATCAGGGGCACGGACTCAATCGACCAGGGCTTCGGCTTCACGTCGTGCAGCGGTTGCAGCACCCTTGCGGCGCGACATGCGAAATGCCCCCGACCATGACCCGGCAATCCGCCACTCCCCTTCAATTTCGGTGCCATCGGCATTGAGCAGGCCGGTGTAGAGCACCGGGTGTTGGCGGTTCCCGCTGCCGTCATAGGTTTTGGTAAAGCGCACGGTCACGCCATGGCGCTGGCCCTGCACGGTGGCAATGAAGCACGCCTGCGCCGATGGCGCGCGTTCCGTGACCGTGCCGCCCAGCATGGCTCCTGCCTCAAACAGCGATGCGGAAAACGACTCCGGCGGCAGCGCATGGGGGTAGCTGAACTGCCCCTCCCACTGGCCTGTCACATCCAGCCGGTTTGCATCCATCGTATCTGGTCTCCAGCCCTTCTGCCGCCCGTGGGGTCATCTTCAATCAAAAACGGGCCACGCCTTATGGCATGACCCGTCCATTTAACGCCAATGACCGGAACCGGACACCGAAGAAAGATAAAAGTTTCTGGGTGCCGCCTTTTTGAAAAAAGGCGGCGTTTTTCGAAGCTTTTTGAAAAAAGCTTCACCAAAAACTTCTTCTGGGTTCAGATCACCTTTTCCACCCAGCCATGGGTGTCGGGCGCCGTGCCGCGCTGGATGCCGATCAGGGCATTGCGCAGCTTTTCGGTCACCGGGCCAATGCCCGCGCCGTTGCCAATCACCGCCTCGCCCTTATGGCCACGGAAGCGCCCGATGGGCGAGACCACCGCCGCCGTGCCGCAGGCAAACACTTCCTTCAGGCGGCCCGAGGCGGCATCGGCATAAAGCTGGTCAATGGCGTAAGGCTCCTCGCGCACATTCAGGCCCATCTCACGCGCCAGGGTGAGCAGCGAATCGCGGGTGATGCCACGCAGGATGGTGCCGGTCAGCGGCGGAGTGGCAATCGAGCCGTCATCGAACACGAAGAACACGTTCATGCCGCCCATTTCCTCGATCCAGCGGCGCTCCACCGCATCAAGGAACAGCACCTGCGCGCAGCCATGGCCCTTGGCTTCCTGCTGGGCCAGCAGGCTTGCCGCATAGTTGCCACCGCACTTGGCCTCGCCCGTGCCGCCGGGGGCGGCGCGACAGAAATCGGACACCCACACGCTCACCGCTTCCGCCCCGAAATACGCCCCCACGGGCGAGGCAATGACCATGAACAGGTATTCCGACGCGGGCTTGACGCCAAGGAACGTCTCGCTCGCAATCATGTAGGGGCGGATGTAAAGGCTCTCATCCGGCTTGCCCGGCACCCAGGCATGGTCCACGCGCACAAGCTGGCGCACGGCCTCGACAAACACGTCTTCGGGCAGTTCGGCCATGGCAAGGCGTGCCGCCGATTTGCGGAAGCGCGCGGCATTGGCCTGCGGGCGGAACAGGGTGATGCCGCCTTCCGCCGTGCGGTAGGCTTTCATGCCCTCGAAAATTTCCTGCGCGTAGTGCAGCACGGCCGCCGCCGGGTCGATGGTGAACGGCGCATAAGGCTGTACGCGGGCATCGTGCCACCCCTTGCCTTCCTGGTAGCGGATCACGACCATGTTGTCGGTAAAGACACGCCCGAAACCGGGATTGGCCAGAATTTCCGCCCGGCGCTCGGGCGAGACCGGGTTCGCGGAGGGTGAAAGCGTGAAGGGAAGGGAAGTGGCGCTGTCCATAGCCGTTATTTCTCTTTCATCATGGCGCTGGCGCGCCATACGGAGCGCGCCCCTGCCCGCCTCAAGCCGCGGGCAACCACATCAGAAGTTCACCAGAACATTGCGCCGGTCAACCCCGCCCTGTGCGCATGACCCCTGCTTTTACGCCTTGCCCAGCACAAAACCCAAGGCACGCAGGGTGGCGGGCAGGTGCTCGCGGCCATGGAGCGCGCCAACATCGCCAAGCCGCGCCACCACACTCTCGCTCCAGCTCCGCGCGCCCGCGCGGCTGGCTTCGAGGCAGGCGTCATAAGCCCTGATGCTGGCATCATCGGTAGCAGTGGCAGGGTTGTAGCGTTCCTCATGCAGCACCGAAGCCTGCGGCAGGCGCGGCTTGATGGCGGTGGGGCGGGCGCGGTCGGGGTAGCCCACGCTCATGCCAAACAGCGCGAATGTCCTGGGCGGCAGGCCAAGCTCGGCGGCAATGGCCTCTGGCTGGTTGCGCACGGCACCCACGTACACGATTCCCAACCCGTAGGATTCAAACGTCGCCGCCGCGTTCTGCCCCGCCAGCGCCGTATCCACCACGCCGCCCAGAAATGTATCGAGGCAGTCCAGCCCCGGCAGTGCGTGGCCCTGCGCATAGCCCACATGCTCAAGGCGCGACAGGTCCACCACCCACGCCAGGAACAGCGGCGCCTGCGCGATGAAAGCCTGATCACCCGCTATTCTGGCCAGCCGGGCGCGGCGCGCGGGGTCGCGCACGGCAATCACGCTCCACGCCTGCAGGTTGCATGAACTCGAGGCCGACTGGGCGGCGGCAATCGCTGCCTCCACCACGCCTTCAGGCAGGGGGGCGGGGCTGAAATGCCGCACGGAGCGATGCGCCATGAGGCTGCGTGCCACCGGGCTTTCGGGCAGCGGTTTTTCAGGCGGCTTCGTGCCATAACGGGCCTGCCACAGCGCGTTCATGGAGGACTGGGCGGAAAAGGAAGTAACGGGACTGTCGGACATAGGCATGCCTCCTGCCTGTGCAATGCTGGCTGAAAAAGCAGCACACCACAGCGCAACAGGCACAGGTAGCGGGGCGATCTCACACCTGCCCTGCGCATTTTCATGCCACGGGCGGGCGCATGGGGGCCGTGCGCCAGCCGCCCGTTTGCGCATGGCCCGATTTCTGGAAAATTTGGTTCCAGATCAGTTGTTTATTGCAATCCGTCCATCACGTTCATGCGAAATCACACGGCTGTAAATAGCGAAGACCCTCCTCAAGGGCGCATGAAGGCCCGGCACGCTCCCGTTCTCACCCCCCAGCAAGGAAACCCGCCCGCATGTTCGAGGCCCTCATGATCCGCCAGGCCAATGGCGAGACCACCACCCGGCTGGAACAGCTCGACCCCGCAAGCCTGCCGCAGGGCGATGTAACGGTTGCGGTCGCGCAATCCAGCCTGAACTACAAGGATGCCCTGGCCATGACGCGCGGCGCGCCGGTGGTGCGGCATTTTCCCATGATTCCGGGCATCGACCTTGCAGGCCGCGTCCTTCACTCCGATGACCCGGTCTTCCGCCCCGGCGATCAGGTGCTGGCCACTGGCTGGGGGCTGGGAGAAAAGCATTGGGGCGGCCTGGCTGGCATGGCCCGCCTGCCGGGGCGGTGGCTGCTGCCGCACCCGGCGGGCCTGTCGGGGCGGCAGGTGATGGGAATCGGCACGGCGGGCTTTACGGCCATGCTGTGCGTAATGGCATTGGAAGAGGGCGGGCTGACACCTGCCTCCGGCCCCATCATCGTAAGTGGCGCGGGCGGCGGCGTGGGTGGCATGGCCGTGATGCTGCTGGCGCAACTGGGCTATCAGGTGGTGGCGGTAACGGGGCGGGCGCAACTCCAGGCCTATCTGACCAGCCTGGGTGCTGCCGGAGTGCTGCCGCGCGAGGCGCTGGCCCCTACCGGCAAACCGCTGGAAAAGGCGCGCTGGGCGGGCGGGATTGACGTGGTGGGGGGCGAAGTGCTGGCCACGATGTGCGCCTCCGTCACGCATGGCGGCACGGTGGCGGCCTGCGGGCTGGCCGGGGGCATGACCCTGCCGCTGACGGTGGCCCCCTTCATCCTGCGCAATGTGCGCCTGCAGGGAATCGACAGCGTGATGTGCCCCCGCCCCCGCCGCATGACAGCCTGGGCGCGGCTGGCGCGTGACATCGACCCCACCCGGCTGGACAGCATGCTGCATGACGCAGCCCTGGCCGAGGTGCCCGACATCGCGCCGCGCCTGCTGGCGGGGCATATAAGGGGGCGGACGGTCGTCCACCTTGACTGATTGAAAATAACAAAAGTTTTTGGGTGCCGCCTTTTTTCAAAAAGGCGGCGTTCCTTGAAGCTTTTTGAAAAAAGCTTCACCAAAAACTTCTGCTTTTGAAGCAGGCAATAAAAAACGGCAGGCGCGAGGGGCGCATGCCGTTCTTCACATCAGGCCATGCGGGGCGGATGCCCCGCGCCCCTTAGTGGCAGGGGAAGCCAAGCAGATGGCGGCCATCATGCACGAATTCATGCACATAATGCCCGGAAATGAGCGAAGTCGCCCCCTGCTCCGCGCCAACGAAGTAGATCAGCAGCGAGGCCAGAACCAGCCCGAACACACCCCACGGCAGCAGGTCGCGCACCGGGATGGCAACCGGCGGGGCGGCAATATTGGCGGACAGGACGGATGTGTCTTGGCTCATGCTGAAAAACTCCATGGATCATGCTCGACCCGGAGCAGTATGGCATGACAGGGCGGCATGCAATGCCCTTGCCGTGTAACCGGATCTTCCACCATAGTTTCAAAATCGACCGGCAAGGTCAATCATCCATTGCTCGCCCCACCCTTTCGGGCCACGCAGGGCATCATGAACCAGAGCCTGACCTGCATTGCCCTGCCCGCGCCCGATGACCTGCGCCGGGGCGTCATACCCGCGCGTGACGCCGCTCCCACCCTGCCCGCGGGCTTCATGGACACCCTGCCGCCAGCCGACCGCCTTTTCGTGCCCCCCGCCCTGAGCCACGCCATCGGGCCCACTGCCTGCGAAGCCGTGCCCGCCCTGAATGCTGCTGACATGGGATCATGGCATGGGCTGTCGCTCAAGGCCCTGCCCCCTGCCGATCTGGCCCGCTGGGTGGGGGATGCCAGCTTTGCCCCGCCGGGGGGTGAAAGCCGCGACTCGCTGCTGCGCCGCGCCGGCGCATGGCTGGCAGCCCTCCCCGCAACGCCCGCGCGCATGCTGGTGCTGGCCGATGCCACGACCATCCGCGCCCTTGCCATCGCGGCCCTTGGGGGCGATGGCGCCATGATGACACGGCTGGATATCGCCCCCCTGACCCGCACTGTGCTCACCCGCCACGCCACATGGCGGCTGGCCACGAGCGGCGCGCCCTGGCCCTGAAACCGGCCGTGCTTTTTTTGACAGCGCGGCCCGCAATCGGCTAGATCGGCCCCTGATGGTTCCCCCAACAGGGAGAATAGGGAAGACGGTGCGCCTTATGGCAATTCCGTCGCTGCCCCCGCAACTGTAGGTGGTCGAATCCGGCCCGGTGCCCGCACCGGCCCCGCCACTGGCCCCATAAGGGCCGGGAAGGCTGCCGGATATTGAGAGCGTGCCCCGCCGCGCCCTTCGCCACAAGCCAGGAGACCTGCCATCCCCGCCCGTGCGGGATATATACCGTTTCGATCGCATGGCTGGCGGGGTGCCCGGCACGCGACTGGCCACCACCCGGCAAACCACTGCCGGGCGGGGCATGACCGCGCACCCCGCTTTTCTGCCGCCCGCGCGGCAGCGCCGCGAAAGGGCACGGACCAGATGAATGCTTCTTCCCCGCCAGACACCACCCCTGCTCCGCCCGTGCACCTGCATGTGTGCGTGACCTGCCGCCGGGGCCTGCCCGCATCGGACAACCCGCAGGGCAGGCAACTGCACGATGCCATGCAGGCGCTGGCCAAGGGCAACCCCGACATTGTGGTGCATGAAGTCGCCTGCCTTGCCGCCTGCAACGACGGCTGCACCGCCGTGGTCGCCACGCCGGGCAAATGGGGCTGGCTACTGGCCAACCTTGGCCCTGAAAAGGCGGCCGACCTGCTGACCTTTATCGACGCCTATGCCGCATCGGCCAAAGGCACCGTCATGCCCTCGCGCAGGCCCGCAAGCCTGAGCGACATGGTGCGCGGCCGCTTTCCCGCATCCCTCTTTTCCGGAGTCTGACCACCATGAACACTGCCACCACGGCCCGCGCCAAAGTGCCTGTTACCGTCATCACCGGCTTTCTGGGCGCGGGCAAGACCACGCTTCTGCGCCATGTGCTGGCCAATGCCAAAGGCAGGCGCATTGCCATCGTGGTCAATGAATTCGGCACGCTGGGCATCGATGGCGACATGCTGCGCGCCTGCGGCGTGGAAGGCTGCACGGATGAGGATATTGTCGAGCTGACCAATGGCTGCCTGTGCTGCACCGTGGCCGACGACTTCCTGCCCACCATGGAGGCCCTGCTCGACCGCGCGACCCCGCCCGACCATATCGTGATCGAGACCTCCGGCCTCGCCCTGCCCAAGCCGCTGCTCAAGGCGTTCGGCTGGCCCACCATCCGCACGCGCATGACGGTTGATGGCGTCGTCACCGTGGTTGATGGCCCCGCCGTGGAAGCCGGCCGCTTTGCCGATGACCCCGCCGAAGTCGCCCGCCAGCAGGCAGCCGACCCCTCGCTCGACCACGACAACCCCCTTGCCGAGGTGTACGAGGACCAGCTCCTGTGCGCCGACCTCGTGGTGCTCAACAAGACCGACCTCATGACGCCCGCGCAGGCCGATACGGTCGAGGCTGCGATCCGCGCCGAGATCCCGCGCGCGGTCAAGGTCGTGCGCGCAACCGACGGGCAGGTTGACCCCGCCGTGCTGCTCGGCCTCGATGCGGCGGCGGAAGACGACCTCGATGCCCGCCCCTCGCACCATGATGCCGAGGGCGGCGAGCACGAGCATGATGATTTCGAGAGCTTCGTGCTGCCCATCCCCGAGCAGGACAGCGTGGAAGGCTTCATCACCCACCTGAAAAAACTGGCCGGACAGCACGACATCCTGCGCATGAAGGGCTACGCCACCGTGCGCGGCAAGGCCATGCGACTGGCCGTGCAGGGCGTTGGCAGCCGCTTTCGCCACCAGTTCGACCAGCCCGTGCCCAAGGATGGCCCGCGCACCGGCAACCTTGTGGTGATCGGCCAGAAGGGGCTGGATCAGGCCGCCATCGCGGCGGCACTGGCACAGGCGTAAGGCACGGACAGACGGGAGCCGCATCATGCACCTGCTGGCACGCGAGGTCCGCACGCTCGATGAAGCCGATCAGGCCGAAGACCTCGGCCATGCCCCGGCTGATATCTTGTTCCTGTCCTTTTCAGACAGCGACCTGCTGTGCCTCAACGCCGCCCACGCGGCAGGCGCCGCCCCCGAGGCCAGCCTGCGCACCGCAACGCTTGCGCGCCTGCGCCACCCCATGTCGATCGACCTGTACGTAGCCGACACCATCATGGAGTCGCGCTGCGTGGTGGTGCGGCTGCTCGGCGGGCTGGAATACTGGCGCTACGGGGTGGAGGAACTAGCACGGGCCTGCCAGCAGGCGGGCATTCCACTGGTGCTGCTGGCGGGCGACGGGCGCGATGATCCACGCCTTGCCGAACGCTCCACCGTGCCCGATGCCCTCCGCACACGGCTCGATGCCCTGCTGCGCACGGGCGGTGCCGCCAACACCGCCACCGCCCTGCGGCTCATGGCCCATATTGCCGGGCGCGGGCCGGATGATGGCGCGCCCGCCGAGCCGCTGCCGCCCGCGGGCGTGCTGCATGCCGCCAACCCGGCCCTGCCATTTCGCGCCATGGTGGTATTCTACCGCGCCCACCTGCTGGCCGCCGATATCGCGCCCATCACGGCACTGGCCGCTGAACTGGAGCGGCGCGGCATGGGGGCGGACCTTGTTTATGTCACCTCCCTCAAGAACCCGGATTCAGCGGCTTTCGTTACGGCCCGGCTGGCGGATGCGCCACCGGATGCCATCATAAACGCCACCTTCTTTTCCGCACGCGCCGGGGCGCAGAACCAGTCCCCGCTTGATGTGGCGGGCGTGCCGGTGTTGCAGGTGCAGCAGCCCGGCATTCCTCATGCGCTATGGCGCGACAGCGTGCGCGGCCTGTCGCAGGCCGACCTTGCCATGCAGGTGGTGCTGCCCGGACTTGATGGCCGTATCCCTGCCTTCCCCATTTCCTTCAAGGACGACACCACTCCCGGCCAGCCCGCCCGCCATGTGCCCTATGCGCAGGGCATTGCGCTGACCGCCGCCCGCGCGCTGGGCTGGGCGCGGCTGGGGCATGAGCTACCTGACCAGCGGCGCATCGGCATCATCCTCTCCGACTACCCCGGCGCACAGGGTGCCCCCACCGGGCAGGCCGCACATGCCGTGGGGCTGGACAGTTTTGCAAGCCTTGAACACATCCTGAGCCTGCTTCACGCAGCGGGCTATGACACGGGCGATACGCCCACGGCGGACCAACTGGTGCATGCACTGGCCCGCGCGCCTGCCACGCCCTTTGTTTCGGTTGCGACCTATCGCGCGTGGCTCGAAGCCCTGCCGCAGGCGCTGCGTGACCAGCTTGCCGCCTGTTGGGGTGCGCCGGAGGATGACCCTTCCGTGCGCGATGGCCGGTTCACCCTGCGCCACCTGCATGCAGGCCACATCCTGATGGCGCTGCAACCCGACCGGGGCACGACAACCGACCGCCACGGCGGCTACCATGACCCCGACACCCCCCCGCGCCATGCCTATGTGGCCTTCTACCTGTGGCTGCGCCATGGCTGCGGGCTGGACGCCATGGTGCATCTGGGCACGCATGGCACGCTGGAATGGCTGCCGGGCAAGGCGGCGGCGCCATCGGCTGAATGCTGGCCCTCGGTGCTGGTGGGGGGGCTGCCGGTCATCTACCCCTTTATCGTCAACAACCCCGGCGAGGCGGCGGCGGCGCGGCGCAGGCTGGGCGCCGTGACCATCGGCCACATGACGCCACCCATCGCGCCCGTGAACAGCGCAGGCGCCGATACCGGCGAACTCGAACGCCTGATTGACGAATATGCCGCAGCCGACGGGCTGGACCGCAGGCGCGGCGCCATCCTGCGTGGCGAGATCCTGCAACGCGCGGATGATCTGGGCCTGCTCGACGAAGGCGGCATTGCCCGCGCCGATAACGAGGATGAAGCCCTCGCCCGGCTCGATGCCTATCTGTGCGATGTAAAGGACCTTCAGATCCGCGACGGGCTGCATGTGTTTGGCCGCCCCCCCACCCGGACAGTGGAACTGGCCCATGCCATCACCCGCGCCTGTGGCGAAAACGCGCCAGCCGACCTGCCTGCCCGCCTGCATGCCTGCGGCGCGGCGGAGGCCGCCGCCCTGCTGGCCGCCCTTGATGGGCGATTCGTGCCAGCAGGCCCCGCAGGTGCCCCCACCCGTGGCCGGGCCGACGTGCTGCCCACGGGGCGCAACCTCTATGCCATGGACCCCCGCGCCATTCCCACCCGCTCGGCGCTGGTGCTGGCCGGGCGCACGGCGGCGCTGTTGCTGGAGGAACACCTGCAGGATCAGGGCGAACCGCTGCGCGCGCTGGTTATCGACCTGTGGGCCTCGGCCAGCCTGCGCACCGGCGGCGAGGACTTGGCCCTGGCCCTGCTGCTGATGGGCGTGAAACCGGTATGGGATGGCGCATCGGGGCGCGTAAGCGGCATCGAGGTCATTCCCATGGCAGCACTCGACCGCCCGCGCGTGGATGTGACGCTGCGCCTGTCGGGGCTGTTCCGTGATGCCTTTCCCGGCCAGATCGCGCTGTTCGAGCAGGCGGTGCAGGCCATTGCCGCCCGCACGTTCGAGGCCCCCGACCTTAACCCGCTGGCCGCCAGCACCGCAGGGCTTGAAGGAACAGCCCGGCACACCGCCACCGCCCGCATGTTTGGCGCAGCCCCCGGCACTTATGGCACGGGAGTAGAAGATGTGCTGGCCAGTGGCCAGTGGCGCGAACGCGACGGGCTGGGACAGGCATGGCTTGATGGCTCGGCGTGGACCTATGGCGGCGGGCGCGAAGGCGGGAAGGCACCTGACATCCTGGCCGGGCGCATGGCGCAGGCGGGCGTGCTGCTGCATGTGCAAGACCATGCCGAGACCGATATCCTCGAGAGCGTGGACATGGCCACCCATGAGGGCGGCATGGCGGCGGCCGCCACGATGCTGGGCAACACGCCCCGCCTTGTGCACGGCGATACATCACGCCCCGACGCCCCCCGCCTGCGCGGCACGGTGCAGGAGGTGGCCCGCGTGGTGCGCGGGCGGCTGGCCAACCCGGCCTGGCTTGCGGGCATGCGCCGCCATGGCTACCGGGGGGCCGCCGAGATCGCGCGCGGCGTGGAAGCCCTGCACGGCTTTGCCGCCACCATGCCCGCGCGCTTCGACCGGCAGTTCGACCTCGCCTTCAGCCGCCTGCTCGATGACCCGGAAATGGACGCCTTCGTGCTCGCGGCCAACCCCGATGCCCATGCCGCGATCCGCCGCCTCATGGCCGATGCCCTGCGCCGCGACCTGTGGCGGCCACGCAGCAATAGTGCCGCCATGCTGCTGGACCCCGCGCCATGACCACGGCCCCTTCCGTGCGCGGCTGGTGCCCCGGCCTGCACACCCCAATGGAGGCCGCCGATGGCTGGCTGGTGCGCGTGCGCCCGCCGCTTGGCCGCCTGTCCGCCACGCAGGCCCACACCATAGCCCGCGCCGCCCGCACGCATGGCAACGGGCTGATTGAACTGACCAGCCGGGGCAACCTGCAACTGCGTGGCCTGACACCGGACAGCGCCCGCGCCTTCGCCCGCGACATGGCGGATGCAGGCCTTGCCAGCCCTGACGCCGCGACCGAGGCCCGGCGGGGCCTGCTGCTCTCGCCTTTGGCGGGCATCGACCCTGATGCCGCACCCGATGCCCCCGCCATCATCCACGCCCTTGATGCCGCACTGGCCGGAGCCGATACCCTGCGCGGCCTGCCCGCCAAGTTCGTGATTGCGGTGGAGTGCGGCGGTTATGTGCCCGCAGGCATGCTGCGGGCTGATATCGTGGTGCGGACGCAGGAGACTGGCTGGCTGGTGGTGTGTGGCGCGCGCGCCCTGCCCTGCCCTGCCGCCGCCATTGCCCCCACGGTGCTTGCGCTGGCACACGCATTGGCGGCCTGTAGTGGCCGCCCCCTGCGCGATCCGGCCCTTGGCGCGCGGGCCTTTGCCCGCCTTGGCCAGCTTGAGGCCACACGGGCAGCCCCCCCCACCACGGCGCATGCGCCCTGCCTCGCTGGCCCCCTGCCCGGCCACGCTACGGGTGCTGCACTCCCCCCCGGCCCGATGGAAGCAGACCTGCTCGATGCCGTGGCGCAATGGTCCGTGCAGGCGGGCAACGGCCACATGCGCATTACCCCCCAGCGCGCAATCGTGTTTGAAGACTGCGCCACCGCCCCGCCCCTGCCCGGCCTGATCACGCATGCGGATGACCCGCGCCTGCGCATCAGCGCCTGCATCGGCACGCGCGGCTGTGGCTGCGCCGCGCGTGACGTGATTGCCGATGCCGCCCTTCTGGCCCCCGACCTGCCCGCGCGGGCCACGCTGCACGTATCGGGCTGCCCCAAGGGCTGCGCCCACCCCACGCCTGCCGACATCACGCTGGTGGCGCAGCCGGATGGCTATGGCCTGTGCCCGCATGGCCGGGCGGCTGATACGCCTGTAGACAACGGGCTTTCGCTGGCACAGATACAGCACATCCTGCGGGGCTGGCCCCGCAACCTGACCACGCCACGGAACGGGAGAACCCAACCGGCATGACCGCGCAAACGGAACCGTACGACTACATTCACGAC
Source organism: Komagataeibacter xylinus NBRC 15237 (assembly GCF_001571345.1). Lineage (GTDB taxonomy): Bacteria > Pseudomonadota > Alphaproteobacteria > Acetobacterales > Acetobacteraceae > Komagataeibacter > Komagataeibacter xylinus. Next base: position 5,765 of record NZ_BCTP01000033.1, on the reverse strand, counting down.
GGGGCGGCGATCTATGCCCGTTCCTTTGCCATCATCCGTGAAGAAGCCGACCTGGGCGGCCTGAGTGAGGCCGAAGCCCGCGTGGTGGTGCGCATCATCCACGCCTGCGGCATGGTGGATGTGGCGAAAGCCGTGCGCATGTCGCCCGATTTCGTGGCCAGCGCGCAGGCGGCGCTGAAGGCAGGCAGGCCCATACTGTGCGATGCCAACATGGTCGCCCACGGCGTGACCCGCGCGCGCCTGCCTGCCGATAACCCGGTCATCTGCACCCTGCGCGACCCGCGCACGCCGGAAATTGCGAAACAGATCGGCAATACCCGTTCAGCCGCAGCAATGGACCTGTGGGGTGCTGAGCTGGATGGTGCCGTGGTGGCCATTGGCAATGCGCCCACGGCCCTGTTTCACCTGCTGGAGATGATCCGCGCGGGCGCGCCCCGCCCGGCTGCCGTGATCGGCATGCCGGTGGGCTTTGTGGGTGCCGCCGAATCGAAGGAGGCGCTGGCCGAATTTGGCGACCTGCCCTTCATCATCGTGCGCGGCAGGCTGGGCGGCAGCGCCATGGCGGCGGCCACCGTCAATGCGCTGGCGAGTGACACGGAATGAGCACGGGCCGCCTGTCCATACTCGGCATGGGGCCGGGTGACCCCGAACTCATGACACTGAAGGCTGCGCGCCTTTTGCGTGAAAGCCCGGTGGTTGGCTGGTTCTGCCGCCACGACCGCCCCGGCCATGCCCGCCAGATTGCAGGCGACATGATTGGCCCTGACGCCACCACGCTGCGCTTCGCCTACCCCTTCACCACCGAGATTTCGGTCAGCGACCCCGCTTACCTCATGCGCATGGGCCAGTTCTATGATGACTGCGCGGCCCGGGTCGCCACCCACCTTGAGGCAGGCCAGGACGTAGCGCTTCTGTGCGAGGGTGATCCGTTCCTGTTTGGCTCGGCGATGTATGTGTTCGACCGGCTGCATGAGCGTTTCGAGTGCGCCATCGTGCCCGGCATTACCGCCATGAGCGGCTGCTGGTCGGCAGCACAGCGCCCCATGGTGCATGGCGATGACGTGCTGTGCGTCATCCCCGGCACGCTGGATGAGGCAGCACTGGTGGCTTGGCTGGAAAAAGCCGATGCCGCCGTGATCATGAAGCTGGGCCGCAACCTTGAAAAAGTGCGCACTGCCTTGCGCCGCACCGGGCGCGAGGGGCGTGCGATCTATGTGGAACGCGCCAGCCAGCCCGCCCAGCGCTGCCTGAAACTGACCGAGATGACCGGGCCTGCCCCCTATTTCTCCATCATCCTCGTGCCGGGGCGGGAGGGCGCGCGATGAGTGGCCGCATCTTTGTCGTGGGCCTCGGCCCGGGTGCTGCAAACCAGCGCACCCCGCAGGCTGATGCCGCACTGGCGCAGGCCACCGACCTGATCGGCTACGCGCCCTATGTGGCCCGCGTGCAGGCAGGCCCCGACGTGGTGCGCCATGCCAGCGATAACCGCGTGGAGCTTGAACGCGCCCAGCACGCCATTGAACTGGCGCTGGCAGGGCGCACGGTTGCGGTCGTGTCGGGTGGCGATGCGGGCGTGTTCGGCATGGCCAGTGCGGTGTTCGAGGCGATTGACCACGGCCCCGATGCGTGGCGCGGGGTGGAGGTGACGGTCATTCCCGGCGTCTCGGCCGTGCTGGCCGCCGCCGCCCGGCTGGGCGCGCCGCTGGGCGGGGATTTCTGCGTCATTTCGCTGTCCGACAACCTCAAGCCGCAGGAGGTCGTGCACAAACGTCTGGCGGCGGCGGCGGAGGCCGGGCTGGTGATGGCGCTGTACAACCCGCGCTCGAAAGCCCGCCCGCACCAGTTGGGCGAGGCGTTCGCCCTGCTGCGCACCATCCTGCCCGGTTCGGTTCCGGTTGCCTTCGCCCGCGCCATTGGTCGCCCCGATGAGCGCGTGATCCTGACCGATATCGCCCATGCCGACCCTGAGCAGGTGGATATGAGCACGCTGGTGCTGATCGGTTGCCCGCTGACCCACACCATTGAGCGGGCAAATGGGGAAAAATGGCTCTACACCGCGCGGCGGGTGGATAAGGCAGGATAAAAGTTTCCGGGTGCCGCCTTTTTTCAAAAAGGCGGCGTCTTTTCGAAGCTTTTTGAAAAAAGCTTCACCAAAAACTTCTTATTGATTCTAGGGTTTTTCGTGAGCAGGTTTTCCACACAATCCCGACAGGCTTTCCAGCCATGCCATGGTAGCCGTGGCATCCGTTACGGTCTCAGCCGGGGCCACGGGCGGCCGTTCGACCATGATCACGCCAAGGCCCAGCCTGCGGGCCGCCGCGAGCTTGGCCTGTGTTGCCGTGCCGCCGGAATTCTTGGTCACGATCACATCAATCCGTTCCCGGCGCAAAAGCGCTTCCTCGCCCGCTTCATCAAACGGGCCACGGGCCAGCAGCAGCCGCGTGCCCGCAGGCAGCAAGGCGGGATCAGGCGCATCCACGCAACGCAGCAGCCAGTCATGCCGCCCCACATGATGGAAGGGCAGCAGGTCCTTGCGCCCCACGGTCAGCAGCACGCGGCGGGGTGTAGTGCCCAATGCGTCCGCTGCGGCCTGCATGTCGGGCACGCGGGTCCAGCGATCGCCCACAACAGGCGTCCAGCCGGGGCGCTGCACGCGCAGCAGCCTTACATGGGCCTGCGTGCAGGCGGCCACCGCATGATTGCTCATCTGCACGGCAAAGGGGTGGGTGGCGTCGATTACGACCTCGACATGATGGGCCACAAGCCACGCACGCAGACCGTCCACGCCGCCAAAACCGCCAATGCGTACATCAAGTCTGGGCAGGACCGGCGCGCGGGTGGCCCCGGCGAGCGAGACGGTAACCGCAAAACGGTCAGTCCGCTGCTCAAGTGCTGCATAAAGCTGGCGGGCCTCCGTCGTGCCGCCCAGAACCAGAACCCGCATCCCATCTTTCCCGCCTGTTGTGAGGCTACACCATGAGCACGCCATGGCTGCATGTTATCGGCATTGGCGAAGACGGTGTCGAGGGCCTGCCCGCCGCCGCCCGTGCGCTGGTTGCAGGCGCGGAACTTGTGGTGGGCGGCACGCGCCACCTTGCCCTGGCACGCCCCCTGATAACGGGCCAGACGCTGGCCTGGCCGCACCCGCTGGCCGATGGCATTGCCGAAGTGCTGCGCTGGCGGGGCAGGCGCGTGTGCGTGCTGGCCTCGGGCGATCCGTTCCTGTTCGGCATTGGCACGACACTGCGCCGTCATGTGGAACGGGCGGAGATGACGTGCCTGCCCGCGCCCTCCTGTGCTGCGCTGGCCTGCAACCTGCTGGGCTGGGCGGAGCAGGATGTGAGCGTGCTCTCGCTGTGTGGCCGCCCGATGGAGGCCATGGCCCCCGCACTGCAACCCGGTGGCAGGCTGGTCGTGCTCTCGGCTGATGAACACACGCCCCATGCCTTTGCCCGCTGGCTGGACGGGCGCGGTTTCGGGGCCTCCGTGCTGCATGTGCTCGGTGCGCTGGGCGGCCCGCGGCAAGGCCACCACACCGCCACGGTAGCCGAGACCGCGCGGGCCGAAGGGCCATTGCCGCCCCGGCTGAACCTGATGGCGCTGGAAGTGGTGGCTGACCGGAATGCGCAGGTCATCCCGCTGACCTGTGGCCTGCCGGACGGGATGTTCGACCATGACGGGCAGATCACCAAGCGCGAGATCCGGGCTGTCACCCTCTCGGTGCTGGCGCCACGGCGGGGTGAGATGCTGTGGGATATTGGCGGCGGCTCAGGCTCGATCAGCATTGAATGGATGCTGCGCCACCCGGCCAACCGCGCCATCGCCATTGAAAAGTCGCCCGCACGTGGTGCGCGGATTGCCCACAATGCGCTCGCCCTTGGCGTGCCCGGCCTGCGCGTGATGGCGGGCGAGGCACCCGCCATCCTGCCCCGCATGCGGGCCGAGGGACTGGATGCGCCCGATGCCATCTTCCTTGGCGGCGGCATCAGCAACCCCGGCATGCTCGAGGCGGCATGGGACGTATTGCGCCCCGGCGGGCGACTGGTGGCCAATGCCGTTACACTGGAAAGCGAGGGCGCGGTCATCGCCGCCCATGCCCGCCAGGGCGGCACGCTGACGCGGCTGCATGTGGAGCGGCTGGAGCCGATCGGGCGCTTTCACGGCTTTCGCCCCGGCATGACCGTGACCAGCTACACCGTGAGCAAACCCGCATGATCGTGGCCGGGCTGGGCCTGCGCAGCCTGTGCGATGCGCAGGCCCTCATTGCCCTTGTACTGGCCGCGCAGGAACGTTGTGGCAAGCAGGCGGCGCTTGTGGCCGTGCCCGCCTTCCGCTACCGCGAGGCGGGTGTGCAGGCAGCCGCCCGCCATCTGGGGCTGGCGCTGCGGGCGGTGACACACGATGAACTGCTGGCCGCCCAGCCGCGCTGCGTCACCCGGTCCCCCCGCGCGCAGGCCGCCCTTGGCGTGGCCTCGGTGGCGGAAGGCTGCGCGCTGGCGGCGGCAGGACTACACTCAAGGCTGATCGTGCCGCGCCTGACGGGCGGCGGTGCAACATGTGCCATGGCACAGGGAGAGGATGCATGACCGTACACTTCATTGGCGCAGGCCCCGGTGCCGCCGACCTGCTGACCCTGCGCGGGCGCGATCTGCTGGCAAAATGCCCGGTATGCCTGTACGCAGGCTCGATCGTGCCGACCGAGATGCTGGCCCACTGCCCGCCCGATGCGCGGCTGGTTGATACAGCACCCCTCACGCTCGACCTGATCGAGCAGGAATATATCCGCGCGCATAAAGCGGGGCAGGATGTGGCGCGGCTGCATTCGGGCGACCTTTCGGTGTACAGCGCCGTGGCCGAGCAGGTCCGCAGGCTCGACCGCAACGACATTCCATGGACCATGACCCCCGGCGTGCCTGCCTTTGCCGCCGCCGCCTCGGTGCTGGGGCGCGAACTGACCGTGCCGGAAGTGGCCCAGAGCGTGGTGCTGACGCGCGTGAGCGGCCGGGCCTCGGCCATGCCGGAGCGTGAGAAGCTGGCCGCGTTTGGTGCGACGGGCGCAACACTGGCCATCCATCTGGCCATTCACGTGCTGGACCAGATCGTGGCCGACCTCACACCGTTTTATGGCGCGGACTGCCCCGTGGCCATCGTGGCGCGCGCCACATGGCCCGACCAGCTCGTGCTGCGCGGCACGCTGGGCGACATTGGCGCAAAACTGGCCGAAAACCCCATCGAACGCACGGCGCTGGTGCTGGTGGGCCGGGCGCTGGGCATGCATGACTTCCGTGAAAGTGCGCTTTACAACGCCGATTACCACCGCCGCTTCCGCTCCTGAGGCGTGCAGAGCGTGTTTGGGAAAGAATAAAATTCCGTAGGCCGCTTTTTAGATAAAGCGGTCTTTCTCAAAGCTTTTTGAAAAAAGCTTTACCAAAAACTTTTATTAGTATAATTTTTTAAATACCATATATTATTACATAAAATATTTTATAATACAGAACGATATGCCAAATGAAGACGTCAAAAAACTACTCCTTTACATGATTGAGAAATATATTTCAGAACCGGGCCGGCGTAGTCGGCTGATTGATCTTGCCCTGTATGTCAAATATTCATTTGGAAAACCGCCTACAAAAGTAATCATGCACGATGTAATTTCACATATTTAGTAGTAAATAATCATATGTTATAAGAAAATATCCTCCAAAATGGCGTATATTTTTGAATAAATACTCTCCAATGAACAACATTATTTTAAAAAATAAAAG
>NZ_BCTP01000032.1 GCF_001571345.1 Komagataeibacter xylinus NBRC 15237 | reverse complement strand
GTATAAGTAATCAGCATGGCGAGCTGACAATAACGGGTATGGTACTGGCCAACAATCAACTGGATCAGGGCCTGTGTCTGGAAGTCGATTTCTTTTTCGGGCGAGGCCACGCTGACCAGCAGTAACATGCCGGGCGTAAGGTGAAGCGGGATGGCATGCCCGGCCTGAAAACCGACATCCCTAAATTCATTCATTATTTTCTTCTGGTCGGCGTTGCAAATATAGGCCTGATCCCAGTTATAGGGTGTCAGACCGTGGTTTACCGGGTCAATGACAGGATCAATATTCTGATAATTGTTACGGGTGTAATGCTCCATCCAGTGAGCAGGGTAGGTCGTATCAATCAGGTAACGTTCATCACGCCGGGTTTTATGCACTGTGCCCGCGGCATGGGCAAACGGGCCAAGGCAGGCCAGAAGCGCGCGAAAAGCGTTATTGAGGCTGTCTGCGTCACAGGCCCGGCGCATTTCGGCAGTCAGATCGATGATATTTTTAAACAGGTCGATCATGATGTACTTATCGCTGCCTGTGTGCCGTCATGATGGTGGGGCCTACCATTTAAAACGCACGTCTGCGGTCACGGCGACTGAACCAACATTGTTCCCCGTATTGGTCTGTCGGTGTCTGCCGAATGCGTTGACGACCGGGTCCATGCCCCGCACACCTTTGAGCGGATAGGCCACGGTGAGGGTCGTGCCCTGTTCAAACAGAATGGGGCTGCTCTGGCTATGCTCGATTGCAAAAGGGCCAATATGATGGGGCAAGGTAAGACAGGCAGCACAAAAAACCGGCCTGAACGTATCTGCACGTTCCCGAAAGAGGCATTATCTATCACCGGCTTAGATTAAAAAATCCGCAACCTACTGATCTAGCACTAATTTTTAAGGAAATGTGGCTCCCGAAGTAGGACTCGAACCTACGACCCAGCGATTAACAGTCGCTTGCTCTACCAACTGAGCTATTCGGGATCAGCGTTGGTGAGCAGCTTATAGCCACACTGATGGGGGAGCGTAAACCCCCCTTTTGCACTTTTTTTAAAAAAGGGGAAAAAAGAGAACCCGGCAGGCTAAAAGAAGGGTAATGCCTTCGCATCTTGGGAGAAACCGCAGCCAATGGTCGAACAGAACAGGGAGGGAAAGCCACGCCAGTTGCTTCGCCGCGCACTCGTGCCCATGCTGGTGGCGGGCGGATGCGCCGTGGTGGGTTCGCAATGGGTGCAGAGCCGCCAGCAGGCGCGGCTTGTTCGCCGTGATGATGCCCTGCTTGATGGCCAGCCCCATGACATGACGCTGTCATGGCCCTACGCGCAATCCTCCACCCTGTATAATGTTGCCCTGCGGCAGGATTTTTTTGTGCAGTACCGCCTGAACGTGCAACTGCGCGAGGGTGTAGCCAACGGGCGTGACGCCATTGCCGACCTGCAGGCAGGGCGCGCCATGGCGGCGGTGGCCCCCGTGCTGTCATGGCTGCAGGCATGGCAGGCCAGCCCCGACCTGCCGGTGCGGCTGGTCATGGGGCTGCAGGCGGGCACCTTTCGCCTGCTGGTGCGGCGCAGGCTGCGCATTGCCAAGATCGAGGATCTGGTAGGGCGGCGCATTGCCGTGCTCAATGCCGATATGGCTGACCGGCTGTTTTTTTCCATCATCCTGCGCCGCAAGGGGCTGAACCCTGATACCGCGCCCAACTGGGTCATCCTGCCGCCCGATGAAATTGATGACGCGCTTGCCGCAGGCACGGTCGATGCCGTGGCCCTGCACGACCCGCTCGCCTGGCGGCTGTTGCGCAACCCGGTGCTTGATGTAGTGGAACTGGTCAATAGCGTGAACGGGTTATATGCCGGGCGCACCAATCTGGCGCTGGGCCTGTCCGCCGATGTGCTGCGCGATATGCCCGGGGCGGCCGTGGCCCTCGTGCTGGCTCTCTATAACGCAGCCCACTGGCTTCCCGCCCACATGACCGAGGCCGCGAGCCTGCTTGATGGCCGCGTTGATGGCATGCAGCAGGACGCCATATTGCAGATGATGCGCCACGAGGTGTTGGGCATCAGCCCCGTGGGTAATGACCTGAAAACCCAGATCGCGCGTTATGTCGATGAACTCAAGCTACTCGGTCAGTTCCCCGACAGCCTTAATTCCGCCAGCTACGCCCGCCGTATCTCCGCTGATATCCTGCATCCTGCCCAGCCCCGGCCATAAGAGACTGTTTGAAAAGTTGGCTCAGAAAACATCCAGCAATCATAAGAAAGTTTTTGGTGAAGCTTTTTTCAAAAAGCTTCACCAAAAACGCCGCTTTTTTGAAAAAAGGCAGTATCTGAAAACTTTTATTATTCTGTGCTCTGGCTCAGTAGAATTGCTCTAACTCATTGTTTATCGAGCATCTTCACCAGTTCGAATGTGTCCATTCAAACTGGATATGCTCTAGCGCACGTCGCGGTAATAAGGCTGGGCTAGCGCTGCAGGCGCTGCCATCACCCGGCGCATGCGGTGCCACACCACCACCGGCACGATGATGAAGGCCATGGTGCCGATATAGGGCAGCATGTTCAGGAAGGCGGGGTCAATCGGCCAGTTATGCGCCTGCCCCACAAAGGACAGCGCCGTAACCAGCCCGAACAGAAGGGCGGAGAGGGTGACGATAACGGGCCGGTAGCCCGCAAAGATCACCAGCGCCAGCGCGATCCATCCACGGCCCGCCACCATGCCCTCTGACCAGACCGGCACATAGGTCAGGGTCAGGTACCCCCCCGCCATGCCCGCCATGGCGCCGCCAAGGGTTACGTACCAAAAGCGCATGGCCATGACCGGAATGCCCGCCGCATCAGCCGCCGCCGGGTTCTCGCCCACCGCGCGCATGTTCAGCCCGTGCCGGGTGCGGAACATGATGAAATGCGCCGCCAGCGGCAGCAGCACGTAAATCGGTATGATCAGGATATTCTGCCCGAACAGGGCCGGGCCGATGATGGGGATGGAGGACAGCAGCGGAATGCTGACATGCCCGAAGGTCGTCTCCACCGGCTGGCCCGCGTAGCTGTGCCCCAGCGCGGTTGACAGCCCCAGGCCCATGAAGGTCGTGGCCAGCCCGCACAGCACCTGGTTGGCCCGCATCACCACTGCGCCAAAGGCAAACACCATGCCGCCCACGGCACCGACCATGATGGCCACCAGCAGCCCGACCCACGGTGAATGCATCGTGGAGACGGTCATCACCGCCGTCACAGCCCCCAGCGCCATAAGGCCCTCGACCCCAAGGTTGGTCACGCCCACGCGCTCGGCCAGCACTTCGCCAAGGGCCGCAAGGGCGAGCACGCCACCGGCCAGCACGGCGGTGGCCAGCATGCCTGTCAGCAGCATGATCATGAGGCTTTTCCCTTCGCGGGCTTGGTGGCGACGGGCCGGTAATGGGCCAGTTCATCGCCAATGGCGATCATGAACAGAATCAGCCCGGTAATGGCCAGAATGACCGAGGCCGAAAGCTGCTGCGTCTGCATGACAATGCCTGAATCAAGGATCAGCGCCATCAGTAGCGCCGCCGGGATCACGTTCAGGCACGACCCGCGCGCCAGCACCGCCACCACAATGCCCAGATAGCCGAAATTGTTGGCCATGCCGCCCTGCAGCCGGTGCACCGTGCCCGCGACTTCGAACATGCCCGCAAGCCCCGCCAGCCCGCCAGAAAGCAGCATGACCGAGATGATGCGCAGGCGCACCGGAATGCCCGCATAGCGCGCGGCCTCCGGGTTGGCCCCGCCAATGCGGATCTCATAGCCCCACCGCGTGCGCGACAGTATGAGCGCCAGCCCCACCACGATCACGATGGCAACGGGAAAACCCCAGTGCACGATGCCCCACATCTCGGGAATGGACACCGAAAGCCGCTGCGTCGAGACCTGCGCCCCGCTGATCCGGTCACGCCACGGCCCCGTGGTAAGGTAATAAGTGAGGAGCGATGCGATGAAGTTGAGCAGCAGCGTGGTGATGATCTCGTTCACCCCGGCATAGGCGCGGGCCAGCGTGGGCACGGTAATCCACGCCATGCCGCCCAGTATGCCCGCAATGGTCATGAGCGGCAGCATGATCAGCACCGGGCCATGCAGGCCAAGGGCCACGCCGGTCGCGGCAATGGCGCCAGCATAGAACTGGCCCTCCGCCCCGATATTCCATAGCCCGATGGTGCCACATACCGTAACCGCTGCCCCCGTGAGCAGCAGCGGGCACATGAACAGCATCAGGTCCTCCAGCCCGAAGCGCGAGCCAAGGGTGGAGCGCAGGATCAGTTCCGCCAGCATGCCAGGGCTGTGGCCTGACAGGGCCAGCACGCCCGCAATGATGCATAATGAAAGCGCAATGGCCACCAGCCGCAGGGCAAGAATGCGGCCCGCGGGCGCGGTGGGCAGGCGCTGAAAGGCGCGTGTCGCCATTACTGCGGCCCTCCCGGCTGGCGGTCGGTGGGTTCGCGGCCACCCATCAGCATGCCAATGGTGGCGATGTCCGCATTTTCCGCATCAATCACATCCATCATGCGTCCGTGGAACATCACCCCGATGCGGTCTGACACGTTCAGCAGGTCTTCCAGATCTTCCGAAATGAACACCACGGCCACCCCCTGGTCGCGCAGGTCGGTCAGGTAGCCCAGCATGGTGGCAATGGCCCCGATATCGAGCCCGCGCGCGGGGTAGGCGGCCACCAGCACCCGGCTGGCAATGCGGATCTCGCGCCGCGCCACCAGCCGCTGCTGATTGCCACCCGAGAGGTTGCGGATGGGCATGCCAAAATCGGGAATGCGCACCTGCGCAAGGTCCGCAATGTCATGTGCCAGCATGCCCGCAGCCCCCGCGTCATACAGGCCATGGCGGCCAATGGGGGGGACAGTATATTCACGCAATGCCATGTTGGTGGTGATGGACAGCGAGGGCGCAAGCGCGCTGCGCAGCCGGTCTTCGGGGATGTGGCCCACGCCCGCATGGGCAAACAGGGCCGGGTCGGCGCGGTCCACCACGCTGCCATCAAGCACGATCTCGCCCGATGTGCGGGCCATAAGCCCGGTCAGCACATGGGTCAGTTCGCGCTGGCCGTTGCCCGCAACGCCCGCAATGCCCAGGATCTCGCCGCCATGCAGGTCGAGGCTGACATCGCGCAGCGTGTCCACACCCCGGTCGTCGCGCACGCTGACATGGCGCAGTTGCATGATGGGTTGCGGCGCAATGGGGGCAGCGCCTTCAGGCCGCGCGCGCATGTCGCGCCGCACGATGTCACGCCCCACCATGGTGGCCGCCAGCATGGAGGGATTGCAGTCCACTGTGCGGAACGTGCCCACCTTGCGCCCGCCGCGCAGGACGCTGACGCGATCGGAAATCTCCATCACCTCGTCAAGCTTGTGGCTGATGATGATGACCGCATTGCCCTGCGCGCGGAAGGCCCGCAACGCGCGGAACAGCTCGCCCGTCTCCTCCGGCGTCAGCACGGCGGTGGGTTCATCCATGATCAGCAGCCGTGCCCGGCGCGCCAGCACGCGCAGGATTTCAACGCGCTGCTGCTCGCCCGCCGAAAGGTCGCACACCCGCGCGGCAGGATCGACAGGAAAGCCGAAACGCTCCGAAATCTCGCGCGTGCGGGCTTCCATCACGGCAGGCGAGGCGAGGCGGGGGGCCTCGTCCCAGCCGAGATGGATGTTCTCGGCCACCGTAAAAGCCTGCACCAGCTTGAAGTGCTGGTGCACCATGCCAATACCCGCACGGATGGCGTCCTGCGGGGAGGTGAAGGTCTGGCCGTAGCCATCGAGGATGGTCTCGCCTTCCTCGGGCTGGTAGATGCCGGTCACCACGTTCATGAGCGTGGACTTGCCAGCCCCGTTCTCGCCCAGCAGGGCATGGATCTCGCCCGGCCACACATCAAGGTCCACATCCTTGTTGGCGATCACACCGGGGAAGAATTTGCCAATGCCGCGCAACTGCAGCACCGGCGGCGTGCCCGGCGCCATGCCGGAGGGAGCCGCAGGGTTATTCAAGGCCCGATACTCCCGCCACCGCCCAGTCGGAGTGATAGATTTCAAGGTCGCTCAGCGCCGTGCCCGCGGGCACGCGCAGGCGGCCATGATTGTCGTATATGGGGCCGACAAAGGGGTTATGGCCCGCCAGCATGCGCGTGCGCATGTCATCGGCGCGGGCGGCCGCCTCGGGCGGCACGGTCGGCCCCCAGGCGTCGCGGTCCACGCCGTGGCCGAGGGTGAGGAAATGCCCGTCGGGCTGCCATGTGCCCGCCAGCAGGTTGCGCACCTGACTGATGTAGTAATCATTGAAGTCGAGGCACACGGAACTGACATAGGCCTGCGGCCCGTAATCGAGCATGCCGGTGTTCCACATGGCCGCCTTCAGCCCGCGCTGTATGGCCACGCGCAGATAGGCCGGCTCATCCATGATGCCGCACAGGAAATCACACCCGTTATCGGCTAGTGCTGTGGCCGCCTGCGTTGCCGCCTGCGGGTCGAACCACGCATTGATGGTGATGCTCTGTAGCGTGATGGCCGGGTTGACCGACTGCGCGCCCAGCAATGTTGCATTGGCCGAGGCATAGACCGAGGGAATGGGAAACGCGCCCAGAAAGCCGATCTTGTTGGTCTTGGTCATGAGGGCCGCGGCAATGCCGATGACATAGCTCGCATACCAGTGCGCCACGTAATACCAGCCCAGGTTGCCGGTTACATTGGTGCCATCGCATTCCATGAACGCGACATCAGGCGCCCGGTCCGACACATCTTTTATGAAGTCGCCATATTCCGATGTGGCCATGACCATCTGCGCGCCTTCGGCCACGAACTGGCGGAACAGCCGCGTGGCATCGGCGGAGTAGGGCACGCTTTCCACATAGATGGTGCGCAGTTTGGGGAAGGTGCGGCGCACGGCCTGCACGCCCCGGTCATGCACCATCGACCAGCCGCCATCGGTAATGGGGCCGGTATGGCCAAACGCCACGATGGCGTCGGATTCCGCCAGCGGCCTGCGCCATGCGGGCTGGGCCTGCGCCCGTGCGTGGCGGGGCAGCAGCAGGCTGGAGCCCGCGCCACCTGCAAGGCCCAGCATCTCGCGGCGCGTTGTCAGCAGCCGCCCCCGCGACCCTGAAACTGTCATAAGATGTCATCCCCCTGAAAAATCGATGCCGCACCCCGCTGCGGCGGCCTGGCGTGCTGGTCGGTCTGGTGCTCCCGCGCGTGTAAGCCCGTGTCTGGTTCCAGACTAAATGTTACGCGACAGGACCATGCAAGGCCACAGTTATGTTGTGCATCAGGGTGTTGCCTTTTTTCAAAAAGGCGATGGTTGGTGCCGCCTTTTCAGGTCCGGGGCTGCGGGTGGTGCTGGCCGTATAATTTCACAGTCAGCGCGAGATCATCAAAATCTTCCCCTGTCCGGATGGGCATGACCCCATGCCCGAGCAGGAGCGCGAGCGTGGCCCGGTCATCAATCGTCAGCGCCGCGTCCCTTTCGGCCACGGCGGCATGAAAGGCCTGCATGAGGCTTTCCGCCTGTGTGGACTGCAAGGCGTATCAGCCCTCGGCCTGCGGGGAAGGGGGCATGCCCGCAAGCACGCGCCAGCTTGCCTCATTCATCGTATCAATGCCCAGTTCGGTAGCCTTGCGCGCCTTGGAGCCCGCTTTTTCGCCCAGCACCACAAGATCGGTCTTTTTTGACACGCTATCCGACACCCGCGCCCCCAGCCGCTCGGCCACGGCGCGGGCCTCGGGGCGGGTCATGGTGGTGAGCGTGCCGGTAAACACGATGGTCTTGCCCGAAAGGCTGCCTGCCTCTGGCGCTTCCTCATCAAGCACGTGGGTCAGTTCGCCGGTCAGGTCATCCAGCGTTGCGCGGTTATGGGCCTCGGCAAAGAAGGCCACCAGTTCATCGGCAATGGTGGTGCCGATGCCGGTGATCGAGCCGAGTTCCAGCCGCTCGTCCGACCCCACGATGGCGGCCTTTTCCATCTGCGTGCGCCAGTTGGCCAGCGATCCGTAATGCCGCGCCAGCAGGCGGGCATTGCTGGTGCCAATGCGGCGAATGCCCAGCGCATAGATCAGGCGCGAGAGTTCGATGGTGCGCCGGGCTTCGATCGCGTTGACCAGATTGCGTGCCGAGACCTTGCCCCAGCCATCACGGGCCGCGATTTCTTCCTCATGCGCCCCAAGGCGGAAGATGTCGGCAGGTGTGCGCAGCCAGCCCAGTTCATGGAACTCGACAATGGTGCGGTCACCCAGGCCATCAATATCGAATGCATCGCGCGAGACGAAATGGATCAGCCGCTCCACCACCTGCGCGGGGCAGGTCAGCCCGCCCGAGCAGCGCCAGACCACCTCGCCCTCGGGCCGCTCGGCATGTGCGCCACAGACCGGGCAGGTATGGGGAAAGAGAAAGGGCTGCGTTTCATGGTCGCGCGGCAGCACCACGCCAGTTATCTGCGGGATCACATCGCCTGCGCGCTGCACATGCACAAGGTCGCCTTCGCGGATGTCCTTGCGCGCGATTTCATCCTCATTATGCAGGCTGGCGCGGGTGACGATCACGCCGCCTACATTGACCGGCTCCAAAAAGGCGACCGGCGTCAGCGCCCCGGTGCGACCGACCTGAATGTCGATTTTTTCCAACCGGGTGATGGCCTGTTCAGCCGGGAATTTCCACGCGATCGCCCACCGTGGGGCACGGCCCGCAAAGCCCAGGCGCTCCTGCAGGGCGCGGTCGTCGAGCTTGTACACAATGCCATCAATGTCGTAATCCAGCCCCGAGCGCTCGCGCGTCAGGCGCTCCATGAAGGCTTCGGCGGCCTGCGCGTCCGGCACCTGCGTGCTCAGCGGATTGACGCGAAACCCCCACGCGTGAAGCTGTTCCAGATAGCCATGATGCGTGGCGGCCAGCGGGCCATCGCAATAGCCCGCGGCATAGGCGAATAGCGAGAGCGGGCGTTTGGCCGTGATGGCGGGGTCAAGCTGGCGCAGCGAGCCTGCGGCGGCATTGCGCGGGTTGGCGAACGGCTTCTCGCCCGCTGCCTCCTGCGCTGCATTCAGTTCAAGGAACGCCTGCTTGGAGAGGAAGATCTCGCCCCGGATCTCGATCGTGTCGGGGCAGGGGGCGGGCAACTGGTCGGGAATATCGCGCAACGTGCGCAGGTTGGCGGTTACGTCCTCACCTTCCGTGCCGTCGCCGCGCGTGGTGCCGCGCATGAAACGCCCATGCACGTAGGTCAGGCTGATCGACAGGCCATCGATCTTGGGTTCCGCCACGAAGGAAAGTGCGCGCGCCTGCTCATCGCCCAGACCAAGGAAGCGGGCGATACGGCTGACGAAGCCCTCGAATTCCTCCCGCGAGAACACATTGTCCAGTGACAGCATCGGCACCATGTGCCGTTGGCGGCGGAAGGGACCGTTGGCGGGCGCGCCCACCGTCGCACTGGGGCTGTCGGCCCGGGCATGGCGGGGAAATTCCAGCTCCAGCCGCGTGTTGAGGCGGCGCAGCGCGTCATAGGTTGCATCATCGACCACCGGCGCATCGTGCTGGTGGTAGGCGGCATCAAGTGCGGGCAGCAGGCTGGCAAGCTGCTTGAGTGTGGCGGCCGCATGGGCCTCGGTCTGTTCATCGGCCGCGTAATCGGCCAGCAGCGCACGGGCCTGCGCGGCCAGTTCATCAGTCGGGGCTGCGGGCATGTCAGCCCCCTTTCAGCAGGCTGTCGGCCGCGGCACGGGCGGCGGGGGTGATGGTGTCGCCTGAAAGCATGCGGGCGATTTCCTCGCGCCTTGCCTGCGCGTCGAGCGGGGCGGCATGGGTTTCGGTGCGGCCCCTGTTCACGCTCTTGCTGATGCGCAGATGGGCGTCACCGCGTGCCGCCACCTGCGGGCTGTGGGTCACGACCAGAACCTGCACGCTGCGGCCCACGGTATAGAGCCGCTCGCCAATGGCCGAGGCGGTGGCGCCCCCGACACCGGAATCGACTTCATCAAACACCAGCGTGGGAATGGCCGAGCGCCCGGCCAGCACCACCTTCAGCGCCAGCATGAGGCGTGAAAGCTCGCCGCCCGAGGCGACCTTGGCCAGAGGCCCCGGCGGCTGGCCGGGATTGGCCGCGATCAGGAACGAGGCCTGTTCCTTGCCGCGCGCGTTCCATGCCTCGGCCTCAAGCGGCACGAGGGATACGATAAAGCGCGCGCGCTCCAGCTTGAGCGGCTTGAGCTCGGCCATCACCGCCTGCTCCAGCCTGCGTGCGGCTTTCTCGCGCGCGGCGGTCAGTTCAAGGGCGATTTCCTCAAACCGGGCGCGGGCCTCGGCCACGGTTTTTTCCAGTCCTTCAATGCGGGCATTGCCCGAATCGAGGGCGGCCAGCCGTTCGCTAAAGGCGGCAAGCAGCCCCGGCAGTTCGGGCACGGACACGCCATGCTTGCGGGCCTCGGCACGCAGGGCGAACAGGCGCTCCTCGGTCTGTTCCAGCAGGCGCGGGTCGGCCTGTGCGTCAGATGCCAGGCGCGAGAGCATGTTCTCGGCCTCGGCCAGAGCCTCTTCCGCGCGCTCCAGCGCGTTGAGCGCTTCCTGTGCGGCCACCTGCTCGGCAGCGCCCACGGCCTCGGGGTTGAGGTCGGTGGGGGCGGGCAGCAGGCGTTGCAGGGCGCGGCTGGCATTGCGCAGGGCGGATGCCGGGCCGGGGGACCGCCGGTCGCGCGGGGCCAGGTCGGCCAGGGCCGCGGCAATGGCCTCGGCGCGCCGTTCGCCCTGCTGCAGGGCCTGGCGCAGGCCCGCAAGCTGGGCTTCCTCATCCTCCTGCGGGGCGAGAGTGCCCAGATCGTCCACCGCCTGGCGCAGCCAGTCTTCCTCACGCGCCGCATTTTCCATTTCCGCGCGCGCCGTGGCCAGTTCTGCCGTGGCCTCGATCCATGTGCGGTAAGCGCCTGCCACGCGGCCCCGCAGCGCGCCGGGCACGCCAAAGGCGTCGAGCAGGTCGAGATGGGTGGCCTGATCGGCCAGGCCCATCTGCTCGTGCTGGCCCTGTATTTCCACCAGAAGGGTGGCGGCGCGGCGCAGCAGGCTGACGGCGACCGGCTGGTCGTTGATATAGGCGCGCGAGCGGCCATCGGTCGTGACCACGCGGCGCAGCAGGATCGGCTCGTGTTCATCATCGAGCATGATGCCCTGCTCGCGCAGCAGTTCATGCAGCGGGTGGGCGGGTACAATCTCGAAACTGGCGCTGACACTGGCCTGCCCGCAGCCCGCGCGCACGAGCGAGGCGCTGGCCCGCTCGCCCAGGGCCAGGCCAAGGCTGTCAAGCAGGATGGACTTTCCCGCCCCGGTCTCGCCCGTCAGCACGGTCAGGCCGGGAGGGAAGGCGAGGTCCAGTTTTTCGATCAGGACCACGTCCCGTATCGAGAGCTGTGTCAGCATGATCGGTTCCTGTTCAGCACGAAGGATCGTTGGCGGAAATCAGAAAACCGAGTGCCACGCCCGCTGGAAGATGTTGCGCCCCTGCTTGTTGTCCTTGCCGTCCACGCCCTTGATCAGGTGGTGGGCGCGCAGATGGACGTAGGCATCTTCGTACCACTTGCTGCTGGGGTAGTTATAGGCCAGCACGGAGCCGGTCTTGCGGGCCTGTTCGAGCAGGCCCATGTCGAGATACACCTCGACCAGCCGCTCGAGTGCTTCGGGCACATGGTTGGTGGTCTGGAAATCCTGCACCACGCGCTGGTAGCGCCCGGCGGCGGCGGGGAAGTCGTTCTGCTGCTGGTAGTAGCGGCCCACCAGCATTTCCTTGCCCGCCAGATGGTCGCGGCACAGATCGATCTTGAGCTGCGCATCGCGTGCGTAAGGGCTCTGGGGGAAGCGGGTAATCACCTCTTCCAGCGCATCCATGGCCTCGATGGTGCCCTGCTGGTCACGCTGCACGTCGGCAACCTGCTCGTAATAGCATAGCGCGCGCAGGTAGAAGGCATAGGCGGCATCGGTGCTGGTGGGGTGCAGTTCCAGAAAGCGGTCAAGCTGCTGCACGGCCTCGGGGTATTTGTTGAGCAGGTAGTTGGCATACCCCTCCATCAACTGCGCATTGGCCGTGTACTGCGAGTAGGGATAGTTGCGCTGCAGCGTGTCGAACTGGTTGACCGACAGCAGGTAGCGGTCTGAGCGCAGGGCATCGACACCGTTATTGTACAATGTCTCGGCCGAGCCGACGCGCGGCGCGCGCTCGTTGATGTTGCTTGCGCTGTTGCCGCATGCTGCCAGCAGCCCCGCAAGGGGCAGGAACGCCAGCCAGCGTGCCGGCTGACAGGGGCTGCGCGAAGGCTGCGGGGTTTGGTGTGATATGCGTGCGAACATGCCAGCTCTTCCAGTTACGGGAGCTTTATATCATGTGCCGGGTGTGGGTGAAGTCTCCGCGTGCGGATTTCACACTCCGTCATCACGCGGCCTGCGTGCAGGGCTGGCCCGCAGGCGTGCCGGCAGGGACGACATGCCAGTTCGCCTTGTCGGCAAACAGCTTGAGCAACAGGCGATTATTGAGTGTATGCCCCGATTTGTGCCCCCTGAAATGCCCTTCGATCAGGCCACCGGCCAGATACAGGTCGCCAATCGCATCAAGCACCTTGTGGCGCACGAATTCATCCGGGTGGCGCAGGCCGGCGGGGTTGAGCACGCTCTCGCCATTGACCACGACGGCATTGTCAAGCGAGCCGCCACGCGCGAGGCCTATGGCGTGCAGGTGCTCGATCTCGGGCTGGAGCACGAAAGTGCGCGCCCGGCTCAGGTGCTCGCGGAACAGATGGCTGTCAACCTGCGTGGCATAACGCTGCTGGCCAATGGCTGCAGCGGGAAAATCGATGGAGATATCAATGCCCAGACCCGGCTGCGTGGCAGGGGTGAGTTCGGCAAACGCGTCGCCTTCTTCCACCCGCACGGGCCGGGTTACATGGATCTGCTGGCGGCGGGCTTCCTGCTGCCTGCGGCCCGCGCATTCGAGCAGGAACACGAACTCGGCGGCTGAACCGTCAAATACCGGGATTTCCGGCCCATCCACCTCGACAAGCACGTTATCGATGCCACAGCCCGCAAGTGCCGCCATCAGGTGTTCCACCGTGGCAATGCGCGCGTCCTGTGGTCCGTGGCCAAGCACCGTGCTCAACTGCGTGTCCACCACCGTGTCGTAACGGGCGGTGACAGGCGGCATGGCGCAGTCGGTGCGGTGAAAGACGATGCCGGTATTTTCTGCCGCGGGCGAGAGGCGCAGGCTGATTCGCGCGCCGGTATGCAGGCCGGTGCCCACGCTGCTGATCGGCTGGCTCAGGGTATGCTGCATCTGCCCATCATGGCTGAATGGCGGCATGAAGGGAAAATGTGCGGGCGGCACCATGCCGTTCATTGCCTGTGTCCTTGACGGGAAGATGGGGGAACTCGCGGTAACTGGCATGGTGTCATGCTAGCGCCTTGTTCCCCGTCGGAACAGTCAAGGATTATTGCCTATTGTTACCTGTCTGCAAGTAATTGGCGCGGCCCGCAAGGGCCACGCCATGGTTCATGTCAGTGCGAGCGACGACGCAGGAAGGCGGGGATATCAAGCCCCCCGTCATCAGGCGGCGTGGCGTTGCCCGGCGCGGGCGGGGCGGAAGGCTGCGCCACGGGCTGCTGCTGCACCGAAGGCTCGGTGCGCTGGGGCTGCGGGGCTGCTTCGGGCTGCGGCGGGTTGGAATGGCGGCGCAGCGCCCCGGTCACGATGCCGAACAGGCTGCGCGGAGGGGCCTGTGGCTCAGGCGCCTGGGGCGGCCTGGCATTTTCCGTAAACAGGGGCGAGCGGGGCGAACTGCGCTGCGCCTGCGGCGGCACGGCGTTCGGCGAGGGCGCGCGTGGTGCGCCGGGCGGGCGCTGCGCGGCGCCGGGTGCCGGGGCATGGCCGGGCCGGGCCGGGGCCGCGGGGTGCTGTAGCGGGGGCGCGGACGGAGACTGCGGCGCGGCCTGTGCCGTGGTGGGGGCGACAGGCGGCGCGGCTGCTTCCGGCGCGGGCTGCGGCGGGCTTGCAGGTTCCGCTGCCCCGGCAGGCTGGGCGGCGCCCCGGCCCGGCGGGTTGTCGATACCCGTGGCCACGACCGAGACGCGGATCTTGCCATTGAGCGAGGTGTCGATGGCGGAACCGAAGATGATGTTGGCGTCTTCCGCCACTTCCTCGCGGATGCGGTTGGCCGCCTGGTCCACCTCGAACAGCGTCAGGTCCTCGCCGCCCGTGATGTTGATGAGCAGGCCCTGCGCGCCCTTCATGGAGGTGTCTTCAAGCAGCGGGTTCGAGATTGCGGCCTCGGCGGCGGCAATGGCGCGGTTATCGCCCTCGGCATCGCCCGTGCCCATCATAGCCTTGCCCATTTCCGCCATGATGGTGCGGATATCGGCAAAATCGAGGTTGACGAGGCCCGGCGCCATCATGAGGTCGGTCACGCCGCGCACGCCCATGTACAGCACGTTGTCCGCCATCTTGAAGGCGTCGCGCCAGCTCGTGCTTTCATTGGCCATGCGGAACAGGTTCTGGTTCGGGATCACGATCAGCGTGTCAACGAACTGCTGCAGCTCGGCAATGCCCGCTTCGGCCGACTTGGTGCGGCGCATGCCCTCGAACATGAAGGGCTTGGTCACCACGCCCACGGTCAGGATGCCGCGCTCGCGCGCCATGCGGGCAATGACGGGGGCTGCCCCTGTGCCGGTGCCACCACCCATGCCCGCGGTGATGAACACCATGTGCGCGCCATCAAGGTGGCGGGACAGTTCATCGCACGCTTCCTCCGCCGCGGCGCGGCCGATTTCAGGCTTGGCGCCCGCGCCAAGGCCCTGCGTCAGGTGCGGGCCAAGCTGGATGCGGCGGTCGGCCTTGCTGTGCGAAAGCTGTTGCGCATCAGTGTTGGCGACAATGAATTCCACCCCCTGCAACTGCGACTGGATCATGTTGTCCACCGCGTTGGTACCACCACCGCCAACCCCGATCACTGTAATGCGGGGGGTGAAATCGGAATGATTCTGTTGCGGGATGGTCAGGTTGAGGGTCATGCTGGGCTCCCGATGGATGGGGGTAGGCGTGCGGGCATACTAACGGCAAAAGTACAATAAAGGGTTTCCGCGCAAGATCATACCCTATCACGTATGAAATCCACAAAACGTCTTACAAGGCCGCCGGGGCGGGCGCCGCGGGTATCGGGCTCGCCCATTTCATCAGCAGCGCCCGCGGCCCAGGCCAGCAATCCGGCCGATGTGGAGAACATGGGCCATGTGGCCGAATTTTCAGGCAGGCCCACAATGCGGCGCGGGCGGCCAAGGCGCACCTGGCGGTTGAGAATGCGCGCCGCCATTGGGCCGATTCCCTCAAGCAGCGAGCCGCCGCCGGTCAGGATCACGCGGCCGTCGGCCGCAGGCCCCACGGCTGCCATTTCCAGCCTGTCACGTATCATTTCCAGGGTTTCCTCCACGCGCGGATGTATGATCGAAACGATCTTTGAGCGTGAAATTCTGACATAATGATGGTCGTTGTCGCCAATAAGCTGCACGAGGATGGGATCGTTATCATCGCCCGCGAGCAGTTCGGCCGAGCCATACATGGTCTTGAGCCGCTCGGCGCTGTCGATCGAGGTGGAAAGACCCTGCGCAATATCGCGTGTGATATGCAGCCCCCCCACCGGAATCGTGGCCGTATGCAGCAGCCTGCCCTCGCCAAACACGCCGATCGAGGTCAGCCCGCCGCCCATGTCCACCACGGTCGCGCCAAGGTTGCGCTCGTCCTCGCTCATCACCGCAAGCCCCGAGGCCAGCGGCGAGGACACCATGCCCGCGATCTTGAGTTCCACGCGTGACAGGACGGCCTCGAGGTTGCGCAGCGCCGTGGTGTTGGCGTCGATCACATGCAGCCGTGCCGAGAGCAGGTCGCACAGGTGCCCGCGCGGATCGATCACTTCCTGCGTATCGTCCACCGCATAGTCGAGCGGCAGGGTATGGATTGCCGAGCGACCCTCGGAGATGGCACGCAGCCGCCCTTCGGCAATGATGCGGCTGACATCGCCCGCGGTGACCTCGCGCCCGCCAACGGGCCAGCGCGCATTGATGTGACGGCTCTCGGGATGGCCGCATGACAGGTTGACGAAAATCGAATCGCGCCGCTCCGTCGCCATGTCCTCCGCCTGCGCCACGGCGTTGCGTATGGCCGATTCCGCCTCGCGCAGGTCCACGATTCCACCTGAGCGCACCCCGTGCGAGCGCCGCCAGCCATGACCGAGGATGCGGATGGTGTTGTCAGGCTCGCCGCGCCCGATCAGGCAGACAATCTTGGTCGAGCCGATGTCAAGCACGCTGAACGGCCCGGTGCGCAGCTTGCGCGTGGGCATGCGCTCGGCGGCGGGCACAAGGGTTGCGGGCGCGCGCGGGCGGGGCACGCGCGTGGGCACGGCAGGGCCACGGATGGCCGGTACCGCAGGGGTTTCCGGTGTGGTCGTGCGTGTTGCGGGAAGGGTCGTCCTGACCGGTCCCGGCACTGGGTAAGTCATGCCCGCCTCCGTCTCAGGCTGTTATCAGGGTCAGGCCATGGCCGCACGGGCGCCTGGTCGCTCGTGGGGGCGGCCGGTGGCGGGCCATCGCCCTGGTCGGGTCCGTTGCTGTTGTCATTTGGCGTCACGGGGTTCTCACGGATGATCAGGCGGTCTGGCAGGCGCATGTCTATGGCGATAACGGGCCGGTCGAGTATTTTTATGGTTTCCTGCATTTGTGCAAGGCGCTTGAGCGCTGCCACTTCCTGTCCCTCGGGCAGCAGGATGGTCGTGCCGTTGCGCAGCGTCAGGTTCCACCGGCGCTGCCCCACGCGGGCTGCGGCCACGACATGGTTGCTCACCTCGGGCTGGGCGGTGAGTTCATCGATCATGGCGGCAGCCGCAAGATTGGCGTCGGGTCCGACCACGAGCGGCAACTGGCGGAAGGCCTCGGCATCCTTGCCGGTCATGCCCTTGTCGCGCACCTGGTTGCCAGCCCGGTCGATCAGCATGAAATGACCGTGATTCTGCCATACCGCAAAGGGCTGGCGCTCGAACAGGTGGATGACAATGGTGCCCGGCAGGTGGCGCTCAACTACGGAATGATCGACAAAGGGCAGCGCGTCGATGCGCTCGCGCGCCGCCTTGACCGAAAAGCCGAGAATAAAATCGCCCGTGCGCACGCCCAGCGCTTCCTGCAGCGCGCTTTCGCTGGTCAGCACGCAGCCGGTTACGTCAATCTCGGTCACGCGCAGCGGCAGCATGTTGATGATCCGTCCCCTGAGTGCGGCAAAGCGCGGGTCCGAGCCGACATGGCGCAGCGCCATGACGCCGCCGGCTACCAGCCCCACCAGCACCAGCCCCACCAGGGCCGGGCGGATCAGGCGTTTCTGGCGGCGCAGGAAGATCGAAAGCCTTGATGGGCGGTCGCCGCTGTCGGTCGGTCGCCTCATGTACGGCAGGTCGCCTGGTCGATCATCCACTGGCACAGCGTGGCGTAGTCCATGCCGCAGGCAGCGGCCTGCTCGGGCAGCAGCGATGTGGGCGTCATGCCCGGCTGGGTGTTGGTCTCGAGTATGACGAGACGACCGGGCCGGTCGGTGCCTGCCGTGTCATCGTACCGGAAATCGGTGCGGCTCGCCCCCCGGCAGCCCAGCGCGCGGTGGGCTGCAAGGGCAAGCTCGCGCGCCTGCGCAAAGGTGGCAGGGTGAATGCGCGCGGGCAGTTCGTGGCACGAGCCGCCAGCAGCGTATTTGGCCTGGTAGTCATAGAAGGTGGGGCCACTGCCGGCGGGCGTGATGTCGGTCACGGTCAGGGCGCGGTCATGCAGCACGCCCACGGTCAGTTCGCGGCCGGGAATGTATTCCTCCACCAGCATCCGGGGGCCGAATGTCCAGCCGCGTGCGATCTCGGCGCGGCGGTTGCTGCCCGCGCGGATGATCTCCACGCCCACTGATGACCCCTCATTGAGCGGCTTGACCACGTAGGGTGCTGGCAGCGGGTCGGCGGGTTCGAGTTCGGCGGGGGGGAGGCACAGGCCGGTGGCGATGGGCAGGCTGGCTGCCGCGAACACGGCGCGGGCGGCAGCCTTGTCCATGGCGGTGGCCGAGGCCCGCACGCCGGAATGCGTGTAGGGAATGCCCATCCAGTCGAGTATGCCCTGAATCGACCCGTCCTCGCCAAAGCGGCCATGCAGGGCGTTGAACACGACATCGGGCTGGCTTTCGTGCAGGTCGCGCACCAAGGCCAGCAGGTCGGCGGTGGGGTCGATGGCATGCACGTCATGGCCAAGGCCGCGCAATGCGTCCGCCACGTTGCGCCCGCTATCGAGGCTGACATCGCGCTCGGCGGAGAGACCGCCCATCAGCACGCAGATGCGGCGTTTCATGTGTTGTCTCCCGTGCCTTGGGGGGCAGGCCGCCCGATGCGCCTGATTTCCCACCGCAGCGTGACCGCCGTATGGTCATGCACGCGCTGGCGCACGACATCACCAAGACGTTCAAGGTCGGCGGCGGTTGCGGTGCCGGTGTTGAGCATGAAGTTGCAGTGCTTCTCGCTGATCTGGGCACCCCCCACCACAAGCCCGCGGCAGCCTGCGGCATCGATCAGTTCCCACGCCTTGCGCTCCGATTCGTCGGGTGCGGGGTTGCGGAAGGTGGAGCCGCCGGTGCGCGCGCGCACCGGCTGGGCGCTCTCGCGCGCGGCACGGATCTCGTCAATGCGCTGGCGGATGACGGCAGGCGGCGCTTCCTGCGCGTTAAGGCGCGCGCGCACCACCACGGCCTGCGGCGGCAGGCTGGCATGGCGGTAGCCAAAATCAAGCGAGGCGGCAGGCAGGCGCAGCAGCCCGCCATCGCGGGTCACGATCTCCACCCAGTCCAGCACGGTGGCCATGTCCGAGCCGTAAGCGCCTGCGTTCATGGCCACGCCACCCCCGATCGAGCCGGGAATGCCCGCCAGGAATTCAAGCCCCGCCAGCCCGGCTTCGGTCGCATGTTCGGCCACGGTCATGTCCAGGCAGGCGGCGCCCACGATCAGGCCATCGCCATCGCGCCGGATGGTTGAAAAGCCACGGGCGAGGCGAATGACCAGCCCGTCAATTCCGCCATCGCGCACGATCACGTTCGAGCACGCGCCCAGCGGCAGCACCGGCACCTCAAGCGGCAGGCGACCGAGCACCTGCGCCAGATCCTCGGCGCTGGCGGGCTGGAACAGAAGCTCGGCGGCACCCCCTACGCGGAACCATGTGCGCGGGCCAAGGGCGGCCTGAGGGGTCAGGCGGCCACGGGGGCGAAAGCCCTCCGTGTCGAGGCACTGCGCCCATTGCGGCAGGGGCATGGCGGGGGCGGTCATGAATGGGCATCCGCCTTCTGGGCGGGGGCATGGGCAATGCCCTGCAGTTCCGCAAGCTGCGCGGGCAGCGCCTGCGCCCAGTTGGTGATGCTGCCAGCACCCAGGCACACCACGAAGTCACCGGGGCGGGCAATGGCGTTGATCATTTCCGCCAGATGCTCAGGCCCCGGCAGCGGCACGACCGAGCGGTGCCCACGCTCGCGCAGGCCCTCGACCAGCGCATCGCGGTCGATGCCCTCGATCGGCTGCTCGCCCGCGGCATACACATCGGTAATGATGACCGTGCCCGCGTCGTTCATGCAGGTGCAGAACTCGTTGAACAGGCTTTTCAGGCGCGAATAGCGGTGCGGCTGCATCACCGCGATCACGTTGCCCGCGCCCGCCTGCCGTGCCGCTTTCAGCACGGCGGCGATCTCGACGGGATGGTGGCCGTAATCATCGATGATGGTGATGCCTCCGGTCTCGCCCGTGCGGGTGAAGCGGCGCTTGACGCCCCTGAAGGCGGCAAAGGCCGAGCGGATGGTGGCATCGTCGATTTCCATCTCGGTGCCCACCGCAATCGCCGCCAGCGCGTTCTGCACGTTGTGGTGGCCCAGCATGGGCAGGCGGAACGGTCCCGCCCGGCGCGAGCGGTTGCGATTGCGGTTGGTGATCACGACCTCGAAGGTGGCCCCGAGCTTGTCGGTAATCACCTTCTCGGCGCGTACGTCGGCCTGGGGTGAAAAGCCGTAGGTGACGATGCGGTGGTCGGACAGGCGCGGGATCATCTGCTGCACGGCGGGGTGGTCGATGCACAGCACGGCAAAGCCATAGAACGGAATGTTCGACACAAACTGGTCATACGCCGCCTGCATCGCCTCTTCCGTGCCCCAGTGGTCGAGGTGCTCGGGGTCCATGTTGGTCACGACCGTAATGACCGAGGGCAGGCGCAGGAACGAGCCATCGCTCTCATCGGCCTCGACCACCATCCAGTCGCCCGAACCCATGCGGGTATTGGTGCCGTAAGCCTCGATGATGCCGCCATTGATGACCGTGGGGTCGAGCTTCGCGGCCTCGAGCACGGCGGCGACAAGGCTGGTGGTGGTGGTCTTGCCATGCGTGCCGCCAACAGCCACCGACCAGCGCAGGCGCATCAGTTCAGCCAGCATCTCGGCCCGGCGCACCACCGGGATCAGCCGCGCGCGTGCGGCCACCACCTCGGGGTTGTCGCGCTTGACGGCAGTCGAGGTGACCACCACCTGCGCCCCGCCAAGATTGGCCGCGTCATGGCCAATGGTGACGGGAATGCCGGAAGCACGCAGGCGGACTACATTGGCGCTCTCGGCAATGTCGGAGCCCTGCACCGCATAGCCAAGCATGTGCAGCACTTCGGCAATGCCGGACATGCCAATTCCGCCAATGCCGACGAAATGAATGGTGCCAATCGAAAGGGGCAGGGCTCTCATCTACTCAGGTCTCCGTATTCGCGCTGCCGGGAATTAAGCGGTGCGGGGCGTGTCAGGCAAGCGGGCTTCTATCATATCGGCCAGAAGGCGGGCGGCATCGGGGCGGCCAAGGCGGCTCGCGGCCTGCGCCGTGCGGGCCAGCAGGTCGCGGTCAGCCAGTAGGGTGGTCAGGCGTTGCGTGAGCGTGGGGGCCGTAAAATCAGGCTGGCGGATCATCCACGCCGCCCCCGCATCAACCAGCGCCTGTGCGTTGGCGCCCTGTTCGTCGCGTGCCGCGATGGGCAGCGGCACCAGAAGCGACGGGCGGCCCGCTACCGCCAGTTCCGCCACTGATGAGCCACCCGCGCGGCCAATCACCAGATGGGCTGCGCGCAGCAGGCCGGGCACGTCATCAAGGAAAGGCGCTATGGTGGCGGGAATGCCAGCCGTTTTATAGGCGGCCTGCACGCGTTCGACATCCTCCGCGCGGGCCTGCTGGGTGACCTGCAACCGCGCGCGCAGCGCAGGCGGCAGGGCGGCAAGGGCTTCGGGCACCACGTCGCTGAACACGCGCGCGCCGAGCGAGCCGCCCCATACCAAAAGGTTGAGCACGCCGTTGGAGGGTTCATAGCCTTCCCCGCCCAGTGCCGCGATGTCAGGCCGCACCGGCATGCCGGTGAGCGTTGTGGGCACGCCCGCGGGCACGCCGGCCACGGTGGGGAAGGAGGTGGCGATGCCATCCATGCGCGGGGCCAGGAAGCCATTGGCCTTGCCCAGCACCGCATTGCCTTCATGAATGAACAGCAGCGGGCGGTTTCTGCCCAGCAGCCAGCCGCCGAGCAGCGGCGGCACGGAGGGGTAGCCGCCAAAGCCGATGATGGCGGCAGGACGGATGCGGCCAATAATGCCGCGTGCCTGCACCGTGCCCCGCGCCAGCGCCAGCGCCGCCCGGCTGGCCCGCGCCAGGCCGCGCCCGGCAATGCCGGCACCAGGCAGTACGAACTGCTGGCGGCCTGCGAACACGCCACTGTCGCGCCCGCCTGCGCGCTGGTCGGTCATGAGGAGAATGTCATGCCCCCGGCGCACCAGTTCGCAGGCCAGCGCCTCGGCGGGGAAGAAGTGGCCGCCGGTGCCCCCGGCCGCCACGGCAATGCAGTGTTGGGTCATGACGATCCTCTCGGTGCGGGGGTAGGGGCTGGTGTAAACTGCCCGAAGCGGGTCTCGTTGGGCCGGTTGCGGGTCAGCGCCAGCACCAGCCCGATGGTCAGCGCCACCGACATGGCCGATGACCCGCCATAGGAAATGAACGGCAGCGTCATGCCCTTGGTCGGGATGAGGTGCAGCGTCGAGCCCATGTTGACAAAGGCCTGCAACCCGAAGCCCGTCACCAGCCCCGCGGAGGCCACCGCAATGAAGGGATCGTTCTCGCGCAGCAGCTTGAGCAGCGTGCGGATGACGATGGTGGCAAACACGCCAATGATGAACAGGCACACCAGCATGCCGAATTCCTCGCCCGCCACCGCGAATACGAAATCGGCATGCGCATCGGGCAGCAGGTCCTTCACCCGGCCTTCACCCGGCCCGCGCCCCAAAAGCCCGCCATTGCCAAAGGCGCGCAGCGCGGTGTCGATCTGGTAATGGTCGCCCACGGCGGGGTGCAAAAACCGCTCAACGCGCGAGCGCACGTGCGGAAACACCATATACGCGCCTATGAACGCCGCCACCATGCTGGCCACGCCCGCGCCAACCAGGAACAGGCTCAGCCCATCAACAAACAGCTGCGCCAGGAACACGGTGGTGATCACGCTCAGCATGCCGATATCGGGCTGCGACTTGAGCAGCAGCAGCACAAGCGCGAACAGCCCAAGCGCCACCAGCAGGCCGGGGAAATATGCTCGCGTCCTGCGCTCGGTCAGCAGCCAGGCGGTGACCACGGCAAAGAAGGGCTTGAGGAATTCGGAGGGCTGGACCGACATCATCGGCAGCGCGATCCACCGCCGCGCGCCCTTGATCTCGATGCCATGCACAAGGGTCATGAAGGTGGCGGCAAGTGCGAGCACGAAGCCGATCCACCCCACCAGCCGCACCCCGCGCAGCGAAAGGAGCGAGGTTACGCACACGATCACCGCCGCGAGCACCAGAAAGACGACCTGCTTGAAAATGAACATATCGCGCGAGGCGCCAATGCGCACCGCCACCGCCGGGCTTGCCGCCAGCATCAGGATATAGCCGAACCCGATCAGGATACCCACGCAGATCAGCGTGACCCGGTCGATGCTCCGCCACCATCGCGCCAGATGCGAGGTGTTTATGCGCGACAGGTTGCTCATTGCGCGCCGGTGCCCTCCGGCCCTGCCGCAAGGGCCTGCACAAGGGCTGCGAAGCGCGTGCCACGGGCTTCAAAACCGCTGAACTGGTCAAAGCTCGCACAGGCGGGTGAGAGCATCACCACGTCCACGCCCAGCGCGCGGGCGGCGTCCAGCGCCTCGGGCACGGCGCGCTCAAGGGTTTCGACAATGCGGTAGGGCACCTTGTGCTGCGCAAGGGTCCGGGCCAGCGCTGGCGCATCGCGCCCGACCAGCAATGCCAGCGCCACGCGCCCGAACAGGGGCGCAAGCGGTTCGATGCCGCCCGCCTTGGCCGTGCCGCCCGCAATCCACACCATGCGCTCATGGCAGGCCAGCGCGCGGGCCGTGGCATCGGCATTGGTGGCCTTGCTGTCATTGATGAAGCGGATGCCCCCCACGCTGCCCACCGTTTTCTGCCGGTGGTCCAGCGCGCTGAAGCTGCGCAGCGCGCCCTCCACCGCAGCCCGTGGCAGGCCCAGATGCAGCGCCATGGCGGTGGCGGCGGCGGCATTCTCGCGGTTATGGGTGCCGGGCAGGTCGGGCACGTGGGTCAGGTCGGCAATCACGCCGTGGCGGTCGCACAGTGCTTGCGGCGTGCAGTAGAAATCGCATTGCGGTATGTCGGCGCCGCTGATGCACGCCACCGTGGCGCGGGTTGGCGCAAGCTGGCGGTTCAGGCTGGCATAATCGGGCAGGGTCGCGCCCAGCACGGCCAGGTCGCCCGGTCCCTGACGGTCAAACACATGCATCTTGGCCCGCGTGTAGCCGGTCATGTCGCCATGGCGGTCAAGGTGGTCGGGGGTGAGGTTGAGCAGGCAGGCGGCATCGAAATGCAACTGCTCCAGCCGCTCGAGCATGTACGATGACATTTCGAGCACGTACACCCCGTCATCAGGCAGTAGCGGCAGGCTGAGTGCGGCAGGACCGAGGTTGCCGCCAGCCGCTACCGCAATGCCGCCACAGGCCAGCATGTGCGCCAGCAGCACGGTGGTGGTGGATTTGCCATTGGTGCCGGTAATGCCCGCAAAACGCGCCCGCCCGCCTGCCGCCCGCACGGCGCGGAACAGCAGTTCGGCATCGGACAGGATCGGCACGCCTGCATCCCGCGCCATGGTGGCCAGCGGGTGCGGGCTGGGCAGGTGGTGCGGAATGCCGGGCGAGAGCACGAGGGCCGCAAGCCCCAGCATGTTGGCAAACGGCGCAACCTTCAGGCGCGGGTGGGCGGCAAGGGCCGCACGGGCCTCGGGCCGGTCATCCCACGCCTGCACGCTTGCCCCCATGGCCAGCAGGGCGGCAACGGCAGCATTGCCGTTACGGCCCAGCCCCGCTACGCCATAATGGTGGCCCGCGAATAGGGTGGGGGGGAAGCCGCTCACCGCAGTTTCAGCGTGGCCAGACCACACAGCCCCAGCACGATGGACACGATCCAGAAGCGGATCACGATCTTGGATTCCGCCCAGCCCTTTTTCTCGAAATGATGGTGCAGCGGCGCCATCAGGAACACGCGCCGCCCGGTGCGCTTGTACCAGAACACCTGGATGATGACCGAAAGCGTTTCCACCACGAACAGCCCGCCCACGATGCACAGCACCAGCTCATGCTTGACCGCAACGGCCACGGCGCCGAGCGCGCCACCAAGGGCGAGCGAGCCGGTATCGCCCATGAACACGGCGGCAGGCGGCGCGTTGAACCACAGGAAGCCCAGCCCCGCGCCCACAAGGGCGGAGCAGAACACCCCAAGCTCGCCCGTGCCGGGCACGGCGTGCAGTTGCAGGTAGTCGGCAAACACATGGTTGCCCACGAGGTAGGAGATCAGCGCGAACACGAGGGCTGCTACAATGACCGGCACGATGGCCAGCCCGTCCAGCCCGTCGGTAAAGTTCACGGCGTTGCCGAACCCGGTGATGGTGATCATGGCGAACAGGGGAAAGGCGTAGCCCAGCGGCAGCAGCAGGTCTTTCACGAACGGAAAGGCGAGGTGGTTGGCGAGGTCGGGCGGCATCATGTGCTCGAGCCAGATGCCGCCGATCAGTGAGGCCCCGAACTCGCAGCCCAGCCGCACCCGCTTGGACACGCCATCGGTATTGCGGCGTGAGAGCTTGAGGTAGTCATCGGCAAAGCCCACCGCGCCAAACGCCGCCGTGGTGAGCATGACGGCCCACACGAAGCCGTTGGTCAGGTCAGCCCAGAGCAGGGTCGAGCCGAACAGCGAGAGCAGGATCAGCACGCCGCCCATGGTGGGGGTGCCGACCTTCTCGATCAGGTGGCGCTCCGGCCCGAGCTTGCGGATGGGCTGGCCACCGCGCTGGATGCGGCGCAATTGCGCGATCAGCGGGTTGCCCAGGCACAGGCTGATGACCAGTGCAGTCAGGCACGCAGCGCCCGAGCGGAACGTGATGTAGCGGAACAGGTTGAGCACGGAGGTATGGGCCGTGGCATGGTGCTCGAACAGGTCATAGAGCATCAGGCCGGTCCCACCCGGGCGTCATCGGCCTGCAGGGCGGCAACGACATGGCGCATGCGGCTGCCAAGGCTGCCCTTGACCATGACCGTGTCGCCCGCGCGCAGGGCAGTGCGCACCAGGGGGGCGAGCGTGGTGGAATCCGGCGCCCAGGCCCCGCGTAGGGCAGGGGGCAGGCTGTCAAAGAGTGTTTTCATATTCGGGCCGCAACAGAAGACAGCATCCGCGTTCGCGCGGACGGCAGGGAGAAGGGAGGCATGCTCATGCCGCGCAAACGCGCCGAGTTCAAGCATGTCGCCCAGCACGGCGATGCGCCGCCCCGTGGCAACCAGCCCGAGCAGGTCGAGTGCGGCGCAGACAGAGGCCGGTGAGGCATTGTAGCTCTCATCAAGCAGGGCAACCTTGTCATGCATCACCTTTGCAAGCGCGCCCCGCCCGGCACCGGGGCGGAAGGTGGCAAGGCCCGCCACGGCACGGGCCATGTCAGCGCCCGCCGCATGCGCTGCCGCCAGCGCCAGCATGGCGTTGTCAGCCATGTGGCGGCCCGGCGCGTTGACGCGTGCCACACCCTGCCAGTCCGGCAGCGTGAGGCTGAAGGTGCTACCCTGTGCATCCTGCGCCACGTCACCCGCCTGCGCCGCGCAGTCCGCCGTGGTGCCCGTGCGCCACAGGGTAGCCCGTGCCTTGGCGGCATTGCGTTCAAAATGGTCACTTCCCGCAATCCCGGCGGCCACGACGGCGATGCCACCCGCAGGCAGGGCCAGCAGGAGTTCCGCCTTTTCACGCGCAATGGCGTCGATGCTGCCCATCAGCCCCAGATGCGAGGCGGCAACCGTGGTCACCACTGCCACGTCGGGCCGCACCATGGCGGCAAGCGGCGCGATCTCGCCCGCATGGTTCATGCCGATCTCGCACACGCAATAAGCACTTGCGGCAGGCAGGCGGGCGAGCGTGAGCGGTACGCCCCAGTGATTGTTATACGACGCCACGGCGCAATGGGTCGGCCCGCACGCGCTGAGTGCGGCATGCAGCATGTCCTTGACCGAGGTCTTGCCCACGCTGCCGGTCACGGCCAGCATGCGGCCCGCAAAACGCGCGCGGGCAAAACGGGCCATGCCCTGCATGGCGGCCAGCGTGTCATCCACCTTCAGAATGCGCGGGTCATCACCACAGGGCTCATGCGCCACCACGGCGGCAGCGCCCGCGGCAAGGGCTGCGGCGGCATGCGCATGCCCGTTGCTGTTCTCGCCAATCAGCGCAATGAACACATCGCCCGGCCGGAGCGTGCGGGTATCGATCGAGACGCCGGTGCCTGCAATGGTCACTGCGCCGGAGGGCGGAAAACGCCCTGATGTCGCGGCCTCAAGGTCCGCGCGGCTCCATAGCACTGTCATTCAGTCCCCGTCAGGCCACGGATCACCGTGGCATCATCAAATGGCAGCACCGCATCACCCACGATCTGCCCCTGTTCATGGCCCTTGCCCGCCACCACCAGCACGTCGCCCGCACCCAGCATGTCCAGCCCCGCCGCAATGGCCTGTTTGCGGTCACCGATCTCGATGGCGCCGGGGCTGGCCGCCATGATGGCGGCGCGAATGGCGGCGGGCTGCTCGCTGCGGGGATTGTCATCTGTTACGATCACGGTGTCGGCCAGTTGCGTGGCGGTGGCGCCCATCACGGGCCGCTTGCCCCGGTCACGGTCGCCGCCCGCCCCCATCACGATCACCAGTCTGCCCGGCGTGTGGGGGCGCAGCGAGTGCAGCAGGCGGGCAATGGCATCGGGCGTGTGGGCGAAATCGACATAGGCGGCGGCCCCGCCCGGCAGCACGGCGGCGCGTTCGAGCCTGCCGCGTACGCCATGCAGGTGCGGCAGGAGGGCAAGTGCGCGCGCAGGCGCATCTTCCGCGCGGCCAGAAAGGGCTGCGGCCATGAGGAGGTTATCAACCTGAAAGCGCCCGACCAGTTTTATGCTGACCGCGCATTCCCCCGCAGGGGTGGCAATGCGCAGGTCCTGCCCCAAGGGGGTCGCGCGGGCGGAGAGCAGGCGCAGCGTCGTGCCCTGCGTGCCGGTGGTGCGCAGCACGAGGTTGCGGCGTCGGGCAATGGCGCGCACGGCGGCGCAGGTTTCGGCGTCCATATCCGCATTGAGGGCTGCAATGCCGCCTTCGGGCAGGATCGTGTCGAACAGGCGCAGCTTGGCGGCACGGTAATGCGCGGTGGTGCCGTGATAGTCCAGATGGTCGTGAGTGAGATTGCTGAACCCCGCGGCATAGGGCGTGAGGCCATCAAGCCTGCGCTGTTCCAGCCCGTGCGATGACGCCTCGATGGCGACATGCTCCACGCCCCCCGTAGCCATCGCGCCAAGCAGGCGCATCAGGCCCACGCTGTCGGGCGTGGTGAGTACGGGGCCGCAATCAGGCAGCGGGCAGGGGGCCACCGCGCCCAGCGTGCCGATGGTGCCTGCCTGCAAGCCCTGAAGCGCCCAGATCTGGCGCAGGAACTCCGCCGTGCTGGTCTTGCCGTTGGTGCCGGTAATGGCTGCGATACTGGCGGGCAGGCGCGGGGCAAGCGCGTGCGCGATCAGGGCCACGGCACGGCGGGCGTCAGCCACCTGCACGCAGGCAACACCCGGCGGCGGCACGAAATCGGGGTCAGCCTGCACCAGCAGGGCTGCGACGCCATTGGCCACGGCCTGCGGAATATAGGCCCGCCCATCCACCCGCGTGCCACGCAGGGCGGCAAAGATCACGCCGGGGCCAGTAGCGCGACTGTCTGCCGTAATGCTGGTGACGGGACCGGTTGCGGCAGGCAGGGGCCGCACGGCATCCACGCCCGCGCGGTGCAGGAGTTCGGTCAGGTCCATGCGCGTCATCCCCGCTCGCGCTGGTGGTGGCCGGGCGCGCGCCCGGCTTCATTGCGGGCATGCAGGGCATGGCTGGCGGGTGCTGCCTCGGTCACGTCACGCGCGGCATGGGTGCGGGCGGCGGCGGCGCGGGGAGCGGTTTCATGCTCGTGCTCATGCAGCCGGGCCGTGCCAGGGTCGTAGCCCGGCCCGAGCGCGCGGTAGCCACGCGGCACGGCAGGCCGCATGGGAATGGCCAGCGAGGCCTCGATCGCGGCTTCATGCTGCGTATCGGGAAACAGCCCGAGCATGGGGGCGATGCGCGTGATCATGTGGGCGGCCGTGGGAGCCGCGTTCCACCCCGCCGTGGTCCAGCCATGGGTCTGGGCGGTGGGCTTGGGGCTGTCGAGCATGACGTAGATGGCGTAGTGCGGCGCATTCATGGGGAAGATGCCGGTAAAGGCCGAGACGTTGACATGCTTGAGGTAGCCGCCATGCGCGCCGATCTTTTCCGCCGTGCCGGTCTTGCCGCCCACGTAATAGCCCGGTGATTCCGCCTTCTGCCCCGTGCCCTTGGCCACGTCGAGGCGCAGGATCCTGCGCAGGATATCGGAATTGGCAGCCGAGATCAGGCGCTCCGCATCGGCGGGCATGGCTGCATCGGCATCGGTGGGCGCATCCGTGGCGGTGGGGCTCTGGGCCGCGACAAGGGTTGGCCGGAGCAGAAAGCCGCCATTGGCTGTGGCCGCCGTGCCCCGCACGATGGAAAGCGGCGGCTCCGCCACGCCATGGCCGAACGCCACCGTCATGGTGGTCGAAACCCCCCAGTTATGCACGGAAGGGATGATGGGCCGCCCCGCCTCGGGCAGTTCGATCGGCACGCGCGAGAAGAAGCCCATCCTGCGCAGCCATTCCTGCTGGCGGGGTGCGCCCGCATCGAGTGCGATATGGGCGGCGGCGGGGTTGGAAGAATAGGCCATGACCTCGGGCAGCGACAGCCACGGGGCGAAATGGTCGTTCTTCATGTCCGATATGGTAAAGCGGCCGATCTTGATGGGCGTGCTCGAAAAACTGTCCCAGATATGGGCAACGCCTTCCTGCAGTGCCATGGCCACGGTCTGGAGCTTGAAGGTCGAGCCGGGTTCGTACATGCCCGTCACGGCGCGGTTGAAGCGTGAATCGGGGGCAGCGCGGCCAAAGTCGTTGGCGTCATAATCGGGCAGGCTGACCATGGTGATGATCTCGCCGGTATGCACGTCCATCACGATGGCGCAGGCACCGATGGCCTGGAACATGTCCATCGCCGCCTGAAGTTCGTCATGCACCACGTTCTGCACGCGTACGTCGAGAGAAAGGCGCAGGGGCTGGCTGTCGCCATCGAGGCGCTTGCCAAAATACCGCTCGATGCCCGCCACGCCGTGATCATCAATATCCACCCCGCCCATAATATGGGCGGCCACGCGGCCCATGGGGTAGCGGCGGCGTTCACCGGGTTCGAAATAGATGCCGGGAATGCCAAGGTTGTTGATGGCGAGTTCCTGCGCGGGCGAGATGTCACGCGCCAGATAGACGAACTGCTTGTTCAGCGACAGGCGGCGCTTCGTCTCGGCTTCGTCCAGGCTGGGCAGCGCGAGCTTGAGCCGGTGGGCCGCATCGGCTGCGTCGATCATTTCCTGCGGGTTGGCATAGACCTGGGCGACGGGCAGCGACATGGCCAGCACCTGCCCGTTGCGGTCGGTGACCGAGGCCCGATGCACCTGCGGCAGCACCACGTCGCCCGCGATCATCCCCTTGGGGTCGCTTTTGGGTATGGGCGGCACCTGCGGCGCGATCTGCTGTTGCTGCGGCGGCAGGGGGTTGATGATCGTGGCCAGCGTCAGCTTGAGCGCAATGGCTGAAAACAGCAGGCAGAATCCCCCGGCCACAACCACCAGCCGCGCATGCATGCGGTCCTGCGCCATAAGCGTGCGCAGGCTCCCCCCGGGGGAAGCCTGTCCACCTCTGTCTGGCTGGTTGCTCAAAGGATTTTGCATACGGGTTCCGGGCTACAGGGCCGGTAGGAAAAGGACGATCAGTTGCTGACGGGCACCGGCGGCGGCAGGCTGGTCACATGCGGCGTGCCCAGCGAACTGCCCCCCATGCGGGGCGGGGCGGTGGGGTGCCATGCCGCCTCGGCTATGTTCTGGCTGCGGGGGCGGTCGCTCGCGGCCATGCGGGCCGGGGTGATCATGCTCTCACGCGGGCTGGGCGGCAGATGCACGGGCTCGGCTGCCGCCATGCGTTCGGGCGGGCGGGCATGCTCGGGGGCGGCATGCACGGGCGCGCGCGGCTCGATCTGGGCCATGGCGCGGGCCAGTCCGTCATGCTGGGCGGTCGGCTCGGCATGGTGGGTGGGGAGGGCCGCCATGGCGTGTTCGATATGGGCGGGCGTGGCCGGTGTGGCGATTGCGGGCAGGGCGGCCACGGCCTCATGCGCGGGGGCGGGGGCTGCATGATCGGCGGCAAGGGTGGCCACCATCGTTGCACGGGGGGCGGGCACGGGGTGGTGCGAGGGCACGCCAACAGGCGGCAGGTGGGCGCCCAGCGCCGACATCTGCACGAACTGCGTGGGCGAGACGGGCTGGAGCGCCTTGTCGTAACGGCTTGCCAGCGTGCCGAGCCGGTCGGGCTGGTTCAGCATGGCCCACTCGGCGCGCAGCATGGCGGTCTGTGCGCGGGTACGCTCCGTCTGCTCCACGATCTGGGCAATCTGGTGGTCGAGTGCTGTGGTCTGCTGTTTCTTGTTATAAAGGAACAGACCGGACACGGCCGCCACCATGGCAAAGAAAAGCGTGACAAACCGACTCATGCGGCAGGTTCCGATGCTGCGGTGGATGGGGGGGCAATGCATTCCATCGCGCGCAGTCTTGCGCTGCGTGCACGTGGATTACGGTGGGTTTCTTCCGCACCTGGCCGGATGGGGCGTCCGGTCAGGAGCCTGAAGCTGGTGGGGCCTGCGCGCTCGGTCATGGCGCGGGGGTCATGACGGGAGGGGGCGGGCACGCGGCCTGCCGCGCGCAGCATGGCCTGCTTGACCAGCCTGTCTTCCAGCGAATGGAACGAGACGACAACCAGCCGCCCGCCCGGCGCGAGCAGGCCGGGGGCCTGGTCCAGCACGGAGCGGATCTGGCCGAGTTCGTCATTGACGTGAATGCGCAGCCCCTGGAACGTGCGGGTGGCAGGGTCGATGCCCGAACGGTCGGGGCGCACGACCGAGCGCACCACGTCGGCAAGCTGTGTGGTGCGCAGCAGCGGGGCCTCGGCGCGTGCCGTCACGATGGCGCGCGCCACCCGGCGCGACAGGCGCTCCTCGCCATAATGGTAGATGATATCGGCCAGTTCCTCCTCGGGCAGGGTATTGACCACATCGGCCGCTGTCGGTCCCGTGTCATTCATGCGCATGTCCAGCGGGCCATCCATGCGGAAGGAGAAGCCGCGCTCGGCTTCGTCGATCTGGTAGGACGACACGCCCAGGTCGAGCACGATGCCGTCCACCTTCGTCACCTCATCTTCGGCCAGCAGGGCCGCCATGTCGGCAAAGCCGCCATGAAGCAGGTGCAGCCGCGTGCCGCCATGCCCATCGGGGAAGGTGGGGGCAAGGGCCGCGCCGCGCGCGATGGCGGCGGGGTCGCGGTCGATGCCCCACAACTGGCAGTTGCTGCTGGCCAGGATGGCGCGCGCATACCCGCCGCCGCCAAACGTGCCATCCACGTAACGACCGGCATCATGCGGGGCGAGGTACTCCATTACCTCGGCCAGCATCACCGGCACATGGCCGGGATCGTGCGGGGGGAAGGGGCCGTTCATGACGGCGTGCCCGTGGCGGGCGGCACGCCCCGGCCAGTGGTGAGGCTGCGCGCGCGCAGGCGGGCATCGGCCCGGCGGGCGCTTGCTGCCTGCGGCTCCCAGATCTGGAAGGTGCGGCCCAGCCCCATGAAGGTGGCCTGATCGGTCAGGCCCGCATGGGCACGCAGGGATTCGGGCAGCAGGATGCGACCTTCGCGGTCAGCCTCGAACGGATAGGCATCGGCATAGAGGGCGGTGGCCAGGTCGTCGTGATCTTGGGAAAAAATGTCCATTTCATCCAGCGGGCGGGTCAGTGCGGCAAAAGCATCAGCGGGCCATGCCTCAAGGCAAGGATGCAGATGGGACGGACGCAGGATGGCCAGCGGTTCGCCCGATTTGGCCCGGGCACGCAGCGCGGCACGGAATGCGGAGGGAATGGAAACCCGTCCTTTTGCATCCAGCCGGTTCTGGTGTGTGCCCAGGAATACACTCACGCTGCGCGATGCCCTCCCTCGGCAAATTTCGAAAAGCCAGTGATCAGCCCCCGTGGCGCCTGTTACCGCGCCCCTTTTCTGAATCTGGTGTGAGCATGGGATAACATGGGATTTTATGGGGGGTCAATTAAAGATGCAGGAAAGATGGCCGAAAAATACTGTTATTGCAGCACAGGTGAGTGATGTGGCATGTAAAACCATGCCGGGCGCACGCAATATGGCAGGAATGTGCCTTGTTTATGATTTGTTCTTTGGCGTTAATACTTGTAAACAACTCTGGGTAGAGCGCCCCGCCCAGGGCGGTTGAATTCGGGATATGGGGAAAATGCCAGACGGTCTGTAAGCCGGGTTCTGTCCGCCCCTTGCAGGGCGGGACGATCATTCCTCTGCGATGCGCATTGCGGCGCACCTGACGCGACCAACCCGAACGACAGGGCGGAAAAACCCCTGATGGCGCCTTGCGGCCCATCCGCCGTTCCTATTCGGTCTTGCTCCCGGTGGGGTTTGCCCTGCCATCCATGTTACCATGCATGCGGTGCGCTCTTACCGCACCGTTTCACCCTTGCCCCCAACGTCGCCCGCATTGCTGCGTGCGCCGCCGTGAGGGCGGTCTGTTTTCTGTGGCACTGTCCCTGGGGTCGCCCCCGCCGGCCGTTAGCCGGCACCGTTTTTCCGTGGAGCCCGGACTTTCCTCCATCACGCGTATGACCACGTGGCAGCGACCGTCCGACCGTCTGGCATGCGGAAACTGGCGGTGCATGCGCGTAGCGTCAAGCGATAAATGAGGGGGTTGTATCCTTTCAATCCGTTTTCCAGCCAAAAAGGCGCTTCATGCCCGACTCAACCGCTGCCTCCCGCCCTGGCCTGCTCACCCGCACATTGCTGGGTGGCATGCACTGGTGGCACGCGCGGCGGCGCAACGTCGAGCCACACACGCTGGAGGACATGCGCCGCAAGCTCGACCGCCCATGTTTTCCCATGGGGCTGTCCTCGCTGCAGGTGCGGCGCGTGATCAACTGCCGCGTGCCCGGGCGTGACGGCCTGATGGCCGCCCGGCTTTATGTGCCTTATGGCCGGGTGCGTGGGGTTGTGCTGTTCATGCATGGGGGCGGGTATGTGCATTGCGGGCTGAATTCGCATCACGGCATATGCTGCAGGCTGGCGCGGCAGTCGGGGGCGGCGGTGCTGTCCATCGATTACAGCCTTGCGCCCGAGAACCGCTTTCCCCATGCGGTGGAGGATTGCTGGGCGGCGTTGCAGTGGCTGGCGGGCGAGGCGCATCGCTGGGGCGGGCAGATTGCCGTTGCGGGTGACAGCGCGGGCGGCACGCTGGCCGCCGTGCTGGCCCAGATGGCGCGTGACCGGGGCGGCCCGGCGCTTGCTATGCAACTGCTCTATTACCCCTCGCTGTATGGGGAGCGTGACGTGCCCTCGCGCGAGACCTATGCCACGGGCTACATGCTCTCAACCAAGCTGATGGAATGGTATGCCGAGCAGTATATCCGCACGCCAGCCGACCTGCATGATCCGCGGCTTGCGCCCATTTTCGCGCCCTCGCTCGCGGACCTGCCGCCTGCAGTAATCGGGCTGGCGCAATGCGACCCCCTGCATGATGAAGGCACCGGCTACGCCCATGCCCTGCAGCAGGCGGGAGGCACGGCTGAAACCCGCACCTGGCGCGGCACGGTGCATGGGTTCCTCAATTTTTACGCCTTTCTGCCCGCAGGCCGTGCTGCCATAAAATATGGCGCCCATGCCCTGCGGCGCGTGCTGCGTGGGCAGGGCTGACAAACTGGAGACGCTTCCGGGGAAGCAGCTTCGATCAGGACATCCGGGCTGAAGCAGGCGCGCCGTCATGGCCCATGTAGTCGCTATCATAATAATAAATACAAGCGTCGCCTTTATTTTTCATCAGGAAGTACGTGCCGCCGCTGCCAAGCGCAAATGGAAAGAAATATTGTGATGTCTCGTCATCTGCTATGAGGGAGATGTGACTAGCTATGTCTTCTATTTCTATAAAATATCGAACATAAGAACTTTGCGGTTCAGAAATGTCATAATATCCATTCCTGATTTCAGCGCCGTTATGCCGCCTGATGAACTGTAAATAGTCGTTATTGAAAATGGCATCGATACCAGCCTCCACGGCCGCTATTTCCTTTGGGAACGGCATGGATTTTGCATGACTGATCTTTATCTTTTTTCGGCCCGAAAAATATCCAGAATTCATATGAAAG
>NZ_BCTP01000031.1 GCF_001571345.1 Komagataeibacter xylinus NBRC 15237 | reverse complement strand
AAGACGCATTACCTTCCGGTATGTAAGCAGCAGCTTTCCCCCCTTGAAGAAGCAGCTTATTCGACGTTGAATTAACGTCGCAATCTCTGCAACTACACCAATCGAGAAACACCCCTTTAGGGATATGATTTAGATTCGAGAATCCAAAAGCTAATAAACCGAGAATAAAAAGCCATAATAGAAATATAAGCCAGTATGTAAAAGCACCAGATCGACCAGCACGCCGCAAGGGGCGGCTCCTCCCCGTGCTCGGCGTCTGCGTCGCCTGCGCGCGGGTCCGGTGCTGCCGCTACGCGGCACCCTTGCCCCGCACCGCCCGACCCGGTTGCAATGAGAGCTGAAGGAAAGAGTAATCAGGCGACACAACCTGATTAGCACGCCCGTTCCTGACATCCCGAAAACCTGACCCGGAAACATCCCGGCCTGCAGAAGCAGCACCGGGCGCCGGCGTTTGTACGGAGCACGGCCATGTCGTTCCAGCTCAACCTCTTCGGCACAACCGCTCTCGCAGAAACCCAGAACGACCTTTTCTGGGGCGAACTTGAAGGCGAAGATGGCTCGCCCCCTGTCTTGCCGGCCGCGATGGCCCTTCCCAAGATCGACTTTCATATGGTGGCCGACCGAGGCCTCGCTGACACCTGGAAACAGCGGGCTCGTGACAATGCACTGGCTATCGCGCTGCTCAAGGAGATTGAAGAAGCAGACCGAAACGCTTCGTCCCCCGAACAGATCATCCTGTCACGCTTCATTGGCTTTGGAGCAGGAGAACTGGCGAACAACCTGTTTCCATCCGGAAGCGATAGCGCCCGCCCAGGCTGGGAAGAGATTGGCGAGGCGATCCATGCCTCCACAACAGACGTGGAAAGGGCAGGACTGAAGCGCGCGACACAATATGCGCACTTTACCCCTGAACTGATCGTGCACGCACTCTGGAACAAAGTGCTGCAGATGAGCTTCAGAGGCGGTTCCGTGCTTGAACCCGGCTGTGGGACCGGTCTTTTCATCGCGGCCCGACCGGAAAGGCTCGAGGGACGCATCGCCTTTACCGGGATCGAGAATGATCCGATTACGGCAAGGATTGCGCGCAGGCTCTATCCGAACCAGTGGATCCGCAGCGAGGATCTCACGACAGCGAAGCTCGCAGACGGGTATGACCTTGCGATCGGTAATCCACCCTTTTCCAATCGCACCGTGCGTGGCCCGGAAGGTCTGGGACGGCTTGGCCTGAGCCTGCATGATTTTTTCATTGCCCGATCCATCGAAGCACTCCGCCCGGGCGGCATCGCAATTTTCGTCACGTCCCGCCATACGCTGGACAAGACGGACAGCACCGCGCGTCGAACCATCGCCGACATGGCTGACCTCGTGGGGGCGGTCCGGCTTCCGGCCGGGGCAATGCGCGATGACGCCGGCACGGACGTGGTGGTGGACGTGCTGGTGTTCCGCAAGCGCATGATTGGCGACGTGGTCGACGATGAGACCTGGCTGGAAACCGGCGCCCTTGCAGATAGCGACCTGGGTAACGGTCCGCTCCTCGTCAATCGCTACTTCCTCGACCATCCGGAGCAGGTGCTTGGCCATCACGGCTGGACCACCACCCAGTTCGGTCCCGACTACACGTGCAACGCGCCTGACGGATTCAGGCTCGATGTGAAGTTGCCCGAGGCCCTGAGCCGGATCGGGCAGGACGTGCGCTTTCCGGAACCCCTGGACCAGCGCATTGTACGGCCGATAGGAGCCGGTGTGCTGGTCGGCACGGCTGCCGATGGCGCCCAGTTGAAAGAGGGCTCCTACTTCGTCACGAAAGGCGTCCTGCAACAGATCTGCGACGGACAGGTCACCACTGTCGCCATCAGGAAAGGGGATCAGAAGGACGGCCTCTTTCAGAAACATGCCCGGATCATTACCGCGCTGATACCCGTCCGGGATGCGGCACGCGCGGTTCTGCGGGCGCAGATGGAGAACCTGCCCTATGGACGCCTGCAGGGTGATCTGAAGCGTGCCTATTTCAGCTTTGTCCGACAGTTCGGGCCGATCAACCTGATGAATGTGACAGTCAGGATCGATCCGGAAACCGGGGTTGAAAACGAAACCCAGCGGCGACCGAACCTGACGCCATTTTATGATGATCCCGATGTCTGGCTGGTCTCGTCCATCGAGGAATACGACGAGGCGACACAGAAAGGCCGGATGGGACCGATTTTCTCGGAGCGCGTCATTCATGCGCCTGTCGAACCCGAGATCCATTCCGCCCATGACGCCCTGGCCGTCTGCCTGCATGAAACAGGCGGCGTGGAAATGCCGCGGATCGCGGAACTCATGGGGCAGTCCGAAGCTGAGGTCGCAGCCGCACTGGGGGATGCGGTCTATCTCGATCCGGTAAGAAGCGTGGATGGTCGCGATGTCTGGGTCACGGCTGATGAAATGCTCTCCGGCACCGTGCGGACCAAGCTGGAAGAGGCACGCGATGCGGCCCGGATCGATGGGCGCTACGCCCGGAACGTCACGGCGCTGGAAGCCGTCCAGCCAGCCGATCTACGTCCGTCTGAGATCACCGCGCGCCTTGGCGCTCCGTGGTTGCCGGTCAGCGACATCATCGCCTTTACCGCCGAGGTGCTCGGGGTCGAAACGACCATCTATCACGCGCCCGCGGTCGCCTGCTGGACCGTGGAGAAGCGGGCATTCATGGGCAAGGCCGAGGCAACGTCAGTCTGGGGAACGGAACGGCGACATGCCGGCGAACTGCTGGAAGATGCCCTGACGCAGGCATCGCCAAAAATATGGGATGTCTGGCGTGATGGCGATGGCAATGAGCACCGCGAACTGAACACACAGGAGACGGAAGCCGCAAAGGAAAAACTGGCGGCGATCAGGCGTGCGTTCGAGACATGGGTCTGGCAGGATGGCGATCGGGCCGAGAGGCTGGTCAGGCTGTATAACGACACCTACAACAACCTCGTGGCACGTGCGTTTGATGGCTCCCATCTGCGCCTGCCCGGTGCAAGTACCACGATCAGCCTGCGCCCCCACCAGAAACGGGTCATCTGGCGGATCATCGCCGCAGGCGGCACGTATATCGCGCACGCGGTCGGCTCCGGAAAGACCTTCTCGATGGTTGCGGCCGTCATGGAGCAGAAGCGGCTTGGCCTGATCAGCAAGGCGATGATTGCCGTCCCTGGTCACTGCCTCGCCCAGATGGCCCGCGAATTCCTCATGCTCTACCCGACCGCACGGATCCTTGTCGCTGACGAGACGAACTTCGTGAAGGCAAAGCGCCAGCGGTTCCTCGCCCGGGCCGCGACCGGAAACTGGGATGCGATCATCATCACGCATGACGCATTCAGGTTCATCCCGGTAGAGGGCGATTTCGAACGCCAGATGATCGAGGCGCAGATCGCGTCTTACGAGGACGTGCTGGAAAGCGTCGACGCGGCCGACCGCCTGTCGCGCAAGCGGGTCGAGAGCATGAAGGAGAAGATGCAGGCGAAGCTGGAAGGCCTTGCCGCTCGAAAGGACGATCTCGTGCATCTGGGAGAGATTGGCATCGACCAGATCCTCGTCGATGAAGCGCAGCAGTTCCGGAAGCTGAGTTTTGCAACCAACCAGTCCGACCTCAAGGGGGTCGATCCGAACGGCTCGCAGCGGGCCTGGGATCTCTTCGTGAAGACGCGCTACCTGGCGGCAAAAAATCCGGAGCGCCCGCTGATCATGGCGTCCGGCTCCCCGATCACCAATACGCTGGCCGAGATGTGGACGGTCAGCCGCTATATGGATCTTGAGGCGCTGCAGAAGCGCTACCTGCACGAATTCGATGCCTGGGCAGC
Source organism: Komagataeibacter xylinus NBRC 15237 (assembly GCF_001571345.1). Taxonomy (GTDB): domain Bacteria; phylum Pseudomonadota; class Alphaproteobacteria; order Acetobacterales; family Acetobacteraceae; genus Komagataeibacter; species Komagataeibacter xylinus. The sequence continues at coordinate 32,592 of NZ_BCTP01000031.1, read as the reverse complement.
CAATTTCGGCGAAACCCGTACCGAACTGGAACTGCAGCCAAGCGGGCTTTACAAGCCGGTCACGCGCTTCACCGAGTTCGTCAACGTCGCCGACCTCATGGCGATGTATCGCGACTTCGCGGATGTCGTGCAGCACGATGACCTGCGCCAGTACGTGAATCTGCCAGCAATCCGGGGCGGACGTCGCGAGATTATTGTCGCGCCGACAAACGATAACTTCAGGGCCTACCAGAAGACGCTGGCGGCCCGCATCAACGCCATCGAAGCACGCCAGGGGCGTCCCCAGAAGGGCGATGACATCCTCCTGTCCGTCATCACGGATGCCCGTCATGCCGCGATCGACCTGCGCTTCGTCGCCCCTCTCGCCGCGAATGACGACACATCGAAGCTGAACCTGATGATCGGGAACGTGTTCCGGATATGGCAGGAGACATCGGAATGCCGTTACAGCGATCCTGAAACCGGTCGACCGTATGACCTGCCGGGGGCGGTGCAGATGATCTTTTCGGATCTGGGCACCGAGAGCGCGATGGAGACACGCGGTTTTTCCGCCTACACGTGGATCCGCGATGAACTGATCCGCCTGGGCGTGCCGCGCGCGGAAATCGCGTTCATGCAGCACTACAGGAAGAGTGCGGCGAAGCAGAAGCTGTTCGGTGATCTCAATGCCGGCCGCAAGCGGATCCTGATCGGCTCGACGGCGACCATGGGCACCGGCGTCAACGCCCAGCAGCGCCTCAAGGCTCTGCACCATCTCGACGTGCCGTGGCTGGTCTCCGACATCATCCAGCGCGAGGGTCGCATCGAGCGGCAGGGCAACCAGCACGCGGAAATCGAACTCTACGCCTACGCCCAGCAGAGTTCCGTTGACGCGACCAACTGGCAGCTCCTCGAACGCAAGCAGCGCTTTATTGGCCTTGCGATGTCAGGTGATCGTTCCATCCGCCGGATTGAGGACATTGGCGGGGAAGGGGGAAACCAGTTCGCCATGGCCAAGGCGCTCGCCTCAGGCGATGCCCGGCTGATGCACAAAGCCGGGCTGGAGGCCGATCTTGCGCGGCTCGAGAGACTCGCGGCCGCCCATTATGACGACCAGTTCGCCGTAAAACGTGCCATCGACCGGGCCGAGCGTGAGATTGCGGGCGCGGAGCGCCAGATCCCGCTTATCGAGGCGGATATTGCCAGCCGTCAGCCCACGAAGGGGGATGCGTTCGTATTGCGTCGGGACAAGGGGGACGTCAGCGAGCGCGAGAAGGCCGGGTCATGGCTCCTGTCCCAGGTCCGCCTGGCCGCGAAGAACGGTGAGGCAGGGATCTGGAACCTCGGACGCATCGGTGGGTTCGCCGTCATGTGTGAAGCAGGGCAAGGCCGTCGTATGCGCGGCGAAAAGCGCGCGGTCGACGTGACGCTGTTTGTGGAAGCGCGCTCAGGCCGCATTGAAATCGCCGTCGAGGACGACACGAAGGGCCTTGGGCTGACCTCGCGGCTCGAACATGCGCTGCTTCGGATCGATGATGCGCTCCATGACGCAATCCGGATGCGGGAGGAAGCGCAGCATCGCCTGCCATCCTACCGCGCCCGTCTGGGCCTGCCGTTCGCGGAACAGGCGATGCTTGATGAAAAGCGCGCTGAGCTGAAAGCGCTGGAAGACGATCTGGCGGCGACCGCGACCGATGAAGACCCGGCGCATGACGACACCGAGGACAGGGAGAAGGAAAAAGAGGTGGCAGCCTGAGAAGGGCTGCCATCTCCGGCCAGGCGCCGCAAGGGGTGGCGCCTCCCCGTGCTCGGCGTCTGCGCCGCCTGCGCGCGGGTCCGGTGCCGCCGCTGCGCGGCGCCCTTGCCCCGCCAGCCCGGTGCTGGCCGCCGGAGTGCATCAGGAAAGGCGTCCTGAGAACACGGAGTAAAAATCATGGAACTGCGCGAAGTCGATCCGAAAACCCTGCTCGACAACCCCGAAAACCCGCGGAAATCCATCCCAAATGAGGCGGAAGAGCGCCAGCTGGCGCTGAACGTCAAGGCCGTCGGGATCATCCACCCGCCTCTGGTCCGCGAAACCCCGGGCGGCCTGATGATCGTTGCAGGGCATCGCCGCCGGCGTGCCGCGGTCAAGGCCGGCCTGAAAACCATTCAGGTGACGGTGGCAGGCGATGATGTGGAACTGGACCGGATGCGTGCCGCGTCGGAGAACATGATCCGTCAGCCCATGACCCAGGTTGAACAGTGGCGGGTTGTCGCCAGGCTTCGGGAGGAAAAAAAGTGGAATGACACCGCGATCTGCAAGGCGCTGATGCTCACACCGGTGCAGCTGAAGCAGATCGGCCGCCTGTCTGCCATCCTGCCCGAGATTCTGGCGTGGATCGAGGCGGGCAAAGGTCCCGGCAATCGTGAACTGGCGAGTATCGCCCTTGCGTCCACCGCGCTGCAGGAACAGGTCTGGGGCCATTTCGGGTTTCTGGTTGGCTCGTCGCCGCCCGAGGATGTCGAAGCCTGCGAAGATGAGGGCGAGCAACTGCCCGACGGAAATTGGGAACCCGGTGCTGCCATCCCCGATTGGGACCGGATTGCATCTGCCCTGCGGCAGGACCGTTTTTATGCAAACGAGGCCTCGTTCGATGACGCCATTGCAAAAAGCTGCCGGATCGCCTGGCAGGAAGATCTGTTCGGTGAAGCCGGGAAGGACGGTCGTTATACCGATGACGGCTTCGCCTATGAGAAGGCGCAGCGCCAGTGGCTGGGTCAGAACACGCCTGAAGACGCACTGATCGTGCAGAGCGACGAGAACGGCGAGCCGGTTTTCGAACCCGGCATGGTCCGGATCTACTGGCAGCGCGAGGGCGCCACGAAATTCTTCTGGCTTGATCATCGCCTCAAGGTTCGCGAGGGTTGGTGCGTCCTGCCGGGCAGCGAGGCGGCAGGTCGCGTGACGCCATCCGCCGTCATTGAAGCCCTGCCAGAAGGGCCGAGGGAACGGCCCGATATTTCGGGGCGCGGTTTTGACATGATCGGCAGTTTCCGCACCCAGGCGCTGCATGCCGCATTGGACGGCATGCGGGGCTCTGCCGATCCATGGGTCCTGGTCGGGCTGATGATCGCGGCCCTCAATGCGCAGAATGTCCGGGTGGATGGGGATTCCAACGCACACTACCCGCAGCGCCGTCCGTCACGCCGGCTCGTGGCCGCCGCCGGACTGTTCCAGGATGGCGAGATGGCGCTGGACGAGGCGCTCCTGCGTGGCGCTGCTGTCGACGTGCTCAAAGCCGTTCTGTCCTGCGAGAAGAACGCGACGAATAGCGGCGACTGGGGTGTCCTGGTCGGCCATATCGTGAAAGCGGACGACCATCTGCCCGCCATGGCGGATGAAGACTTCCTGAAAACGCTCAGCAAGCCCGGCATCACGAAGGCCATAAAGGCGGAAGGCATCCTGCCGCGCAATACCGGCAAGGAAATGCGCCGCGCCCTGATGGACCATGTCGGGCAGGGGATCTGGGTGCATCCTGCAGCGCGTTTCCAGGTCGATGTCGCAGCGCTGAACGCCACCTTCGCGGAAGGACTCGTCCCGCCATCCGGAGCGGATGACGATGATGGGGACTTGGCGCATGACGACGATACCGAGTTGGAAGACGACGCGGATGCTGGTGCGCTGGCGGATAGCCCGGGAACCGATGATCCTGCCGCGTCGGGCATTGAGCTCGATGAAGTGGCTGGTGCATCCCCAGACCTGGCGGCAGATCAGGAGGATGACGTGCCGCACGGCAGGGCGGAAAGCCTGGCGCCGCCATCGCAGACACCTGAAGAATTCCTCAGGACGCATGTTGAGTTTGTAGGTTTCAGCTGAGCGAGGCTGTTGCCGCCGTAAGGCTCTGGCTCACGGCCCGTCGCCCCCATGGTGACGTCGGGCGGTGAGCCAGCAACTGCCTCAGGCAGGACGTCGACCGCGAAATTCTGCGATGCGCCCCAACCGGGCTTAGCCAGAACGTCAGGTTACGCGTTCACCTGCGTCGGCGAAGGAGAACCGTGATGACCCATGAATACGTGACGGAAAAGCGTCTGATCGGCAGGTATGTGGTTGAACTGGGTTTCCACCCGGATGGTGGGGTTCTGATCCGGACGCCTGAAATCTATCCGCCCGCGGCCCGCCGATGGCGGGGACCCTATGAGAGCGTGGAGGCGGCAGTCGTCGAATTTTCCGCTTTCACGGCGGTTCCCAGAGTCACGTCGGCCGAGCTGGCCCGGCTGAGAGAGCGTGGCTGTGTCGTCGAGATCTGCGGAAAGGACGTGATGGTGTGCCACTGCCCATGGCGGGAAGCCAAGACACTGAGCGAATTTGTCCTGGTAAGGGAGGACGGCAATGCCTGATTTTCGTGTCACGCTGGTTGAGCGCCTGTTTGAAGCCGATGCCGGCGATTTCAGGGTCACGGCGACGGACGCCGAGGCGGCTGCGCGGATCGTCCTCAATGCGGTCCCCGACAGTGTGGACTCTGACGGGATCCGGACCACCATTCTGCCTGACGGCCAGGAAGTGGACCTTGAGGTCGAGGAAGTCGTCCATGGCGAGATCGTGGCCATGGTCCACGATGCCGGGACCGGCGTGCTGCAGGGACAGTTTGGTTTTTCCCTTGTTTTCAGCCCGGGCCGAGAGGCAGCCGCCGTTCTCGCCAGAGTGATGGATCGTGTCCTTGCGGATGACGGTGAGCGGGACACCCATGCAGCCTGCATGGTGCTGCGCCGGTATCTGCACGAATACCTGAACGCGGACGCATAGGAAAAGCAGGAAGACACAGGAAAAAATATGCCCGAAGGGCCATCGCGCCTCAAACGGTGGCTCTTGTCCCGCTCCGCGGGCCTGCGATGCCGGCGCACGCGCCGCGTTTGACCCGCGATACCCCTTCGGACCGCCAGAAGACATTCAGACAAGGAGAATGTCCATGGCGACCGCAAGCCTGTCATCCCGCCAGGAAACTGTCCCGCCGGAGCCCGGAGAGATACCTGATCTGGCGCGTTATGATCACGTCATCATCGCCTGTTCCTTTGGCAAGGATTCCCTCGCTAGTACCCTGCACCTGCTCGAAAAGGGCGTGGCGCCCCAGCGCATCGAGTGGTGGCACCATCTTGTGGACGATGACGGGGACGTTTTTGACTGGCCGCATGTGCCCGATTACGGGCGGCATCTGGCTGCAGCCCTTGGCGTCAGGCTGTATTTCTCCGCGCGCCAGGGCGGGATCGTGCGGGAAATGCTGCGCGAGAATGCGCCGACCGCACCGGTCTGGTTCGATACGCCGACAGGGCGGGTCACTGTCGGTGGCAAGGGACCGCCCAATACACGCCGCCGCTTCCCGCAGGTTTCGGCGAACCTGTCGGTCCGCTGGTGTTCCCCATACGCCAAGATCATGGTTGCGGATGGCGCCCTGCGGAACCAGGCGCGCTTCAGTCATGCCCGGACCCTGTTTGTAACCGGAGAACGCGCGGCGGAATCCGCGAACCGTGCCCGTTACGCTGTCTTTGAGCGGCACCGGGCAGACTGTCGTGATGGTCGGATCCGACGGCATATCGATCACTGGCGGCCGGTACATGCCTGGAGTGAAGCGGCTGTCTGGCAGATCCTGCGTCGGCATGGCGTGATCCCGCCGCTTCCCTATCAGCTCGGGTTTGGCCGTCTGTCCTGCCTGACATGTGTATTCATGTCTGCTGATCAGGCTGCAACGCTGCGGCACGTGGACCCGGATCGGTTCGCCCGGCTGTGTGAGTGGGAACGCGCATTTGGCTGCACCATCCGACGCGACCGGGACCTCGGCACGCTGGCCAGCGGCGGCACGGTCTACGGCCCCGTGCGCCAGCACCCGAGTCTGGTGCGTCGCGCGCTCTGCCGCCGCTGGCGTGGCCGTGTCCTCACCTCCCCCGAACAATGGGTCCTGCCCGCTGGCGCATTCGGCGAGAGCGCCGGGCCGGTCTGACCCGCCTCATCCTCCAGCAGGGAGAAACCCGATGTTAGCGCCGTTCCAGATCCGGAAATTCCTCGACCTGAGCACCGGCCACCTCCCCCTGTCGGACCGCGGACACCTTGAGAGATATGCAAGGTCAGGTGGTTCTTCTGGGCTGACCTGCCTGTCCGGCCCACACGGATGGTTTGTCCATGTCCCGCTGGATCCATACTCCCATGATTGGCCGGGGTCGCGATCACTGCGGGCCATTCTTGCCCTGGCCCGGAATCACGACTGTGATTACGTCCTGTTTGATGCGGACGGCCCGGTCGATGCCTCGCTTCGTTTCTTTGATGACGATGAAGATGAATGACCGGCAACGGCATCGGGCGTCCCTCGGGCCAGAGGCGCCGGTTCTTATTTCTTAAGGCGGGATACTTCGGTGTTCCGCCTTTTTTGTGTCCTCGCAAGGAATCACACGAAGGAATACTGCAATGAAACTTCATTTTGACCACGCCTTGGTGGCGCGTCTTCTTGCTCATGCGCAAGCCGCGAGCGAACATCCCCCTACCTATGATCAGCTTGTTGACCCGGCCTTTCTCAAGGCTGGCGTGTCGTCGCGCCATCCGGCCGGTGCGGATGTCGACCGTGCGAAGATACCGGCAGGTCTCATGCTGGTTGGCGATCATGGGGTGTACCTGATGTCGAATGGTTATCCGGGCTTCAGTGACGCTGAGGGTCAGGCGAACCTTGTCGCCTATGCTGTCGAAGCGGACCCGCGCACACGTCCTGACGACTGGTACGATGTCAAACGCGCGTCGTTTGGCGGTGACGATGGCGCGGAATTTCTTTCTGCCGACACCATCCGCAAGGCACTGGAGGCGACTGTGGGCAGTCGTTTGTGGATTGATGTCACGCCTGCGCGGATCAGTTGCCCCTATCTGGCATCCCCGCAAAAAAACCGATCCGGACGACCGGATGGCGGCTCTGGAAAGGCCCAATCTGAATAAAAATACAATAAAAACAAAATATATAAATAAATAAAACAGTGAAGGTAGGAGGCGTGCACCACAGTCCAGCCTGCCGCGCAAGGGGTGGCTCCTCGCCGTGCGCGATGGCTGCGCCATCTGTGCGCGGCTCCGGTGCCGCCGCTGTGCGGCGCCCTTGCCCGCCAGTCTGCCCTGCGGTCGCCGGAAGGGGTCGAAACCCCCGAAAAAAGGATCTGGAAATGGCACAGAACCGCATCGCGCCGCCGTCCCGCCCCGCCGTCGAAATTGCCAAATTCGTCGTCATCGTGCTCCTCTGGACGGCCTCCATGGTCACTTTCCTCCTGCTGCCCGACGTCTTCCTCGATCCGTGCACGGGCATCATCGATCTCCGGTGACACCACCCTCGCCATCCGCTGCCCATTCGCACCGCCCTTCGGGGCGGCGTCTGCATTTTCTGGAGACTGATCATGGCCAGAACCGAACGTACCGATATTCACCAGTCCGTCACTGACCGCATCATCCGCGAACTTGAAGCGGGAACCGTGCCGTGGGTCTGCCCGTGGAGCCGCGCGAAATGCGGCATTGCCCTGCCGCGTAATGCCGCGACCGATCGGGCCTATTCCGGGATCAACATCCTGATGCTGTGGGGTTCGGTAGAGATGCAGGGGTTTTCTACCCAGAAATGGCTGACGTTCCGTCAGGCGCATGCGCAGGGCGGCAATGTCAGGAAAGGCGAGAAGGGAACGACGGTGTTTTATGCTGACCGTTTCACGCCAAAATCGGAAGCGGGTTCCGACGAGCCACGCCAGATCCCGTTTCTAAAGCGGTTTACGGTATTCAATCTTGACCAGTGCGAGAACCTGCCGGAGAGCATGGTCGCGCCGACCGCGCCGCTGCCGGAACGCGAAATCGTGCCGCACGCGGAAGCGCTGATGCGCGAAACCGGGGCGGACATCCGTATCGGCGGCGACAAGGCATTTTATGCCCCGGACGGGGACTTCATCCGGGTTCCGCCTCAGCAGTCCTATTTAAACCAGATCGATTGGTACAGAACCGTCTTTCACGAGATCGGACACTGGACCGGGTCCGAAATCCGGCTGGCGCGCACCTTTGGCAAGCGGTTTGGTGACCATGCCTACGCGGCCGAGGAACTGGTCGCAGAGATGACATCAGCTTTCGTGTGCGCGGAACTGCAGATCGAGCCGACGGTCCGCCATGCGGATTACATCGGGAACTGGCTGGCACTGCTGAAGGCTGACAAGCGCGCCATTTTCACCGCAGCGAGTGCTGCTTCAGCCGCGGCCCAATACATTTTCAGCTCATCGACACGTCGGCTGTCCGTCGAGTACGTGGCTTCTGCCGCCTGAAATCTACCCCTGAAAACCTGTGCGCCCGCATGGGCGCGCTAAGCGATGGAGTTCATCATGCCTGTCTTTGCCCTGATTGCCACTCCCGCCGTGCGCATCCGTTCCGACGGCTGCGCCATCCTTCAGGCGCTGCCGATGGAACACCTTGGTGCACGGGGGATGACAGAAGCCCGGACGCTCGCGGAAATCTCGACTGCCGTAACGCTTTACGGTGAGAGGACCGCCGGCGCGCATCCCGGGCGCTCGTTTTCCATCACTGTGCATATCCGTCGGGGCGATCGTAAGCCACGTGGCTTTGATGCGGCTTACCGCACTGGCGCCCTGGGGACCGACAGATGGGTTCTCATGGTCGATAACGACGCTGATGGCGCGCGGATCCTGCATGGACGATCCGCAGCCGAAACCGGAAACATGGCGTCCTGCAAAGGAGACGTGGCATGATCCGCCAGTATTATACGTCTCCATTCCAGGGCGGTAATAATCCGCTCCGGGTCGGGACCATTGCCAGTGGCACCATCTTCCGTCTTCCGGCCCCTGTTTCAGGACGTCCCTATCGGACCCGGCCGTGGATCGTGGAATGCTTTCTGAACGGCACGATGGGGGCGGCTGCGCAGAACCCCGTCACCGGTCTCTGGGAAGACCGTTATATGCGGGGCCGCTCGGATCTGGTCGTATTGCGCAGCCTCGCCAATGCGCGCCGTGTGACCGTGGCAGTGCGCTATCTGGAAGGATGAGTGAAGAGAGTCTGGGCGAGGGGTATTCTCCGGATCTGCCGGATGTGAACCGCTTTCATAACGGCTATCGATGCCGGAGCCAGGTGTCATGACGGCGGGGCCGATCCTGTGCGAGCGGCTTCGGATCCCGCCTTTCGACCCGGTTGTCCTGAAACCCACCCAATGGGCGACGGCCCAGCAAAAGGCAAAGCTTGGTAATGCGATCCTGCTGTTCATCGCACTCGGAATGCCTGCAGAAAAATTTACCCCGGCCCTGTATAACCGGCTGAGCAATATGTTCGGATTTATCGCGCATTATAATCGGACCGGCTTCGCGCAGACATGGTTCGAAAATGCAGCCACACGGCGCGATTTCCTCGATCAGGTTGCGCGATATCCCTGCTGGGGCGACCCGACTTTTGTCTGGTCGGATGTAGAGAAGGAAATCGGGAAGCGTGTCCGGGAAAACCTGCTGGTCGAGGTATGGACGAGCCGTGCCCGCGAGGAACAGGTTGCGCGCGAGAAAGTGGAGCTGGCCCGTCTGCAGGCAAAGCATGGCGGAACAGCGACGTCAGCGGATGCACCCGTGCCCACCGTGCAACTCGGGCTGCTCTAGCCCTGGGCCACGTGCCAGGAGCCATGCCCGTCGAGGCACCTGCCCAGGAACGCCAGTGCGGCACGCGGATATTTCCGGATTTCCAGAATGCTGCCGGTGGGTACCTCCATGTGGTAGGCGCCAATCCGGGTAGCGCAATGCGGCTGGCCGCGCAGGAATTTTATGCCCCTGCCGGTTCGAACTGCCTGACGGGGACCAAAAACACCGACAACGTGACGGCCACCGAGGTAAATATCGGCGTTGAACTGGCGCCACAGCGGTGCCCTGACATCCTGCTCGTCGACTTCGACCTGCACGGTGCAGCAGTCATGCCACGCATCTGGCGTGCCATCCACGCCATACAGGGCCTGGCAGATCTGGCGGATCGCCGGCTCGTGTTCGGGGAGGAAGGACCAGCCGATTTCCTTGCCGAGAAAACGTCCCCTGTAACGTCGGGCCTGGATTGCCAGTTCGGGATGAAAGTCGGCCTTCAGGGTGATGCGGCCTTCCGACGCAGTAATCACGGCCATGATGAACTCCCAATGTAGAGACAGGGAAATTCTAGGACGACTATCATAATTGTACAAGAATAAATGACACGATTATGAGCGAAATAGGAAAATAAAACAGAAATCAAAATCCAAAAGCATGACCTCGGCCCCTGCCGGGTCTCTGACCTGGTTTTTGCGGTCTGAAGCGGTCGTCGTCGGGCGCAACCCCCAGGCCTGCGGTCGGGACGGCACCGTGAAGCCGCATGCGCGGCTTCCGCACCACTGCCGCCCCGAGAGGTTGCGCCCGCCGCCTGTGGCCCGCTTCCGCGCGACCGCACCAGGTCAGAGATCCGGCAGGGGCCGGAGACGACCAGGAAGGAAAAAAGGAACAAGACCATGAGCCAGTCAGTCAATCGCGCCATCGTCATCGGTCACCTGGGCAGGGATCCGGAGCTTGCCGCACGTAGGGAAGGGGAGGGCAAAATCGCATCCTTCGGCGTGGCGACAAGTGAAACCTGGACCGATCGCGCGAGCGGCGAGCGCCGGGAAAAAACCCAGTGGCACCGTGTCGTCTCTTTCAACGATCACCTTTCGGCCGTGATCGAACGTCGGTGCCAGAAGGGAACGCTGGTCTATGTCGAAGGCCATCTCGAGACACGCAAATGGACCGATCAGCAGGGACAGGACCGTTATGTGACCGAGATCATCATTGATCGGTTTGATGGAAACCTGAAGGTGCTGGCCAATGGTCGAAGCACGGGCGATGGACGTTTTGATGAAGAGCGTCCCTCGCGGAGCGCTGCACAGCGCCCCGTTCCTGCCGCAACTTCCAACGCGCAGGAAGTGGATGACGAAATCCCGTTTTAGGCCGCGCGATGTTCCGGGTCGTCAATGACCCGGAGCATTTTGCCTGTTCAGGGAGAAGAAAGTGCGGCTTTTGCCGCGCCAGTTCTCGTCATGAATACTTATGAGGCCTGTTCGACCTGATGGCGCGGGCGGTCGGGAAAGCCTGTCGGCCGATATCGGAACGCCGGTCGTCCGTCCACATCGGGGATGAACTGTGTCTCTCCTGTTTCTCCATCGGCCTTTAAGCGGGTTCGTGAACCTTATTTTTTCGTCAGTCGCATGATGTGGGCGCAGACGGGATCCTCCACAGGGAGTATCTGGCGTCGTGAGTGCCCGCTCATCCATAGTCCCGGTAATGCGCGCGCAGTGGCGCGGGCACATGCCGTTTGCTGCCGCGCGTAAACTGCAGCCATTCGTGCGTCCTGTATTCTTTTGCAGGTTACGCAGAATAAAAACCCTCAACGCGGAATATCAGGACGCAATATCTCGACGAACCATACAGAGGTTGTCGGATGTTTCCGCACGATCATCTCAAATACTCACCGTAAATACCGGAGCGGTCTGAAACACAACCCATGCTGTTCGTGAAGGAGTGTCTTTCATGGCTTACACGTCTTCCCCAGAAGCACAGCAAAGAGAACTTGATGAGCTTCGCAATGCTGTAAACTGCGCCGTTGTGCTGGAGAAAGCCGGGTTCCGGCTGGATCGGCAGGCCACCGCGCAGCGTTCCGCACGTAACCTGAAATTTCGCCGTGACAGTGAGGCCATTATTGTCAATCACGATGGCAAGGGCTGGTGGGACCCCAAGGGCGACGGCAAAGGTGATGTCTTCAAGCTTGTCCAGTATCTCGATCCCTCGAAGAACCTCGGTCATGTCAGGCAGGAACTTCGCGCCCTGATCGGCAGGAGCCCGACGCTCGAAGTTGTCGAGCGTACGAAGGGAGCCGATGACAGACCGCGGCGCGATCCCGCTGAACTGTGGAACCGTCGTGCCGCACCTGGACAGGGGACGGCTGCATGGCGCTATCTGACGGAGATCCGTGGGTTGCCCGACCATCTTGTCGCGATTGCCGGACAGCAGGGGGCGCTGAAGGAAGGCCCGCACGGAACTGCCTGGTTCGGCCACCGGGATGCGGACGGGCAGTTCACCGGCATGGAAATGCGGGGGCCGGATTACAAGGGGTTTTCGACGGGCGGGGTTGGCAAGCGTCTCTTTGGTTTCCGGGCCGACGGGGGAGAAGAACCGGTGACGCGCCTTGTCGTCACCGAGGCGGCCATTGATGCATTGTCCTTTGCTGCACTCGATCGCTTTCCGAAAGGAACGCTCTATACCTCGACGGGTGGCGGCATGAGCCCAGAGAGCGAAGCGAACCTGAAGCGGGTCATGACGCAGGTCGCCGCCCAGCCTGAAGCGCGACTGGTTGTTGCCGTTGATAACGACCTGCAGGGGGATCGTTATGCCGGGAAATTCGCTGCGATGGCGCAGGACGTCGGTCTCTGGTCTGGGCGGATATCTCCGAAAGGGCCGGGAGAGGACTGGAACGCGGTCCTGAGGACCCGCAGGGAAGGAATGCAGGCAGGTTCTGTTCCCGTTGCGCCCTTGTGCCGTCTGTCCGAAGTCCTGGGTTCAGGGGCGAAAGCGCAGCCGGAGACGGTATCTCCGTCATGGCTGGGTCAGGCCGAGGCGCACGGCACGCAGCGGCCGCTGCGGGTTTCGGACGCCTCATTGCCTGCTCCGTCTGAACCTGTCGGGAAGCCTGCCGGACCACGGCTAGGTTCATCGCCGGGGATGTCCTTGTGAACCAGCGTAAATCCTTTGGGATCACCGGACAGACGGCATCACGAGGTGCAGGCTTTGTCCAGATATCTGCAGGCCCGCGCGCATGCCCGAACGGCTCTGCCAGGGTGGCGATGGATATGCGGAAATACGTGGCTCGTCGATTGCGGGGCAACGCGCGGCCTCCATGGCTCGAGGCCGGGACTTGGCAGGCCGCATCGCCTCCTTCACTGACGATCACGGGATGATCGTCATTTACGGCTGGCGTGCCACAGAGGTGGGCGCCAAACGGTCCTGCGCGCAGGATCATCTCACACAGGAGAGGGTCATGGGATATGTTTCAGACTATGCGGATCTGGGGATTGCGCGTCTGGCGATGAAGGCAGACCTTTCGCGGACGTTTGCCGGGTCGCGCTCGGCCCGGAGCATCTGGAACCGCCACCTGCGCCAGCGTCTGGCGCAGGCAGAAGATGATCCCCCGATACCGCAAAGTGCAGTCCGCCTGTACGAGCGGCCGGGCTGTCCTGTGGGCCTGGTTATCGATGGACACTGGGAACGCGGGCTTGGGAACTGGGATCTTTTCTGTCCGGCGACGATCCTGCTCTCGACCGGTAAGATCACCACCACCCCGGGTTGCGTGGCGGAAGGGCTGGAAGAGCTATGATCGGTGATCTTCCCGTTCCACGCGCTCTTGCGCCCGTCCTTGACAGTCTGACGCCAGAACAGCGGCGTGCGGCGATGGCGCTGGGATATGTTCTGGTTCTGGCAGGGGCAGGCACCGGCAAGACCAAAACCCTGACAGCCGGGGTCGCAACCCGCGTCGAACTGCATGGCATGGTTCCTGGCCAGATTCTCTGTGTAACCTTTACCAACAAGGCCGCCCAGGAAATGCGCAAGCGCATCGGAGACGTTCTTGGGCCGTACTCGGTACCGACATGGCTTGGAACCTTTCATGCCCTGGCTGCCCGACAGCTACGGGCCGAGCCTGAAGTGGCGCAATTGCGTAGCGGCTTTGACATTCGTGACGCCGAGGACAGTCTCGCCATTGTCCGCCGCCTGATCAGGACTGTCCCGAAGGAAAAGCTTCCCGTGCCGCAGGAAGGAGCGCCAGGAGACGCGAGACAGATTAAAAAAATGGCCGAGCGGATTGCGCGGCTGAAAGAGGATCTGATCACACCGGTGGCTGCTTTCGCGCATGTTGAAAGCCTGATCCGCAGGCGACAGTCGGCGAATCTCCATGTGGATCATGAAAGCTGGCGCTTTGTGGTCGGGCTGTATGGTCGTTACCAGGCGATCTTGCGCGAGCAGAACGCGGCGGATTTTGGTGATCTGCTGATGTGGCCGACCCTCGCGATGTTGCATGATGCAGAATACCATCGCCGATGGTCCGCCCGTTTTACGGCCGTGATGGCGGACGAGTTTCAGGATGTGAACCGCGCCCAGTACCTGTGGCTCACGTTGCTTAGCAGGACGTCTGGTGAACTGTTCTGCGTGGGTGATGATTCCCAGAGCATCTATTCCTGGCGCGGGGCGAAAGTCGGCTTCCTGCGGAACTTCCCGCATGAGTTTCCTGATGCGAAGATGTTCAAGCTGGAGGAGAACTTCCGTTCCACCCGCCATATTCTTGATGCTTCGAACGCGGTGATTTCATTTGACCCGTCGCGGATCGAAAAGAGACTGTTTACACGTCGGGGCGAGGGCCTCCCGATCGAGGTTTTGGGGTTCTCCTACGCCACCGAGGAAGCTGCGGCGATCACCCGGGAGATTGGCCGCCGCGCGGCGACCGGCGTCGCCTGGCATGACATGGCTATCATTTACCGCCAGAACAGGCTCTCCCGAACGCTGGAGGAAGCACTGCTCCACGCTCGCATTCCGTACGAGATCATCGGGGATGTGGGTTTCTATCAGCGTACTGCCGTCAAGGATGCTCTGGCCCTGCTGACGCTTTGCGCATGGCCTGATGAGCGCAGGTCGGATGAAGCTTTTCGGCGGATGGCCAACCGGCCCCCGCGGGGCCTTGGCGCCAGGGGCCTGGGGAAAATCGAGATGGAGGCTTCGGCGGGTGGTCTGTCGCTATGCGCGGCGGCCACACGGACCCGGCTGCCCCCGAAATGTGCCATGGCGCTGCAGGGATTCGTCCAGATCCTCAGACAGATCGGATGTCGGGAAGGGGAAAGCCTTGGGGAGCGCCTTACCGGCCTGCTCGAGGCAACAGGGTATCTGGACATGCTGCGGGCTGATGATTCGGATGAAGCCGCAACCCAGCGGGAGAACCTCGCGGAACTGATCGAACTGGCCCAGGGTTTCCGGCGCGTGGAACACCTCCTGGAGCATGCGGCACTGGCAGGCGGAGCACCTGGAGAAAAAGGTCGTGATCGCGTTCAGCTTATGACCATGCACCGGTCGAAAGGACTGGAATTCCGGCACGTCTTTCTTCCTGCGTGGGAAGAGGCGATTTTCCCCGGTGCGATGTCGCGCAATCCCGAAGAGGAGCGTCGCCTTGCCTATGTGGCGCTGACCCGGGCTATGGAGCAGGCCACGATCACGTTCTGTGATTATCGCCAGGGCGGATCTTCCCGTCCGAGCCGGTTCATTGACGAAATTCCACTCGAGAACCGGGTCAGCAGCTGGAATCACGGCAGGAACGAACCACGCCAGTCTGACGGTCGTTGGAGGCAGGTTGATCAGGAACTGAATGCGCTTGGCTTGTGAATGCGGACAATGCATGCTCCGGCAGCGGCGACATGCGTTCGCGCGGCCGGGGCATTGCACCAAACAGGCTGGTTCCGCCCGACGCTTCGGTCTTAAATTGCTTTTCTTTTGGTCGAAGGACGTCTGATTTATGGCGAAAAAGCCGGTGCCGCCGATTGAGCCCGATGACTGGGATGATGACGAGGCGGGTTTCCTGCAGCCTCTGGAGCCACCGCCGCCCGTCCGGGACCCGACGGACCTCAGGCTGCATACGCGCCAGCTCGCCGACCTTCTCCGGGCCAGATTTCCCGACAGATGGGTCGGTGTGGAAATCGGCACGCTTCCGCTGCGGTGTGAGGACGACCTGTTCTCCGATTTCATCGACCTTGGAGATGGCCTCGGGGTTCGCCTCGATTATGATCCCGAGGAGCCGGAGCGGGTACTCTGGATCAGCGCCGGCAACCGTGATCATGGCGGCGAGCCGCTCGACTTTCCCCGCGACGGTGAGGCCTGTGGTGGGCGCATGCTTTCAACCGGGGAAATCGCGGAACTGCTCGATTTTCTCGACAGGGAGGCCGCTTACTGATGCCCGCTGGCATGGCAGGCAAGCCCGATGCGCCGCCATGCGTCAGTCAGTGTGCCCCGCGGCACGTTGCGCTCAAGATCGTGCAGCAGGGTTTCCAACCCGGAAAGGGAAAGGGTGCAGGCGACAAGCGCAGGTGACAGGACCGCAGTTCCCGTCATCACGACGTGGCTGAAGACCTGGATGGTCGGGTCCACGAGGCGGGCCAGCGCGTAGACGGCGCGGCAATGGGCGGCATTCTGCATCACCGGGCTGTAAATTAGTCGGGGTGGGGCGTCGGGCGCCTCGCCCGCGAAACGTTGTCGCCACCGTTCATCTTCCGGGTGTCCGGTCAGTTCGCCGCCATACCGCTTTGTCTCCACGACATGGATGCCCCTCGGGCTGAGAAACAGGTGGTCAATCTGGGTCGTCCTGCCGCCACCTGCCGGCAGCATGGCGTCGTGCAGCACGGCCAGGCCGCTCCGGTCGAGCACATGGGCTACGGCGCTCTCTCCTTTCTCGCCCTGGATGGCGGCGCGAAAGGACCGCCAGACCTGCGCCTCATGGGCCGTCAGCCGGCACCTGTCGGGAGGCTTCACGCGACGACGTCGAAGTCTTACCACGCAGTTTCCCCCTGTGGTTCCATGGCCCGATAGCGTGTCCCGTATATCTGTCCGTCATGCGACTGGGGCAGGAAATACTGGGAACCGTCTATGTTCCGGGTGAGGGGCCGGGTACATGTCTGCAGCGTGGATGCGGATCACCAACAGTGCCCGCTTACCCGCCAGCCTGAACGCAGGAGACCGGACAATCGGCGGCAGGCTCGTCCAGGTCCGCAGAGGATTCAGGATCCCGCCTGAACCCGGTATTCTCGTCCCCCCATTTCTTGAGGGCCATGATGACCGGCTCCAGGGTCCGTCCCCGTGCGGTCAGGCTGTATTCCACCTTCGAGGGCACCTCGGGGTAGACTGTCCGCAGCACAAACCCGTCCTGTTCCAGTTCGCGGAGCTGGGCTGTCAGCATGCGCTGGGTGATATTGGGCAGGCGCCTGCGGATCGCGTTAAAGCGCAGGGTTCCCTCAAGCAGGTGGTAGAGGATCACTCCTTTCCATTTCCCGTCGATCAGCTGAAGCGTCGCTTCAACGGCACAGCCGGGACTGCAATCAAGTGATTTATGCCGGATACGGGCCATGACGGTATCATTTCCGATACTATGGGCGTTAAAAGTGCGTTCTTGTCCGAACCCAGCATAATGCTCACTGTTCTCCTTCATCAACACAGGAGCAGACATCATGCGCGCCGTCGGTTACCAGACGCCTCTCCCGATCGACAATCCCGCATCCCTTCAGGACATCGATCTGCCGAAGCCGGTCCCTTCAGGGCGGGATCTCCTGGTGGAAATCAGGGCTGTGTCGGTCAATCCGGTCGATACAAAAGTCCGTCGCAGCGCCACGCCGGATGCGGGTCAATGGCGGGTTCTGGGCTGGGACGCCGCCGGGATCGTTGTCGGCACCGGGCCTGAAGTCACGGATTTTGCCATCGGGGATGAGGTTTTCTACGCTGGCGCGCTCGATCGCCCGGGAACCGATGCCGAATTCCACCTGGTCGACGAGCGGATTGTCGGCCGTAAGCCCCGTTCCCTGAACTGGGCTGAAGCCGCGGCACTGCCGCTGACAGCGATCACCGCCTGGGAGATGCTGTTCGATCGCCTGGATATCCGTCGGTCCGTCCCCGGCGTGAAGCCAGCCGTGCTGATTATCGGCGGCGCTGGCGGGGTCAGCTCCATCGCCATCCAGCTGGCCCGGGTCCTGACCGATGTCACGGTCATCGCCACCGCCTCCCGGCCAGAAACGCGCGACTGGGTGACATCCCTCGGGGCACATCATGTGGTGGACCACAGCAGGCCTCTTGCCGCGCAGGTCGCCGCCCTTCCGACCGGCGCTCCCGGCTTCGTCTTTTCCACGACACAGACCGATCGGCATATGCCAGAGATTGTCGAGCTGATCGCGCCCCAGGGGCATTTCGGCCTGATTGATGACCCGGCCGCGCTCGACGCCCTGCCGCTGAAGAAGAAAAGCCTGTCGCTGCACTGGGAGCTGATGTTCACCCGCCCGCTGTTCGGCACAGCCGATATGGGCAGACAGGGCGAGATTCTCAACGACGTCTCACGCCTCGTGGATGACGGGCGTATTCGCACCACGCTTGGCAGGAACCTCGGCCTGATCACGGCGGCGAACCTGCGGCAGGCCCATGCCCTGATCGAGAGCGGTCAGGCAAAGGGCAAGATCGTGCTCGAAGGTTTTCCTGGCTGAAATGGAAAAGACCATGAAAGCGCTCGTCGAGACATGGTGTGGAACATGGGCGGAGAACAGGCCTCATGACTGATGAAGAGCATCTGATGACCATGAACCGTACCGGTGGACGGTTCGATCTCAACAGGATTGCCGCGGCGTTCCCGGAAACCGCGGATACGATGCTGCTGGATACCTATCTGACCGACAGGCCTGAAGCCAGTATCAGGGTGTTCCGGATCTATCGGAACGTGCCGCCGCATTATCATACCCAGTGTGATGAAGTCCTCCATGTGCTTTCCGGAGAAGGGACCTTCTGGATTGATGACCCGGCTGAGGAAGCGCCGTTTGTTCCCGGGCACCTGCTGGTCTTTCCGCGGCGTGCGGTGCATGCGGTGCCGCGTATCCTGCGTGATCCTGTCACTTTTCTTGCCATCGACACACCGCGCCGGGCACCGGATGACGTGGTGTTTGTCGATCCTGCCGAAGGCACGCCTTCCGGCTTCATCAAGAGTATCTGAAGGAATGTCGCGGGTCACAGACGAACGGGAGCTGTGGCCCTGCAGCGCATGGCCGCAAAACGCGGCGCAGGTACAGGGCGTCTGGATACGGTTTCCTCTCCCGAAAGGGCCGGTCCGGGAAACATCTCTGTTCAACAGGAAAAAAAGAAAATCAGGGGCGGCCCCTTCGGGGTTCTCTCACTCTGGTTCGCTAAGCGGCTGCGCCGCTAACCTCACTGGAGCCCCCTGCGGGGTCTCCACGCTTTCGCGCAACGGTTCGACCGCTCGCCCTGGGGTTCTTCAGGATGAATGCTTATGAGATTCCTGATAATACTGCGATTAATAAAATGGGAATAAGGAAATAAAGGGAATAAAAACAGTAATAAACTAATGTTTATTTCTAATATATTATCTTTTTTATTGTATTTATATTCTGTCTGTACTATTCTTTATTTGTGGAAAGGGAAATGGTTCCCGCCACAGACGCCCCGCCCGGTGCTGGAACACCGGACAGGGCTGACGCCAGACAGAAAGGTCAAGTTTCATGTCCAACGCTACCAACACAATGACCGCCGCCCTCGCTTCCGCGCAAGAGAAGAAAGCCGCCAGCAAGGCAAAAGCGGGTCAGAAGGCCCCCGCCGCCCGCCGTTTCGAGGAAGCGGCCCGGCGCGCGCCTGTCATCACCATCGAGGCCGCCGAAGCCCTGATCCCCGTTCCCGACCAGATCACCAAGATCGTTTCCCATTTCGGCCTTGAGGACTTCGACGCCGATGCCCTCGCGGAAACGGCCCGGCAGGCTTTCACCGTCATCGCCCGCAGCCTCTCGCCCGTGCTGGTCGTGACCACATGGAACGGGGAGCAGAACGACAAGGGGCTGGAAATGCACCTCCAGCGCATGGCTGGTGCCGCTGTCGCGTCCGCCTTCGGGGCCGCCCAGTTCTATGACGCCAAGCGCGCGCAGGCCCGCGAACTGTCCTCACAGTTCAACGAATATCGCGAAGAGGACCGGATGGGCGTCGACGGGCTGGAAAACAGGGCGGCCAACGCCCGCCGCTTCGCAGCCGAGCAGGGGATCAAGGCCGCCGCCCTGGTCGCGTCCGCCCGCGGGGCCCTTGCCGCCTACGAGGACATGATCGGCGCCCCGTGGAAGCCCTACACGGCCAGCAACGCCCGCACCATCGACCAGCGGGCCGCAGCCGCCGAGATGGACGCCCTCGGCTTCTGACCGACCCGGCCGGACCCACGGCGGGTCCGGCCACCCACGGCAAGGTACCTTTCCGCAAGGATCGACCCGCATGAGCGAATATGAATCCATGGCAGACCGCGACGAGGCCCTTGCGCTTTCGCGTGCTGCGCCCGACCACGCATGGGTCCTGACGGACCGGGACGTCTGGCATCGCAATCCTTTTTATCATGGCCCGGAAATGCCGCACCCCGAAGATGACGGCGCCCATGACTTTATTGCCGACCACGGCATTGACGCATGGCGGGAGGCGACCGAGGCCGCAAGGGCCGCAGCCATCGCCGCAGCCGAAGCGAAAGCGCGCGAGATTGCGGACGCTCCCGACCCCTGGTGGCCCGACGATCCGACGCCTTGAGAGACCACGCCGCAGGAGCCCGGAAACCGGGTTCCTGCTTCTGGTGTCCGGGGTCGCCATTGTGCTTGCAAAAAAATGCCCTGAAACCAGCATGTCGCCGCGAGGCGCCCGCCTCAAGCCCGCTGCGCGCCGCGCTTCGCGCGGTGAGGACACGCCCCTTTCAGTGAACAGGGCCGCCCGGATCGCAGGGCGGTGCCCCGCGCTCCGGGCAACCCGGTTCACCTCAGGGGCATGCCCTCAGGCTTGACCCGGGCGCCTCGCGGCCCTCCCGGCGGGCAGCGGCCTTCCCTGTTCCGCTCCCATGAAAAACAATGTCGGTCATGCAGCATGCCGGATTGTGGAGATGACAAACCTACTGTGTCGCCCTGCCGAACACGAAGCCAAGCTTGCCGTCATTCATGACGTAGGGCGTGCAGGTCATGCCGGGATGGACCGCGTCGTAGGCTTTTAGCCATCTTGTCGAGACCCAGCCGGGACGCAATGCGAGGGTCATGCTCCGGACGTAGCCGTTCGTAGGCGGTGCGTCCGTGGCGACCGGGAGTACCGCCAGCGCAGGAGCAATGCTCGGAGCACCGTCCCGTGGTTCGCTCTGCAGTGGAACCGGATGCCGGAAATCCATCATGACCCGCTCCGGCGCATCAAGGGCCATGCATCTGTACCCGTCGAGCGCACGCATCGGGGTTCTGTGCAGCGCGAAGGCCGGATGGCTGATGCTGCAGGTGATGACCGCAAGGATCGCGGCCCGGTGGGAAAACTTCATGCTGGACTCCTCGTCAGCCGGTCAGGATCGAACTGGACGCGGCACTGCCCATTTTTGCTGCGACTGCCGCGCGCCATTGGCCGACCGTGGTGGTTGAACTGATATTGTTCCCCGACATCGCCGTGCTCGATATGTAGGACGACATGAGGCTGCTGTCGTTGGCCGTCGCGATTTCAGCGCCAGCGCTCGGGCCAAAGTTATAATAGGCCCGGGCATCAAGGGCTGTCGGGTTACTGATGCCACTGTGCTGCAGACTGGTTGCGGCATCCTTGAGATACTGCGCTGCAGCCACCGCCTGTGTCGCCGGATCCTGCTGGCCCGCCGTGCCGCTGGTGATGGATGAGGCCAGCGAGGGGTCTGCGGCCAGTGCCTCTCCAAGGGTCTGGCTGTAGGTCCCGTTGCTCATCTGGAATGCGCCGGTGATCGTACTGCCGTTTCCGGCCGTGTAGAGGTTCTGGCAGCCGGATTCCACCACGCAGGTCGCGGCAAGCGCTGATGGATTGACGCCCAGTGCCTCGGCGTTCTGGGCTGCCGCATAGCCCCATGACTGCTGGTATAGGGTCTCGAGCGCATCGCTGTCGGACGGGTCCGCTGTCGTTGTCTGGGGGATGGCGCCGCTTCCGCTGGTGGCCTGGGCTGTGCCCGTCGTGTCCGGGGTCCAGCCACCGAGCCCTGGTTCCTGATAGGTTGCGTTGACATGTGTCGGGAGCCCGCCCGGCACGTTTACTGTCTGTGCGTGCCCGATCGGCCGAGCGACGAGGCCGCACGTCACAAGGACCACGGTCGCTTGCGCCGTGCGGCGGCATGGAAAGGGGAGCCGGATCACCTTGGCCTCCTGTTGCGAGGCGGACAGGATCGGCCAGCATCATGCGACCTGTGTCAGTACTTCGTACGGCGTTTCTGTTCCGGTCCTGAGCGTGCCCGTTGCAGACATGCTCAGGGCATCCGTCCGAGCGCAAATCCCGCTATCAGGACGATGGAACTGTAGCCCAGGATGCGAAAGGCCGTCTCCAGGTTGTACCGTCTGGTCATGGCCGTGGCCTGGCTCTCGATGGCGCCCCTTAATCCTTTCGTCATATCCGCGGTGATCGCGAGGAGTTTTTTCTCGACCAGCTTTTCGTTGATGGTGCGCAGCGTGTGCACGGCTTCAATCCCGTCGCGCAACTGCTCGCGGATGACCACGGTATCGTCGGCGAGTGCCCTGCGCTGCTGCTCTGCGATCAGCCTGGCTTCCGTGACGGAACGGATCGACGCGCGTCGTGCCTCTATGGCCAGCATGCCAATCTGGTCCAGCGTGACAATCAGCGCGGAGATCACTTCCGCTTCGGGTGCGATCGGGCGGGAAATCCACTGATTGGCAACCCGCCGCAGGTTATCGACGTGCTCGGCAAACGCACGATCCGCGTCTTCGATTTCGTTCGGCGCTGTCATCACACACCAACCCCCATAACTTCTGGCAGGCCTGCGGGCATCCGCGGCAGATAATCGGGGCCAAGTGCTGCAAGAAACTTCGGCACGTCGCGCCTCAGCCACCGGCTGACGCGACACCGGTCGAAAAACGAACTTGTCGGGAAGCCGTGGACCGGCCTGTTCGCCGCAAAGTCCATGAAAGACTGCCCCCGGTCCGAGACACGCTTTATCCCGTCAAGCGCAGGAAACACCCCGTAGACAGCCCCGCGGCCAAGTGCGCCCTCGATTGCGGGATATTGGAGGATATGCCGGATTTCCTCTGAAGCATCGACGCGCCCGCTAAGCAGGGCCTCGTTAATGACAATGACGGTGTTCTTGGGAATAAAGCCCCGGTTTGCCTGCAGGTCTTCAAGATAGTCGATATCGGCATGTTCCGAGCCGATCATGAAAACCGTGACAAGATTGATCCCGAGTTCCTCAAGCTGTGCAACGAGCGGGGAGGCCTTTACCAGTTCATGAACCGCCGTCCAGCCGCCACCGATGTCAAGAATCGCGTCGTTCTGGGTTTCCACCAGCTGCTCGATCCTCTGTTCCAGCCAGGCCGCCTGTCCCTTGGCCGTTATGGTCGCAGGTTCCAGGACGTAATCACCCAGAGAGGCGATGGTATTGGACTTGTTGAGTGAATCCGTATTCCAGATTTCCGGGTGGCCTCCCTGCTGCTGGGTCAGTTCCGTGAGGACCTTGAGGAATGTCGTTTTTCCAACCCTCTGGCGTCCGATTGCCATCATGAGGGTCGGTTGCGCCTTTACGGTCTCTTTCGCCGCGGTCTTCGGTTCGCGTGCCGTCATGTTTCATTCCTGATGAAAGCCGGGTTCCTGCAACCGTCGCCGGTTTTCCAGATCCCGAATGATCTCTTCGGCCCGTGCGCGACCCCGGCGACGGATTTCTTCCTCGTCCAGGTCTGCTACTGACGCCTCGGGAATGGTCGGTGGTAATGATGCGACCTGGGATGGCTTTTTTTGGAGGGAAGCAATTTCTGCCGGCAGGGCTGCTTCGGCAAGAGGTAGGCTTTCGTGTTTCCCGTCAATGATATCGGGTTTCCAGTCTTTAGACTGTCGACTGGGCAGGAGCTGCTTCTGGTTTTTTCGGACGATATCGTGGGATCGCCCGGCATAGGCACGCCGGACTCGAGCCCATGTCTTGGCGGCCGTCTTGCGGGTGATTTCCTTGTTCTCGACCGTTCCGGTTATCCCATCCTCGTGTGCGATCTCGATGAAGATATCCCAAGCGCGGATTGTCTGACGCGCTTCCGAGATGTCCTCGAAATTCTCCATCATCCAGCGGTAAAGTGGCGAGACTTTCTGTCCTTGCCGACCACGAATTTTTTCTCCGGCCACGCGTCGGATGAAACGGTTTCCGCCTGCCTGTGAGTCCATTTCCGTCACGTCGTTTCTCCTGCAGGCCGTGTCAGTGGCTGTACCGGTGTGAGGTAATCGCTGTGTGGACGTCGGGTGGCGCATTTTTGGTCCCGGTACGAACCCTTTATGAACCCCCACTGGACCCATTTCAACGACGTCTTGGCACCTGCCCGGGGTGGGACCGGTACCACCTTTGGAACCGGGTCGGACCCGGCCTGATAGAGGCTCTTCATACACCATTGCACCGTTGGTGCGGGACGTTCCGTAGCGACGATCTGAGGCCGAAAAAAAGATATAAAGTAATCTTTGCGCCCTTGGGGTGAGTATAGCGATCTGATAGAATAAACCGCTTTGTGGAAAGGGAGAGGTGTTCATGCGTCCGTCTGAAGCCGTTGCCCTGCATCGTCACTCCATCATTGGACTGGCCCGGCAATGGAAACTCGATAATCCCCGGGTCTTTGGCTCCGTTGTGCATGGCCTGGATCGGGATGGAAGTGATCTGGACCTGCTGGTTGATGCGCCCGAGGGAATCACCCTTTTTGACCTGGGCGGACTGCAAAGCGATCTCGAAGATCTTCTGGGACTAGCAGTTGATCTCCGGACGCCCGAAGATCTGCCCTTAGCCTTCCGGGATGAGGTTCTGTCTGAAGCGCGTGCCTTGTGAGTCGTCATTTTCGTTTGACTGACTATCTGGGACATATGCACGAGGCAGCGACCGACGCCCGCTCCTTCGTGCAAGGCATGGCGGTCGAAGATTTTCTGAAGGATCGCAGGACCCAGCAGGCCGTTGTCATGAGCCTGCTTATCCTTGGGGAAGCGACGACCAAAGTTATGGCTGCCTACCCGGATGACGTAGCGCGTTATCCGCATATTCCGTGGAGGCAAATGCGCGGAATGCGGAACCGGATCGCGCACGGCTATTTCGAGATCAATTATGGGATTGTTTGGCGTACGGTAGAAGAGGCTTTGCCTGCCCTGATCGCTCAATTGGAGCATCTCCTGCAGAGATCATCCTGAGGATTTCATTTTGAGGGCAGGACGGTGGGCTATCTGATGAACGGCTTCGGCCGTTACGTCCGGTCCCACTAAGCGGTGTCCTCAGTCCAATATGACCTACCTGTATCATGTCAGGGCGCTGACCCGTAATCGATGCAGCCTGCGTGTCAGTCCGGGGATAAAGCAAATGTGTGACTGCATGCGATCGTAATGCGTCCTGGAACCGCAATCGTAAATTCGCGATATTTTCCAATGGTCCTCAATCAAGGATCGATCATAGGAGCGTAGTCGCCAGACCGACCTGGGGCCCCGCTTCGGCAAGACGACGATCCAGGGTA
Source organism: Komagataeibacter xylinus NBRC 15237 (assembly GCF_001571345.1). Classification (GTDB taxonomy): domain Bacteria; phylum Pseudomonadota; class Alphaproteobacteria; order Acetobacterales; family Acetobacteraceae; genus Komagataeibacter; species Komagataeibacter xylinus. Next base: position 7,330 of record NZ_BCTP01000031.1, on the reverse strand, counting down.
CATAATGTCGCGCCATGATCCGCACAAACTGCCAGATGGAGGGCGGCTCCGGCACGCAGACCCAGAGCATACTGATCGGAAAATCTTGCCGCCGTCCGGAAGTTCTGACTGGTCACAGGCATGACACCAAAGCTTTCTGTGCGAAGACGGGTGAACATGGCCAGGCTGTTTGCTCGATCTGTGACGGTAATCTGGCCCATGCGAAGCTTGATCGACAGGGCTGAAGAAAACTCGGTGACAACCCAGTCACTGATGGAAAGATCTTCAGGTGCCTGGGCGCCAAGCCAGTCCTGCATCCGGGTTGTCTCTTCCTCATTGGTCAGAGCCGCCACAAGAACCGATGTATCGAGATAAAGACTCAATACCTTGCCTCATCACGCATCGCGCGAACAGTTTCTGCAGCAGGTTCCCTTTGCGGCGTCATAATGCTGGTAAGTGAACGAAGAGCACTCACTGCAATGGGTTTACGTACTGGCTCCGCCTTGACGAGTTGTGCGACGACCTTGCCGCGACGAAGAATACGAACGGACTCTCCTTCCTTCGCCAGATCAACCAGACGACTGAGATGGGCTTTGGCTTCCACCAGGTTGACGGTCTGCATTTCGGGCTCCGAACCATTAAACTGGTCACTTTATAGCGAAAAAATGTCGCCCTACCAAACGGAATATGCGTCTGACGATGAGAGCGATGCTCGCGGAATTCAGACGAGCAGGATGATGCTTTCCTATACGCCTGGTGGGATGCCGACCCCGTTTACAAGTCCAATCCCACGTTTCTGGCAACTCTTCGTCTCGCCCGTGCTCTGGAGATTAACCCGGCGATTTTGGTGGAGCTGGAAGAATAGCACGCCGACTGCCGAGAATCTGAATCTTATCCGGACAACAGGCTCTGTTCACGTAATAAGACATGGTGATCATCGTTGACCAAGTTGGGCATGGCTTCCCCATCTTTTTGGCAGGGGAAGCATTGGGTTGTCGATGTAGCAAGTGACATCTTATGACTACTGCCTAAACACGACGTTCGGACGGAGCCATTACCGCGTGAACGTCGCGGGGAATCAGTTCGTCAGACAAACCCGTGGTGTCACCTTGGTAGCGTCGACAAGTGCGGGATCCGTCTGGATGCGGCAGGTGCAGGTCGTAACCCGGGAGCACATGTTGATTTGCTGTTCCGGCCTGCGCAAATGTCACCTTTTGCGCAGGCGCGGGCGATGAAGGATGCCTCGGGCAGAAGAAAATCAGTAAAGTCGCGTGATGCCACGTCACACTTCCCTCGGTCCTCACATGGGAAACGATGATAATGCGCGAGGCAGACAGAAGGCAAAGCAGATCCCTAGTCCAGGACGACGACCTGTGGGAACGGCTGCGGGCGATTGAGGACAAGTTGTCACTGATCATTGAAATCCTCTCGCCGGAAGATTCCGACGGGCCCACGCTTGATGAAATTCTCGGCCGATTGGTGACCTTGATCGCAGCCCAGAACCCGATGCTCAGACGTATTGATCTTACAACCGGCAGGTTGCTCGACATTCAGGAGGGGAGGACGCCCCGCTCCGCCCGGCCCGACGATGAGGATGGAGCCGATGCCTGATGATGACGTTCCGGAAAATCTCGGCTGAGAGCAGTGGTCGGCTGATTACTGCCTATTTCACACAGGAACTGCCAGATCCGGAGCACGACTTCCGTACCCAGCCCGGAAAAGTGCCTGACGCGGATGGTGGCCGACTGACCAGCTATTACACCGGTCGCGACGGGCGGGCCTCGTGGCGACCGGACATGCAGCCCAAGATCGCGGCGGCTCTTGGCATTGATCCGAAGACACCACCGAAGAACGCGCAACTCAATCGCCTGTTTGAAGCAAAGAGGGCCGAAAATGGCGAGGACTGGTCAAGGAACGCCCGCAAGATCAGTGCCTATGATCTGACTTTGGCGCCACACAAATCAGTTACCCTTGCGGCCGAGTTTGCGCCGACCGAAGCCGAGAGGGCAGCCATCTGGCACGCCATTGATCGGGCAAACGACGCGACAATGCTCTATGTCGCGCGGGAAATCGGCTTCGCACGGCGCGGTCACGGGGGCGAAGACGGTGCCGACCCGGGCGAGGTCGCCTGGGTGTCATTCCGGCATGATACCGCGCGCCCGACGGTCGAGGCGCGTGACGCGGCGACAGGCCAGACCTATCTGATCGATACGCCAGCAGGCGGCGATCCCCATGCCCATATCCATAATGCCCTGTTCAATGTCGTGGTTACGGAAGAGGGGCATGTGGGTTCACTCGACACGAAGCGGCTGCGATCGCGCGTTCACGAATTTGGAGCATATTTCCAGGCACAGCTCGCTGATGAATTGCGCCGGATCGGCATCGCCCAGCAATACGATGCGAGTGAACAGGCGACGGTCATCTCGGCCGTGCCGCAGAATATATCGGATTTCTTCAGCAAGGGACGACGGAACGTCATCAGGGCGGCCAAGGATTACGCCGCGGCGGAAGGAGCGGACTGGGCGCATATGCCGATCGAACGCAAGCGCCGCATCCTGTCCATGGCCGGCCTGGCAGCCCGGCTCGACAAGGACAAAGGCACGAGCGACCATGAGATATGGCGAGAACAGGCCAGGCGTCTTGGCTGGGAAGAAAAAAGTCTACTTGGCACGCCAGCAGCGCCCGTGGGCACCAGGGAACAACGATACGACATTGCCTATCGTTTCGCTGCGCGCCATCTCGCAGGGGAGTTTGAAACAGCCGCCGTGATCGATCACGACAAGCTTCGAACGTATGCGGCCCGGGGCCTGATCGGCACCGGCATCGAGGGCGGGGTGAAGGACATTGATCATGTCGTGGCCCTTATTGAACAGCGTGGTCTTGAACTCAGCGGGGAACGGGTCTCGCTGATTCAGGAGATGCGCGGCGACAGGCTGAGGGTGACGAATTCCGCGCAGATCGCCATCGAGGAGGACCTCGCGATTCAGGCAGCTCGTGCGTCAGGAGACCGAAGCGGGGCGCTGTCGGACCGCCAGATCACGGAAGCGATCGGACGATCATCCCTCGACTTTGCAAGCGATCATGGAAAGACCCAGAAGGCCGCTATCTACGCTCTTGGCCGGGGCGGCGCGCTCTCCATGCTCACCGGTGTCGCGGGCTCCGGGAAGACGGCGCTGCTGTCTCCGCTGGTTGATGCGTGGAAACATGATACGCGTTATGACACGAATGGTCGCAGGGTTATCGGGATTGCCAATGCCTGGCGCCAGGCGGACGCATTACGTGAGGCCGGCATCTTTGACACAAGCGCGATGCTGCCCTTTCTGGCGCGGCTGGAGCGCGGTGACGTTGATGTGGACCAGAATACGGTGCTGGTGATTGACGAGGTCGGTCAGGTCGGCCCGCGCCAGATGCTTCGCCTGTTACAGGTGCAGCGTGATACTGGTTGCACGGTCAAGGCGCTGGGTGACCACGAGCAGGCGCAGAATATCGAGGCAGGGGACTCCATCGAGATGCTGCGCCGGGTTCTGGATCCGGAAGACATGCCGGAGCTTCTGTCCAGTGTCCGGCAGGTATCTGCGAGAAATCGCCAGATTGCCGACATGTTTCGTGGCGCAGAGCCGGAAGAGAGCGATCTGGAAGCCCACGAGTTCAAGGGAGCTGCGGCAAACGCGCATACGGACGAGGAAAATGATGACGACGTCCGTAACAGGTTCCATCTGAAGGAAGTCCGGGATGCGATCGATATGAAACGGGCGGATGGAACGATCCGTCTGGTCGGCGGCGACCATGAGGAAGTCCTGCAGGATATTGCCCGGCTGTATGTGACGCGTCGCGATGCCCTGGTAGCCGAGGGGGCCGGCCCGCAGCGAGGCCGGGCCAAGACGATCAGCATGTCGGCGCTGACCAATCAGGATGCTGCCGATCTGAGTCGCGCAGTCCGCAGGATCCTGCAGGAGCGCGGCGAGATCTCGACACATGAAATTACCGTGCAGGCCATTGATCAGCGTGGCGAGACCTATGATCTTGCGATCGCTACGGGCGACCGGCTTCGGCTGTATCGTCGGACGTGGGGCAGCGTGGATGGAAAGGGCGCCACAGTCGGAAATAACGGCGATGTGGTGGAGGTTCTGGCCCATGGTGATGCGGGGCTTCGTGTCCGCACGAAGGACGGGCTTGTTGCTGATGTTGAATGGCGGCGGTTTCGTGATGTGAAGACTGGTCGGGTACTGCTGGGGTTCGGGCATGCCATGACGATTGATGCCGCACAGGGGCTTACTTCAGACGAGCACATCAACGCCCTGCCGCGAGGCGTTGAACTGGCGACGGGATTTACCTCATACGTTGCAGAAAGCCGGGCGCGTGGAACCACATGGACCATGATCTCGGATGCCGCGACCTTTGAGGCGGTCCGGAACCAGAGGGCGCTCGGGGATACGACGCCCATCACCAGTGACGATCTGTGGAATCACGTGGCAAAGAAAATGGCGCATAAACCATATAAATCATTGGGCACGGATCTGGTTGCCCGAACCCGCAAGGCCCAGGATGCGAGGATCCGGGAACTGATCGCGCTTGGGCGCACGCAGGAGACACTGATGAAGTCAGGTCGCCCATATGGCAGGGAGATTATTCTGGAGACCCAGGCGCGTCTGGCCGAGCGCTTGCATAAGGCGCGTCTGGCCGAGATCGACGCTAGGCTGCAGGTCATGATCAGGAACGCACCAGCGGTCATGACGGGTGCAGAGCAGACGCTTCGGAGCCAGCGGGCCGCCCAGGTGCTGGGCAGGCGTCACCATACGCCATCTGCGTCGCCAGGCGCCGCCAGCTAGAGCGTCCGGCTTTCTGCTGTTCTCACCCGTATCTGGATCCTGCCGACCGTGTGCCATACCGCGACAACATCTCAGATCTGACGCACGCTTTGGTCATTTGCGCAACGAAGTCGGCTGCGTATCGTTAGGCAGGCGGGGAGCAGCAGATAGCAGGTTAATGATGGACGATGTGTCTTTCCGGGGAGATCCTGATCCGTTCGACTGCTGGTTGAAGAACGAATTGCGTGCCCGGTTCAATGATGTTGTGCGTGAACAGATCCCTGAAAGTCTGTCGCGCATTATTGGCGCGACTGAAGCTTCCAGACATGTGCACGCCTCAAGACCTTCCTGGACCGAGGAGGAACGTGTGTCTGAGTGCCCGGCTGACACCGGCTCCAGATGATTTCGTATTGCAGATATGGCGTCTTGATGCTGTGCGGGCAACAGGTAACAGGCTTGCGGCAGAAAGCCAGAAGTGTTGACGATCAGATAAAATACAGATGAGCGGGCACAGGACCCTATAGATATCAGTTCAAGAGCATATCTGTTCTGCAATCTGCCAGATCCTCGAAAACGTCGAGGACTATTCCCAATAGCGGTGTTATATACAGGGCCACAGTTTTTTCGTCTGTTAAGGTGATGAACAATGCCCGAAGAACAACAAAGACAGCTGGTGCTGACCGTGGAAATCATAACCGCTTATGTATCGGGAAACAAAATATTGCCGGATGAACTTATCAGGCTGATTGGGGCTGTTTACAATTCATTGTCCGTCCCGACTACTTTGAGAGTAAAAGAACAGATACCTGCCGTTTCCATCAAGCGGTCCGTATTTCCGGATTATATCATATGCCTTGAAGATGGGAAAAAGCTGAAAATGCTTAAACGGCATCTGCAGGCATCCTATGGCATGACGCCTGAAGAATATCGGCGGAAATGGGGACTTCCGTCTCATTATCCTATGGTCGCTCCCAATTACACAGCACGCCGATCGGAACTTGCACGAGAGATTGGACTGGGGCGGGATATAACGTCCACTGCCACCAAATCTGGTGATGAGGGCACGACAGAGCCTGCATTGCCTGACAGGCCGCAAGGACGCCGCCGGGGTAGAAAGAAGGCCGCCCACTAAAAGGGGAACGCGCCGTCGGACTGGGCGGCGCGGCGATCTCCTGGCTCAGGAACGCGGCAATATACGAAGGCAGCGCTTCTTCGCTACGCCGTAGGGTGCCGACTGCGGCTGTTCCTGTTTGACCGGACCATGATCCAGTTCGGGGCGTTACGTCGATAAATCCGGACGAAAGATGCCTTTTATACAATCCAGATTGCGGATTGCGATCCTAAGCCCTTGCGTTATGCACCTTGTGGAAGAATTCAGTTCTCAGTGAAAATCCATAGGCGATGACTACAAAGTTGTGCTCTCACGAGGGCAGCCTGCCTTTTCAGCTCGGACAACCCTTTTTCAGATCCCATATCTGGTGACGGACAACTTTCTACTTATCACGGTCGGTCCACGCGCAATCATTCAGAGAATGAACGCCTCAGCGCCTCAGAGATGGCGTTCCAAAGCCTGAATTTTTCGATCATGGGATATTTTTTCTGAATCTTGCCGCTTGGTATGAAATGAGTGTCCCGTAATGACCGGATGATGCGGTCGGCATCCATATCCGGCATTTCAACAAGTTCCTTGAGTGCCTGCCGGGCATTATGGTGCGACCGGAGATATATGGCTTCCTCTTTCATGTGGTGCTTGATGGTCATCTCTAGTGCTGTGCTGAGATAGATAACGTGGGGGGCGAAATTGATATAGCGCCAGGCCGGTTTCGCCAGGTCAGGATTCGAGAAGTCGAGATTGGATTTTATCCCATCAGGATAGGTCTTCATGTCACGATCGAAAGAGACATGATCCGTGATCTGTCGCATTAGGGGTTTTGAAACCCTGTCCAGAATCTGGTCGTAGTTTCGCCTGCTCGTCGGGTCTCCAATGATGGTAGCTGAGATGGGAAGGATGATCTGGTCGGGGATGGCGCCGTCCCGCCTGAGAACGTCGTTTATCAGGAACCGGTGTACACGGCCGTTCCCGTCAGAAAGAGGATGGATGTAGACGAACCCGAAGGCTGCCACGGCGCTACGCATGACAGGAGACTGTCCTTCCGTCCTGTCGAGGAAAATTTTTAATCCTCCAAGCATATCCGCTACGTCTTGTGCGGGAGGCGCGAGGTAATGAACAACATTCTCGTACCTCATCGTGTATTCTCCAACGAATACCGGTGACAGCCGCAAGCCAAAATGCTCGGTTATTGTGACGTCACCGAGGATGTTGCGTTGCAAGTCGGCAAGGTCAGTATCTGTCAGGGGGACTGCCCCATGCCCTGTCCTCGTGGCGAGTACGTGGCTGAAGCGCTGGATCCGGTCAAGTTGGTGCTCCTCGCCTTCAATGGTGAAACTTGCCTTGCTTTCACGATTTGTCAGCCACACTGCGGCCCGGGCAAGCATGCTCTCGCCGAATTCCTGCACCAGTTCACCGTAACCGGCAGATACGT
>NZ_BCTP01000030.1 GCF_001571345.1 Komagataeibacter xylinus NBRC 15237 | reverse complement strand
GTCTATTCCCGGCCTTTCCCACGGGGATATAACAGCCTTACGGGCCTGATTTTCCCCGTACTGCATTTTTAGGAGTTGTTCTTCACATGAAAAAATCAAACCGTTTCCTGGCACTTCTTGCCGCCCTGCCCGTAGCAGCCGCTCTTTACACCGCGCCTGCGCATGCAGAAGGCTTTGGCGGCCTTGGTGGCCTGGGCGGCGACGCATCGAGCCTGCTTTCGGGCAGTGGCATGAGCGTGCCTTCCGTGTCCTCGCTGGCCCCTTCCAATGTCACGGGCCTGCTGGGCTATTGCGTGCAGAACAACTACCTGCAGGGCAACAGCCCCTCCACCCTGCTGTCCTCGCTCAAGCAGAAGGCCGGGCTCGACACCTCGAGCAGCCAGTATTCCAACGGCCAGAACGGCATTCTGGATACCGGCAACGGCAACACCTTCTCGCTGGCCTCGCTGAAGGGCAACCTCAAGCAGAAGGTCACCACCAAGGTCTGCAACGCGGTGCTCAAGCAGGGCAAGTCCCTGCTCTGATCCACGGCTGACAGGGTCCGCCTGCTCGGTTCAGAACGGGCGGACCACCACCATGATGACAATGACCATCATCAGCACGGTCGGCACTTCATTGGCCATGCGATAGAAGCGTTCGGGCCGCGTATTGCGGTCATGGGCGAAGTCACGCCGCCACCGCCCGCACGCCCCCTGAAAGCCCGCCATGGCGAGCACGCAGGCAAGCTTGACCAGCCACCACCCGGAATGCCAGTCGATCAGCCCCGGTATGGCGGCAAGCAGCCCGCCAAACACGAAAGTGCTGATCATGGCAGGCGCCATGATGAAGCGCAGCAGCTTGTATTCCATCACCTTGAAACGGGCTGATTCCGGTGAACCGGCCACGACCTGGCAGTGATAGACAAACAGGCGCGGCAGGTAGAACAGCCCCGCCATCCACGCAATGAACGACATGATGTGGAACGCCTTGAACCACAGCATGAAGGGAATGAGGGCGCTACCCATGCACGCGGCCTGCCTGTTTCTGGCTGGTCAGGATGCGGGTGAGCAGCGGCACGAATTCATCAAGGTGAGCGATGCGCAGCAGCCCCGGCCATGTGGGCGCAGGCAGGTCTGGCGCGCGCAGCAGCACGCAGCCCATGCCCGCTTCCTTCGCCGCGCGGGCGCCGGTATCGGTATCTTCCAGCACGATGCAGCATTCCGGCGGCACGCCCTGCGCCTTTGCTGCCGCCAGGTAGACCGCCGGGTCCGGCTTGGGCTGGCCCATGTCGCGCGCGGAATGGATGTTGGCGGGCGCAATCAGCGCATCGAGCCCGGTGCGGCCGAATTTGGCTTCCATTTCCTCTACCGATGAGTTGGAGCCAATGCGGTAGGGCAGCCCCAGCGAAGCTACGCCACGCAGCATGGCAGGCGCGCCCTCGATGGTTTCCGCCTCATTGCGCATGAGGGTAACGAGGTTGCGCTGCATCCGGGCGGGCCAGTCAGCAGGCAGGCTTATGCCCTCCGCATCCTCGATCTCGTGCTTGAGCGCGGTCAGGGCGTGGCCTGCAAAGCGGTGCACGGCCTCTTCATCGCTGATCTCGGTGCCATAATCGCGCAGGGTGCGCGCGATCATGCGGCATGACGGACCTTCGCTATCGATCAGCACGCCATCACAATCGAAAATGACCAGCCTGAGCGCGCCATCAGGGCGCAGGGCGGAGGGCAGCATGGCTCAGACCTCCCTGATGGTCTTGATCAGGTCGCCCACATGCTCGGGCGGCGTTGTGGGAATGACGCCGTGGCCAAGGTTGAACACATGCGGGCGGCCCTTCATGGCATCGCGGATGGCCCGCGCCTCGGTGCGCATGCCCTCGCCGCCAGCCAGAACCCGGATCGGGTCGAGATTGCCCTGCAGCACCAGCGTGCCGGGCACCCTGTCGGCCACGGCCTTCATGTCCGCCCCGGTATCGAGCGCCATTGCGTTCACGCCGGTTTCACGCCCGTATTCAACCGCCATCAGCCCCGCCAGCCGGGGGAAGCCAATGACCGGCACGCCAGGGTGGCGGGCATTGATGATGGCGGTGATGCGCTTTGCCGGTTCAATCACATGCTTGCGGAACTGCGAGGGTGGCAGCAGGCCCGACCAGCTATCGAACAGCATGACCGCTTCGGCCCCGGCCTCGATCTGGGCACAAAGCATATCCGCCGTCGACGTGGTGAGCAGGTCGATCAGCCGGTCAAAGAACGCGGGATCGGTATAGGCGAGCTTGCGGGTTTCCTCGAACTCACGCGAGCCATGGCCTTCCACCATGTAGCACGCCACCGTAAACGGCGCGCCCGCGAAGCCGATCAGCGTCACCTGCCCCGGTCGTGCCGGACCGATCGCTTCCGGCCCATCAACAATGGCCCGCAGCCTGCGCAGCGTCTGCATGACCGGTTCAACCGCCTGCGCCACCCTGCCCGGGTCAAGCCGGTCGAGATCGGCCTGCGAGCGCACGGCCCCCAGGACAGGTCCACGGCCCTGCACGAATTCCAGCGACTGCCCCATGGCCCAGGGCAGGATGAGGATATCGGAAAACAGGATAGCCCCATCCATGCCGAAACGGCGGATGGGCTGCAGCGTGATCTCGACCGCCATGTCGGGGGTCATGCAGCGCGTTATGAAATCCGCCTTTTCACGCAATGCCCGGAATTCCGGCAGGAACCGGCCCGCCTGCCGCATCAGCCATACCGGAGGGGGCCAGGTCGCCTCTCCCATCAGGGTGGCAAGCAGGGGTTTGCGTGTTTGTGTCATTGATCCGTCGTTCTGTTTCGTTGTGGCCGGACTATCTCGTACTTTCGGGCCGACGGATAGCGGGCAGGGCGCAGCGCGCGCGCCCCTTTCAAAACAATAAAAGAAAAGAGAAAGAAATTTGTTGATGTTCTTTTAGTGCTGTGGATCACGGGGTACCCATGTTTCCGAAAATGTACCCCGTTTTCCCCACAGTGTGTACCGTTTCCGACTCCAAGGATTCCCACGGAGTCGGAAAGTTATCCCGGATGTACCGCCATAAGCCTGTGTACAACTCACCGAAATGGGCTGGGTACACGTTGTCCACGGTACTCGGTACGGCACAGAATTGTTTGGAGTACTGTCCCCATGTACCCCAGTACTCCAGAGCCCCGATTTAAATGTTTCACTTCCGCAGTACGGAGAGCGCGATGCCAGACGACTCCAGTTTAGTACTAAAGGCCGCCCCATTACAGGTGGAGTCGCCACCGATAGTACTTGCCAGCCGCTCGGGCGCGCGGCGCGCATTGGTGGAATCGGCGGGGCTTTCTGCCCGGTTCATGGCAGCGGATGTGGATGAACACGCCATTCGCGCGGCCATGCTTGCCGCCGGGCACGATGCCAGTGCCGCAGCCCTTGAACTGGCCCGCGCCAAGGCCCGTGCGGTCGAGGTTGCACCGCGCACGGTGGTGATTGGCGCGGACCAGATCCTGTCATGCGGGGAGGAATGGTTCGACAAGCCCGCCGACCGCAACACGGCCCGCGCGCAGTTACGGCGCCTGCGCGGCCGGGCGCATGTGCTGCACACGGCGGTGTGCCTGCTGCGTGATGGCCACGAGGTCTGGCACCATGTCGCCTGTCCCGTGCTGCATATGCGCGCGTTCAGTGAAACCTTTCTTGAATGGTATCTGGCAGCCGAGGGCGAGGCGATTCTGTCCTGTGTCGGGTGCTACCGGCTTGAAGGGCGCGGAATCCAGCTTTTCTCGCGTATCGAGGGGGAACAGTCGGCCATCATGGGCCTGCCGCTGCTGCCCCTGCTCGCCGCCCTGCGCGGGCAGGACATTATCTTGCCCTGAATCGGTTAAAGGGGGGTTGCATCGGTCCGTGCTTGCGGTTATACCCCCGTCACCGGACCACGGTGGCCATGAAAATGGCCCGCACCGTTGGAACAGTGGGGCCATAGCTCAGTTGGGAGAGCGCCTGAATGGCATTCAGGAGGTCAGGGGTTCGACTCCCCTTGGCTCCACCAGATTCCTTATCTGGTACCCCACCCATTATTCATTGATGACCGCGTCAGTGCCTTCATGTTCCGCATGAGGGCTTTATGCGTTCTGAAATTCTGAAAAATTTTTTGGCGAAGCTTTTTTCAAAAAGCTTCGGATAACGCCGCCTTTTTTGAAAGAAGGGCGGCATCAGGAAACTTTTGTTATTTAATATCAAATATTTATTTCAAAACACGCTCTTAATCGGTTCGTAACCGATGCGGCGTTAAAACTGCATTTCAAAGTGATGAAATAATCAGACCGGATAGCGAACAGGGCCGTGATGCACCATTCAACCAATTGCCTGACCATACAGGCGTGCTGAAAATGGGAACGCAGTCCCCGACCCGCGACCGTCCGGGTTTTTCCGCATCAGGCAGCACGCCGGGGCATGCTCTCCACGTCGAGGCCCTGCCGCTGGAAGGCCTGTTTTTGCTCACCCCGCCCCACCGGCAGGAAGGGGGCGGCTTTTCCAGCGCGAACTGCCCTGCCACCCTGCTGGCCCGGATTGGAGGGGGCAGCTCTTTCGTGCAGGATCATCATAGCCTGTTGCGGCACAGATTCATGGTGCAGGGCCTTCACGCGCAGGTGGCGCCCCAGGCCCAGGGCAGGCTTGTGCGCTGCACGCGTGGGGCGATATGGGGCGTGGCGGTGGATGTGCGCACCGGCTCGCCTACGTTCGGGCAATGGGTGGACATGACCCTGAATGCCGAAAACGGCAGCCAGTTCTGGATACCGCCAGGCTTCCTGCACGGTTTGTGCGCATTGGCCGACCATACGGAGGTGTATTGCCAATGCACGGCCCCCTCCGACCCCACCTGCGCGCGCAGCCTGCGCTGGAACGACGCAACATTGGGCATTGAATGGCCTGTAGCCGATGGGCAGGCCATTGTCTCGGAGCACGATGCGGCGGCGCCGCCATTTTCCGCCGTGATCGACTGGTTCCATTACGCGTGACACGCAGGCGGCCCTGCGCTGTTGATCAGGCGGAGTGGTCGAGTTCGTCGAGTTCGATCAGGCCCGCTTCGCCGGTCTGGGGCGGGGGAATGACCGGCATGGCCTGCTGCGTGGCCCGGTCGCCCGGGTGCAGGCGCCGCACCACGGAAAAAGCGGTGAGCACCGCGCAGGAGCCAAACAGCACGCTGCCCAGCACCTGCCCCACCTGCACGCCGCCCGGTCCGTAACGCATGCCCATCCACACGAACGGAATGGTGCCCAGTGTCGCCCGCCCCCAGTTGAACAGCGTGGAATACAGCGGATGGCCCAGATTGTTGAACGCGGAATTGGCCACGAACAGCATGCCGATGAATACATAGCCCGCAATGGTCCAGTTACAGAACAGGTGGATCAGCATTGCCGCCGTGCCCTGCGCTGAAAATACCCGCACCACCAGGTTCTGGCTCAGGAACAAAATGGCCCATGTCAGCGCCACGCAGCCTGCCACCAGCCACAGCGAGGCCACGAGTGTCGCCCGCACGCGCTCGAGTTTACCCGCGCCAAGATTTTGCGACATGATCGGCCCCACCGATCCCGTCAGCGCAAAGACAAAGGCAAAGGCCACCGGCACGATCCGCTCGATGGTCGCCTGTCCCGCCACCGCCGCCAGCCCGAACCCCGCCATGGCGTGCGTTACGAACACGCTGCCCACCGGCGTTGCCAGGTTGGTCAGGATGGCGGGCATAGCCACCTGCCCCACCAGCTTTGTATCGGCCACGACATGGGTGCGCACGGGCCAGGCCAGCAGGCCGTGACGGCGCGCGCAGCGAAAGCCCATCAGCGCCACGACCCCGCGTGAGAGAATGGTGCTGATCGCCGCCCCCTTCAGCCCCAGCCCGAGGCCCACGATCAGCAACGGGTCGGCCATGGCCGAGATCATGGCGCCGATCAGCGTCACGTTCATGGAAATGCGCGCCGCCCCGATGGCGCGCAGCAGGCCCGAGCACCCCATGCCGGCCGCGATCAGCGGCAGGCCGGGCGAGACGATGCGCAGGAACGTGGCCGCCTGTCGTGCTGCCTCCCCCTGTGCCCCGAGCAGGGAAAGCAGGAGTGGTGCGAGCCATGCGGTGAACACCCCGATGAGCAGGCAGAAGCCGAGCATGACAATGCCGAAGGAGGATGCGACGCGTTGCGCCTGCTCCATCTTGCCCGCGCCGATCAGCCTGCCGGTAATGGCCCCGATGCCAATCGACAGCCCGATGGAGACCGCGATCTGCACGAAGCCGATCACACCGGAGAAGCCGATGGCCGCCGTCAATGCAGGATCGCCGAGCCATGAAATGTAGAAAAGGTTCAGCAGGTCAACAAGGAACACCGCCATCAGGCCGATGGCACCCGTACCGGCCATGACCACCACATGGCGGACGATGCTGCCTGTGCAGAATGCGGCTTTGTTGGGTCGGGTTGCGGGTTGTCCGCCCATTTTGGTGTCCTGTCAGCTGCAATGGGGGCCTGGCGCTGGACGGTGCTGCCATGGTCACGCATCCATGATGCGGGGCATTGAAACCGGGCACAAGACCCCTGCCCGGCCTGTTTGAGCCGCCTGGTAGAAAATTGTCGTACTATTTATGTATATAATTAAATTTTATTGTGCAGTGCAAAATAACCATGTTGATTGTGCAGTGCAAAAAAAGTAAAATCGTATTTTTATTTATATTTATTGTTGACGTTTAAATAGGCGGATGGCATAAGGGGTTACACGAAGCCGCTGGCTTCCATAAAAACCAATAAAATCCGGTCATGATGCCGGGCTGGACGTGTTACCTTCCGGTATCAACGTTCTACTGACAGGGTCGCCCTATGGGAGGCCCTGTCTTTTTTTGTGCCCTGCCCTTCGTGTGCACGGCTTGGGCTGCACTGGTTGGCTGCCACGCCGGCGCTGCGGCAGCGGATGTCCGGTCGGGTTCCAAATTAGACCGGTCTGGTCTATTTAAGGAAACCGTAATCCCAGGCTGCTGTATAACCCTATCCACCAGAGTAACGCCCCCATGAACAGACTCGCCGTGCTGCAAAAACACCCCTACCTGTTCGTTGGTGGCATGGGTGTGCTGTCGGGTGGGGTGAGTGTGCTGCTTGGACCGGAAAACCCTTTTGTCGCAGTCTTCCACACCTCGCATATGCAGCGCACCCTGCAGCACCTGTCGGGTAGCCTGAGTGCTGAGGCGTTCATGGCGCTCGTGCTGCTGATCGCCCTCACCGCCGTGGTGGTGGTCAGCCTTGTGAACAATGCCCTGTGCATGAGCCTGCCGTACTGGCTGATCGGTCGCCTGTCCCGGCTGCAGGCAAGGCAGAAAAACGGGGTGTTTTTTATTGTTGCCATGAGTCTGCAGATGGCGTTGACCTGCTGGAAGTGGGGGTACGGCAACGCCACCCATTTTGGCCTCGAGGTGCAGGCAATGCTGTGCATGACCGTTGCCTACCTTGTACCCGTCAGGCAGCGGCTGTTGCTGAGCGTGTATTGTGGCCTCATGATCTGCATTGTGCTTTTGGGGTTTTATAGTATCGGGGCCATACCGACCCTGCGCGGGCAGATGCACACCATCGAGACCGCGCAGCCCCTGCCCGGTGGCCCTGCACCTGACGGGCGGCACCACGTGGCCCATGAGGTCGAACAGGATCTGTAAGCCTTCTGCCAAAAGAAGTTTTTGGTGAAGCTTTTTTCAAAAAGCTTCGAAGAACGCTGCCTTTTTCACAAAAGGGCCGCACCCGGAAACTTTTATCATTGCGCGGGAGACCAGCGCTTTTACCGCTGGTGGCGGCCAGGGTGGTTCCATTACGCTTGGAGCCGGTTCCCGCCCGTGGCAGGAACCCCTGCATTAAGGGAGGAATACCGATGTCCAGACTGACGGCGGCCGAACGCGATGCCCTGCCTGATTCAGCCTTTGCCCTGCCGGGCCGACGCTACCCCATACCCGACGTAACCCATGCGCGTGATGCGCTGGCCCGCGCGAGCGAGATGCTGCACCGCGGCGACCTGAGCCAGCAGGAATACGACACGGTCGTGGCCCGTGCCCATGCCGTGCTGGAAAATGAATAGACCCGCATGACAAAAAAGGGGTGTCGGACAGACCGCCCGGCACCCCTTTATGTCTTGCGACTGGCCCGCAGGGGTCAGCCTGCCTTGTCGAGTTCCGCCTCAAGCTGCGGCAGGATGGTGAACAGGTCGCCCACGATCCCGTAATCCGCCACCTGGAAGATCGGGGCTTCCGGGTCCTTGTTGATGGCAACAATGACCTTGCTGTCCTTCATGCCGGCCAGATGCTGGATCTGCCCGGAAATGCCCATGGCGATATACAGTTCCGGCGCCACGATCTTGCCGGTCTGCCCCACCTGGTATTCGTTCGAGACAAAGCCCTTGTCCACCGCCGCGCGTGAGGCGCCGATGGCCGCACCCAGCCGGTCGGCCAGCGGCTCGAGCAGCTTGAAGTTTTCTTCATTGAGCATGCCGTTACCGCCCGAAACCACCACGCGGGCGGATTCCAGTTCCGGCCGCTCGGACTTCGACAACTCGGTGGCGACGAAGGTGGAGCCACCCGGACCTGCGGGCAGGGCAATCTCCTCGATGGTGGCGCTGCCGCCTTCCGCCGGGGCGGGATCGAAGGCGGAGGCGCGTACCGTGATCACCTTCTTCGCATCAGCCGACTTCACGGTCGCCAGCGCGCTGCCCGCATAGATCGGGCGCACGAAGGTCTCGGCATCGTTGATGGCGACAATATCGGGGATCGGCTGCACATCCAGCAGGGCCGCCGCACGCGGCAGCACGTTCTTGGCCGTGGCGGAAGAGGCCGCGAGGATATGCGTGTAACCGCCCGCAAGCTGGGCCAGCAGGGCAGCAACCGGCTCGGCAAGTTCGCTGTTGCCGGTGGTGTCGGTTACGGCAAACACCTTCTTCACGCCGGGAATGGCGGCAGCCGACTTGGCGGCGGCAGCGGCATCGGGGCCTGTGACCAGCACATCGACATCGCCAAGTTTGGTGGCGGCCGTAATGGCGGAGCGCGAAGCCTGGCGGATCACGCCGCCTTCATGATCGAGGTAAACGAGAACGGTCATGATCAGATCACCTTTGCTTCGTTACGCAGGCGCGAAACCAGTTCGGCCGCCGAGTCGAGCTTGACGCCCGCCTTGCGCTCGGGCGGTTCTGACACCGAGATCACGCTCAGACGCGGGGTCATGTCCACGCCCAGATCGGCTGGCGTGATCTTTTCCATCGGCTTCTTGCGCGCCTTCATGATGTTGGGCAGCGAGGCGTAGCGCGGCTCGTTGAGGCGCAGGTCGGCGGTGATGATGGCGGGCAGCGCCAGCTTCACGGTCTGCGACCCGCCATCGATCTCGCGCGTGACGGTTACCGCACCATCAGCCACTTCCACCTTCGAGGCGAAGGTGGCCTGCGGGCAGTCCAGCAGCCCTGCAAGCATCTGGCCGGTGGCGTTCATGTCATCATCAATGGCCTGCTTGCCCAGGATGATGAGTTCCGGCTTTTCCTTTTCCACCAGGGCCTTGAGCACCTTGGCAACGGCCAGTGGCTCGGTCACCACATCGGTCTCGACCAGAATGGAGCGGTCGGCACCCATGGCCATGGCGGTGCGCAGCGTGTCCTGCGCCTTGGCCTCGCCGATGGAGACGGCGATGATCTCGCTCACTACGCCTTTTTCCTTCAGGCGCACGGCTTCCTCGACCGCGATCTCGTCAAACGGATTCATGGACATCTTGACGCCAGCGGTTTCAACGCCGGTGCCATCGGCTTTCACACGTGGCTTGATGTTGTAATCAATCACGCGCTTGACGGGTACAAGAACCTTCATTGCATATTTGCCTGTCTGTCTTCGGATAAGGGCAATCGGTGTGGCGGATACATACCGTACCCGCCGGGCAATTACATCCCGCCCGGATAGTTCGGGCCGCCCGCCCCCTCCGGCGTGGCCCAGTCGATGTTCTGCGCCGGGTCCTTGATGTCGCATGTCTTGCAGTGCACGCAGTTCTGCGCGTTGATCTGCAGGTGCGGGTCGGTGGCTTCATCAGCCACTTCATACACGCCCGCCGGGCAGTAGCGGCTTTCAGGCGCGCGGAACACATCCCAGTTCACCGTCTTCCACAGCGACATGTTGCGCACCTTGAGGTGGACGGGCTGGTCTTCCTCATGGTTGGTGGCCGACAGGAACACCGAGGAGAGGCGGTCGAAGGTGATCTTGCCATCGGGCTTTGGGTAGTCGATTTTTGGCGAGACCGAGGCCGGTTCCAGCACTTCGTTATCGGCGTGGCGGGTGTGCAGCGTCCACGGCGCGCGGCCACGCAGCAGCATGGCGTCGATGCCCGCATACAGCGCGCCGCCCTTCATGCCGAATTTGGCGAAGGCGGGGCGGATGTTGCGCACCGTGCGCAGTTCATCCCACAGCCAGGAATCCTTGATGCGGCGGGTGTAGGAGCCGGGTTCCACGCGGCTGGTGGCCAGCGCCTCGCCCACGGCCTCGGCTGCCAGCATGCCCGACTTCATGGCCGTGTGCGTGCCCTTGATCTTGGGCACGTTGAGGAAGCCCGCCGTATCGCCAATCAGCGCCCCGCCGGGGAAAGTCAGGCGCGGGATGGACTGGATCCCTCCTTCCGACAGCGCGCGCGCGCCATAGGCGATGCGCCGCGCGCCCTCGAAATACGGGCGGAAGGACGGGTGCAGCTTCACGCGCTGCATCTCGTCAAATGGCGAGAGCCATGTGTTGGGGTAGTCCAGCCCCACCACGAAGCCGTAGGAGACGAGGTTGTCGCCAAAATGGTACATCCACGCGCCGCCATAGGTCCGGTCATCAAGCGGCCAGCCAAAGCTGTGCTGGATCAGGCCGGGGCGGTGCATCTCCTTGGGTATTTCCCACAGTTCCTTGATGCCCAGCCCGTAGGTCTGCGGGTCAACGCCCTGGCGCAGGTTGTACATCGCCATGACCTGCTTGGTCAGCGAGCCGCGGCAGCCTTCGGCGAACAGGGTGTATTTGGCGCGCAGTTCCATGCCGGGCGCGTAATTGCCGGTAGGCTCCCCGTCGCGGCCCACGCCCATGTCGCCCGTGGCAACGCCTGCCACGCGCCCGCTGTCATCAACCAGCACTTCCGCGCCTGCAAAGCCGGGATAGATTTCCACGCCAAGTTCTTCCGCGCGGCCCGCCAGCCAGCGGCACAGGTCGCCAAGGCTCACGATGTAGTTGCCGTGGTTGCGCATGTGCGGCATCACGCGGTCAAGCAACGGGATCTCGATGCCGCCGTTCTCGGTCAGGTAGAGCATCTGCTCTTCCGTCACGGGGGTGTTCAGCGGGGCGCCTTCCTCGTGCCAGTGCGGCAGGAGCTCCGCCAGCGCGCGCGGCTCGATCACCGCGCCGGACAGGATATGGGCGCCAATCTCGCTGCCTTTTTCAATCAGGCACACGGTGGCATCGGGGGCAATCTGGCGCAGCCGGATGGCCGCGGCCAGGCCAGACGGGCCGCCACCTACGATGACGACATCGAATTCCATAGTCTCGCGCGGGGTCTCGCTCATACCTCTGTTGTCCTCTTGCGTCATGACCGGGATGACATGGGATGAAAGGGGTTACATTTATATAGGAGTGTTTCCTAGAACCGATTGGTGCGCGAATAAAGCCTTGCGTGCGCATTCTGTTCCGTCCAGCCGTCTGGCGGGGCTGTATTCAGGCGGCGCAGGGCCTCTGGGCCAGTTCCTCCGTCGCCCGCCATTCGGGGCTGACGTAATTGACGATCAGCGTGCGCCGCACGCCATTGAGTGGCCTGCGCACGAAGCCATGCCATGAGTGCGCGGACGGAATGAACAGCAGCCCCGAATTGAACAGCCCCGAGGCCCGCGCCACCGGCGTGCCCTCCGCTGTCATGATATCGGTGCCCCAGTCCATCGCCTCGGCACCCATCGAGAGCGAGACCAGCAGCGTCAGCCGCTTGGCGCCGATATCGGTATGCGGCTCAAGCCAGAAGCCATCGGTATCGAGGCACAGTTCAAGGCGCAGGGCGGCATCGTCCAGCCGGGCACTGCACTGGCGGGTAAAGCCCGCGCGCGTGGCGGCATCATCGAACAGGCAGGCGAGCTGGTCGAGTGCGGGATGGGCCGCGCGTTGGGCGGGAGTTACGAACAGCCGGTGCCCGTTGCGGCCTGCGCGCTGGCCGCCGCTGTCGCCACCGATGAACCGCGTGCCGGGCACCCAGTGCACAAGGGCGGCGGCAATGGCGGCGGGCAGCACGTCATGCAGTTGCCAGTGCGGATAGGGCTGCGGCAGGACGGGACTTGCGGCAAGGGCGGCGGTGACGCAGTTGGTTTGCATGAAGGTCTGCTGCTGGCTGTGGGGTTGTGGGCCATGCCGGGTTGCCGCCCCGGGGATGCTGGACGGCGCTAGAGGGCGCTGGCGTGGCGGGTGCGGCTCTGGGCCGTAAGGTAGCGGTCAAAGAGTGCGGCGACATGCCGCACGAACGGCCGCCCCTTTTCGGTAAGGCGTATTTGCCGGCCCGTGAGCGTGACCAGTCCATCCGCCACCATGGGGGCAAGACGGCTGTATTCGGGGTCGAAATGACTGGCAGGCAGGCCGTGGCGGGCACAAAGCGCATCGAGATCGAGCTGCATGGCGCACATGAGCTGTTCAATAATGTCGGCACGGGCCCGGTCATCTTCGCGCATGCGCACGCCACGCGCCACGGGCAGGGTGTCGGGGCGGGCCATGAGGCGGGCATAGGCGGCAGCCGAGACGGCGTTCTGCGTCATGCCGCCGGGCAGCGAGGAGATGGCCGAGGCCCCGATGCCGATCAGCACCGGTGCGCTGTCGGTGGTATAGCCCTGAAAATTGCGGTGCAGCCTGCCCGCCCGCAGGGCATGGGCCATGCTGTCATCGGGGCTGACGTAATGGTCCAGCCCCACGGGCAGGAAACCGGCCGCGCGCAGCACGCTGTCCATCGCCGCACGCTGGCTGATGCGGTCCTGCGCGCCCGGCAGGTCGCCCACGGGCATGAGGGTCTGGCGCTTCTGCTTCCACGGCACATGGGCATAGCCAAACACGGCCAGCCGGTCGGGTTTCAGGCTGGCCACGGCCTGCGCCGTGCGGGCGACGCCCTCGGTATCCTGCCGGGGCAGGCCGTAGATCAGGTCGATGTTGATGGAGGCGACACCCGCGCCGCGCAGCGCCTCAAGGCAGTCACGCGTCTGTTCCCAGCTCTGGATGCGACCGCAGGCCTCCTGCACGCTGGCATCAAGATCCTGCACACCCATGCTGGCGCGGTTGAAACCGAGTTCGTGCAGCAGGGCCGGATATTCGGGGGGAAGATGGCGCGGATCGACCTCGATGCTGATCTCGGCATCGGGGGCGATGTCAAAATCGCGGCGGATGGCGTCCATCACGCGGCGCATCGCGCTGGCGGGGAGCGTGGTGGGTGTGCCGCCGCCCCATTGCAGGTGCGTTACACGCCGACCGGGGCCGATCAGGGCAATGATACGGCGCAGTTCCTCGTGCAGCAGGGCGGCATAGGCGCTCCTTGCATCCGCATTGCGCAGCACGGCGGTGTTGCACCCGCAGAACCGGCAGAGCGTATCACAGAAGGGAACATGCAGGTAAAGGGAAACCGGCTGGTCCGCCGGGAGGGAGGACAGCCAGTTGCGACTGTCGTCCGGGCCCACCGCATCCGTGAACTGGGCTGCGGTGGGGTAGCTGGTATAACGCGGCAGGTTGCCCCCATAGCGGGAAAGCAGGGTGCTGTCCGCCGCGTTCATGCCATTAGAACCGGTAGGCGATACCGGCGGAAACGACGGTCGGGTCCAGCGAGTCGTGGGCCTTGACCTTCAGGCTTTCGCTGTCGTTTTCAGCCCAGGCGTGCATGCGCACGAACATCTGCTTCACGTCGAAGTTGAAGAACCAGTTGCCAACGAGCTGGTAATCCACACCGGCATTGATGGACGGGCCACCGGTAAAGCCGGAGTTCAGCTTGGTCGTGCCCAGTGCGTTGCCAGCAGCATTCATGTTGTGGAACCACATGAAGGTGCCACCCACGCCCACATACGGGTTCAGGCGCTTGTGCGGACGGAAGTGCCAGGCCACCGTGACCGTGGGCGGCAGCACCCAGGCGCTGCCCACGTCAAGCTTGCCGCCCACGGCAGCACCTTCGGCTGCAACTTCATGACGGGTGCTGGTCGCGATCAGGTCCAGCGAGATGTTGTCGGTCACGAAGTATTCGAACGTCAGTTCCGGCATGACCTGGTTGGTGGTCTTGATGCGGGTACCTGCCAGTGCCGTCCCGTTCGCCCACACCTTGCTGTCACGATCTTCGGGCAGCACGCCCACGGCGGACAGGCGGATCATGAAATCACCGCGGCCCAGGCCGATCTTGGTCGAGGCACAGGTCTCGAAAATGCCGCAGTGGCCCTTGGGCCGTGCGGGCGCCACGGGTGCCGCCAGCGGGGCATTGACGTAGGTGGAGGGCGCCGTTGTCTGGGCATGGCCTGCCACGGGGGCCAGCGCCGAGGCGCCGAGCACTGCCGACAGGGCGAGTTTGCGGATGTTCTTCATGGTAAGCAGACCCTAGTTTCTTTCCCGGCTGGCAGGCAGGCGAGAGCGTTAAGAATATTCAAGTTCATTTGATGTGTGCAGAAATCACGGCCACCTAGCACTCGGCCTTGATATGAATCAATCAACCACGCGGAACTATTTGCGTGTTATGGTCCAGCCTGACTGTTCTTTCGGTAATGTTGCCGGATGAACACAGTTTCAGAACCGGGCTGTATGGTTTTGCAACGGGTTTACTGTGGGTGATGGTGCGCATGGCGTCACATCCCCATTCACGTGCCAGTGTTTCCATGGCCGGGAGCAGCGCGTCGATAATGGTCTGCGCACGGGTATAGGACAGGGTGATGATGTAGTCCGATGTCAGGGTATCGCCTGAACACAGGTCGAACCCGCGCCGGAAGGTGGCCATGCCGCATGGCGGCCTGTCATGGCCATAATGGGCGACAAGAATGCCCTGCCGCGCCCGCGCGCCGGGGCGGGCCAGCCTGCGGCCGATCCGCATCCATTCGCGCAGCGTCAGGTGTGGGAAGGACAGGCGCACAAGCGGATAAAGGAGCGGGACATCGGCGGGGTCCAGTCGTCTGACCATGGGCGGGGGGACGGCCTGCACGCGTCGGATTTTCCTCGGGTTAAGAATTTTTTGTTATGATCAGTCGTGTTTACCTTATATTTCTGGGTTGGCTGCATTGATTTACATCAACCCATCAGCCATAGTCTGCGCTCTTGGCGAATGCATTTATTGTATTTCTAGGGAGCCAGGGCATGTCCGGTTACTTCGGCGCCGGAACGTGGGCGCCTGAAAGTGAATTGGAAATTATCATGTCGGATATGCCTTCGTGTCAGTTTGAATCGAGGCCACGGCGTATCGTGATCGGGTCGGGTGGCGTGCAGGCGGATTTCTGCACCAATTGCAGCGTTCGCCCCACCAGCGTCTGTAGCGTGATCGAACCCTCCGATATCTCCCGCCTGGCTGAAGTCGCGGTGGAAACCATCGTTTCCCCCGGTCGCGGCTTTATCGAGGAAGGCGCGCCCGCGACCGACTTCTTCAATGTGACATCGGGCACCGTGAAGCTGTTCAAGGCCCTGCCTGACGGACGGCGCCAGATTACCGGTTTCGCGGCACCGGGGCATTTTCTCGGCCTTGCCGTGTCCGACAGTTATGCCTTTGGCGCGGAGGCGATCGATACGGTGCGCGTATGCCGCTTCTCGCGTGAGAAGATGGGCGAACTGCTTGATGATTTCCCCAAGCTCGAGCGCCGCCTGCTTGAAGAAGCCTCCAACGAACTCGTCGCCGCCCAGAACCAGATGCTCCTGCTCGGCCGCAAGACCGCGCGCGAGCGCGTGGCGAGCTTCCTGCTTGACCAGATGCAGGCAGGTCTCCTGCCCGGCCAGCCACCACCATCGGGTGGCCGGCTGCACCTGCCCATGACCCGTGGCGACATTGCCGACTATCTTGGCCTGACCATCGAGACCGTCAGCCGCACGCTGAGCTGGATGCGCGGTCAGGGCATGATCGAGGTGGGCAAGGGCTACGCCATTACCATCGTGTCAATGGCCAAGCTTGAGGTCCTGGCCGCAGGCAACGGCTAGTCTTCCAGCCGGTCGGGGTCTTCATCCGGCGTGGCGCTGGCGGGCGTTTCGGTAAAGAGCGGCTTCTTTGGCGCGGGATGGGCCGGGCCACCGACAATGTGACCCAGCGGGGTGAGAATCTCCACATGGTCGCAGATGATCTTGAACACTGCCAGCAGGGGCACCGACAGGAACGCCCCGAAAATGCCCCACAGCCAGTCCCAGAACATGAGTGACGCCATGACCAGCACCGGGTTGAGCGTAAAGCGCCGCGCCAGCACCATGGGGGTTATGGTCTCGCCTTCCGTCAGGTGAATGCACAGGTAGATGGCCGGGGGCAGCAGCGCCTGCCACACCGATGGATAGACGAACAGCCCCACCAGGAAATAGATGATGATGCCCATCATCGGCCCGATGATGGGAATGTAGTTGAGCAGGAACGCCATGACCCCCCATAGCAGCGGGTTGGGCATGCCCAGCAGCCAGCACTGCACCATGTTCACCAGGCCCACGAGGCTGTTGATGATTGTGATGGTGGCCAGGTATTCCGACACATTGCGCTCGATCTGATAGGCGATCTGCACCGTGCGGCGCTTGTCGGCAAAGGTGGGCATGATCTCGACAAAGCGCCTGAGCAGGCTGTCGCCCTGCGCGAGCAGGAAGAACAGCATCAGGATCATGGTAAAGAACTGGCCCATGAAGGCCTGCGTGCCCAGCAGGATGGAGGAGGAAAAGCGGTCCAGCCCCGCTACCCCCCCACCGCCTGCGGGCGTGGACACGACGATGACATGCCCGTCGGCTGTTGGCTGGTCGGGAGCTACTGCCGTGGCATGGCCGCCTGCGATGGAGAGGAAATTATGGATCCGGTCTGAAGCGCCGGTCAGGAGCTGGAACGGCCCGCGCAGGAAGGCGAGGCGCTCTTGCAGGGTACTGATCGCCTCGGGCGCGCGCTCGAGCCACCCCGTGGCGGGCACGGAAATGGCGGTGCCCACCGCCCCCACTACGCCAAACACACACAGGATCAGGCACAGGGCCGCCAGCGGCTTGGGCAGGTGCAGCCGCGTGTGCAAAAAGCGGAGCGGCGAGGACAGCAGAAGGTTGACCACCAGCGCCAGGATCATGGGCAGGATGATGGCCGAGGCGAAATACAGCGTATAGAACACCGCCAGCACGCTGAGCAGCAGCAGGCAGGCCGTGCGGGTGTCGATGCGGCTGTGGCGCATGACCTCGATGGCGCGCTGCTGCTGGACCTGCTCGTAGGATGGCGGCGGGGGGGGCGGTGTCTCGGGCGGCATCGGTTCAGGTCCTGGCTTTTGCTGGCTTGGCCCGTATGGCCGGGGCTGGTATCCGCGTTTCCGTGCCAACCCGCTCCTTATGGCGGTATCGGGCAGGCAGGACCAAGGATTTTGGCACATTCCCGCTACGCAGCCATTGCAGGGGGCGGGATGGTACACGCTAACGTGAATTTTCAGGCCCCATATGCCCCCACACACGACTTGAAAGTGGCGGGAGACAGGGCTCAAATACGCATCAGACGAAGGTTCCTGCCTTTCGCATATCATCAATGGAGAGTCCCATGGCCTGGAATACCCCCAAGATTGTTGAAGTCCCCCTGGGCGCCGAGATCAACAGCTACGTCTGCGGCGAAAAGAAGTAAGATGGAAACATCGCCGCCTGTCTCGCACAGGCGGCGATTTTCTTTTACACTCTGCGTCCATGATCGACATTATCGTTCTCGGCGCGGCGGCGGGTGGCGGATTTCCCCAATGGAACTCCAACGCTCCCGGTTGCAGGCGGGCCAGGGCCGGCGATCCGGCAGCCCTGCCCCGCACACAGGCTTCCATCGCCATCAGCGGAGATGGAAAAAACTGGTTCGTGGTCAACGCATCGCCTGACCTGCGCACCCAGATCAACCAGACCCCGGCGCTGCACCCCAGCGAGGGCCTGCGTTCCACGCCCATCGCTGGCGTGATCCTGACAGGCGGCGAGGTGGATACCATCACCGGCCTGCTCACCCTGCGCGAGCGACAGCCCTTTACCCTTCTGGCCACGCCCGAAGTGCTGTCCATGCTGGATGCCAACCCCATTTTTGAGGCCCTGAACCGCGCGGTCGTGACCCGTGAACCGATGGGACTCGACCAGCCCGTGGCGCTGAAGCTGACCGATGGCACGCCCGCGGGCCTGACCATCGTGCCGTTTGCCGTGCCCGGCAAGGTGCCGCTTTATGCCGAGTCCGGCCCCGACCCCGCCGCCATATGCGAAAATGGCGAGACGATCGGCCTCGAAATCTCCGATGGTAGCCACCGTGTGTGCTTCGTGCCCGGCTGCGCGCGCATGACCGACAACCTGCGCGTGCGCCTGCGCGGGGCGGATGCCGTGTTCTTTGACGGCACGCTGTGGGTGGATGACGAGATGGTGCGCGCGGGCCTGGGCGAGAAGACCGGCCGCCGCATGGGCCATATGTCCATGGATGGCATGGACGGCACCATCGCCGCCCTGCGTGACCTGGGCATCAAGCGCAGGATTTTCATACACATCAACAATTCCAACCCTGTGCTGCTGGCGGATACGCCCGAGCGCGCTGCCGTCGAGGCCGCAGGGTGGGAAATCTCCCATGACGGGATGAGGATTACGGCATGAGCGCACCCCTGCTTTCCCCTGATGAACTTGAAGCCGCACTCCGCGCCATCGGGGCGGAACGCTACCACAACCTGCACCCTTTCCACCGCGCGCTGCATGATGGCAGGCTCAACCGCGCGCAGGTGCAGGCCTGGGCGCTGAACCGCTATTATTACCAGGCCAGCATTCCCGCCAAGGACGCAACGCTGCTCGCCCGCCTGCCCACGGCGGAACTGCGGCGTGAATGGCGCAGGCGGCTGGTTGACCATGATGGCGACGCACCGGGCACCGGTGGTGTCGCACGCTGGCTCAAGCTGACCGACGGGCTGGGGCTGGACCGCGCCTATGTGGAGTCGCTTGAAGGGCTGCTGCCCGCCACCCGCTTCGCGGTGGATGCGTATGTGGCCTTCGTGCGCGACCGCTCCATCCTCGAGGCCATTGCCTCGTCGCTGACCGAGCTGTTCTCGCCCACCATCATCAGCGAGCGCGTGGCGGGCATGCTGCGTCATTACGACTTCATCACGCCCGAGACGCTGGCCTACTTCCAGCCGCGCCTGACACAGGCCCCGCGTGATTCCGACTTCGCGCTGGGTTATGTGAAGGAACATGCCCGCACGCCCGCGCAGCAGCAGGCCGTGCTGGGCGCGCTCAAGTTCAAGTGCGGCGTGCTGTGGGCCATGCTTGATGAGCTGGAATATGGCTACGTCAATCCCGGCCGCATTCCCCCCGGTGCGTTCCGCCCGGACGTGGCATGAGCGCAGACCTCACGGACGACAGCGTTATCCGCTTCGCGCGCGGGGTCCGGCTCCAGCATGACCGCGTGCGCGAGCGCTGGATCATCCAGGCGCCGGAGCGGGCTTTCATTCCCGATCCCATCGCGGCCGAGGTGCTCAAACTGGTCGATGGCACGCGCACGCTGGGCCAGATCATTGCCGATCTGGCCACCCGCTTCGCGGCCCCGGTTGATGTGATCGGGCGCGATGTCCATGTCATGGTGAATGACCTCATGACCCGACAGGTGCTGGTGGTATGACCAAAACCATTCTCTCGCCCATGAGCCTGCTGGCGGAACTCACGCATCGCTGCCCGTTGCAGTGCCCGTACTGTTCCAACCCGCTGGCGCTGGAGCCGCGCCGCAACGAACTTTCCACCGCCGAGTGGATCAGCGTGCTCGATCAGGCCGCCGAGATGGGGGTGCTGCAGGTGCATTTTTCGGGCGGCGAGCCGATGAGCCGCCCCGACCTGCCCGAACTCATCCGCCATGCCGTGGGGCTGGGGCTGTACACCAACCTCATTACCTCCGGCGTGCTGCTTAACGCGAAGACCTTCCCCGCGCTGGTGGAAGCGGGACTCGATCACGTCCAGCTTTCGTTTCAGGATATAGATACGGCAAATGCCGAGCTTGTCGGCGGCATGAAGGGCGCGCAGGCCCGCAAGATCGAGGCGGCGCGGCTGGTCGCCGCCGACGGCATGCCGCTTACGCTCAACTTCGTCATCTACCGCGAAAACGCCGGGCGCGTGCCGCAGATGCTTGAAGCGGCCATCCAGATGGGCGCGCGCCGGGTCGAGATTGCCCATACGCAGTATTATGGCTGGGGGCTGGCCAACCGCGAGGCCCTCATGCCCACCGCCGCCCAGCTTGAGCAGACCACGCAGGCGGTGGAGGCAGCGCGGAAAAAATACGAAGGTCGCCTGACCATCGATTATGTCACCCCCGATTACTATGCCGACCGGCCCAAGCCGTGCATGGGCGGCTGGGGGCGACGGTTCATCAACATCTCGCCCTCGGGCCGGGTGCTGCCGTGCCATGCGGCGGAGACCATCCCCAACGTCGCCTTCCCTGACGTAAGGCATGACACGCTGGACCATATCTGGCGCGAGGCTCCGCTTTTTACCATGTTCCGCGGCACGGACTGGATGCCCCAGCCCTGCCGGAGCTGCGACCAGCGTGAGAAGGACTGGGGCGGCTGCCGCTGTCAGGCCCTGGCGCTGGCAGGTGATGCGGCCGCGACCGACCCGGTGTGTTCGCGGGCACCTGACCATGAGCGGGTCAAGGCCGTTCTCGACACCCTGCCCGCCGCGCCACCGCCCTTTCGCTACCGGCGGTATGCGCGCGCTACGGATGAGGTCGGCTGACCTCGCCCTTCACGTCCACGCGCGGCAGGCAGATCACGAAGCGGGCACCCTGCACGTGGCCATCGGCATCGACGCGGTTTTCGGCGCTGATGGTGCCGCGCAGGGCCTCGATGATCTGCTTGCTGATTGACAGGCCCAGGCCGGAATGCTGGCCAAAATTCTCGCTGCTGGGCCGCTCGGAATAAAAGCGGTCGAAAATGTTGTCGAGCTTGGCCTGCGGAATGCCCGGCCCTTCATCGCTGACCGCAATCTCCACCATGCCGCCCGCGGGCACCGCGCTGAGCAGGATCTTGCCATCGGGCGGCGAGAACGAGATGGCGTTGCCAATCAGGTTGCGCAGCACCTGTACCAGCCGGTCCTCCACCGCCAGCACCACCAGCCTGCGCTCCGGGCTGTCGCCGCTGCTGGCCACCGCCATGAAGGGCTGGCCCGGCTGGCGCGTGGCCTGATGGATCTCGGCCAGCACGGACAACAGCGGCACGATGGCCACCGGCTCGGCGCGGATGCGCGAGAGTTCGGCATCCACGCGGCTGGCATCGGAAATATCGGTAATCAGCCGGTCGAGCCTGCGCACGTCGTCATTGATGATCGACATGAGGCGGCGCTGGCGCGCGGGGTCATCAATGCGCAGCAGGCTTTCAATGGCCGAGCGGATGGAGGAGAGCGGGTTCTTGATCTCGTGGCTGACATCGGCGGCAAAGCGCTCGATGGCGTCCATGCGCGCCCACAGCGCGCTCGCACTGTCCTGCAATGCGCGGGCGACCTCGCCAATCTCGTCGCGCCGGGCCAGCAGGCGCTCGGGCACCATGTCGGTGCGGTCGGAGGATTCGCGCATGGTATGGGCCGAGGCGGCCAGCCGCAGCAGCGGGCGTGCAATGGTGAGCGACAGATACCACGAGAGCAGGATGGTCAGCGCCAGCGCCATGAGAAACAGCGACAGGATGGACGAGCGCACAGCAAACAGCGAGCGGTCGACATCACGCGCCTCACGCGTGAGCTGGATGATGCCCACCGTGGTCTGCCCCGCATGCATGACCGGCTCGGCTACCGTGACCATGAGCTGGTGGTCGGCGTTGCGGCGGATATAGGGCGGGATCTCCATCACCCGCGTGCCATCGGGCTGGGTTACGGGCTGGATCGACGGGTCTGAATCCGGCGTGTCCAGCGTCATGATCCGCTCGCCCGAGAGCGTGGGCAACTGCGCCAGAAGCCAGTTATACAGCCGCTCGCCCATATTGATCGATGTGCCGTGGGGGGGGCTTGCGTGCTCGTCTTCCTCGGCCGGTGGCAACGGCGTGGCCTTGATGCCGAAGCCTGCCTGTTCCACGCGGCTGTCGGCCACGACCTGCCCATCGGGGGCAAACAGGCGGGCATGGGCACTCGGGCTGGGTTCGGTCAGGCGCAGCAGCAGCGGGCCGGCAAGATCAGGGGCCAGCGTCACGTCGCGGCGCGACACGATCACGGCACTCTGCCCCAGGGCACCGGCATAGATGCGCGCCTGCTCGCGCAGGGCTGATACCTCGGCCTCAAGCAGGCTGTTCTGGAACTGGGTCAGGTACAGCAGCGTCAGCGCCAGCAGGCCAAGCGGCAGCGTATTGACCAGCAGGATGCGCCGCATGAGCGGCGAGACCAGCCGGGAGCGGTATTCCATGAATTCCGCAACCGCGTTCTGCCGCTCCCCGCTCCACCGCCGGGGCAGCAGGCGGCGCAGCGGGCGTGGAAGCGGGAGTGCTGATACAAAGAGACGGGACACCGGCGAGGTCATTCTTCCTTGTAGCGGTAGCCGATGCCGTACAGCGTCTCGATCTGGTTGAACTCGTCATCCACCTGCCGGAACTTCTTGCGCACGCGCTTGATGTGGCTGTCGATGGTGCGGTCATCCACATAGATGTTCTCGCCATAGGCGGCGTCGATCAACTGGTCGCGTGACTTGACCAGGCCGGGGCGGGCGGCCAGCGCCTTGACGAGCAGGAACTCGGTGACCGTAAGCTGGATGTCGCGTCCGTGCCACAGGCACTGGTGGCGGGTTTCATCAAGCGACAGGCCGCCGCGCACCATGGTGCCGGTGGGGCTGATGCCCGCCGCCTCGCTGCGGCTGACCTCGTTGCGGCGCAGCAGCGCACGGATGCGCTCGAGCAGCAGGCGCTGCGAGAACGGCTTGGTGATGTAGTCATCCGCCCCCAGCCGCAGGCCCATGAGCTGGTCCACCTCCTCATCCTTGGAGGACAGGAAGATCACCGGCAGCTGCGAGCGCGCGCGCAGGCGCTGGAGCAGTTCCATCCCGTCCATGCGCGGCATCTTGATATCGAGCACCGCCAGGTCGGCGGGGCGCGATGACAGACCATGCAGCGCGCTCTCCCCATCGGTATAGGTGCGGACGATGAAGCCTTCCGCCTCCAGTGTCATCTGCACGGAGGTCAGGATGTTCCTGTCATCGTCAACCAGCACGATCGTCTGTTTCGTTGGCTCCATGGGGGCTCTCTTTTTGCTCCTTCGCCGATCCGGGCATGACCGCCAGCATCTTGCCTGGCAGGCGCGCGCAGCATAGCGTCATAACCGCCCGCATGTCATGAGGGGATGCGGGTGCCGCGATCCACTGCAATGACAACGTCATTCCGGCTGTTCCGTTCACGGCAGGGACGTTGCGCAAAATCGGCATGCCTGCCGGGAGCGCAATGCCTTGCCCATCGGCCAGTCGTTACCTACTTGTAAGAGCATGAGCGAGAACACAGACCCCACCCCCTTTTCCGACGCCCCCCAGGGCGACGGCACGCCCTCCGACGCGCACGCCCATGAGGCGGCAGCGCCCCAGCCCGAGGCGGAGGCCGGATCAGACCCGCGCATAGCCGAGCTTGAAGCCGAAGTCTCGGCCATGCGCGACAAGTGGATGCGCGCGGAAGCCGACATGCAGAACCTGCGCACCCGTACCAAGCGCGAAGTGGAAGATGCCCGGCAGTACGCCGTGCAGAAATTCGCCAAGGACGTGGTCGAGGCCGCCGAGAACCTCAAGCGCGCGCTCGCCAGCCTGCCCAAGCCCGTCGAGGGAGAGGACAAGCTGCTGACCAGCATGCGCGAAGGCATCGAGAGCACCGAGCGTTCGTTCATGGGCATTCTCGAGCGCAACGGCATCAAGGCGGAAGACGCGAAGGGCAAGCCCTTCGACGCCAACCTGCATCAGGCCATGAGCCAGCAGCACAGCGACGAACACCCCGCCGATACCGTGATGGAGGCCTGGACCCCGGCCTGGACCCTGCACGGGCGGCTGCTCAGGCCGGCCATGGTGGTCGTGTCAAAAGGACCGGCGCAGGCAGGGTGAAATCCCGCCCGTGCATGGCTGGATCCTCTTGAAAGCGACGCATGGGCTGCCTACATCGGATAATGATAACGGCATGCGGGTGGATGTGAAAAAAGACAGTCCGCACCACGCGCCTGAATACTGAAAAAGAAGGGTCTGTCCCGATGCTTCGGGTCCGGACAGGCCGCTGAAAAGGAGAAGATTACATGAGCAAGGTTATCGGTATCGACCTTGGTACGACCAATTCCTGCGTTGCCGTGCGTGAAGGCGACGAGACGCGGGTTATCGAGAACAGCGAAGGCGCACGCACCACCCCGTCGATGGTCGCCTTTACCGACAACGGTGAAATGCTCGTCGGCCAGGCCGCCAAGCGCCAGGCCGTCACGAACCCCACCAACACGCTGTATGCCGTCAAGCGCCTGATCGGCCGCCGTTATGATGACCCGACCGTGGCGAAGGACAAGGGCCTTGTCCCCTACGAGATCGTCAAGGGCGACAATGGTGATGCATGGGTCGAGGCGCAGGGCAAGAAATACGCCCCCGCGCAGATCTCCGCCTTCATCCTGGGCAAGATGAAGGAAACCGCCGAGTCCTATCTTGGCGAGCCGGTCAAGCAGGCCGTCATCACCGTTCCGGCTTACTTCAACGACGCCCAGCGCCAGGCCACGAAGGATGCGGGCCGCATCGCGGGCCTTGAAGTGCTGCGCATCATCAACGAGCCGACCGCTGCTGCCCTGGCCTATGGCCTGCAGAAGAAGGACGGCGGCACGATCGCGGTCTATGACCTTGGCGGCGGCACGTTCGACGTGTCCATCCTCGAGATCTCCGATGGCGTGATCGAGGTGAAGTCCACCAACGGTGACACCTTCCTCGGTGGTGAAGACTTCGATGCCCGTATCATCGGTTTCCTGGCCGACGAGTTCAAGCGCGAGCAGGGCATCGACCTGCGCCAGGACAAGCTGGCCCTGCAGCGCCTGAAGGAAGCGGCGGAAAAGGCGAAGATCGAGCTGTCCTCATCCAAGGAGACCGAGATCAACCTGCCGTTCATCACCGCTGATGCGTCCGGCCCCAAGCACCTCGTGGTCAAGCTGAGCCGCGCGAAGCTGGAAAGCCTGGTCGATGACCTGATCCAGCGCACGCTCGAGCCCTGCCGCGCGGCGATGAAGGATGCATCCGTCTCGTCGGGTGAGATCAATGAAGTCATCCTCGTGGGCGGCATGACCCGCATGCCCAAGGTGATCGAGGCCGTGAAGGAGTTCTTCGGCAAGGAACCCGCCCGCAACGTGAACCCCGACGAAGTGGTCGCCATCGGCGCCGCCGTGCAGGGTGCGGTGCTGCAGGGTGACGTAAAAGACGTGCTGCTGCTCGACGTGACCCCGCTGTCACTGGGCATCGAGACGCTGGGTGGCGTGTTCACCCGCCTGATCGACCGCAACACGACCATCCCGACCAAGAAGAGCCAGACCTTCTCGACCGCGGATGACAACCAGAACGCCGTGACCATCAAGGTCTATCAGGGCGAGCGTGAGATGGCGGCTGACAACAAGCTGCTGGGCAACTTCGACCTGACCGGTATCGCCCCCGCGCCGCGTGGCGTGCCGCAGATCGAGGTGACCTTCGACATCGACGCCAACGGCATCGTGTCCGTCTCGGCCAAGGACAAGGCGACCGGCAAGGAACAGCAGATCAAGATCCAGGCTTCTGGCGGTCTGTCCGAGTCCGACATCGACAAGATGGTGAAGGACGCCGAAGCCAATGCCGAGGCCGACAAGGCCAAGAAGGAGCAGGTCGAGGCCCGCAACCAGGCCGAAGGCATGACCCATCAGGTCGAGAAGTCCCTTGCTGAAGGTGGCGACAAGATCCCGGCTGCGGACAAGACCGAGGCGGAAGCCGCGATCGCCGCCGTGCGCAAGGCGCTTGAAGGCAGCGATGCCGAGGCGCTGAAGACCGCGACCGATCACCTGACACAGGTTGCCATGAAGGTTGGCGAGGCCATCCACAAGGCAGGCCAGGCCGAGGGTGCCGCAGGTGCCGCCGCTGGCGGGGCAGCCCCGAAGGACGAAAAGGTTGTCGACGCCGACTTCGAGGACGTGGACGACTCCAAGAAGTCCTGATTGGCGCAAGGCGTCATACAGGCTTCGGAAAACGGGGCGCGGGCCTGATGGTCCGCGCTCCCCTTCCACCAAGGTGGCGCCCGTGCTTCTTTGAAGACGGGCGCTTTTCATATGCTGCCCGACAACGACAGATGGAACGCGAGGATCGTGCCGCGACAAGCCGGGCGGCCGCGTTTGCTAGAGGACCGACATGGCCACCAAGATAGATTATTACGCAGCCCTTGAAGTTTCGCGCGATGCCAATGGCGACGAGATCAAGCGGGCGTATCGCAAGCTGGCCATGAAATACCATCCCGACCGCAATCCGGGTGATGCGGAAGCGGAAAACAAGTTCAAGGAAATCAGCGAAGCCTACGAGGTGCTGAAGGACGACCAGAAGCGCGCCGCCTATGACCGCTTTGGCCATGCCGCGTTCGAGGGCGGTGGCCCGGGTGCTGGTGGCTTCGACTTCGGTGGCGG
The DNA here is from genome assembly GCF_001571345.1 of Komagataeibacter xylinus NBRC 15237. GTDB lineage: Bacteria > Pseudomonadota > Alphaproteobacteria > Acetobacterales > Acetobacteraceae > Komagataeibacter > Komagataeibacter xylinus. Next base: position 9,963 of record NZ_BCTP01000030.1, on the reverse strand, counting down.
CGGGCTTGGCGACATCTTCGAGCAGATGTTTGGCGACATGATGGGCGGCAGGCGCGGTGGCCGCCGCTCGGGTGCTGATATCCAGGTGCAGGTCAGCATCACCTTCGCCGAGGCCTTCGCGGGGGTGAAGAAGGAAATCACCATTCCCACCCGCGTCACCTGCAAAAGCTGTGAGGGTACCGGCTCCGCCGACAAGGACCAGCCGCCCGAAACCTGCCCCTCGTGCCACGGCGCGGGCAAGGTGCGCGCGCAGCAGGGCTTTTTCGCCATCGAGCGCCCCTGCCCCACCTGCCACGGCACCGGCCGCCTGATCCGCAACCCGTGCAAGGAATGCCACGGTGCGGGCACGGTGGAAAAGAACCGGACCATCGAGGTCTCGATCCCCGCGGGCGTTGAGGATGGCACGCGCATCCGCATCACCGGCGAGGGCGAGGCGGGCGGCAAGGGCGTGCCCGCGGGCGACTTGTATGTGCATGTGTCGGTTGAGGCGCATGCCATCTTCCAGCGCGATGGCGCCAATATCTATTGCCGCGTGCCGGTGCGCATGGGGCAGGCCGCCCTTGGCACCGAGATCGAGGTGCCGGTGGTCGATGGCTCGCGCGCCAAGGTCAAGATCCCGGCAGGCACCCAGACGGGCGAGCACTTCCGCCTGCGTGGCAAGGGCTTCTCGGTGCTGCGCTCTTCCGCGCGGGGCGACATGTATATTCAGGTCGTGGTCGAGACCCCGCGCCACCTGAGCAAGCGCCAGCGCGAATTGCTGGAGGAATTCGAGACCGATGCGGCGGGCCACGCCAAGGGCAGCCCCGAGAGCACCGGCTTCTTCAGCAAGGTGAAGGACTTTTTTGAAGGCAAGCTGTAAGCCCGCTCTCACGGCATGGAGACCATGGCGTGCAGGTGGTTGAAATTGCTGATGGGTCAGGTGTAGGGTCGATCCACTATTCATGGTGAATCCCCCCCAACCTGCACCATGAATAGAGTTCAGGCGGCGCGATCCCCCGGTCGCGCCGCCATTTGCATATCTGGGCACTGGTGGAGAAAACAGCATGAACGCGCAGCCCCTGCGGATCGGGATTACGGGCCTTAATGGCCGTGTCGGTCGCCTTCTGGCGCACGAAGTGCCAGCGGCAGGGGCCGTGCTGGCCGGTGGCACGACGCGCGATGGCCGCCCTGTTGAGGGGATCGACTGCCCGGTTCATGCCGATATTGCTGATCTGGCGCGGCAATGTGATGTGGTGATCGACTTCACCCATGCCAGCACGGTGGTGGGCCATGCCCATGCCCTGGCAAAAACAGGCACGGGCTGGGTGCTGGGCACGACCGGCCTGTCAGGGGCGGACCAGCAGGCGGTCGATCAGGCCGCGACCCGCATTGCCGTGGTGCAGGCGGCCAATTTCTCGCCCGGTGTCACGCTGGTCACCCGCATTGCGCGCCAGATGGGCGCCGTGCTGCCCGGCAGCGAATATGATGCCGAAATACTGGAGATGCATCATCGCCAGAAAGTGGATGCCCCTTCAGGCACGGCGCTGGCCATGGGCCGCGCGGTGGCGCAGGGGCGGGGCATAAGGCTGGAAGACCATATTGAAAGCGGGCGCGATGGCCATACCGGCCCGCGTGCCGATGGCGCGATTGGCTTCGCGGCTCTGCGCGGCGGCCAGATCGTGGGCGAGCATTCGGTCATTTTCACCTCCAGCCATGAACAGATCAGCCTGACCCATCGCTCGTTTGACCGCAGGGTGTACGCCACGGGCGCGGTCCGGGCCGCGCACTGGCTGCGCGGGCATGAGGCTGGTCTTTATGATATGGAAGATGTGCTGGGCCTGCCACGCGATTGATTCCAGACTATTGATAATAAAAGATAAAAGTTTTGGGATGCCGCCTGTTTTCAAAAAGGCGGCATCTTTCGAGGCTTTTTGACAAAAGCGTCGCCAAAAACTTTCTCATGGTGGTGTTCCGGCCATTCCCCCAACGCAGGCCGTGCGGGAGGGTGCTATTCAGGGAAATGGCTTGACGCTTGGGCGGGTTTCGGCCAAACGCATGCGATCGTACGCCCGGTTTCGCAGGCGTTATTCTACTCCATACGAGGCAGACAGGACCATCATGCGCAATAAAGGCGATTTTCTGTTTACATCGGAATCAGTATCCGAAGGGCATCCCGACAAGGTCGCTGACCGGATCAGTGATACCGTTCTCGATGCATTCCTGACAGCAGACGGTGAATCCCGCGTTGCGTGTGAAACGATGGTCACCACCAACCGCATCATCCTTGCCGGTGAAGTGCGTGGTCCGTCTTCCGTAACCCCTGACCTGCTGATTCAGGGCGCGCGCGATGCGGTGAAGGACATCGGCTACGACCAGGCCGGTTTCTCATGGCGCAATGCCGAGGTGGAATACTACCTGCACGCCCAGTCCGCCGATATCGCCGTGGGCGTTGACAGCGCGGGCGAGAAGGACGAAGGCGCAGGCGACCAGGGCATCATGTTCGGCTTCGCCACGCGCGAGACCGAAAGCCTCATGCCCGCGCCGCTGTTCTACGCGCATGACATCCTTCACCGCGTGCGCGACCTGCGCAAGGCGGGCGACCCGCGTGCCGCGGCCCTGCAGCCCGATGCCAAGAGCCAGGTCACGCTGCGCTATGTCGATGGCAAGCCCGTGGGCGCCACTTCGGTCGTGATCTCGACCCAGCATGTGGAAGGGGCCAGCCAGGCCACCATCCGAGAGGAACTCGGCAGCATCGTGCGCGATGTGCTGCCCGAGGGCTGGATGCCGCCCGAAGATGAATTCTACGTCAACCCCACCGGCGTGTTCGTGATTGGTGGCCCCGATGGCGATTGCGGCCTGACCGGGCGCAAGATCATTGTCGATACCTATGGTGGTGCGGCCCCGCATGGTGGCGGCGCGTTCTCGGGCAAGGACCCCACGAAGGTGGACCGCTCGGCAGCCTATGCCTGCCGCTACCTGGCCAAGAACGTCGTGGCAGCCGGCCTTGCCGATCGCTGCACGCTCCAGATCTCCTACGCCATTGGCGTGTCGCATCCGCTTTCGGTCTATGTGGACCTTGATGGCACGGGCAAGGACATTGATGAGGCGAAGCTTGGCCGCGTCCTGCGCGAGGTCATGGACCTCACCCCGCGCGGCATCCGCAAGCATCTGCGCCTCAACCGCCCCATCTACACCCAGACCTCCGCCTACGGCCATTTCGGCCGCACGCCGGATGCGGCGAAGGACGACTTCACCTGGGAGCAGACCGATCTGGTCGGTGCCCTGCGTGGCGCGTTCAACCGCTAAAAGACGATAAAAGTCTTCTGGTACAGCCTTAAGGCTGTACCAGAAACTTCTGTATCGAGGGGGCTTGCCATGGCTGCTTGCAAAAGCGGGTCGTGGCGGCCCCCGCTGCGTTTTTCAATCATGCCGTATCCTACGGCAGCAGGAGCAGGATTTTCGGATAGATGACGGCCTCCGTGGATGTAAAGCCATCGCCAGACCGACTGTACGGGCGCCCGCGCGGCCATACCCTGCGCCCCCGCCAGCAGCGCCTTCTGGACCAGACGCTGCCACGGCTGCGCTTTCCCGCCGCTGCCATGGCCGACCCGGCCACCGGTTTTGGCCACAGGCCCGCGCAGATCTGGGTGGAAGTGGGCTTTGGTGGTGGCGAGCATTCGCTGGCCCAGCACGCAGCCCACCCCGACGTGGGCTATATTGCCTGCGAGGTGTTCGAGAACGGCCTGTGCTCGCTGCTCTCGCGCCTCGTGCCTGAAGATGGCGCGGAAGATACCGCCCCCCTGCCCGACATGCTGCGGGTGTGGGATGAGGATGCGCGCATCCTGCTGCGTGGCCTGCCCGCGCAGTCAATCGACCGCCTGTTCCTCATGTTCCCCGATCCGTGGCCCAAGTCACGCCATGCCAAGCGCCGCTTTGTCCACCCCGAGATGGTGAAGATGGTCGCCCGCGTGCTGCGGCCCGGCGCCATATGGCGCGTGGCCAGCGATGACCCGACCTATCAGGCATGGGTGGAGGAAGTGATGGCGGCCCAGGACCTGTTCGATACAGCACCCCCCGCCACCGTGCGGCCCGAAGGCTGGGCGCCCACCCGTTATGAGGCCAAGGCGATCAGGGCTGGCCGCCAGCCGATGTACTGGACCTTCACCCGTCGCTGATCACGACAGCGACGTGCCGGTTAGCCGTTGGGCCGCCTGCCACAGTCGCCTGGCAATGGTCAGGTCGCGGGCGGCGGGCGGCACGAAGGCCTCGGTCACCGGCCCCCGGCGCTCGCCCCACCCACCGGGGCCGTAATAACCGCCATCACGCGCCTCGGGCGCCATGGCGGCGAATTCGATGGGCAGTGCGCCATCGATGGCTGACTGCCCCATGAGCCGGAACGCCCATACCGCGCCAAAGCGGGTCATGCGCTCATGCAGGCCCTGGTCGTTATTGAGGCGGCTGGTGGCGATATCGGTCATGGACCAGCCGGGATGGGCTGCGATGGAATGCAGGTTCCAGCCATGCGTGCGGGCCTGCCGGTCAAGCTCCAGCGCCAGAATGAGGTCGGCCAGCTTGCTCTGCCGGTAGGCGCGGAACGGCGCGTAGCGGCGGCGGCCCTGCAGGTCATCAAACACGATCTGGCCGGTCAGCGCCGCAAGGCTCGCCACCGTCACCACCCGCCCGCCATGCCGGGGCGCGCACAGCAGCGGCCGCAGCCGCGCGGTGAGCGCGAAGGGGCCAAGGAAATTGGTGCCGAACTGCAATTCGAACCCGTCGCGCGTTTCCAGCCGGTGGGGCGTGCCCATGACGCCTGCGTTATTGACCAGCACATCGAGCGTATCGGTTTCGTCCGCCAGGTCGCGGGCGAAGGTTGCGATTGATTCAAGGGAGGCGACATCAAGCAGGCGGAAGGAGGCATTGGCCCCCGGCGCGTCCTGTTGCAGGCGCGTCAGCGCCGCCAGCCCCTTGTCGGGGTTGCGGCCCGCCAGCATGACCCGCGCGCCGCGCTGTGCCAGGCCAAGGGCGGTCTGGTAGCCCAGGCCACCGGTCGCACCCGTGACCAGGGCCAGGCGCCCGTCCATGCGGGGGGCCTGTTTTACGGTCCAGTGTCTGCTCATGGTTCAGCCTGTTCTCCGGGTTGGTTCATTTCTTTTTCGGCGGCGGCTTCCGCCTCGGCTGCCAGCCGTGCCTCGTTGCGGCGCAGGAAGATGATGACACACACCAGCACGATCCCGCCACAGATGGCGACCGTCATGCCCACCGGGCCAGACAGGCGCGTGATCCTGTTGCCCAGGTAATAGGCCGCGTAGGCATAGCCCCCCGCCCACAATATGCCCCCCATGGCGTTGAACAGGAGGAATTTGGGCCATGACATATGATTGGCGCCTGCCAGCAGGGCAATAAAGACCCGCAAGATGGCGATAAAGCGCCCCAGTAATACGATGATGCCCCCACGCCTGCGGAACAGGAAGCGCCCGAGTTGCAGCCGCCGCGCTGTTAGCCCGATCCGCGCGCCATGGCGCTCGAGCAGCGGGTAGCCCAGCCATTTGCCAATCAGGTAGCCGCAATTATCGCCCATGATTGCGCCCACGATGGCGGCTGTCGCCACCCATCTGATGTCCAGCCTGTGGGTGGTGGCGCAGTAGATGGCGGCGGAGATGACCAGTGTTTCCGCCGGGAGCGGAATGCCCATGCTTTCCAGCATGACGATGATCCCGATCACGCCATAGCCGTAATGCTGGAAAAGGGATTCAAGATGGTGAAGCAGCGTACTACCTGTCACAGATAAGAAGATTATGTAGGGTACGGGCACAGGCCGTGAAACACGGTTTGGGCAATCCCGATACCATTGTCACGCACAAATGGCAGGAGCTAAAGCATGACCCAGTCCGGCACCAGCGGCAAGACGGACATCGATATACGACCTTACGGCACATGGCCCTCACCCGTCAGCGCGGCGCTGGTGGCGGGGCAGACGGTGTCGCTGTCCGATGTGCGGGTCGATGGGCGGGATATTTACTGGATCGAGGGCCGCCCGGCAGAAGGCGGCCGCCGGGTGCTGGTGCGTGCCCGCGCGGGCGTGGTAGCGGACATGACCCCTGCCCCGTTTGATGTCGGCACCCGCGTGCATGAATATGGCGGCGGGGCCTATGCGGTCTGTCAGGGCCGGATTGCACTGAGCAACCGGCGCGATGGCAGCGTGTGGCTGATGGAAGGCGGGCAGACGCGCTGCCTTGCCGCAGGCGCCGGGCTGCGCTTTGCGGACCTGACCTTCAGCGCCGATGGCCGCTTCCTGTTCTGCGTGCGTGAGGATCATGGCGTGGAAGAGGGTGAGCCCGCCGCCGCCATCGTGGTGTTTGACTGCATGGCAGTGGTGGAAGACCCCGCCTTTAATGGCGGCACGCCGCTGGTGATGGGGCCGGATTTCCTGTCCTCGCCCCGGCCCTCGCCCGATGGGCGGTACCTGGCGTGGATCGAGTGGGACCATCCCGCCATGCCGTGGGATGCCACCCGCCTGCGTGTCGCGACCCTGCTGCAGGAAGGCGGTGACCCCCCTCGCCTCGCCGCACCCTGGACGCTGGCAGGCGAGGACGGGCAGGCGGAATCCATCATCGAGCCATGCTGGGATGCGGCGGGCCGCCTGCTGGCGTTATCGGATCGCAGTGGGTGGTGGAACCTCTACCGCTTCGACACCACATCCTCAGCCCCGGTGGCGCTGGCCCCCATGCAGGCTGAAATTGGCCAGCCATACTGGATCTTTGGCCTGCGCAGCTACGCGCTGCTGGCTGATGGCGCGATCCTGGCCATGATCATAAGCGGCGGCGAGGCCCGCATGGCCTGCCTGCGTGATGGCGTGGCAACGCCCATGGCCCTCGGTCACCCCGCTGGCTGCCCCGTGCCGGTGGAAGGTGGCGGCTTCGCGTGGCTTGACGTGCCGCCCGACAATGCGGCGGCGGTGGTGACTGGTGGCGCAGGCCAGTCGCCCCATGCGCTGCGCCGCGCCACCGACCTGCCGCTTGGCCCTGCCGATATTGCCCTGCCGCGCGCCATCACCTTTCCGCTGCCTACGGGCGATGGCATGGGGCAGGCCTTTTTCTATGCGCCTGCGAGCAGCCGCTACGGCGGGCCTGCGGGTGAAAAGCCGCCACTGGTGGTCGTGGCGCATGGCGGCCCGACCGGGCGGGCAAGTGCCGCCTTCTCGTTCAAGGTGCAGTGGTGGACCAGTCGTGGCTTTGCGGTTGTCGATGTCAATTATGGCGGCTCGACCGGCTTTGGCCGCGCCTATCGCCAGCGGCTTGAGGGCCAGTGGGGCGTGGTGGATGTGGATGACTGCATCGCCGCCTGCCATTATCTGGCGGAGCAAAAGCTGGTGGACCCCACCCGCATCGTCATACGCGGCAGCAGTGCCGGGGGGCTGACGGTGCTGCTGGCGCTGGCGCGCTCGGACCTGTTTGCGGCGGGCACCAGCCTGTATGGCGTGACCGACCTGCGCGCGCTGGCAACCGATACCCACAAGTTCGAGTCACGCTATCTTGATACGCTGGTTGGCCCCTACCCTGCCGGTGAAGCGACCTATCTGGCCCGCTCCCCCATTACGCAGGTCGCGCACATCAAGGCGCCGGTGCTGTTCCTGCAGGGGCTGGATGACAAGGTGGTGCCGCCCTCGCAGGCCCGCTCCATGGTTGCGGCGCTGCGTGGGCAGGGCGTGCCCTGCGCTTTGTATGAATTTGCCGGCGAGGGCCACGGCTTCCGGCAGGAGGCCACCATACGGCAGGCATGGGAGTTGGAACTGGCCTTCTACCAGCAGGTGCTGCGCCTGCCCGTGACCCCTGCCCTTGCGGTTGACCTGGGCGTACATGAGTAATAGTTGCGAGGACCGGTCATTTTTCAGTTTTGGGGAGTATGAATTGTTTTCATACTCCCCAACAGGAACGAAAAATCTATATTCAGTAATTTAATAATTTAATCAGATCCGCTGCAATATAATCTGCGCCAGTTGTAGAGAGATGATCGCTATGACTATACAACAGTTCGCTGTTCCGTAGACGTTCGCATTTATTGGCAGGGATATCACAGAGTATGGGCGCTGTGTGATAGACAATCAGCTTGGGGTGAGCCGCTTGCAGTTCTGCAACAATATGATGGTAATTACTAGATTTTTTTAAATAATCTGAATAGGAAATCTCGCATCGTTCCCTGATTGTATTTTCGCCAATATGATCCAGCCATTTAATCCCACTATGAAGAAGCGCACATTTATTGGATCTGAAGCCATCTGGGTTATCTTCAAGGAACACGACAGTTTTCCCTGCCTCTTCCAAGCGGGTTATCAGGTTGGAAAGACCAATAAATGCGCCATTAGCAACGGCTGCTTCGCCGGCATGGGGCGCGTAACTATCCAGTTCCAGAACACGTTGGGCGGTTGCAATCAGAACAAGATGGATCGATTCGGTCTGCAGAATGTAACGTAATCTGGCTTGATTGAACTGTGCGCATTTGGGTGGATCACTTTTGTTTTGAAGTGCATTGATGGCTGTAATTCTTTCCATCCCGAGCATGGGCGCGCACGCAGGTCTGCCCATCAGCATCCAGCGGTCTCCGGGGCGGGAATGATTGGCCAGCGACCAGTAAAGGGCATCAGCATGGCTATCTCCTATCAGGACAGCGTGCGGTATCTCCCGTTTATCTGTATAACACCAGTTCTCCGCTCCTATATCAGCCGACTGGGTACATTTCTCAACGGAGGGTGCAATGCGCAAGAGAGCATCCCAGTCGGTCGGAAGTGCATGGGTGGCCACGTAGCGTGTGGGGAGGCCATTATGATGCTGGATGTATCTGCCGGCTATTCCCATTATGGCCATGCCGATACAGAGGCCGATCATCTTGCCGGTTGCATGCCTGCCAAAACGTAAGGGTTTTTCGATCAGGAGATAGGTCACCACAGCAAGGACAATGCTGGCGAGCAGGAGTCCTGTGCGGATCGCGGCTGGTGGGGGTTCATCCAGTAGAATTCTGGCATAGGACAGTAGTGGCCAGTGCCAGAGGTACAAAGGATAACTGATAACCCCGATCAAGACGAGTGGCCTGAATGACAGCACCCAACGGTTAATGCAGGCATTGGAACCACTGGCGATGAGAAGTGTGCCAGCTAAAACTGGTAACATCGCTCTCCATCCAGGATATGGAGAGGTATTATTGAATGTAGCGAGAGCAATAAGAATAAGTGCTCCACCCGCAATGGATATGCACGAGCGCGTGGTCGAGGATATCCGCATATATCCGTTACGTTCTAAGCAAAGAAGGGTAGCTCCGAACAGAATTTCCCAAAACCTGGTAAGTGGTGAGAAAAAATCAGCTACTGGATTATAATAACTAATTAATAAAGAAAATATAAAAGAAGGAATGATACAAATTATGGAAACAAATATAGTAGGTAATTTTATTTTATTTGAAATAAACAATAAAAAAGGCCATATTAAATAAAATTGTTCTTCAATTGACAGTGACCATAAATGTAATAGTGGCTTATAATCTGATGCAGTATCAAAATATCCTACTTCATTCCATAAAGAAAAATTAATTAAAAATACAGAACTGTAAAATAAATTTTTACCAAAATGCCCGAATTCAGACGGCATGAGAATAAAGTATCCCGAAAAAATACAGAATAATAAAATAGTTATAAGAGCAGGAAATATTCTTCTGACGCGGTGGCGGTAAAAATCAAATATCTTTATATTATCTTTTTCAATGTTATTTATTATTATTTTTGTAATAAGGTATCCAGAAATAACAAAAAAAATATCAACGCCGATAAACCCGCCGGGAAGCAGGTTGGGAAAGGCATGAAAAATAATAACCGATAGAACGGAAACAGCGCGAAGGCCATCTATGTCTGCTCGATAATTTTTATTACAATTACCTGCGCGCGATACCATATTTATTTATAATCCGTATGAACAATCTATGCCAAATTTTTTCGTG
>NZ_BCTP01000029.1 GCF_001571345.1 Komagataeibacter xylinus NBRC 15237 | reverse complement strand
ATGCATGAACGTACGCCCCCCCCCGCGCCAGGACAGGGATTGACATTATTTTATATATCCACAATCAAAGATATATGGATATGGAATCGGCCCTTGCCGCGCTCAGCGCCCTGTCCCAGTCCACGCGGCTGGCTATCTTCCGCCTGCTTGTGCGCCATGAACCGGACGGCCTGCCCGCCGGAGATGTCGCTCGCCATCTTGATATGCCGCAGAACACGATCTCGACCCACCTGGCGATCCTGACACGTGCCGGCCTGCTGAGCGCGCAACGCCACAGTCGGCAGATCGTCTATCGCGCCTGTCTTTCTCGCCTGCGCGAGCTGATGCTTTTCCTCGTCAAGGATTGCTGCGCGGGCAGTCCCGAACTCTGTGCGCCCCTGATCGCGACCCTGTCCTCCTGCTGTCCGTCCCCGGAATCCTGCTCATGACCATCACGATCTATCACAACCCGGCCTGCGGCACGTCGCGCAACGTGCTGGCACTGATCCGCAACAGCGGCGAGGACCCCTGCATCATCGAATATCTGAAAACCCCACCAAGCCGTGCGGAACTGGTCAGTCTGATCGCCCGTATGGGCGTTCCGGTGCGCTCGGTCCTGCGGGAAAAGGGCACGCCCTTTCACGAACTCGGCCTCGATAATCCGGCCCTGACGGATGATGCGCTGATCGACGCCATGATCGCACACCCCATCCTGATGAACCGGCCGATCGTCGTCACTCCGCTGGGTGCGGCGCTCTGCCGCCCGTCCGAGCGGGTGCTGGACATCCTGCCCAACCCGCAGCGGGGCGCTTTCATCAAGGAGGACGGCGAGAAGATCATCGATAAATCCGGCAAGCGGATCGTTTGATGCTGGCGCTTCTGATTTTCGTTGCCACGCTGGTTTTTGTCATCTGGCAGCCCCGAGGGCTGGGCATCGGCTGGAGTGCCATGGCAGGCGCCGCCATGGCGCTGGCAGCGGGCGTGATCCACTGGCACGATATTCCTGTCGTGTGGCACATCGTCTGGGATGCGACCTTTACCTTCATCGCCCTGATCGTCATCTCGCTGCTGCTGGATGAGGCCGGGTTCTTCCATTGGGCCGCCCTGCATGTGGTGCGCTGGGGCAAAGGGCGAGGCCGGACGCTCTTCCCGCTGATCGTGGTGCTGGGAGCGGTCATTGCAGCGGTTTTCGCCAATGACGGCGCGGCCCTGCTGCTCACGCCCATTGTCATCGCCATCCTCACTCAACTCCGCCTGAGCCATACTGCAGCCCTGGCCTTCATCATAGCGACCGGCTTCGTCGCGGACACCACCAGCCTGCCGCTGGTCATCTCCAATCTGGTGAACATCGTCAGCGCCAATTTCTTTGGCATTGCGTTCGATCGCTATGCCACGATCATGGTCCCTGTCGATCTGGTAGCACTTGGTGCAACGCTGGCCGTCTTGTGGCTGTGGTACCGGCGGCAGGTGCCTGCGACCTATCCCGTCGCCGAACTGCCCGCACCTGCCACGGCCATTCGTGACCCTCATGTATTCCGAGCGGCATTTCCGCTGCTAGCCCTGGTTCTGGCGGCCTATTTCCTGACCGCGCCGTTTCATATCCCGGTCTGTGTCGTAGCCTGCCTGGCCGCCGCAATCCTGCTGCTCGTCGCCGGATATGGCCGGGTGATCTCTGTTCGCATGGTGCTGCGGGGTGCCCCGTGGCAGATCGTGATCTTCTCCCTAGGCATGTATCTGGTGGTCTATGGGCTGCGCAATGCCGGGCTGACCGACTATCTTGCGACCGCACTGGTCTGGCTCGGTCATCAAGGGACGTTCACGGCCACCATCGGCACCGGCTTTCTGGCGGCTGTTCTGTCGTCCATCATGAACAATATGCCGAGTGTGCTGGTCGGGGCGCTGGCGATCCAGCAGGCTCACGACATCACGCCGCTGACACGCGACCTGATGATCTATGCCAACGTCATCGGCTGCGACCTCGGGCCGAAATTCACGCCCATTGGTAGTCTCGCAACACTGCTGTGGCTGCATGTGCTGGCATCCAAGAATCATCGGGTCACGTGGGGGCAATACATGAAGGTCGGGCTGGCCATCACCCCGCCGGTCCTGCTGGCCACGCTCATCGCGCTGGCCCTGTGGCTGCCCCGGGTCAGCCACCCGTAACGCATGAAGGGAACCGCTCCATGACCGCACCTGACCTGCCCGCCCTGCATCCGGAATATCTCGAACGGGTTGACCTCGCGCGGCTTGAGCCACACCCACGGGTTGACCATCCGCCCCGCATCCTGCTGCTCTATGGCTCGCTGCGACCACGCTCGTTCAGCCGCCTGCTGGTGCTGGAGGCGGAGCGCATCCTGAAAGCCCTCGGCGCGGAAACGCGGATATTCGACCCGACCGGCCTGCCGGTGGCGGATTCCGTACCTGCCACCCATCCGAAGGTGCAGGAACTGCGCGCACTCTCGCTCTGGTCGGAAGGCCAGGTCTGGTGCAGCCCCGAACGGCACGGTAACATAACCGCTGTGTTCAAAAACCAGATCGACTGGTTGCCACTGTCCGAAGGCTCGATCCGTCCGACGCAGGGCCGCACGCTGGCGGTGATGCAGGTCTCAGGCGGATCGCAAAGCTTCAATTCCGTCAATGCCCTGCGGGTTCTGGGCCGATGGATGCGGATGTTCACCATCCCCAACCAGTCCAGCGTGCCGATGGCCTATACGCAATTCGGTGATGATGACCGGATGAAGCCCTCCCCGCTCTATGACCGCATGGTGGATGTCATGGAGGAACTGATGAAGTTCACATGGCTGCTGCGGGACCGGGCCGATTACCTCGTTGATCGCTATAGCGAGCGCAGGCAGGACCATCGCCCGCCTGAAGCGCGGTGAGGCCGGGACGGGACGGAACCGTTCGACGTGGTGATTGCGGATGGCGGCCATGCTGCGGGGCCGTAAGCCTGCTACGCTCCAGCCAACGCCAAAGCGGCAACACTTCAGGCTTACCGTATCCGTGATCCTGTGATCTGGATTAATAAACCCCAATCTTCGTGCGACCATCTTGTCGCTTTATCAAAGCTCTTGTAAAAACAAAAAGAAATACTTTGTCATGAACATAGCGTTATGGAATCTTTCCAATTGAAAACCTCCATAAACAGTAAAATCCGTCACGATCCACAAGAAACTACCAAGGTTCTTGTGGTCAACACCCTCCTGACGTGAAGACAAACACCGTGTCCTGATTTCGCATATAGCGATCTTCCTATACCGCCTTGATGTGCCTGGGCATCATAGCCTGCTCATGCCGTTGGCCACGGTCGTTCGAGATTACCAGGATAAAAGCAATAGTGGCGGTCACCGATATTGTACCGGCCCACCTGACCGACACCACTACGAAAGGGGTTCACCCCATGTCACCCTTACAGTCGAGTTGCGCCCTGCCTGAGGCTGCCACGTCTCGAAATGGACGGGAAGGCATCTGTCTTGATCATGACCAGTCCTTGCAGCAATGGATCCTTGCATGATGACCGAAACCTGCAAGGTCCTGATGATCTTCCCGCTTTTCAACGCCAATTCATTCTGGAACTACAAGGAAGCCTGCGATCTTGCGGGCGCACGCTATCCGGCGGCCCCCCTTGGTCTGGTCACGGTCGCAGCCCTCCTGCCCCGGGACTGGGAAGTCCGGTTGGTCAACCGCAATACCGAAGACCTTGTGGATGCCGATTACGACTGGGCCGACATGGTCATGACCGGCGGCATGCTGCCGCAGCGCAATGATGCGCTGCACATCATCGAGACCTGCCGCGCGCGCGGCAAGCCGGTGGTGGTGGGTGGCCCCGACGTGACCTCTAGCCCATCGCTTTACAGCGCCGCCAATTTTCAGGTTCTGGGCGAAGCCGAGGAAATCATGCTTGATTTCATCGCCGCCTGGCGCAAGGGAGCGCGCGAAGGCGTATTCGAAGCGCCGATGGGCAAGACCGATGTCACGAAAAGCCCACTGCCCCGCTTCGACCTGCTGAAGCTGGACCAGTACCTGCATGTTGGCATCCAGTTCTCGCGTGGGTGTCCGTTCAGTTGCGAGTTCTGCGACATCATTGAACTCTATGGCCGAGTGCCGCGCACCAAGACCAATGCGCAGGTCATGGCCGAACTCGATGCCCTGTACGCGCTTGGCTATCGCGGACATGTGGATTTTGTCGATGACAACCTGATTGGCAACAAGAAGGCGCTCAAGAAATTCCTGTCCGACCTGAAACGCTGGCAGAACGAGAAGAACTTTCCATTCGAGTTCTCGACCGAGGCATCGATCAACCTTGCCGATGATGCCGACCTGCTGCGCAGCCTGGCCGATACCAATTTCTTCGCCATATTCGTCGGCATCGAAAGCCCGGATACAGACTCCCTCGTGCTGATGCAGAAAAAGCAGAACACGCGGCGCAGCCTGCAGCAGAGCATCGAGACAATCCACAAGGCCGGGATTTTCGTCAATGCGGGCTTCATCGTGGGTTTCGACAGCGAAAAGGGCAGTGTCGCCCAGGGCATGATCGACTGTATCGAGGATACGTCCATCCCAGTCTGCATGGTCGGCCTGCTTTACGCCCTACCCACGACGCAGCTGACGCGGCGCCTGCTGGCGGAGGGCCGCCTTTTTTCCGGCAGTGAACAGACGCAGTCGGGCGACCAATGCACGGCGGGGCTGAATTTCGAGACAAAACGCCCGCGTCGCGACGTGCTGAACGATTACAGGACGGTGCTTGCGGCCATCTATGACCCAGTCGCCTATTTCGGCCGCGTGCGCAGGCTGGGCCGGATGCTCGGGCGCAAGCGCACGCACCGGATGATAAAGGGTGATTTGCGCAGCTTTGTCCGGCTCATGTTCCGCATCCACCGTGCGGGGCCGGGAACGGCCGGGCAGTTCTGGCGCATGATGCTGGACTGCGCCCTGCATAACCCGCGCGCGCTGCCCTATGTGGTGATGACAAGCGCGCTTTACCTGCATCTTGGCCCGTTTTCACGCCAGGTCATTGCCGAGATCGACCGCGAGATCGCGGATGTGGAACAGGGCCGCTGGCATGCGCCGCCCGTTGTACGTCATGTCAAGGCAGAACTCGTGCCAGCCTAAACCGTGTTAAGGGAAGATGAAGGAGTATGCATGATGTACAATAAAGGCGCTAATATGCATTGCCTGTTAAAGCGCATTTCGTATAAATTCCGACATAACGAAGCTATTCCACTTATCAAAATATATATTGAATTAATGAAAAGAATTGTTCAATAAATAATTTGTTTTAGATTTTATTATACGATATTTTTTCGAAAAATGAGGCGCATCTGGCATAATCATCATATATGGTTACATACAATCATATTATTGAAAACCTGCTCTTTTGCATATGCCCAGCCTGTTCCCGTAAGCGTGCTGAGCGCGGGCGTTACGCCACAGCAGAATATTCCCGACCATATTGACCCGCGCACCCATCTGTCCGGCAACTGGGGCGGAATACGGAACTGGCTGCTGGCACAGGGAATTGATATCCGTATATCGGATACCAATGAATTCTGGTCCAACCCGGTGGGGGGCGCGCAGGCATCCAGCAACTACATCGGGTCCGCCGCGGTTGAAATGGTGACGGATCTGCACACCCTGACGGGCCTGCCACTGGGTACATTTGACATCAGCGCCATGGAAATCCGTGGGCGACCATTCAGTAATACGCCCCTGTATGTTTTCAACCAGACATCGAATATCGAAGCGGATGATAACGGGCGGCTATATGAACTGTGGTACAGCCAGAAATTCATGGGAGAACGCCTGGCCTTCCGGATTGGCAAGCTGGATCTCGGGCATGACTTCATGGTCAGCAGCGTCGGGCTGAACTTCCTCAACGCGTCCTTTTCCTGGCCCATCATGCCCGATAATGACCTGTATGACCAAGGCCCCGTCTCCCCCGTGGCCACGCCTGCGATACGGTTGCGCTATACCCTGTCCCCACACTGGAATTTCCTGTTCGCGGCAGCCGATGACAATCCTGTGGGCGGCCCCTTCATCAACGCGAAGGACCTGTGGAACCAAAACCGCGACCCCGGTGGCACGCGCTTCAGTTTCCGCACGGGCGCTCTTTTCTTCGGGGAGGTCCAGTACCGGCGGACCCTGTACGGAAGGCAGGGCACATATAAACTTGGCGGTTACTTTGATACCGGACGCTTTCCCGACCAGTCCGATCTCAGAAAAAACCATAAAACCAACTGGGCCGTCTACGCCATTGCGGATCAGACGCTGCAGCATTTCGGGCGAATAACGGAGCTTGACGCTTTCATTCGGGGGAACTGGACAGCGGACACCGACCGCAACCAGATCGTCTATGCCGCAGATGCTGGGTTGTCCCTGAAGGGGCCGTTTGGACGTGCAGGCGACATGGCGGGGTTTGGTGCGGGCCTGGGGGCGGCTAGTCCCTATCTTGCCCAGGCGGACCGGCGTTCTGGCCTGCCCATGCAGGGCACCGAATATCATCTGGAGTTGACCTATCAGATCCCAATCACGCCATGGTTCATGCTTCAGCCTGATATTCAGGGCATCATATCGCCCAGTGGTGGTGTTCTCGATAATAAAGGGCAGCATGTGCATGACGAAGCCATCTTCGGTCTGCATAGCAGCGTAACATTCTGAACCACTCTGTACAAGGTTTTTTTGAAAAGATCCGACCAGACTGTGTTGTCCCGCCTTTTCATTCCAGGTTCAGCTAGAAATTCACATTGGTATGCAACCCGAATACGGCTTCATTACCAATCCGGTGCGTCGGACAGGATGGATCTCCCGTGCCGCCCGAGGGGTTCAGGACATATTGGAAATCGGGCTGCACGACCATCCATGGTGTGATCTGGGCCTGATAGGTCAGTTCAAAATGATTTTCGTTTCCCTGCACCAGGGCACCGCGCGCGCGATCATAGGCACGCACGCCTGATGTGACGCGACCGATACCCCAGCCCAGACCAAGTGTATCATTCGTCCTGCCTGAAAAGGGCGCCTTCAGGTTAAGGCCGGCATCAATGGCGAAGCTTATGATATTGCGATCACCACTATTACCCGTCGCCCGGACAAACAGGCCAAGTGCGCGTGATGCATCAGGCGACGGACGCCAGATCAACTGGTCGATTATCCCGTAAATCAGCCAGTTTCCCCGATCCCAGCGGGGTGTACCACCATCCGCGCCAAGAGACAGTCCCTGTGTGTTATATCGATAATCCGGAAATCGTGCCGTATCATAATAGCCTCCAAGTTTATAAACGCCTGACAGGCCCGGATGACTGGCCGCGCGTCCACTGTCGCCAGATTGAGGATTGAAGGCATACTGAATTTCGGTAATCAGTAGCGCGCCGGTTCCCATATTGAACTGCGTGCCACTTCCATCCCTTATGGTCTGGCTGGTGGGGTCCGCCGGGTTTCCGGTCACGCCAAAGACACTGCTATCCTGATTACCCGACGGATTGTCATCCGCCGCCGCGAACATGAATGTGTATTTTTCACCGGGTCGGTAGCGCAACCGGATTGCGGGAGCTGCAAGCGGCCATGAAGGACCGCCAGCATAAAGGTTGACCGAAGGACCCATTGGCCATCCGAAATTGGCGTTGAGGTACAGGGACGCGTAATCGCTGATCAGGAATTCCGTATCGAGATCCTGCTGGCCGATCTTGACGTCCAGCGCGCCCCTGAGAAAGGACTGCTGGTACCAAAGTTCAAACAGGCGGGTGGAGCGATCCGCCTCAAATCCGCTGATGGGGTTGAAATTGCCCAGATGGTCCTGAGTGACGGCACGTCCCCGGATCTGCAGGGCACTGATGTTGATTGTCGCGCCTTTAAGCCCGATCATCCTTTCCAGATCCGCCATCAGGGTCGGCATGGTAATGCCGATATAGGAAGGGCCCGTGCCCGATCCCTTGCCATCGCCATTGGTACTGCCGATCCCGCCCGTGGCGTTACCCCATAACTCGTTGACGTCCTGAATGCTCAGCGTCAGGCCGTAGCGGGCCAGCCATGGACGCAGTCCCCCCATATTCCCCAGCAGGCTCCCATCGGCAGACGGCGTATCTTGGCTGTGGCTGGTCGTGATTGCGCCTGCTTGCCAGGAATCACGCACGGTCGCCGGGTCAATCTGGGCCAAGAAAGGTGTACTGGCGCCCAGATGGGCCTGCCCACCCGCAATGGCGGTCTGGGCCTGCCCCGCAACGGAGATGAAACCGCCGATGCCCCAGAAGAAAATTCCCTCACATACACGCCGGAACAATCGGGTAACGCAAACCGCCGGAATCCTGCGTGATGTCAGTTCGCACGGTCGCAAATGTTTCTCATATTATCGTAAAAAAGGTCGTAATCCGACAGATATCATATACCCGGTCTTCTTTCCACAACATGATGTTTTTGTTAAAGACACAATGTGAATAAAAGAGAATTGTGATATTATATCATTCTCGTAATTTAATTTATTATTTTTAAAAAATATGCCTGAAGGTCATAAAAAGGTGTCTATTCTGCTTTGGCGATGGACGAAAACACATAGCGGAAAATAAATTATCGCGGGTGCCGCTTCTATGGAAAACAATTCAGACTTTTCACTTTGGCTGCCTGCACAAAATGATCGCCGGCATGCGTGGTAATACTGAGTACCATGCTGCCTGCTACAAGGATTGGCCGCCCTACCATTGCTCATAACGGTTGATCTCTTGCTAGCAGCGTCTCCCCCGTGACCTTATTTTCCGTGTTCAGGTTCACGTCATGTCTGCGTGTTACAAGAACAGCGAGCATCGGCATGATGGCATGGCCAGGGTCAGGTGCCAGGAGGCCGGACAAATATTATGAGATCGATAGTGCATTACGGATTGGCAATCCTGATGATAGTCAGCATATCCGGCTGTGTGGCGCGCGCCGAAACAGAAACAGAAACAAACGGTATTTGCGAGACAGTGGAACAGGGTATCCGGCTGCATGTCGACGGCACGTATGGCGGATATCCCCATTCCGTCCTGCGTGATGCGGTGCTGGAGAGCGTAGCCTGTCCTTCGGGGGATGCAGAACTACGCGCTTTCCATACCATTGCGATACCGCCGCCCCATATGCGTATTGCCGTCATGCGCCCCATCGGGCAGGGCCAGCAGGGATCGCTGTCCATCATGCTGTTTTCACAAGGGCATTTCGTTATCGGCGAACGGATGTCCCTCTCTCCTTTCTCACGCACCCAGTCTCCTTTTTCGGTAAAGGCAGACATCAACCTTGCAACAGCACGCCTATGGGGCGATCTGGCGAACCGGATCGCACAGGGGAAGCGTGCCATTCCATAACGGGGAAACAAGCTCAGTCCATCACATTTGCGATCCGGTTTACCGAAAATGGCCGTAGCTTGCACATATTCTGCGATGTCATTAGGTCACGGGCGCCACACAGTTATCTGGATACAGGTTCCTTGCTCGCTGCCGGTGTCGTCGTGGGTTTACCATCTCCATTCTTTTTTTACAGTCTGAACACCAACGGACCGCAGGTATCGGCAAGGCGGCCAATCGTTCAGGTTCGCGTCATGTTTGAGTGATATGATCGTTCGGATGAAATACAAATCTGGCCTTTCCCCAGCACGTTATGACGCACCAACAATCATTTTCCACTGGGGATGCACGGCCATTATCATACTGCAGTTCGCAACCGCGAATTTATGGGGCCTGTTCCGGAACCCGCTACACCATCAACTGGTGGTGACCCACCTGACGGCAGGCATGGTACTGAGCGTTCTGTTTCCCGCACGCCTGCTATGGCGACTAGGCTGGGGACGGCAGATCCGCGCCGCCGATCGCTGGCTTGATGCCATGCTGGCGCGCTGCGTGGAGTACAGCCTGTATGGTTTAGTCCTGCTGGAAATCCTCCTGGGATATCTGTGGCGATGGGGCAATGGGCAGGCCATGAGTTTCCTGTCCATCCAGATCATGCCGCCCTTTGGCAGGTTTCCGACATCGACAGTCGGCATTCTGCACTGGCTGCACCAGTGGAATGGCTGGCTGATCATCGTGCTTGCCACGGGTCATGCGCTGGCCGCGTGTTTTCATTACTTCATTCTCCGGGACAATGTTTTTCAGAGAATGCTGCTGACAGGGAATGTATCCGATGAATATGGAAAGTAAAATACCGCTGCGCCCCAAAGAAATCCACGCGACCTCCCGTCTGGGCTGGCTGCGGGCCGCTGTTCTGGGGGCGAATGATGGTATCCTGTCAACATCCAGCCTGATCATTGGTGTCGCCAGCGCCCATGCGACACAGGGGAGCATCCTGCTGGCTGGAATTTCCAGTCTGGCTGCCGGGGCCATGTCCATGGCCGCAGGGGAATATGTGTCCGTTAGCTCGCAGGCGGATTCTGAGAAGGCTGACCTCGCCCGCGAAAAAAAGGAGCTTGGCAGTAGCTGGGACGCTGAAGTGAGCGAACTGGCCGGGATATACCGTCAGCGTGGCCTGGATGATATTCTGTCACGCAAGGTTGCCCTTCAGCTCATGAAGCATGATGCACTGGGGGCGCACGCCCGCGATGAACTCGGCATTTCGGACGCGACTGCGGCGCGCCCGGTACAGGCCGCCTTTGCATCGGCTAGCGCATTCTCTTCCGGTGCCATACTGCCCGTGCTGGCAGCCCTGCTGTCGCCAGCCAGCGTGGTCTCGTGGAGTGTATCCGCTGTATCCCTGATTGGTCTGGCGGTGTTGGGAGTCGTGGGTGCGCGTGCAGGTGGGGCCTCACCATGGCGTCCGGCAATGCGGGTCATATTCTGGGGCATCGTAGCGATGGCCGTGACGGCTGCCATCGGCCGGATATTCGGGGTACAGACATAATGTATTAAATATTTCTGTATATTGAACGAATGGAATGATATCGTGAATGTACTTCTTGTAATTGTGCTATTAAAGGCTGTCATTTCAGTGCTCTGCATGCGACTTGTATTTCATTTATATCGTGACAAAAACAATATAATATTACATAGAAATGGGTCTGTGGGATAATGCTATCCCGGCAATAGATAGTGGGCATCAACTTCCTTGAAGACTTTCCCAAGGCGGCTATGGGAACCCCGCTTCTCCTGCGGGACGCGAATTATATGCGCAGTGATCTCTATTCCGTTGTCGCTGCGATCGTTAATGGCCGACTACGATGTCGGACCGAAAGGCATTTGCCTACACGCCATGGTCATCCTGCTTGCGTACCCATCTCATCCAGGATGGCCGAACCGGGCATGCATGCAAGATCATCCTATACCGCCAGGGAGTCACGCACTCATGACATAACCGCTACCCCTGACGGTGTGGATCAGAGGTTGGCCGTCCTGCCCCAGTTTTTCCCGCAGACGACAAATATGCGTTTCGACGATGTTCGTACGAACCGGGAAATCCATATGCCAGACATCCTTCAGCAACATTTGTCGGGAAAGCACCGTGCCTGCATTCCTCATGAAATATTCCAGAAGTTTTAGTTCCTGAGGCTGCAGAAGAACCTTTTCGCCATTCCGTGTCACTGCAAGCGTCAGCAGATTGAGTTCAACGTCAGCCACATTCATTATTGTTGTATGCTGGAAGGAAGATGATCGACGAAGCAGTACCTGCACGCGCGCGACCAACTCGCGTAATGCAAATGGCTTGATCATGTAATCATCCGCACCATGCCGCAGACCGGCGACACGGCTTGGTACGCCATCCATCGTCGTCAGGAACAGGACTGGCGTCATGATGGCATAAGAGCGCATGCGCATGAGAATTGTCAGTCCATCCAGACCAGGCAGCATGCGATCCAGAATGACGATATCCCACGTTTGCGACAGGGCATGCTGCGATCCATCGGTCCCGTTAGCGACACAAACCACGTCAATTCCGCTTTCCTCCAGTCCCTGCCGCACGTAATCCGTAGTTGCGTGGTCATCTTCAACCAAAAGCAGGCGGGGGCGTGTTACCAGCGTCATGAAGCAGGCCAATCAACAAATTTAATGTCCCGCCCAGCGAGACTGAGTTCTTGATCAGGTTATCAGAATCATTGTTACATGACACCATCCATGACGATGGATAGACAATTATTGGCATTTTTTAATGTATCGACCATGTCTCCAAATTGAATACAGAATAAATAATATCAATATTTCATGTGATACATATCATAAATGTGGATGTATATGTATTATATTTTATACGGTATTAAAACAAATACTACGTACGCGCAGGCATATAAAAAATAAGGGGCTGGCATAGGTAAGCTAACAGAGGCTTGATATGTCGCATGAAAGTACGTCGTCGCAGCAGGCTGCCTGTCAGCATCCAAAAGCGTCTTCTGGAGCACTTCGTTGCTGGCACGCCCGCCCGGAGTGCTGCCGAACTTGTCGGCGTCAATCGCAATACAGCGACCCTGTATTACCGCAAATTGCGAGAGATCATCGCGGAACAGATTGCTTATGAGGCACCGATCTCAGGTGAAATCGAAGTCGATGAGAGCTATTTCGGTGGACATCGCAAAGGAAAACGAGGCCGGGGCGCGGCCGGGAAAGTGGCTGTCTTTGGCCTGCTGAAACGGCATGGCCGCGTCCATGCCGTCATGATCCCTAATGCCGGGCATCAGACGCTGATGTCGATCATTCGAAAGAAAGTGCAGCCAGATTCAATCGTCTACAGCGATTCCTGGCACGCTTACGACAAACTGGATGTCTCGGAATTTCATCACGAACGCATCGACCACAGCAGGCATCTTGCCCTGGGCAGAAACCATATCAACGGCATCGAGAATTTCTGGAGCCAGGCAAAGCGGCATCTGCGGCGATACAATGGAATACCACGCAAGGACTTCCATCTCTTCCTGGCCGAGTGCGAGTGGCGCTTCAACATCCGCTCGCCTGCAAAACTCCTGAAAATCCTTACCCAATGGGCTAAACTGCCCGCGTGAACCGTCCCAAATAATGCTTACCTATGCCAGCCCCAAAAATAAAAGACGGTAAGTTCTCTCCGGACAGGACAAGGCAAAGGGGTTAACGCGGAAAGACCATTGAGGGTAAAGTCAGGCCACAGGGCTGGAGCCTATGCCAACCGGACCTGTCATGATCGGGGACGGGTGGATCTTGTCCGGTCATCCATATCCTGAGAGGATGTCGCTACATGATAAATATGTCCAATGATGTCGTGGAATAGGATATCCCGACGCCGAAATGTGGAGACACGACGTATCATCGCCACGACGTCGTTTCGTATCGTCACGTTGTTCGCCGGTCTTTTTATATTGGGCGGCATGGTCATGACTATAACGTCAGGCCTTTACAGCCAGTCAACCATGCGCCAGCAGATCCGCCGGGAAGTGGAGAACGAGAGCCATGAGACATTTGCAGATGCTGGTGTTGCGGATGTCCGTCATCTCCTGCCAGTTGTGCAAGGACTGATCGAACATGAACCCGGTTTCCATTATTTGCTTCAGGACTCCGGACAGGTCATTGTCGCAGGCAACATGCTGCATCTGCGACCAGTGCCGGGCGAACGCTGGCTGGCATGGTCCCATCGCCTGCCGAAAGAAATCAACCAGGATATCGTTTATGGAATAGGTTATCGCCTTGATGACGGCGGCTATTACTTCGTGGGCATGGATGCCTCGCCCCTGACGCATCTCCAACGCGCATTATGGACAACGATCCTGTGGGGCATTGCAGGATTTGGTCTGATAGGGGTAGCGGGCGGCCTTTTCCTGAGCAACCTGATCCTGAAATGGATCGAGACGATAAGCAGGACGGCACGGAGCATCATGCAGGGCGATATGTCTCGCCGCATCCCGCTACGTGGCACGGATGATGAGCTTGATCATCTCTCGGAGAGCCTCAATGCGATGCTCGACCAGAATGAATACCTGATTGCAAGTCTGAAACAGGTCTCCAATGACATCGCGCACGACATGCGCCGCCCGCTGGCGCGTATGCGCCAGAATCTTGAGCGCGCCATTGGGGCACATGGACCTTCCGATACCATGCATGAGCAGGTCGAGTGTGCAATCGAGGATCTGGATGCCGCATTGGAAATATTTTCCTCGCTGCTCAAGCTGGCGCAACTTGAGTCCGGGGCATGGAACAACGAAATGGAACCCTTCGATCCCGCACGACTTCTGGAATCAGTTCTAGAACCGTATCGCTCCGTTATCGAAGACAATGGACAGCGCCTGGAAACCGAAATCATTCCCGCCTGCCCTACCGTCATCGGTCATCCAGTCCTTTTACGG
Source organism: Komagataeibacter xylinus NBRC 15237 (assembly GCF_001571345.1). Taxonomy (GTDB): domain Bacteria; phylum Pseudomonadota; class Alphaproteobacteria; order Acetobacterales; family Acetobacteraceae; genus Komagataeibacter; species Komagataeibacter xylinus. Next base: position 25,269 of record NZ_BCTP01000029.1, on the reverse strand, counting down.
CAGGCATTCTCCAACCTGATCGAGAATGCCGTACGCCATACGCCTGACCAGACCACCATCACAGCGACCATAATGCTTTCGGACAAGACCATCACGATAGAAATAGCCGATAATGGTCCAGGCATTCCGGACGAAGCCATGCTTCGGGTATTCGACCGCTTTGTCCGTCTTGATACAAGCCGTACGCATGACGGTAACGGGCTAGGGCTTACCATGGTGAAAGCCGTAGTACAACTGCACCGGGGCACGATCGTCTTGTCTCACAACAACCCTGGCGTAAGGTGTATCGTTAAATTACCCATAGAGATCTAGCCTTCACGGCCTCATAGACAGCAGACCTCCTGGCTGGTTAGAGATGTGCAAATACGACTGAAGATTGGGGCATTGTAAGCTGACATCCCCGTGAGCTTTCGCCAGAAATAATGATGCCGCGCGCCCATGCGATGTGGCCGCCTGCAACGGTCCCGGCGAGCAGGGATCCAAATCGGGATTCATACAAACCATGCTGCTCTGGTCACTAATTCTGGTTGCATCAGCCGCGGCATTTGGCCTGAGCGCCGTGTCGGGAGGCGGTGCCGGGCTGCTCCTAATGCCCCTGCTGGGGCTGGTGCTGCCTGGCACTCAGGTGCCAGCCGCCCTGTCGATCGGGACAGTTGCCAGTTCGGCGACGCGCATCATCTCGTTCCGGCAGGCGATCCGGTGGGACATCGTCCGGCATTTTGCGCCCACCGCGTTGCCCTTCGCCGCCCTGGGCGCATGGGCATTGAGCCGTATGGAGCCAGCCTATCTGTCGCTACTTCTTGGCGTATTCCTGATGGGGAATCTTCCCCTTCTCTTTCGCAAGCCTGCACCCCAGGTCACTGTGAAAACGCCCCACGCTATCGAACTGCACGTGCTGGGTGCTACCGCCGGCTTCATTTCCGGTTTTACCGGAGCGGTCGGCCTGGTGTTCAATGGGTTTTATTATCGACTTGGTCTGCGGAAGGAAGAAATCGTCGCAACCCGCGCGGCCAACGAAATCATGCTGCATGTGCTCAAGATCGCTCTCTACGCTGAGTTCGGCCTGTTGAATACCCGGGCCAGCATTGCGGGTATCGCTGTTGCTGCGGCGGCGGTTCTGTCATCAATAATCATGAAGTACCTGTTGCCGCACCTGCATGATCGCTTGTTTCACCATATTGGTCATGCCGCCATGGTCGTGGCGGGTGTCATGATGGTGATCTCCGCCAGTAGTCAGTTAGCGCGGCAGGCAAATGTCACGGTGCATTTCGCCCACGTAGCCCATGAAGCCGCAGCGTCCGTGTCATGGCGACAACACACTTTCGCGGTCGAATGGGAAAATGGTGATGAACGCGAGTTGAGCCCCCGAGTGCTTTCCAGACTGGCTTCATCCCTTATGATAACAACCCATTGATTTAAGTGCGGGAATCTGATTCAGGCTCTGTGAGGAGACTGGAGATGAGCGACCTGTTTTGGCTGCCGGACGAACAAATGGAGCGTCTGCGGCCCTTTTTCTTTAAGAGCCATGGTAGAGCCTGCGTTGATGACCGCCGAATGCTGAGCGGCATCATTTTTGTCAATCGGAACGGCTTGCGCTGGCGCGATGCGCCCCGGGAATACGGTCCACATAAGACGCTCTAAAACCGTTGGAAGCGCTGGGGCGCCATGGGGATCTGCGCCCGGATGATGGACGGTCTGGCTGCCGGAAAGGCAGAGCCCCAGACCATCATGACTGATGCGACGTATCTCCAGGCACACCGCACGGCTTCGAGCGTGCGGCTAAAAAAGGGGATCCAGGTCGCTTGATCGGCCGCACCAGAGGGGCATAAACACGAAGCTGCACGCGATCACCGACCAGAGTGGGCGACCGCTGAGCTTTTTTATGACTGCGGGACAGATAAGCGATTATACCGATGCCGCTGCCCTGCTGGATAGTCTTCCTGAAGCACAATGGATGCCGGGAGATCGCGGGGATGACGCCGACTGGTTCAGGGACGCCCTGGAAGCAAAAGGTATAAAAGCCCTGCATTTCAGGACAGAAATCTCGCGGAAAACCGGTCAGATACGACAAGAGAAAATATAAACGCCGCAATCGCATCGAGATCATATTCGGAAGGCTCAAGGGCTGGCGGCGGGTTGCAACCCGCTACAACAGATGCCCGACCGTCTTCTTCTCAGCCATCTGTCTCACCGCAACCGTCATGTTCTGGCTATGTGTCCCGAGCCTAGAAGCCGTCCGTACCTTGGTAAAAATCTTTCAACACCGTAATAATAATAACGTCCGCTATCATTATATTACCCGCAACAAAATGAACTTTGCACCTGAAGATTATATGAATCTTACTTCACACGAGATTCACTATGACTACAGTGACATTTTTTTCATCGACGGCTTCAAATGTTCTATCAACTGTTTGAGGGAGGCATCATGCCAGGATGGAAAAGTGAGCAAACACATTATCCTGAACCACTAGTGAGATCCAGTAAGCTCATTCCATCGGAAAATGCCATAAATGCATCAACGGCCTGTACTATGAGATGGCGAAACTGACAAGCATTGCCCAGTATACACTGGTTATTGCCAGATGGGTGACAGGCACCAGGGGATTCTTTTTCAGTTTCCATGAGCCGCATAATATGACCGACGTTGATGTTTCTGGCAGACACAGCCAGACGGATGCCACCAGTACCTCCCCGGGTACCTTGTACGATCCCGGCATGACACAGGTGTTGTACAACTTTCACAAGATGATTGTGCGAAATGCCCTGCAACTCAGTGATGTTCCTGACGGTAACACGCGAATCAGGATTACACGCCAAGTGGATCAACACACGGAAAGCGTAGTCGGTACGCAGCGAAAGAGGCATCAGCCCCACCACCCATAGGCACGTGTTGACTGATTTTCCCAAGCAGCCTCTCAGAATATTGCCAACGGGCTGCTGTACCAGGCAACCGTGACGCAGGGCATTCGTGACATAGGGGAGTAGAGTACGCAAAATGGAGTTGCCTGCGCGTCTGTTCCTCTACTGTCATGAATTAGGTTACCTTCGAGTTTGGAAAGGTGACACACACACCAAATCCTCTGGCAGATCCTGTAAGTGGGGAACGTAAGCGCAGAGTAACGTCCATTTGGGTAGCGATATTACTGGCAATGGCGAGACCCAGGCCACTGCCATGATTACCGGTCCCGCCGCGCACGAATGGGCTAGTCAGCCGCTGGAATATGCCGGGTGGCAGCGCGGGGCAGTCATTGGTGATGTCGATTCCACCATCTGGTAGCACGGCCACCCGCACGGGCATATGGTGCCCTCCATGCAGCAGGGCGTTTTCAAGCAGGTTGCGCAACATGATGCCGGTCGCATCCATGTCACCATGTACGAATATGTGGTGAATCCCGTCTGGCGCGATGACAATGCCCTGCCCGTCACACGGATTATGCCCAAGATCATCGACAAGGACATGCACTACGGTCATCAGGTCGAAACGGTCGCGCCGGAAAGCGACGCCGGACGAGGCGCGGGAAAACTGCAGCAGTTTTTCCACCGTGCGGCCCAGCCTGCGGGTCCGGTCGGCAATGAGCTCCACCCGCCGGCCCGTATCCGAACCCGCCGGCATCAGTCGGCCCAGCATCTGTACCTGCGCCAGAAGGGCTCCAAGCGGGTTACGCAGTTCATGCGCAGCGCTTGCGGCAAAGGCGCGCTCGGTAGAGAGCGCTGCCTCCAACCGCGCCAACAGCGTATTGATCGAGCGCTGGATGGAGACTAGTTCGTCAGGGAGATCAAGGGGGGGAATGGGCTGAAGGTTGCCGCTGCCACGTGCGCGCATCTCGTCATGCAGCAGGTCCAGCGGGCGCAGGGCGCGCCGCACGATCAGGCGCACCAGCCACCAGATCACCGGCATGAAAAGCAGCATGGGCACGACAGAGATCAGCATCGCGCGCCGGACGGCCTCGCGCCGGTGGAAGGTCGGTTCCCCCACAAGAACGCGGTATTTCTCCGCCACGGGTGACGCGACATAAACGCGAAAATGCGGAACATTAGCAAACCCGGTCCGCCACGCGCGCTCGAATGCGTCCTGCGGGGCATTCTGGGAACGCAGCACGACATGCCCGGTCACATCCACGATCTGATAGGCCAGGGTGCGTGGCCCGACTTCCGGCAGCCAGGCGATGGATGACGCCGCACCCGGATCATGCAGTCGTGTCTCCACAGCCGTCTGCAGGCGCTCGGAAACTTCCTGAAGCGAGTTGTCCAGCCGTTCCGTTACCTCGTAGCGGGTAAATCCACCTACCGCGACACTGAGGATCAGCAGCCCCAGTATCACGACCATGAGTACGCTGCTGATGATCCGGGTGGACAGGCTCCAGCTTTTCATGCGCCGTCCCTTGCATCGAGGCAGTAGCCACGGCCGCGTATGGTCCGGATGACCGTGTTGCCGACCTTGCGCCGCAGGCGGCTGATGAAAACCTCGACGGTATTGCTGTCCACGTCCCGGTCCAGCGCATACAGCGCGGTGTCAATCTGCTGGCGCGAATAGATCCGGCCGGGACTGCGCGACAGCAGTTCCATGATGCTCCATTCCCGCGCGGTCAGGTCCAGCCGCTCGCCATCACGCGATACAGACCGGTTCTCCCGGTCTATCGTAATCTCTCCCACGCGGCAGTGCGCGTGCCTGCGCGGCGATGCATACCGGCGGGCCACTGCCGCAATACGGGCCACGAGTTCATTCAGGTCATAGGGCTTGACGATATAATCATCTGCCCCTTCGGACAGACCCGCGATACGGTCACTGATCTGGTCTTCCGCCGTGGTGATGAGGATGGCGATGTCTGATGATGTCCGACGGACCTCACGCAACAGGTCGCGCCCACTTCCATCGGGCAGGCCAAGGTCGAGCAGCATGAAATCATAATCCACCGTTGCCATGGCCGCGCGCGCGTCCTCCAGCGTCGTGAACCAGTCCACGGCATGCCCGTCCAGACCCACGCGCTCCTGCACCGCCACACCCAGATCGTATTCATCCTCGACAATAAGGATACGCATCAGTCCTGATCCTTTTCCCGCATGACCCGGGCATACAGTGATGGCAGCACAAGCAGGGTCAGCAACGTGGACGTGACCAGCCCGCCGATCACCACACTGGCCAGCGGGCGCTCGACTTCCGCGCCCGCACTTTCGGAAAACGCCATGGGAAAAAAGCCAAGGCTGGCGACAAGGGCTGTAGCCATGACGGGACGGAAGCGGGATTCCGCGGCCGCAAAGGCCGCCTGTGCCACGGCCATTCCCCGTGCCCGCAGGGCTGCGATCTCACTGACCAGCACCACGCCATTCAGGATCGCCACGCCAAACAGCGCGATGAAGCCGATCCCCGCCGAAATGCTGAACGGCATGCCGCGCAGCGTCAGCGCCACGATGCCGCCGGTTGCCGCCACCGGCAGGTTGACGAACACCAGCAGCGCGGGCCGCACTGCGCCAAACGCCACCACCAGCAGCGCAAAGATCAGGCCAAGGGCAACGGGCAGCACGATCTCCAGCCGCCTTGTAGCTGATTGCAGGTTACGGAACTGCCCGTCCCACTGCATGTTATATCCTGCAGGCAGTTTTACGTCCCGCGCCACACGGGCCTGTGCTTCGGCCACATAGGAAGACAGATCACGCCCGCGCACATTGGCCTGCACCACCATGCGCCGGCGTACCCGGTCGCGGCTTATGCGCGGCGGCCCATCGACTTCATGCACATGCGCCACCTGTGACAGCATCGCATTCCCCTGCCCGTCCATCCGCCGGACCTGCAGCGCGCCAATGGCGGCGGCGGATGTCGCCACGCGGGGGTCAAGGCGGACCTGCGTGCCGATGATGGCGTTATCCACGATCACCGGCCGGGCGCCGATATGCCCGCCTATGGCCTCCACCGTATCGAGAATGTCCTGCACCGCCACATTGCGGCTGGCAGCCTGCGTGCGGTCAATGTCGACCACGATCAGCGGCACGGTGCCGTCCCCCGCAGCCGCCACGTCCGCTGCCCCCTTCACGCCGGACATAGCCGCCACCACCCGGTCACCCAGCTCGGCCAGCATGGCCAGGTCATCGCCAAAGATCGAGACGGCAATCTGCGTGCGCACGCCAGAGAGCAGGTCATCCATGCGCATCTGCACCGGCTGGCTCCATGAATACAGCGCATCGGGCAGTTCGCGCCGCAGGGTATCATCCATCGCGGCGACCAGCCCCGCCTGCGTGCGGGCGGTTTTCCATGTGGCGGGTGGGTTGAGGAAGATGAAGCTGTCGGTCTCGTTCACGCCCATCGGGTCGGTGGGAATGGCCGATGTGCCGGTATTGCTGACCACCGCGCGCACTTCGGGGAAGCGGCGCAGGATCTGCTCCTGCTTCGTGACTGACGCCAGAACCGTATCAAGCGAGGCCGAGGGCAGCCGCGTGGTGGTGACCGCCAGCGCCCCTTCATCAAGCTGGGGAATGAACTCACCGCCCAGCCTCATCGCAAGCCCCGCTGAAAGGGCCAGCACCACCAGCGTACCGCCAAACAGGATGCGTGGATGGGTTTCCCCCCATGTCACCATATGGGTATAGGGCCGGCGCAGGAAGGCAATCAGCCGCGTATCACCCGCAGGCCGCACGCCCCCCAGCGCAAGGGCGGCCAGAACGGGCACGCAGATGAAGCAGTACGCCAGCGACGCCAGCAGCGCCATGATGACCGTCTGCGCCATGGGGCGGAACATGTGCCCCTCGATCCCCTGCAGGGTCAGGATCGGCAGATAGACCATGATGATGACCAGTATGGCAAACCCCACCGGGCGCATGACCTGCTGCACGGATGAGATGACCAGCGGAATGAATTCGGCGTCCGGCTCCTCCTCCCTGCGCGACAGCACATGTTCGATCACCACCAGCGAACCATCGACAATCATGCCGAAATCGATTGCGCCAAGGCTGAGCAGGTTGGCCGAGATACCGAACTGCCGCATGCCCGCCATCGCGCAGACAAGGGCAACCGGAATGACCGAGGCAATGACAAGGGCGGCCTGCCAGCTCCCGATCACCACCACCAGCACCCCCACCACCAGCACGGCGCCCATGACCAGGTTGTCACGCACGGTGGCGATGGTCTGCCCGGTCAGGGTGGCGCGGGTGTAATAGGGTTCGATCGTGACGCCTGCGGGCAAAGCCTGCCGTATGCCCGGCAGCGCACGGTTGATGGCGGCAAGCGTTGCGTTGGAACTCGCCCCGCTTTCCATCATCACCACGCCGATCACGATCTCGCCCTGCCCGTCACGCGTTACCGCCCCCAGACGGGTGCGCGCGCCTGCGCGCACGCGGCCAAGATCGCGCAGCCGCACGGCGGACCCATCGGGGTTGGTGCGCACGGCAATGTTGCCAAAGTCGGCCAGGCTGCCGACCAGCCCGCGTCCGACCACGCTCTGCTGTTCGGCATGGTGCGTGATCCATCCGCCGCCGGATGCCGCGTTGCCGGCATCCACCGCACGATAGACTTCGCCCACCGAAAGGTTGCTGCCGATCAGCCGCGCGGGGTCCAGCGTCACTTCATAGGTTTCTTCCGCCCCGCCATTGACGTTGACATCCACCACACCGGGTACAAGACGCATCTGCGGCACCACGGTCCAGTTCATGATGCGGTTGAGTTCCATGAGCGAACGCCCCGCGCCACGGATCTGGAACTGCATGATCTCGCCCATGCCAGTGGCCAGCGGCCCCATGCTGACGGTGATGCCGGGCACGGATATGTTTGAACGCGCCTGCTGTATGCGCTCGTTTACGCGGGTGCGGTCCAGGTTGATGTCGGTGTCATCGGCAAACTGCACATACACTACCGAGACGCCGCCACGCGATACGGAACGCAGGTCGGTCATGCCGGGGATGCCGGTCATGCTGGTCTCGACGGGAAAGGTGATGAGTTTTTCCACTTCCTCCGTCGCAAGGCCCGGTGCCACGACCGAGACGAGAACCTGCCGGGGCGAAATATCCGGCACCGCTTCCACCGGCAGGCCCAGGACAGCCATGATGCCCGCGGCCAGCAGCAGGCCAAGACCGCCCAGCACCAGCATGCGCGCGCGGATCAGGGTGGCAAGGTAGGCATGTGCCATCAGTCTGCATCCATTCCGGCCAGACCAATGACGGAACGCAGGGCAAAACTACCATGACCCACCACCGGCTCGCCCCCTTTCAGGCCGGAACGCAGCACTGCCTGCCGCCCGTCATCCAGTGCCACATCGACCACGACCGGCCGGTAATCCGTCGCGTTCACCCGCACGAACACGACGCTATGCCCGTCAATCTGCTGGATGGCTTCGGACGGCACGACAAGACCCGCCACGCTGTCACGCTGGGCCAGTGCGGAATCCAGCACCATACCGGGCACCAGCGCGCCAGTGGGGTTGGCCACACGGCTTATGACCCGGACCAGCCCGGTCAGGGGGCTGGCCATGCCGTCCACCGTATCGATACGGGATGTAAACGGGCCGTCTGCCGTCTGCGTTACCTGCTGGCCGCCTGGTGCGATCCGCGCTGCCTGGTCTGGCGGGATGTCAGAAACAAGCCATATGCTGGACAGATCCGCGACGGTAGCCACATCCATGCTCGGGTCCACATCACCCGCCACTGACGTACCGATCACCTGCACCATGCCGTTGACAGGGGAGATCAGGGTCGAGGTTTCGTCTTCCGCGCCCTGACTGTCCTGCTCCGATGATGAATTGAACTCCTCGGCAAAACGGTGGCCCAACGTGTCCACATCCGCCTGGCGTGCACGCATGGTGGCATCCGCCTGTGCCAGCACGTCCTGCCTGCGGCGCAGTTCGGCCAATGATATGCTCTCGCCAGCCAGTGCCCTAGCCCGCTGCACCGCGCCTGCCGCATCGGTCCGGGCCGCAATGGCGGCAGCAAGCGCTGCACGCATCTGAACCGCCTGCAGGCGCGCAACATGCAGGGAATGATCCTGATAGCGCACCAGCGCCTGCCCCCGCTGCACGGATGCTCCGGGCTGTAACAGTACTGCCAGCACCTTGCCACTGCCGGCGGGATGGATATGCACGACCCGCGTCGTATCGGGCATGACCCGGCTCATGACCGGCAGCATGGGTGCCACGCGACCCGGCCTGGCCGTGACGATGGTTACCCCTTCATTGGCAACCGCCGCCCCGTCCAGCTTCACGATCGGGGGCAGCGCCCCCTCCCCGGCATGGGCAGGCAGGCCGAGAAGAAACAGGATGGAGGCAATCCGCTTCATGGCACAACACCTGTTGCAATCAGCATGCGGATGCTGGCGACATGCCACTCCACCTCAGCCCGGGCACTGGCCAGTCGGGTATTGGCGGCCGCCTGCCGGGCGGCAAGCGCCGTATCCACACTGCCTTCGCCTACCCGCCAGGCCCGTTCCTGCGCCTGGGCCCGCTTTTCCATATTCTCTGCGGCACTGCGGGTAGCCTGTCGTGCCGTGGTGGCCGCGATCAGGCGTTCACGCACGCGCATCATTTCCAGATGCACCATGCGCCGCGCCTGCGTTTCCTGACTGGTGGCCGTGGCCAGGCGGTTGCGGGCTTCGGACATGATGGGCGTGTTACGGACCTCGCTGGGCAGGGGGATGCTGAAATTCACGCCCACACGATCATCCCACGGGCTGCCGTACTGCTTTTCATGAATGGCGTCCACGCCGATTTCCGGGTTGGGCATGAACGAACGGCGCGCCAGTTTCATGTTCGCTTCGGCGGCTTCCACATTGCGGTGCGCGACCTTTATGCGGGGATCGTTGTCTTCCATGTCGCGCGGGCTGACAAAACGGGCCTGCGTCACGTCGCCGCCGCCATAACGGCTCAGGTCGGGCACAACCGGACGCCCCAGCAGCACCTCCAGGGCCGTAGTCGCGTTCTGCGCTTCCTCCTGTGCCAGGGCCAGTTCATTGTGCGCGTTCTCCATCGCCGCCTGCGCCATCTGCCCATCGACCGAGGCCAGTTCCCCACCATGCACCGCATGCGTCGCATTGCCGGCCATGCGCGCTGTCGCATCGTACAGGGCATGGGCCACATCCATCCGGGTACGGGCAATCAGGGCGGCGGCAGCTGCGTCCAGCACCCGGATGGACAGCGCCATGTGTTCGACATTGAGCTGCTCATCAATCGACGCGGCTTCCGCGCTGGCGACCTGTTTCGTGGCGCTGCCCTGCCCCGGCAGCCACAGCGGCACCGACACGCCGCCCTGATAGGTTGTATAGCCTTCGTTACTGCCCAGCATGTGGTCATCCATGTATTCACCCGACAGGGTCGGGCCGCCGGCAAACCATGACCCGGCAGCGCTGGCGCGGGCGCGGGCGGAATGATGGCCGACCTGAAGTTCGGTGCGGACGGGATCGATCGCCCAGGCCATGCCGACGGCTTCATGGAAGGATGGGCCAGGGCGGGCGTCCTGGGCCAGGGCCATCCATGGCAGGGCACAGGCCATGGCGATCGACACAATGGGGGGGATGGCGCGGTTCATGCTTCAGGCCATCATGGAATGGCGCGACCACCATGGCTGATCCGTTCGGCCAAATCGCTCCACAGTCGCGCCATCAGCAGATTGATCTCGGACGTGACCGAAAACGGGGACTGCGAACGCGCCAGGGGCGAAAGGGACATGCGTTCCCCGATGACAAAATGCCCCTGCGAGAACAGCCGGGCCGAAATCGCCCCCTGCTGCCCCTGCCCCATGGGCCTCGTAACGGAAATACGCAGGTGTGGCGGCGGGTCGGCAATGAGACCGAAGACATGCCGTTCAGCTTCATCAGAGGGGCACGCCACGCCCTGCAGCACGGCGTCACGCAGTACGGAATGGGGATAACCCCCATACATGCCATCTACATGCAAACGTATACCATGCCGGACCGTCATACATATGCCCTCTGTCCCATCATCCGCCCAAGCGGCCGACACCCCTAGGAAGAAAATACAGGCTGCATACAGACTATCCCGCACTATCCTTTGCATAATAAGCGTCTGTTCCCCGGCGTACATAAAGTTCCTGCCATCACGACGATGACTTTCTGACGGTAACAGAGAAACCTGACGTGAACCTGAACATCCGGTCTACAAAAGAGAATTTATATTATGAAAATGATTATCATTTCTATATTTAGAGTAAACGATAATTTCATATGTGAATTTAAGGCTCTGTTAGAGCCTGAATTAGAAAGCGGTTTGATTGATTTGTCTCAGCACCCTGCAGATATGGACAATCATCAACTGTGCACAGGATAACGAGATTGGTGCCTCGACATGTTTCGTGAAACGGCGGCAGCGTCCGAGCCATACGAAGCGACGCTCCACGATCCAGCGTTTCGGCATGATGATGAAGCCTTCAGCCCGATCGCTGCGCTTGACGATCTCGATCGTCCGTCGGCCACGTTCGACCAGCACACCACGCAACTTCTCGCCAGCATATCCACCCTCACCAATCAGATGGCGCAGCCAAGCGAACAATGAGCGTATTTTGGTTGCTGCCGGCGGCGCACCGTTATGATCCTGAATGTCGGCGGGATGCACGACAGCTGCCACGACATGACACAGCGTGTCGGTCGAGATATGCCGCTCGCGACCCTTGATTTTTTTTGCTCGCGTCATAACCACAGCGGCCGCTGTTGTAGCGGTTTTAACCGACTGGCTGTCAATAATACCCACCGCAGGCGTGGCGTCTTGCCCACTTGTGCTGCTCTGCCACAGCTGGCTAGGCTCGTATCTCGGATTTGAGCATCTGTTAAAGTTCCTTGCTACGGACGGACATGATGCTGTCGTGCCCTCGGTACCCAGCTCTGCCTTTTTCAACCCGATCACCGGTATCATACATAGGCCCGCGTTGTGCAGCCGCACTCATATGCGGGCTGATGGCTCGTCTAGCCGGTACCCGGCGTTTTGAACGCTCATCGGCGTCAGGATAAGGCTCCAGACTCACCCCGCACCCAGACTGAAACAGGTGATTTCACACCCCTGCCCAATTAGATTACAAAACCCGACCACAGCCCGGTGCCATTGCTAACGTATAGCAACCTACCGCCAGGAATGTGCTGGCAGCCGCAACCGAACGTGACCCTGTTCGGCTGTGCTGCACATCTCATGTTTCCGTTTTCTGGCGCAGAGGCCAACGTTGCCCTGTATGTCGGCGTAGAACGTGGTTGATCGCTCATCAGACAAGCGCATGGAGCGTCGAACCTACACCACATATTAAGAAGTCCGGCAGGACATGTTTGAATACATTGAAATGTTCGGGCTTCCCTGTTTTCCTCGGCCAGCCAGTAATCTGGCATGCTGACGAACTGCCTCAATTTCCTTTGCCGAGACCTTTCCTTTGAGCTTCGCGTTCCGCATCCGCCAGTCCAGACTTCTCACCTGATCAGAGAGGACCACACTGGCGGGTTTTACTACTACGGCTACTTCAAACGGATAGCCTTTGATTTTAGTGGTCATGGGGCAGCAAAGCGTCATCCCCGCTTTGGCATTATAACTTGCAGGGCTGAGAAGCACCGCAGGCCGATGCACAGCCCGTTTCCGCCCCGGCTGAGGGATCAAATTCCAACCAGACAATGTCGCCGCAGTCCGGAACCCACGTGACCTGCGATTTGGTGTTCACCAGCTTTCGTCACCTACAGACTGTCCAAAGTCAATTTCATCATGCCCGTTCAGATCGGTAATCCCGGCGACGAGATCTTCCAGTTTGAGCAGTGTGGCGCGAACTGGCGCAATGATAACTCGAACATCTTCCTCATGAACATTCATCATCTGATCATCCTGACGTTCGGGTGATGCCTGGCTGCCTTATGACAAAGCCGGATAGGCCGGGCTGATCAGTCAGACCTTGGCCCCTTTTGCTTTCGTGCCGGTCTTCCGTACCGCACGCGGTCTCGCTGAAGTCTTGGAACCCGGCGTTTTCTTTGGCGATGCCGCGGAAGATCCGGTTTCAGTTGCCGACGACCTGGATCGCTTCGAAATCGTTTTTTTGGGGGGTAATACAGCCTCAGCAGTGTCGATCAACACTTCTTTCGTCGCACTATCGACAGAAGGTGCTGCGGTTGCTTCGTCCACGGGAGCGGTCTGGGGTACCAAAACCTTACGTCCGAGACCCGCGTCTCGCGCCAGAGTCGCTCGCATTTTGGCATACTCCGGAGCAACCATGGGATAATCCATAGGAAGCTGCCACTTCTCCCGGTATTGCGTTGGCGTCATTCCGTACCTTGTCTGCAGGTGACGCTTGAGCATTTTGAGTTTTTTGCCATCTTCCAGACAGACGATGTGGTCAGGAAACACCGACTGCCCGACTGGAACTGCAGGCTGCTGGGCAGGAATGCTGCTGTTTTTCTCTGTGGCCGGTGTTGTTTCGCGGATAGCAGCGTAGACATCGCGGATAAACGCCGGGACATGTTCTGTCGGCAGAGAGGTATTGGTATTGCCGAGATGCGCTGCCACTATGTCGCTCATGGCAATTACAATTGCCGGGGATAGGTCGTCTGATTGGTCCATGATAAAGCCTCTCCGCTATATTTTTACCGAATAACATTGCCGGAGTGTAAGTCTATATGCAATCGGCAAAATATGGCGTATCGAAAGCTGAATTATATATTGCGGTACGTTGCATACATCGATCACATCGCACCATGAACATCAAGTTTTACGCAAATTGTATGCGGCGGAGCCTGCCCCTGATTACGCTATCAGACGGCGTAAACTGGCTTATGCAACGGGCCTTTCACAAAAACTACGGCTCACCCCAATGTCGATGATAAGTTTTTTAGTCCGAATATATCCACACACGAATTTTCCATGACGTGGTGAGCGGATACAGTATTTATCTCTATCACCTGTCCGATGATCACACCGGGTTACCCCTGCAGGTAATGCAGCCAGTCATGGCTGTGTAACGATATAGCCGCGTTTCAGGCGATAACGGATCATCGCGATCAGGGCATTCACCGCGGCGCCTTCATCCGGATAGAGATCCACGCGCTGGGTGCCAGCTGTCCCGATCCTGCCCCAGTTACGAACAAGCGCGGCACCACCGAACAGGTCGGGCTGAACTGACAGTCCGTAATACCGCCACTCATTGAAACTGGGTTGAATACGGCGCAACTGGACCGATAGCGGGAACAGTCCAAGCTGTATTGTTTTCTCTGGGGGAACGGCGCTCGTTGATCTTCTGGATGTCATATTGGTCCTGCGCATCGCATGATGCTAACATGATCTATTATCCAAGTACAGATATTCTGAACTTCTTTCAGCCTTTTGCAACTTCGCTTGGAGCATGCATGGATCATTTCCTGCGATCTATGGGTCGAATGGTACGATGCGGATGTCTTCCGATACGTCAGTCATCCAGCATGTTGGTGGTTGCTTCAAGCCACGACCGATCGCAAGATGACGTAGAAGACGCTTTTTCTTGCCATCCAGGCATGACTGCCCTTCGATCACCCAGCAATAGCTCCGCATGTTTCGAACATACGTTGCCCGCAGAATATCGACGAAACACTCGGTAACAATAATGAGATATACGTTACAACGATACGGAATCGTGTAGATTGGGTAGCCTGATCATGATTCCGTGGAGCTAGGTGACCAGATTAAATCACGGCGAAAATCGTGAATAATAGCAAAGTATATCGGGTTATGCCGCTCCAGCGCTCCGTAAGAAACATGGCAACCGTGCACTGCGTTGCTTCAGTGTGTTCGTCTTGATCACTGTGAGGATGACATGAAGTTTGATGAACTTCACTCGCGTTTCGAGCTAATCGATGACGAACCGTCCGCACAGCTATGTTTGACGCTGGTTCAGGCAACTTTAGCGCTTAGGTGCAATATTGAATACATCGCTTCTCCGGCGAAAACCTCAATAGCGAGGCGTGAACAGGCGCAGGCACTTTATCCTATCCTGGTGCTTTGCCACGAAAAAGGCTGTCAATTGAAAAAGGACTATCCGGATTGCCATTATTTGCAACTCCGCGTTGATATCCTTGTAAAAATGATAAGCGAGATGTCAGTCGACGAGTTAGGAAGCGAGGCAGAAGAGACGTTTATTCTCCCCCCGATTAACCCTGCTTTTGAAAATCCCCTGTCTCGAGAAAGGGGGAACAACAAGGAATGATTTTTTAATCGTAGTCGCGTGATCAGGGCGTACGGGACATAGGTATTGTCCGGAGTCCGCCATGCGCAGTTTCTACGTGTTGCCATTTCTCCTGTTCATGCACGTGCCAGCGCGAGGACAGCAATGCTCTGTGTCTATTCCGATTGAGTCCAGGAGCGACACCATAGGGCCGCCCCTGGAACACAATGATAAAGGTAGGACCGATGCAGTTGCCCACCTTGGGATCGCCGGGGCCAACATCGAAAAACTACCCGATCTCCACGGCTTCGAAGCTGGCATTGCCCATACCCGGAACGAACTCCTGGTCTTTTTCGCCCCGGAAAGCCACGCGATCGTGCTTAGCGGCACGCTGATCCCGGTACCCTACGACACCCTACGTTCCCTGGCCGGGTCGCGCGCCCACGATCTCGCACCGGTCGATGGCATCAGGGGAATGTTTGTTCGGGCAGATAACCGTTTTCAGGTCATCTATGCGACCCCGGATGGCAAGGCAGCAGTCGCTGCCCGCATGTGGGGCGCCACCGGACAGGATATCACGAAAGACCAGATCAGGGGCATTCCGGGAGCCGTCCCAGAAATCAGTATCTCTGGCGCTTCATCCGACGCTAACGAACAGTCCGGGCTCCAGGGTCTCTCGGGAGGCCTTATAGGGACACCTTCAGCGCCAGAAGTCATTATGTTCATAGACCCGCAATGTGTCTACTCGATGAAGGCGATGCATATCCTTCAGCCCGCAGTCGATGCCGGGAAAGTTCGCCTGAAAATAGTCCCGCTGTCATTGCTTGATTACGAGGATAATGGCGCCAGTAGCGTCAATGCGAGAGCCATGCTGTCGCTCCCGGCAAACGAGATGGCACAAGCGTGGGTCAACGGTCGTCTAAACCCGGGATTGGCTGCACCTGAACCGGATAGTGGGGAGAAGCTTGTCCGCAATACGGAGATTGCACGGCAGCTAGGGCTCACAGGGACCCCAACCTTCGTCTGGATGCACCGCAATGGCCGGATCGGCCGGATCGACGGCGTTCCCACCGATGTCGCCACGTTTCTCACCTCGGTCTCGCAATGAAGACACGACAGGACCAGACCGGCCCGCGACGTTTTTTTGCAAGAACGCGCAAGCTTGCCCGCCTGGTGATTGGCGATCCACGTACATTGGTCGCCTGGTCCGATGTGACGAGAAATGCCGCGCTGATTGAAGCCCTCGGGAAGGCATTACTGAAGCCTAAAGCCGGCATGCAGAACCCGCGGGCGCCAGACGGTACCCCTATTGATATCGCCGCGATTGCTGCCGAATATGGCGTCGAACCCCGCGTTGTCGCGATCTTACTCGATCAGAGACAACATGAGACATACAGGCGGGCGCTCGCTGCCAGTATGCTCGCCGTTGTTCTGGTTCTTGGCTGGACCGGAGAAATGCTCCTTTCCCACTGGAAGGGCAGCCAAATCCTTGCTGCGCTGGAGTTCGCGCCCTTCTGGACATTTCTGACACTCGTGGCGTTTCAGAACGCGTGGCTCAACTGGCAGATCCGCGAACGCCGCCTAGGTTCCGCTCGCCAATTTGTCGCCACCGCCGACAGCCTCATTCCCCGCAGGCCGTAAGCGCAAGTCCGTCTGCATTGCGCTGGTGAATAGACAGGATCGGCGGAGCACTCAGAACGTGCCGGGAGGCGCGTTCTTGTCGCCGCCCTGAGCGCCTGTTGCCCAAGAGGCGTGTTCATAATCCTCGCGCCCCGACATCGCCCGTGGATCATCAGGCCGGACGATCGTACCGGCGCGATCGTACGTGGGGGGTGTCCAGATTACGTGTGTCGATCCGTATGCAGCGTGCGGATCATAACGCGCATGCCTGGTTGGGGGAGCCTTTGGGCCATGCACATGGGCAGCGGATGACACGTTGCCAGCGCTGCATGCCGCAAGCCATGGGGAGAGGACAAGAGGCAGAATGAAATGTTTCACGAATGGTCTCCCGCGTAGAGGCGACCATCCTGACCAAGGATCTTGCGACTAGGTTCTGTTGACAAAAGACGGTAGCCACAACTTGACTGCGGCGAGGTTGAGAAAGGCGAGGAACGATTTTCTCGTCTTGTCATAGCGGGTTGCGATACGGCGAAACTGCTTCAGCTTGTTGAACATCCGCTCGATACGGTTGCGATCCCGATAGCGACGGAAGTCACAGGGGATATCCTCTGTGCGGTTTGAACGCGGCGGGATAACAGGAAGAATACCTCGAAAAAGCAGGTTCTCCCGTATCCTGTCACTATCATATCCCCTATCGGCCAGAAGTTGGCGCGGTGTCACGACCGGCAGGTCCAACAGGGCATCAGCGCCGGAGTAGTCAGAAATTTCACCGCCCGTCAGTTCAAAGCCAAGAGGGCGTCCCTGACCGTCAGCGCGGGCGTGGATCTTGCTCGTAAAGCCGCCGCGGCTTCGACCAAAGCCTTCCTTATGTGTCCCCCTTTTGCGCCAGCAGCCTGGCTGTGAGCCCGAACAACCGTGCTGTCGATCATATGCTGCCAGTCATCGGTCAGCCCAAGTTCAACCAGCGTTTCCAGCAGAGCGTCCCAGACACCCTGCTCGGCCCATCGACGGAACCGGACATAGACCGAGTTCCATTTTCCGTAGCGCTCATGCATATCCCGCCATGGGCAACCAACACGCAGGACATAAAGCATTCCGTTGAGAAACAGACGGTTATCCTGTGCCGGGCGTGACCAACGGCCACGTTCAGGTGGCAGCAGGCCGCCAATGATCGCCCATTCCTCGTCCGTCAGGTCACCACGCATCTACAGGTCTCTGCAAAGACCAGCTTTGAATCACGTCCAGACCGGTCTGGGAAGACCTTTTGTCAACAGAACCTAGGGCTGCCGCTTTCTCCATTCATTTTCCATGGAAAGGTAGCCCCAAATCCGTCGTTCCATGTTCTCGGCTTTGGTCTTCAGCACTGTATGCTCATCGCTAAGTCGATGGTATTTGTCGTGGGCTGCCTCAAGATCGCACGCCAGGCGTTCCTCTCGGTCCCCAGCAGCCTTGAGTTGAGCTGCCTGCCGCGCAGTTGCTGCATCTGCAAGAGCGAGGGTGTCTTTCAGGTCTTTGATCTGAGCCTCCAGACCAGAAGCATATTCCCTGGATCTGAGCAGATGCTCCTCAAGTCTGTCAGATTCCGCGTTCTTCTGTCGCAGTAAGCTTGTCATCTGCGAAAGCAGGTCAGCGAGTTCATCGGCTTCTGTCGGTCGCGCAGACCGTCGGCCGTAAAGCGCACGTTGTATGGAGTTTCCCAGCGTCTGTTCGTACTGGTGCGATGCACGTCCCAACATGAACGCTGCAGCCCCGCTCAGGCCACCATAGTTCGACATCTCAGTTCCTCCTGACCCTAAAGTCAGACGCTCTTTTTCATTGTTGTATCACTTATTAGAGCCCGAGCACCAGAAGATATGCCACCGTTGCCTTGTCCCGGCCCATTCTGATTATCTGCTTTATTTCCTGCCAGAGACTGCTGAATCGAGAGCAACGTGCCCGCCATACCGACAACGGCGGCGTCCCTGCTGAACTGGTCGATATCAACGCGATCCACGTCACCGAATCCGATCATGGCGGGAACCCGTTGGGGCAGGATCGAGATCATCCTGAATGAAATGAACGCCAGGGTGACGTGAATCATGACAAAGAGGCTAACCAGAACAATCATGCCGAGGAAGTTGCTGACAATCCAACCGTTTGACAGCACCAGTCCGGCCGCAATGCCGAAACACATGTGGATCAGCCACGACACTGAATCAAATATAAAATATCCAAGGAAAAGCCCGAATAGCATCAGCACCGGCCGGAAGATGACATTGAACAGAAGGGCATAACCCTGTTTTGCATGACCGTGCAGCCCCTCCCCGTTCATGGTCATATGCGCGAGCATCCACAGAGGCGCTGCAATCACGGACTCACAGACCATGATGAACCATCCAGCCACGGCAAACATCCACATGACAAACGGGATCATCGGGATGACATAGGCGATGGTGAGGCCTGGCATAAGCATGGCGAAACAGCCGCCGATAATCGGCGCGCCAAAAAAGTGCATCAGCGCGTGCCCGGCCCCTGCCGCAACGGCACCTTCTGGATTCCCGCTCAGAAGCGACAGCACGCCGATACCAACGGTCCCGGCCGTAGAAGAAAGAACCGACGCAGTGCCCATCGTGAGAAGGGCAGTCGTGATCATCCAGTTTCCAAGTGACATGAGATTGCCAAACGGATCCGTCCAGTAGCCGTTCGTCCCGGACGGCTCGATAAATCCGGTTACGATCTGCAGGGCATAATCGTTCAGGTGCAGGGCGCGGAACAGCTGGTCGAGCACACCTGCACCGTCTCCACCCGGTATCGCGCCCGTGTACAGGTCCGCATTCCCGCCTGGCGCGGTCACGCCATCCTGCGTCGCAACCATGCTGTCGATGTTCTCCATAAAGGTGTCCGCAGACTGCACCAGGGGCGCAATGTCCGAGGCAAGATAGTTTCCGAGACCGGAATAGGATGGCGTAGTGATGGTTGGCGTTGCGGTCATGAGAGACAGGGTCTGGCCATTGAGGCGCGCGAATTCGAGATAGTAGGCTCCTGCGCCGGTCCACCCGAGAGTATCCATCTGGTTGCTGGTGTTGACCGCATCTCCGTTCGTCGAAATCCCCCATTGGTGGAGCGCGAGCGTCTGATTGTTGACCGTGTCCTGAAGCTTCGAACGCAGTTGTGCCGCCTGCGTCGTGAGACGCGACGCATAATCGTTGGTGGCATTGACGATGATGGTCATGAGTGGGGCCAGGGACGCTGTCGTTTTCGTTTGCCAGTAATTCTGCGCGACCTGCGCAACCTGGCTGCGAATGTCGCCAAGGATCACGGAATCAAGAACCTGTTTTTGCATACCCGCCTGGTCGACCTGGAAACCAGCCAGATTCACTGCGTCAGTATTGGGCGCCTGCAGACTTACGGCCCCGCAAACTGGTGTCCCGTCTCCTGCGCCGGCTGCCATATTGTAAGAATAGTTGATGATTCCCATCTTTCCGCCGGTCACGGACAGGACGGTCTGCCCGGTCGGGGCCGCAATCAGGTTCGTGTTATTCGCAGCAATGTTAATAATGGCCCGGCAGAACTCATTTTTCACAAGACCGGTCACAATCCCTTTTGTGCCGGGGATAAGGGGCTGTGCGATGACCTTGCCGTCTGGTCCGATTGCCTGCTTCGCCTTGTCATAGACGACCTTCGCCATACCGATGCCCCAGAGCGAGCCCTGCACGACAACGGCCTGCGCCGCATTGAAGCCGGTTGTCGGAAGCGGCCACATCAGGATGGCCGCAATCCCGATCCGCACAATCGACATGCTGGTCTGGTTGTTACCAAGGAGTTGCGCTGTTTCTGCACCCCGGTGGATGTTCATGAAGTAGATATAGCTTACGACCGCCATCGCAAATGCCATGACAAACCCGGAGAACCACCCGATCATGGTTCCTATGACGGTCGCCTCGTTGCCGATGCTGGGCGCGCCCGTATCCTGCCCGAAAACCGGGAATACGGACCGGATGACCTGCGCCGCCCAATCACTGCCCGGATCAAGCAGGTCCCATGTCACGTTATAGCCCGTGCTGCTGGCTGCATCCCCTGAACCGGTCGCGACGACCGTCTGCGCTGCAGCGGACACGGTAAGAGCCGACAGAAACAGGAGCGGCAGGATGGCGAATACAAGGCGACGAAAGGGCGTCATGGTTTGTCCTCCAGCGGCGAAGTCACGGCGCAGGACTGGCGGTGGGACCGGGATTCATCCGCGTCATGAAATCCGTCACCGCGGTTACGGCCTTGTGCATCATCTCGCGGACCTTTTCGCTCACATCTTCCAGCGCACTGGCCCCCTCCTTTTTTCCGGGCACCTCGGCCGCAGTCCTGCCGATCTCGGCATCGAGCTGGGTGAAGCGCTGCGTCACACTGCCGGGCATTCCCATGCGCTGGCCTGTTGCCTCGGCGGCGTCCCTTCCCTTTCCGTAGGCTTCGAGCCTGCTGGTGACATTCTCCAGTTGCGCCGCGAACGCCTGGTTATTCTGTTTCTCCGTCACAAACTGGCTATGCAGATCGGCATACCGGCCACCGGCCTTCATCTCCGACAACACACCGGCAACACCGTCAGGATCACCCTTTCCTGCATCTGAAATCGCCGCCATGATGGAGGAAGCTGGCCGCTCCCTGAGGTCACGCAGGGCCTCCACCGCCTGCTTTCCCAGACGTTCGGTCGCCTCCAGGCTCTTTTCGTCACGCGCGTTGTGCAGCCGGGTGCTGAAATCGACGGCCTTTTCCATCCATGATGATGCCGGGCTCGCAGGCTGGCTATCAATGCGCGAGGCAATCGCTTCCGCGAGGCGGGCAAAGCCCCCGCCGCGAATAACCTTTACTTCCTCCTGATCCCTGGTAGCGGCGTTCGTTTCCCGTGTGTTCGCTGCCGCCTTTTCCTTTGTTCCGTTGCCATCCATCGTGGATCGGTTTTCCGGTGCGTCTTTCGCGGGGCCTGCCTGCTTCTCTCGAAAGTCCTTCTGAGGATCTGCCGTGTGGGTCTGCCCGGATCGGGTGTTAGCCGACTGCTCCGGTCCTGGCGGAATGCCCTCCCCCGGGGACGCCATTCCACGGGTTTTATCCGCTTGACCTTTCTCATCGTGCGCAGACCCGGCAGCATGATTCTGCCCTGGCGCTGGCTGGTGCCCCGGTTCGGGAAAGACGGTCGCCCTCAGGCTCTCGATGGTGTGCGCGATGTCCGGGTGGTCCGGATCCTGATGTCCTTCAACCAGTTCACTGGCAAGTGTCCGGATCGCGTTTACTTCTGGCTGCTGAAGGCGATGCGTTTCACGCATCATCGCAGCGACCACAGGTTCGTTCAGACCTGGGTAATGCGCCGCGCGCTCTGTCATCTCGGCGCGGAGAGGATGCTCCTTTTCAAGCGTCGGTCCCAAAAGGCGCTCTACATCCTGCACGGCGTATGCGACGCGCGTACGGAACCCGGGATCATTCTGGACGTCAGGCTCACGGGATTCCTGCCGCAGCCGGTCATATGCGGCGGCCTGCCCGGGCGCCTGCTTTCTGTATTCGGACTGCACGCGATCGAGGGTTTTCAGCACATCCTCGATATCGCCGGTTTTCTGCTGGGCCTCAGACATGGCAAACCTCTAGGGATTGATCGTGGGGGAAGGCATCGGCGTCAGGCCGTCCTTGAAGGCGACCTCTTCTTCCTGCGCGACCCGGGCAGCTCCCATGGTCGCCAGATAGAGACTGAGGCGGTAGTTCTGGAGTGCCAGGTAATTGGCCTGCGCCATTTCGGTGGCGACCTCGCGCATGATGGACGCGGGAGGCATTGCCTGGAGCGAGGCGTTCCAGCTTACGCTGGACACCCTGCGATTGACTTCCAGCGCCATGGCCTGCAACCACGACGCCTTGTCGAGCGGCGTGAGCCCCTCGGCCGTCATTTCAGCCTTCTGGTCCCGCGTGAGCGTGACAGACGGAACGCCAAGTGATGTGACGTAGCCCGCGACCCAGCGGGCAAGAGACATACGGCTGTTGTATGACCGTCGGCGGGTCGCGGCTTCACGTCCACGAAGGCTGGACAGCTGCTCGCCACGCAGGGCTGCAGGCGCTACTGGCTGGATGAGGGTAGTCGCATAATCATTGGCTGCATCCACAGCGCCATTCGCAGACAGGGTATCAGCGCCGAACAGGCTGGCAGCACGCTGGTCGGCGTTCGGCAGCCGGGACACGGAAGAGCAGAGCCCCTGGGCCACGTCGTCCGACGAACAGTAGCGCTTGAGGTGCAGGGACATGTTCGCATCCGTGCCTTGTGACTTGCCGTAATAGGAGGGCGTTCCCTGACCTGCCTCACCGCGGGGATCGCTCACGGTCGCAATGGCGTACACCGCAGAGCGCGCCGCTTTGGACGCGGCCACGGTGGACTGCTGGGCGTCAAGGCCCGCGCAGAATTCCGGGTTCATCATATGCTCGTCCCGGATTCCGGTTTCCTGCTGGCGCCGTAGAAATCCGGCCATCGCTGCGTCCTGGGCATCCATGAGTTGCGACTGGGCACCGACCTGGGCTTTCGCGTAATTGGCAACCTGCGTGAAACCCTTCGTCAGGAGAGACGCAACGGAATTCGGGTTTGTAAGGCTACTGAGGTTTGAATCGATGCTGTCCGTCAGATTTTTTGTCATCGTATTGAGGGCGTTGCCCGTGAACGCCTGAAGAAGCTTGATCGCTGCAACGACAGCGGCGTCACTGAAAAGCGCGTATGCCGGACGCGGCGTGACTGCCAGCACGCAGACGCACGAAGCAACACCAATGATAACCATCTGCAGCCTGCGCATCAGAACACTCCGTCCACGAGATTGCTCAGGCTGTATCCGGTCGGAAGCTGGGGAGATCCGTTGATATACAGATCAGTCGTACCGCTCGACGTCCCCGCAATGGCGGTCGCGATTGGCGGCCCACCACCACCGAAACTCAGGCTCGGGCACATGAGCCCGCTACTCGAGCCAAAACCGAGCCCCAGGTTAACGCCTGACAAACTGAGTCCACATTGGGTCGACCCCATGGCGTTACCCCATGCCGCCTGTGCGGCCTGACAGACCTGGCCACCTATCTGGCCCTCGACGGCCTGCAGGAGTGCCGCGGGGTCAAGGCCGTTCGTGATGAGATTCAATCCGGTGCCGTTGAAAAAATTGCTCAGGCAGGATAGGCCGTTGACGCTATCCGGCTGCTTTTCGTAAGCATCGTTGGCCTGAACGCGTTCGTTTACGGCTGTTGCCGCCGCCTGGGTCAGGGCGGCGCAGCCGACGCTTCCCGTAGATGTCGTGGCGCCAGAGGCGGCTGATGACATGGTCTGCGCATGCCCCTGTATCGATACAAGAGCGGCGGCCACTGACAACAGGACACGGAAGCGCAGACCGATCATGCGGCCTCCTGACGTGTAGCCGGACGCGTCACAGCCTCCAGCAGGGCAATCCTTTCCGGAGCAAGAAGGCGATGAAGCGCCTGGCGCCTGCTTTCCGAGATTACGCCCCGTCCAAAAGGGCTGTCCGCCGACAACAGGTCCCTGCGGCCGCGCAGATAGGGGATCAGCGCGTCAAGGGAGCTGACCAGATCCGGCCATTCATGCGGCGCGACACCAGCGAGGATGGCGTGCCAGGCCGTCCTCGCTGTCATATCATTGTCCAACATCGCGATGACGTCCTCCCCGCCCCTGATGCGCCAGATCTCGCCGAGCGCATCCAGCGCAAGGGAGACATTGGGCATCGGGGAAGAAAGTCCGGATTTCCGGACGGATGAGGGCTTGTTCATGGAACCTTCCTCGGGTGATGACGACGAAGGTGTCGGGCCATCATGCGACCAGTCAGCGAATTCGACGTCGGACCGCGACTTTATTATGACCAACATCAATGACGTCACCCGCCTGGGCTACCGTGGTCGCCAGAACCTTGTTCCATTCCCGGCCGCCCTGCCAGTCAACAGGAACGCTGGTGTCCACGTCCGCCGCGAACACCACACGCACCCCATGCGGAACGATCTGACGCACGGCGAAACCAAGTGGGACCTGCTTTCCATAACCGCTGGCGATATGGAAATACCGACGGGCTGGAACATTCCCGGATGTTCGAGGATCCACACCAGTATCAGCCAATGCGCCCGGACCTTCCTGCCCAGCGTCTCCCGGTGATGGTAAGGCTTCCCCGCCGGTTGTCCCCATCAACGCCGGCTGGGACGGAGTGTCCGGAGAAGTTGTCTGGACAAGATGAAACGCGGCAGGTGTGACAGATATGGGGCCAGAGGCCAGCGCCATAACCACGGCAGGCATAACAGGCATATGAGTGTCTCCATCAAGTTCTCCTGACCAGAGCAGCGGCCTTTGCGACCTCAGACACCTTTTTTGCGGGCTCCAACTCGACTATCATGACGTTCCGTCACGCGTGATCCCCTGTCAGGACGTGACCAGTCGATATCTTCTGGATGTTGGAAGTTTCTTTTGCCGAGGAAAACGCCCGCCGTGAGAGTAAACGAAAATGTCCCATGACAATGGCAAGATGCAAGCCGAGGCTTTATTTGCATCCGGCCAATTATATAGAGACATCGGGAAAATCATTT
>NZ_BCTP01000028.1 GCF_001571345.1 Komagataeibacter xylinus NBRC 15237 | reverse complement strand
TAATATGGGAAGAAATTCAAGATCTAACAGGCCATAAATGTGGCTTGAGCAAGATTTGAAAGCCAAGTGCCTTCAAAGGGTCATTCGTAGGCGGCCCCCCACTTACATTAGGCGCCTGCAGGCCTTTAAGTTCATATGCTACCCGCAGAACTGCCTTTGGCGGAAATGGCTCAAGAGTCCTAGGGTCGATTACATCCCATTTCGTCGCATCCCTATTGGGTGCAAAACCGTTCTTCCGGATGAACGAAAAAGCGTTTTCAATATCGGTTGGCGTTAGGGCCATGATGGTGTCCCAATATTATCAGTTAGATACCGGTTGAATATTAAAGGATATAAATCAAAACATTTATAGTGCGCACCCTGCTCATCAAATCCTGAGCGTTTGGCTTAGAGACCCGGACGACGGCAGCGGAATGTCCGAAACACGCGCTATGTAGACCTTCATCCGATTAATACCAATGGCCATTCCCCCCAAAAAAACAGTCACAGTTCCATCCCCGCCCCCACACAAAAAGGGCCGGGACAGAACTGTCCCGCCCCTCCTGCCGACCCGCTCAGTTCACCCGATCTTACTGATCGTCATCATCCCCGGTCGACGCATCGTTATCATCCGCATTGGGGCTGACCGCCACGAACACGCTCTGCCCGTTGCGCACCACGCGCAGCAGCACCGAGTGGTTGGCCTGGAACGCCTGCCTTATGGCCGAGACCGTGGCGCGCGGGTTTTCAACCGGCACTTCGCCCACTGCCTGAATGACGTCACCAGCATGGATACCGGCCTGCTCGGCGGGCGAGCCGGGCTGCACGTCGCTCACCACCACGCCGCGCACGCTTTCCTCCAGCCCGAGCTGCTGGCGCAGGTCAGGCGTAAGGGGCGCAAGGGTTACGCCGAGTTTCGGGCCCTTGTCGGCATCATGCGCGTTGTCGCCCACCGTGCCATCGGCCGTGCTGCCCTTGCCCAGGCTTGAAATCAGCACGGTTGCCGTCTGCGGCTTGTCGTTGCGCAGGTAGGCAATCGACGCCTTGGTGCCCGGCGTAATGGAGGCCACATTGACCGCCAGCGTATGCGGCGTATCGATGTTCTGTCCGTTGAGCTGGGTCACCACGTCGCCTGCCTTGAGGCCCGCCTTCTCGGCCGGGCTGCCCACGCTCACACTGGCTACCAGCGCCCCGGTGGCAGGCGCCCCCGTGGCCGAGGGCTTCATGCCCAGCGCACTGGCCATGGACGGCGTGATTTCCTGCGCCGTAACACCCAGATAGCCGCGCGTGACATGGCCGGTCTTTTCAAGCTGCTCGACAATGTTCTTCACGGTATCGGACGGAATGGCGAAGCCAATGCCGATCGACCCGCCCGAAGGCGAAAGGATGGCGGTGTTCACCCCCACCACCTTGCCATCCTGCGTGAACAGCGGGCCGCCGGAATTGCCACGATTGATGGGCGCATCGACCTGGATGAAGGAATCATACGGCCCATCGCCAATGTCACGCCCGCGCGCGGAGACGATGCCGGCCGTCACCGTGCCGCCAAGGCCGTACGGGTTGCCCACGGCCACCACCCATTCACCCGGCTCGACCTTGTCGGAATCACCAAGTTCGATAAAGCGCAGCTTGCCCGAGGGCGAGACCTTGAGCAGGGCGATATCGGTCTTTGAATCACGGCCCACGATCTTGGCGGGCAGCGCCGTGCCATCATCAAGCGTGACCGTGACCTTGGTGGCCCCCTTGACCACATGGTTGTTGGTCACGACGTAGCCATCGGGCGAGATGACGAAGCCCGAGCCACGCGCCTCAACCGTGCGATGCGCCTGCTGCGGCATCATCTGGAAAGGGAACGGGAACGGAAAGCCGCCCTGCATGCCGCCACCGCCACCCATTTCCTCGCCCGTGTCAGCATCCTTGATGCGGGCCGTGATCGAGACCACCGCCGGTTTGACCTGCTTGACCAGATTGACGAAGTTGGGCAACTGCTGGATCTGGGTATCGGGGTGGATGACCCCGGTTTCATCGGCCCGCGCCACAGGCGCGCAGACCAGACCCGCCCCGGCAACCGTGCTGGCCACCAGCGAAGCCAGCAACCGCGTGCGAAACCGGCGGGAGGAAAGGGTGTTCGACCTTACTACGTCTGACATGGCATCCCTGAGCATGGAGGTCCTGCTGAAATCTCGAAACAACGGGGCGGGACTGGCCGCCTGAGCTTTACAGTCCCATTCCCTGCATTGTGCCGCAAGAGAGCCGACCCGTGTTATACCGTTGCATGACAAATAGGTTAGGCGCGCCTGCGGGCAAAAAAATCCTGTAGCAACGCCCCGGCCTCGCGCTCGCGCACGCCGCCCACCGTCTCGGGCCGGTGCAGGCAGCGGGCTTGCGCAAACACCCGCGGGCCATGTTCCACGCCCCCGCCCTTGGGGTCATACGCGCCAAACACGATCCGGCCGATACGGAAATGCACCGCTGCTGCCGCACACATGGGGCATGGCTCCAGCGTGACATAAAGCGTGCAGTCAGCCAGGCGCTGCCCGCCACGCAGGCGGGTCGCAGCGCGCATGACCTGCATTTCGGCATGGGCGGAAGGATCATGCCATTCCTCCACCCGGTTGCCCGCGCGCGCAAGCACCTGCCCCTGTGGCCCGGCAAGGGCGGCCCCCACCGGCACCTCGCCGCGCAGCGACGCGGCCCGCGCCTCCGCCATTGCAATATCCATGAAATAAGCCGGGAGCGGACGTGTCATGCCCGCATGATAGCCAGCCCTTTTGCTACGGGCCAGCACGTCGCGCGGGAGCGCCACTTTTTACTGGATCGGGGCAACCCCGCACGCCCATGATGGTTAACCGGTCAGGGGACGGGCATGGCACCGACTCCTGACCCATGAAAAACAGGCCGGGCGCCTTCAGGCCTCCGCAACCAGGCCGGAGGACAGGCCGCCCCACCAGCGGAGGGAATGGTCATGCACACGCTTTCGCTCATTCTGGCAACCGCCGCGATCGTGGCGGGCCTGGCCGCATCAAATGACCTGCACCCCGCCGCAGGCCCTGCCGAGACCTGCCTGCTGACCTGTGCCCTGCGCTGAGAATTATGCTTAAATAACTGTAAAAAATAAAAGTTTTTGGCGAAGCTTTTTCAAAAAGCTTCGAAAGACGCTGCCTTTTTGAAAAAAGACGGCACCCAAAAACGTCTATTCTACATCCCTGTCGTTCAGGGCAATGGCAGGTCGTTCACGGTCACGATCCGCCACCCCTCCGGCAGGCGCTCGATCACGCTCAGTGCCAGGTTCTGGATGGAGAAATGCAGCGCCGTTTCGGGGTGAACCCGCAGGGCATGGGCCAGGGCCGCGCGAATGGCCCCCCCGTGGCTGACCACCACCATGTCTTGCCCCTCGTGCCCGGCGGCAAGGCGGTCCAGGCAGGCCCCCACGCGCGAGCACACCTGCACCATGCTTTCGCCCTGCGGCGGCAGTTCCGTTGCCCCCACCGACCAGAACGGATGCGCGGGCAGGCTCAGCCTGTCGGGCAGCGTATCATGCGTAATGCCGTGCCACTCGCCCATCGACTGTTCGGTCAGGTCAGGCTCCACGCACCAGTCATGCGGGCCATAGCCGGCCTTCTGGATGGCGCGCGCGGTATGCTGGGTGCGTGACAGCGGCGAGGTAAACCACAAGGCGGGTTTTGGCAGGCGGCGGGCCAGCGTTTCATACATCCCGCGCTGCGCCACGAGGCTGTCGGGGCAGAGCGGCACATCCATCGCGCCATACAGCCGCATGCGGGCATTGTGTTCCACCAGCGCATGGCGGATCAGCCAGAAGCGGGTCACGCCCTTCTCCAGTTGCGGGGTATCAAGAAAATTGCCGTGGTTGGTCTGTATCGTCACGCCGGAAATCCATCATGGAAAAAACAGGAAAAAGTCAGGCAGGCAGAACCGCGCGCGCGCGCCAGCCATGCGGCAGGTAGGTCTGCACGGGCGCCATGGCGGCAAGGCGGGGCCAGTGCCGCAGGATCAGGCCAATCTTGTCAAGGATGCGCCCGACATTGCGCGCCTCGCGGCGCAGGCGTTCGGTCGGGTCCATGCCCTCATGCGAGGGCTCGCCCGAAACCAGCCGCGCGCCAGCCGAAATACGCAGCGCGCCCGCCAGTTCATCGGGCAAATCGGGATGGGCCAGCGGCACTGGCTGGCCCACATGGCACAGCACCGCGGCAAGGGCCGCATCAGCATCATCAGCGGGGATGCAGCCGGAAAGATCGGTATTGAGCCACGCATATAGCTGCCGCGCCTCGGCCACCGCCAGCGGGCGAAAGCCACCTTCGGGGCTATCGGGGGCGCGGACAAAAAAGCTCATGATGGTTGGCAGGCAGTCCCATGCCTGCTCAGGCCCGGGCCGGGCGGGGGCGACAGGCGGCAGCAGTTCCAGCACCGGGCGGGCCGCGATCTGCGCCGTCACGGCCGCGAGGAAAGTACGCAGCCGGTCGCGCACCACGGCGCGTGGTATGGTGCCAAACGCCGTTATTTCAGCCAAAGCCGCCTGCCAGCGCAGGATAAGGCCGATATTGTGCCCATGCGGCAGGCTGTCGCGCGCGGAGCCTGCGGGCCAGGCGGCACGATAGCTGTAATCCGCCAGCCCGGCGGGCAGGCCGCGCGGGCCATCAAGCCTGCGGCGCACGCAGGCAGGCAGCAGCAGCGCCCCGCAAAAAGGCGGGCCGGTAAAGAATTTGGAGCCGGTCACCATCACCATCCAGCCCATGTCCAGATAGGCGCGCACCCGTGCCGGGTCGAGCCGCGCCTGACAGGCATCGACCACCACATCGGGCCGGTCATCCGTGCCAGCGCCAAACGGGGCGGTGGCCTGTTCCAGCGCCGCCAGCCCCGGCGCGAGCAGGCCCGTCTTGGACAGGTCAAGCCGATGCAGCAGCACATGGCGGCCTGCCGCGCGCAGTTCATGCGTCAGGCGGCAGGTCTGTGCATCCACCTCTGGCAATGCGCGCACATGACCCGCCCCATCGCGCATGGGCACATTGACCACCTCCGTATCATCAGGAAAGCCCGCAATGCGCGCCCCCCGTGTCACGCCGTGGCCAAGGGCGGTGTCATTGGCAAAATGGCAGCCCTGTGCCGCCAGAGGCACGCCGCTGCCCGTCTCCTCCGGGGCAAGGAGGATATTGCTGACCGGGCGGCCACCGGGAGCCAGCGCCGCAAGGGCCAGCGCATAGAGTTCGCAATCCGTGCCCGACGGAGCCAGCACCACGCCTTCATGCCCGGTCAGCCCAAACGCGCTGGCGATACGGGCCTGTATGTCGGCATCCTGCGCCTGTGCCGCCTCATCCGCCCGGCCCTGCAATGCCCCCGCCACCAGGGCGAGACGGGCCGTTTCGGCACCAGCAAAGCCGCGTTCGGACAGTGATGAAGCCGTGGACGAAGCAAAGGTGATGGCCCAGGGCCGGGGCCGGTGCGAACAGCCATAATGGTTCAGCCCCGTTGCCGGGTCCACCGCCAGCCGGGCATCGCCACCCGTGGCCATCAGGGTCTCGATTGGTCCGAGCCGCTTCCACAGGTAAGCCAGCACGCCCTGCAACGCCGTGAAATCGGCCTCCACCGGCGGGGTGGCAGGCGCGGGCTGCAGGGGGGCAAGCGCGGGCCACGTTGCGCGCAGGGTGGCGCTGTCCGGCACGTCGGGCCTGGCCATCAGCGGCACCCATGCGGCAGGCGCATCCGTATCGGCGCGACCCGTATCAAGGTACCAGAACAGCGCCGCCGTGCGGGCGGCGCAGAAGGCGGCATGAAAAGCCTGCCGGGGGGCACGTTCCAGCAGGGCGGCAAGTTCCAGCGCATGGCGCAGGAAGAAGGCTGTCTGCTCAAGATTGCCCTGAAGCGGCAGGCCCAGCACGATCCCCCCATCTGGCAGGATGCGGAAAGGCGCTTCGAGCACCGGGTCCAGCACGATGCGCCGCGCGCCTGCAATCACCCGCAGGTCTGGCCGTTCCAGAACACGCAGCAGTTCCTGCGTCAGAGTATGGGCGAACACCGTGCTGTTTCCTTTTCCACGTTGACAGGTGGCACGACCCAGCCCGCCTGCGCCATGATGCGGCGCATATGGTCAGGTGGGGGGGCCATGGCCCGCACGGGCGGGTCAAGCGGCAGAGTGATGCCGCGACTCATGAGGTGTAGCGCCCCGGCCGTGGGGGCGCCATAGCGCGCATCCCCCCTTATGGGGCTGCCAAGCAGGGCGCAATGCGCACGGGCCTGATGGGTGCGCCCGGTTTCCAGCTCCAGCTCCAGCCAGCTTATGGGCGCGCCCGCCGCATCCAGGCCCTGCCCCAGCACCCGCCACCGCGTGCGCGCGGGCTGCGCGCCCTGCACGTCAGCCTGCATGCGCCACTGCCCGGCCTCTTCCACCCGGCCAAGCGGGGCTGTGACTACGCCGGACCGGCCCGCGGGCGTGCCCTGCACGATGGCCCAGTAGGTCTTGCGGGCCTGGCCTGAAGCAAAACAGCCCTGCGCCGCCACCAAAGCCTGCTTGCGCAGCGCCACGACCAGGCAGCCCGCCGTATCCTGATCCAGCCTGTGTGCAAGCCACGGCCCGTTGCGGTGGCGTGACAGGAGGGGAAACCAGTCCTCGACACTTGCCCCGCCCCTGCGGCCGGGATGGACCGGCAACCCCGGCGGCTTGTCGAGCACCACGAAGCGGTTGTCACGGTACAGAACCGTAAACGGCAGGGGCCCCGTGGGCTGCATGGATGCAGGCGGGGGCGAAGATGGCCTCATTCGTCTTCCGTCGAGCGGCGCATCAGCACTTCACGGCGGCCTACATGGTTGGCCTCGCTGACCAGTCCTTCCTTTTCCATCTGCTCGATGATCTTGGCCGCGCGGTTATAGCCGATGGAGAGATGGCGCTGGATGAAGGACGTCGAGGCCTTGCCCTCGCGCGCCACCACCTCGACCGCCTGGGCAAACAGGCCATCTTCCTCGGCCCCACCGGAGGGGGCGGCAAACGGCTTGTCCGCGCTGTCTTCTTCCTGCGGCGAGATGACATCATCATCATAGATCGGCTCGCCCTGCGTGCGCAGGAAGGCCACGACAGCCTCCACCTCCCCATCCGCCACGAAGGGGCCATGCACGCGCGTGATCCGCCCGCCCGCCTGCATGAACAGCATGTCGCCGCGACCCAGAAGCTGCTCGGCCCCCTGCTCGCCCAGAATGGTGCGGCTGTCGAACTTGCTGATGACCTGAAAGGAAATACGCGTGGGGAAGTTGGCCTTGATGGTGCCGGTAATCACATCGACCGAGGGGCGCTGGGTAGCAAGGATGAGGTGGATGCCCGCCGCGCGCGCCTTCTGTGCCAGGCGTTGCAGCAGGGACTCGATCTCCTTGCCCGCCACGATCATGAGATCGGCCATCTCGTCTACCACGATGACAAGATAGGGCAGCGAATCAAGGGCAAGCTGCTGCTCCTCGAATGTCGGCTTGCCGGTTTCGGGGTCGTAGCCGGTCTGCACGCGGCGGGTCACGATCTCGCCGCGCTCGCGGGCTTCGGTCACGCGCTCGTTGTAGCTGGCGATGTTACGCACCTGCAGGTGCGCCATGGCGCGGTAGCGGCGATCCATTTCACGCACTGCCCATTTCATGGCCGCGACCGCCTTGGCCGGTTCCGTCACCACCGGGGTCATGAGGTGGGGAATGCCTTCATAAATCGACAGTTCGAGGATCTTGGGATCGATCAGGATCAGGCGGCACTGCTCGGGCGAGAGGCGGTAGAGCAGCGACAGGATCATGGAGTTCACCCCCACCGACTTGCCCGACCCCGTGGTGCCCGCGATCAGCAGGTGGGGCATGGCGGCAAGGTCGCTGTAAACCGATTCACCCGCAATATCCTTGCCCAGCGCAAGGTTGAGCCGCGCGGGAGAATGCGCCCATCGGGGGTCCATGAGCAGTTCGGAGAAATAGACTGTCTCGCGCCGTGAATTCGGCACCTCGATGCCAATCACGTTGCGCCCCGGCACGGTGGCGATACGCACGCTGAGCACCGACAGGGAGCGCGCCACGTCATCAGCCAGGCCAATCACGCGGGCGGCGCGAATGCCTGCGGCGGGCTGGAGTTCATACAGCGTGACCACCGGGCCTGCATGATAGGCCACGATCGTGCCCTGCACCCCGTATTCGGACAGCACGGTCACAAGCTGGGCGGCATTGGCCCTGAGCAGTTCCTCGGTCGGCTTGGTCGTGGAGGCAGGCGGCGGCGGCGTCAGGAGTGAAAGCGAGGGGAACTGCCACTGCGGCGGCTGCGGTGGCGTATAGGCGGGCGTGGCGGCGGACGCTGCCGGTGCAGGCGCATCATACGCATCCGGGCGGGCGGGTGCCTCATCGGCGCGCGAGGCACCGGAGAACAGGCGCGAAAAGAGATTCGGGCGCGCAGGTTCCTCAACAGCGGGCGACGTGCCCGGATGGTCGGTGACGGGCCTGTTTTCAGGCGGGGCGGGTTCGTCATGCCATGGCGCGCGATCAGATGCCGTGTCATCCCCCCCCATCAGCAACGGCTGCGGAATATCCTCGTCCATGCCGGGCGGGTGCATCCAGTTGCTCTGCAACGACACCTGTGCCGGTCGCCCTCCTTCCACCTTGCGGCTGCCGGGCAGCGCCGGGCGTGCCGCATCCTCCGGCTTTGTGGTGGTGGCGGGCATGTTCGCGGCATCTGGCGCGCGCAGGCTGGCCTTGGGGGCCGCATCATTCACCGGCATCAGGCCCGTGCCGGGGGCAGCGCCCGCCTGCGCGGGGGGCGCTGCCCCGGCATGGGCCGCAGGGGCGGTCAGGGTGGTATTGAAAAGGGGTTCGTCCTCTTCCTCGATCAGCGCTGCCAGTGAGGAAGGAGGGGCTGCGGCAGGGGCGGCCTGGGAGGCAGCCGGATGGGCTGGTGCCTGCGCCCTGCCCTGCCCTGCCTCGGGCCGGGCCGTCATGCGGCGCAGCCAGACTGCCAGCACCATGGGCTGACGCACGCCGAACACGAGGCCCCGCCCCATGCCCTGCCATTCGGACAGGGACAGGGCGAGCGCGAGCAGCACCAGCAGGGCGCCCAGCACAAGCCCCAGCACCCAGACGAGAAGCGGCCCGCCACGCCCCATGAACACGGTGGCGGCCTGAATCGACATATGCGCGACCGAGAGGCCAACCGCACCGCCCAGGCCCGCCTGCGTAGGCCATTGCGGCGCATGCAGCCCCGCCAGCAATGGCAGGGCCGCAACTTCGGCTGCAATGACCGGCAGGCCGCACAAAAGGGCGATGAAACGCAGCAGCGCCGATGCCAGCCCATGGTGGCGGATCAGGCGCCAGCCCCATGCCATGAGGCAGAAAATGGCCAGCGTGCCCACGATCCCGAAATTCTGGAGCATGAAGTCGGCCATATAGGCGCCGGGCCGCCCGAGCAGGTTGCCCGGCGGCTGCGCGCTCGACGTATTGGCGGAGGGATCGCGCGGGTCATAACTCCATAACGCGATGGCGAGACACAGCGCCAGAATCCACAACCCTACGCCACCGGCTTCGGCCAACCGTTCGCGCAGGCGCGAACGGGCCGGGCCAGAGGAAAGTGATTCAGGAAAAAAACGGCTGAAGATCGCCAAAAATCCACATCCCGATCATAAGGCCCGCCTGCGGGGACCAAAAGCACGAGGGAGATGACCTTGCATGCCGCGCCTGCCATTCCCGCCAAACGAAACAACTATAACCCTGTCCACACGACAGAAAGAAGGCCGACAGGATAAAATACGGCGATGAATCACCCGTTATCATCCACTCCATGCCGCCATGCATACAGGCACGCCGCCCCGTGCCGCCGCTCAAGCAGCAGGCGGGGGGCTGGCACGGGGGCCGCTTCCGCTGCTGCCGTCTCGACCACGATGAGGGTGCCGGCATGCAGCCAGCCGCCACGTTCCAGCACACTCAGCGCCCTTGTGGGCAGGTCGTGGTTATAGGGCGGATCGAGAAAAACCAGATCGGCGGGCGCGGCACCACCTCGCGGTGGCAGGCGCAGCATGTCGCAGGCCCGGATCATGGCGCGGTCCTGCAGGCCACAGCCGCGCACATTATCGCGCAGGCAGCGCAGGGCGGCGCGGTCGTGCTCGACAAACAGCGCCGATGCCGCCCCGCGTGAAAGGGCCTCGAGGCCCAGCGCGCCGGTTCCGGCAAACCCGTCAAGCACGTGCGCGCCGCGCAGCCGGTCCGCCCCGGCCCATGACGCATGGGCCAGCGTATCGAACAGGGCCTGGCGCACCCGGTCTGCCGTCGGCCGCGTGACCTGCCCCGGCGGGGCCAGCAGGGTGCGGCCCCGGCATTCGCCCGCGATGATCCGCATCAGGCCCCGCGCGGGGTCTTGCCACCCGCAAGGCCCGCGATCTGCTCACGGATCACCTTGCCGGTCACTTCCTCGAGTTCGCCCCGCTTGAGCGTGCCAAGCTGGAACGGCCCGTAGGAGGTGCGGATCAGGCGGCTGACATGCAGGTTCAGCCCCTGCATCACCTTGCGGATCTCGCGGTTCTTGCCTTCACGCAAAGAGACGGTCAGCCAGGCATTATCACCCTTGACGGAATCAAGCTGCGCCTCGATCGGGCCATAGCGCACGCCCTCGAACTCGCTCCCCTTGATCAGGGAGGCCAGCGCGCGTTCGTCAACCACGCCAAACACGCGCACGCGGTAGCGCCTGATCCAGCCATTGCTGGGCAATTCCAGCCTGCGTGCGAGCGCGCCATCGTTGGTGAGCAGCAAAAGCCCCTCGCTGTTCAGGTCAAGGCGGCCCACGCTGATGACGCGCGGCATGCCCGGCGGCAGCGAATCGAACACAGTGGGGCGATCCTCGGGGTCGCGGTGGGTCGTGACCAGCCCGTCGGGCTTGTGGTAGCGCCACAGCCGCGTACGGTCGGGTGCGCCGACAACCTTCTGCTCGACCTGAACGATATCGCCTTCATCGACAAAAGTGGCCGGATGGGTGACCGGCGCGCCGTTGAGCTGCACCTTGCCCTCGGCAATCAGGCGTTCGGCATCGCGCCTGCTGCACACGCCCGAACGGGCCAGCCATTTGGCAATACGGTCGCCACGCGCGGCGGGGGCTTCGGTGGAATGGTCCTGTGTCATGTTCCTGTCTGCCTCGCAGCGTCGATCAACCCTTCGAACAGAAGACGGTCTCCTGCCGATATGCCAAATTCGGGGTGCCACTGCACCCCCATACAGAACGGATGGCCGGGAAGCTCAATGGCCTCGACCACGCCATCGGGCGCCGTGGCGCAGACTACCCCGCGCCCGGCATCCGCCACCGCCTGATGGTGCGATGAATTGACGGCCAGCGTATCGCACCCCACCAGGCGCGCAAGCTGCGTGCCGGGGGTTACATGCACCACATGCCCCGCCTCGTCACGCGGGTTGGGCTGTTCATGCGCCAGGGCCGCGGGATAGGTGTCGGGAATATGCTGCACCAGCCGCCCGCCAAGCAGCACGGCCAGCAGTTGCATGCCACCGCAGATGCCCAGAACGGGCCGCCCCAGAGCCAGCCCTTCCCCGAGCAGCGCCATCTCCGCTGCCGTGCGGCGCGGCTTGGTCTGCACGGTGGCATGCGGCGGTTCATCGCCATACAGATCGGGCGGCACGTCAAAGGCCCCGCCGGTGATCACCAGCCCGTCAAGCCGCGCCACCATCTGCCCCGCCTGCGCCGCGTCGTGCCCCACAGCCACCGGCAGGCCGCCACAGGCGGAAATCATGTCCATGTAGTTCTGGCGCAGCGCATACCATGCAAAGCGCGAATAACCGCCCGTGGTGGAGGGTGGTTCGCTATCGAGCGTGATACCGATCAGGGGCGCGCGTGAGGGGGTCATGGCCCTGCGGAACCGGCAAACGGGTGGAACGGAATCATCATGCTGTTCCCCCTTCTGTGTTGCTGCAAGAGTGCCGCGCTGCGTGCATGATACAAAAAATCCCCACCGGCAAAGCCTTGATGGGGACCTCTGTAATCTTATTAAACCCTATGGTGGGCGCACAAGGGCTCGAACCTTGGACCCGCTGATTAAGAGTCAGCTGCTCTACCAACTGAGCTATGCGCCCACAGGGTTACCCTCTCGGGTGAGAGGGCTTTTAGCAGTCACCCCTTTGGCTGGCAAGGGTTTTTTGAACTTTTTTTATAAGAGACTGTTTGAAAACAACTCATTGATAAAAAATAACAAAAGTTTTTAAGTGCCGCCTTTTTTCAAAAAAGCAGTGTTCTTCGAAGCTTTTGCAAAAAGCTTCACCAAAAACTTCCTTATGATTCCTGAGCCAACTTTTCAAACAGCTTCCAACCTCTAGCGCTGGAGCAGCCGCAGCAGCCCATCGAACTGCTCAAGCGAGCGGTAATCGATCTTCAGGCTGCCGCCCTTGCCATCAAAGCTGATCTGCACCTTCAGGCCCAGCCTTGCGGCCAGATCGCGCTCAAGGGCGGCGATCTCGGGGTTGCGGGCGGCTTTCTCCTCCTTCTCGCGCGCGGTCGCGGCCTTGCGCTCGTGCTGTTTGGCCAGGGCCTCGGTCTGGCGCACGTTCAGCCCCTGCGCCAGCACCACCTTCAGTGCCGCCACCGGATCGGCATGCGCCAGCAGGGCACGGGCATGACCTGCGGAAAGGCTTTGATGACGCACCGCATCACGCACGGGCGGCGGCAGTTGCAGCAGGCGGACCATATTGGCCACATGCGGGCGCGACTTGCCGATGGCGCTGGCCAGTTCATCCTGCGTCAGGGCATGATCATCAAGCAGGCGCTGAAGGCCCTCGGCCTCCTCGATGGCGTTGAGATCGGCACGCTGGAGGTTTTCCACCAGCGCCGCGGCCATGGCATCGCCATCATCGAGCGGGCGGATATGCACCGGCACATCATGCAGGCCCGCAATCTGCGATGCCCGCCAGCGGCGCTCGCCCGCGATGATCTGGTAAGTGCCCGGTCGCTGCGGATGGGGCCGGACCAGAATGGGCTGCAAAATGCCACGCACGCGGATGGAACTGGCCAGTTCATCCAGCGCGCCCGGTTCCATCTGCTGACGCGGCTGGAAAGGGCTTGGCTCCAGCACATCCACCGGCAGGCTGGAAATGGCTTCCGTGCTCTTGCGGCC
Organism: Komagataeibacter xylinus NBRC 15237; assembly: GCF_001571345.1. Taxonomy (GTDB): domain Bacteria; phylum Pseudomonadota; class Alphaproteobacteria; order Acetobacterales; family Acetobacteraceae; genus Komagataeibacter; species Komagataeibacter xylinus. Next base: position 26,788 of record NZ_BCTP01000028.1, on the reverse strand, counting down.
CTCGACCGCAGGGGCTGCGGGCAGTGCATTGACCTGCTCGCCCAGCAGTGCCGCAAGCCCACGGCCCAGGCGGGGGCGACCCGCTTCCTTCTTGGTTTTCACGCGCGTGCCTTCCCTTTCTGGCCAGCCGACAGGCCAAGGCGCCCGGCCAGCTCGGTCGCCAGCGCCTGATAGGCCTGACTGCCCGATGAGCGCTGGTCGTAATTCATGACCGGCTGCCCGTGGCTCTGTGCCTCGGAGATGCGAATATTGCGGGGAATGAGGGTTTCCATCACCTTGTCGCCAAAGAAGCTGCGGGCATCATCGGCTACGAGTTCCGACAGGTTGTTGCGCCGGTCATACATGGTCAGCACGATGCCATCGAGTTTGAGCGCGGGATTGAGCCCCTTGCTCACGCTATTGACGGTGCGCACCAACTGGCTGATGCCCTCAAGCGCAAAGAACTCGCATTGCAACGGCACGAGCACCGACTGGGCGGCAACCAGCGCGTTGAGCGTGAGCAGGCCAAGGCTGGGCGGGCAGTCAATCAGCACCACGTCATAATCGCCGCCAATCTGGGCCAGGGCCTCACGCAGGCGGTATTCACGCCCTTCCGCCATGACCAGTTCAAGCTCGGCGCCGGCCAGTTCGGTATCGGCCGCAACCAGCGACAGGCCGGGAACAGTGCTGGCCTGCACCACGCCTGCGGCGCGCGCGCCATCTTCAAGCATGGCATAGGTGCCGCTGCTGCGGGCATCATACCCCACGCCCAGCCCGGTCGAGGCATTGCCCTGCGGGTCGAGATCGACCAGCAGCACTTTCAGCCCCGAAGCCGCCAGCGCGGCCGCCACGTTGATGGCGGTGGTTGTCTTGCCCACGCCGCCCTTCTGGTTGGCCAGCGCGATAATGCGGGGGGAAGACGCGGACCGGCTTCCCGTATCATTCATTGTTATGGTCTCTGACACGCCTGATATCGCTCAATTCTAGAATCACACCATCCGTATTGGTACGGCTTGGAATCCGGGTTGTCGCCATGTGCCAATCGGCACGGGCCATCGTCAATTCTTCCTCTGCGTTGCGTCCTTTCAGAAACAGGCAGACACCATCGGGCTGCAGGAACCGCGTACCCCACGCCAGCAGGCGCGACAGGGGCGCGAGGGCCCGGGCCGTCACCACCTGCGCGGGTGGCACATCAGCCACTTCCAGCCGCTGCGCGCAGACCCGCACCTTAACCCCCGCCACCCGCGCCGCCTCACGCAGGAAGGCGGCCTTGCGCTGGTCGGATTCAACCAGCGTCACGTTCGCATCGGTCGCGCATGCAATGACCAGGCCGGGAAAGCCGCCGCCAGAACCCATATCGACCAGATCCACGCCGCCGGGCGGAATCAGGCTGGCAAGTTGCAGGCTGTCCCCGATATGGCGTGACCACAGATGCGGCAGGTCATGCGGGGAGACAAGGTTGATGCGCGCGTTCCAGCGCAGCAGCAGGTCGGCATATTGCTCCAGCCGCTCGCGTGTTTCACGTGAAACATCGGCCAGCACTGCCACGGAATCACCCTGCGCCATCAGGCCGCGACCTGGCGGTGGCGAATGTGCGCGAGCAGCGCCACGAGGGCTGAAGGTGTCATGCCCGGAATGCGCTGCGCCGCACCAAAGGTTACGGGTCGCACGCGGGCAAGGCGCTCCTGCATCTCGCTGCTCAGGCCGCCCACCTGCGCGTAATCAAGGTCAGGCGGCAGGGCGATGCGGCCTTCGGTGGCAAGCTGGCGGATCTCGCGATCCTGCCGGGCAATGTAGCCGCTATAGCGGGCCTCGGTAGCCAGATGCTGGGCCACGCGAGGCGGCAGGTCGGCAAACCACGGGGCGATGGTGGCAATCATGGCAGGCGTTGCATCAGTGGCCAGCACATCAAGCAGCGAGCGCGCGCGCCCATCTGCCGAGACACTGATCCCGCCCTTGCGCAGAAGTTCCGGCGCGTAGGTTTCCTGCCCGGCCCGGTGGGTGGCTGCATCAATGGCGGCCTGGTCCGCCCTGAACCGCGCGGCGCGGGCGCTCCCGACACATCCCCATTCCATGCCGCGTGGCGTGAGCCGCAGGTCAGCGTTATCGGCCCGCAGGGTCAGCCTGTATTCCGCGCGCGAGGTAAACATGCGGTATGGCTCGGACACGCCCTGCGTGGTCAGGTCATCAATCATGACTCCAATATAGGCATCGCCACGCTCCAGCGTTACCCCCGCCTTGCCCGCTGCATGCCGGGCTGCGTTGATGCCCGCGATCAGGCCCTGCGCCCCGGCTTCCTCATAACCCGTCGTGCCATTGACCTGGCCTGCAAGAAACAGGCCGGGCAGGCTTTTGAGTTCCAGCGTGGGGGCGAGTTCGCGCGGGTCGACATAGTCATATTCCACGGCGTAGCCCGGCCGCACGATGCGGCAGTTTTCAAGCCCCGGAATGCTTTGCAGCATTTCAAGCTGCACATGGGCAGGCAGGCTGGTGGAAATGCCATTGGGGTAGACCAGCCCGCCATCCGGGTTGCCGGGCAGGCCTTCAGGTTCGAGAAAGATCTGGTGCGAGTCCTTTTGCGCGAACCGCACCACCTTGTCCTCGATGGAGGGGCAGTAGCGCGGCCCCCGGCCCGAAATCGCGCCGCCATACAGTGCCGAGAGGTGCAGGTTCTCGCGAATGATCTCATGCGTGCGCGGCGTGGTGGCGGTGATGCGGCACGAGACCATGGGGTTGGTGATGGCGTCCGTCATGCGGCTGAAGGGTTCGGGTTCGGCATCGCCCCGGTCTTCGGGCAGGCTGTCCCAGTCGATGCTGTCACGCGCGATACGGGCGGGCGTTCCGGTCTTGAGGCGCCCCATGCGCAGGCCGAGTGCGGCAAGACGTTCGCCCAGCGCATTGGCTGGCCGGTCCCCTACCCTACCCGCCGGTTCGCTGTCATGCCCGACATGAATGGTGCCGCGCAGGAAGGTGCCGGTGGCCAGCACGACGGCACCGGCGGAAAAGACCCGGCCATCCTCACACACCACGCCACCCACGCGACCCTGCGCATCGAGCCGCACATCGCCCGCAGCACCCTCCACTATCTCCAGCCCTGCAGTCTGGTCGAGCAGGTCCTGTATGGCCTGCCGGTACAGCGTGCGGTCCGCCTGCGCGCGCGGGCCATGCACCGCAGGCCCCTTGGAGCGATTGAGCAGCTTGAAGTGGATGCCCGCCTGGTCGGCGGCAACGCCCATCAACCCGTCCAGCGCATCGATCTCGCGCACCAGATGCCCCTTGCCAATGCCGCCGATCGCCGGGTTGCACGACATGATGCCCACCGTGTCGCGCCGGTGCGTGAGCAGCAGGGTGCGGGCACCCGTGCGCGCGGCGGCAGCGGCGGCTTCGCACCCCGCATGCCCGCCCCCGACCACAATCACATCATAGGCCCGATCCATCACCCCTTGCTCCTACTTGCCAATACAGAACTGGCCAAACACGGTATCCAGCAGCGCTTCCACATCCACAGCCCCGGTCAGGCGGCCAAGCGCGCGCATGGCCAGCCGCATTTCCTCGCCCCGCATTTCCGGCCACGCCAGCGAGAGCGCGCGCCCGATATGGTGCGCCGTCTCCTCGATTGCGGCACGATGGCGCGCGCGGGTCAGCGGGGCGTTGGCCCGGCCTGCTGTCAGGGCGCGGGCTTTTGCGGCCAGCACTGTCCGTAGCACATCCATGCCCGCATGGGTGAGAACACTGATGCCAATTGCCCCGTCAGGTGCCGGGTGCTGGTCGATCTTGTTACAGACCAGCAGGCCACCCTCTTCCAGCCGGGACGGAAGGGTACTGCCGGTAAAGACCTGCACCACGCAATCAGCCTGTTTCACGTGAAACAATGAGCGCCGCACGCCCTCGGCTTCAATCTCATCCTCTGTTTCGCGCAATCCGGCGGTATCGACAAGCGTTACGGGCACGTCACCCAGCACGATACGGGTCTCGATGGCATCGCGCGTGGTGCCAGCGCGGGCGGATACAATCGCTGCATCCCGCCCCGCCAGCGCATTGAGCAGGCTAGACTTGCCCACATTCGGCTCGCCCACAATAGCGAAGACCAACCCACGACGCAGCCGTTCCGCCCCCGCCCCCTCGCGCAGATAGTCTGTCATGGTGGCGTGCAGCGCCGTCAGGCCATCGAGCAGGCCCTGCTCCACTTCAGGTGGCAGTTCTTCATCAGGGAAGTCGATCAGCGCTTCCTGATGGGCCAGAAGCGTGCGCAGCCTGTCGGCCCATTGCTGGTACAGGCGGCTCTGCGCGCCATCAACCTGGGCGAGCGCCTGCTGCCGCTGGGCCTCGGTCTCGGCATCGATCAGGTCGGCAATGCCTTCCGCCTGCATGAGGTCGATGCGCCCGTTGCCAAAGGCCCGGCGACTGAACTCGCCCGGCTCGGCGGGGCGCGCGCCAAGGGCTACGAGCGCATCAGCCACGGCATTGATCACGGCGGGGCCAGCATGCAGGTGCAGTTCCGCGCTATCCTCGCCCGTGTAGCTGTCCGGTCCGGGGAACCACAGCACCAGCGCGCGATCGAGCAGCACGGGCGTGGCACCCTGCCGGTTCCACAATCCGCGCAGAGAGGCCCGGCGGGGCGCAGGCAGGCGACCGCAGAGGCTTTCAAGCATCCGGCCACTCCCCTTCCCGCTCAGACGCATGACGGCGATTGCCGCGCGCGACAGGCCGCTGGCCAGGGCGAAAATGACCGGGGGCGAACCATCATTTTCCTGCATTCTTGCCTCCATCAGGTCATCATCATTTTGCCGGTGCCGCGAACGGCGTTATCGTTCACCTCTTTGTCCTGATCAAGGTGACTCATGCCACAACTTTCAATGCATTCGCCACTGGCCCCCCTGACCGTCTCTGCCGAGGACGGGAAGATCGTGGCGCTTGACTGGGGCTGGGGCCGCGACCAGGAAGAAACACCCCTGCTGAATAAAGCCCGCTCCTGGCTGGAAGCCTATTTTGATGGCGAGGTCGCGCTGTGCGACCTGCCACTCGCCCCCTATGGCACGCCAGAGCAGCAGGCGGCGTGGCAGTTCATGCTGGGCATTCCCGTAGGCCAGCAGGTCAACTGGCGCGATGCCGCCCATCGGGCAGGCGTATCACCCGAGACCATTCTCAGCGCCTGCGCCGAGAACCCCATCCCCATTTTCATTCCCTGCCACCGCATCGATTTTGCCGATTGCCCGGATTACGACCCCGACAGCTACCCCGGTGATGAAGGTGCCCGTGACCGGCAGTTCCTGCTTGACCTTGAAACCCTGTCCGCCACCCCGCTTTGACCTCACATAGCTGAACAGGAGCCATGATCATGAATACCGTCATCCGCGTGCATGACTATGGGGGGCCCGATGTCCTCCGCGTGGAAACGCTGCCTGTCCCGACACCCGGCCCCGGCGAGGTCGTGCTGCGGCAGGAGGCGATCGGCGTCAATTTCATTGATACCTATTTCCGCAGCGGGCTGTACAAATTCCCTGCCCTGCCCGCCATCCCCGGCATGGAAGGGGCTGGCACCATCACGGCGGTGGGTGAAGGCGTATCGGGGTTGCAGGCTGGCATGCGGGTGGCCTACCCCGCAACGCCGGGTGGATACGCCACGCTGCGCACCATCGCGGCGGATCGGGTCGTGGTGCTGCCGCCCGATATCACGGCCCAGACAGCCGCCGCCATGATGCTGCGCGGGCTGAGCGTGCACATGCTGCTGCGCGAGGTATACCGCGTGCAGCAGGGCGATGACATTCTGGTCTATGCCGCAGCAGGCGGCGTGGGGCTGCTCATGTGCCAGTGGGCGCGGCATCTGGGCGCGCGCGTGATTGGCGTGGTCTCCAGCCCGGAAAAAGCCGCACTGGCCAAGGCCAATGGCGCGGCGGATGTCATCATCGGCACGGACACCGTGGCCGAACAGGTCCGCACCCTGACCGAAGGCCGCATGCTGCCCGTGGTGTATGACAGCATCGGCAAGGCCACGTTCGAGGCCAGCCTGTCGTGCCTCCGGCCACGGGGGCTGATGGTCAGCTACGGCAATGCCTCGGGCGCCGTGACGGGGGTGGATGTCGGCACGCTGGCCAGCCACGGCAGCCTGTACCTGACCCGCCCCATGCTCATGACCTATATCGCCACGCGCCCGGCCCTTGAACATGCGGCGCGTGAACTGTTTGCCCTTGTTGAGAAAGGCGTACTGACGCCGCGCATCGGCCAGTCCTTTGCGCTCAAGGATGCCGCACAGGCACATATCGCGCTGGAATCGCGCAAGACCACCGGCAGCACCATCCTGCTGCCCTGATAAAAGTTTTTGGGTGCCGCCTTTTTTCCAAAAAGGCAGCGTCTTTCGAAGCTTTTTGAAAAAAGCTTCACCAAAAACTTTCAATAAAAAAACCCCGGCCTTTCAGCCGGGGTTTTTTGATTCATCACACGTCCTGATGCGATCAGGTATTCATCGCATCGAAGAAGTCGTGGTTGGTCTTGCTGTATTTCAGCTTGTCGAGCAGGAAGTCCATCGCATCCATCGTGCCCATCGGGGCAAGGATACGGCGCAGCACCCACATCTTGGCAAGATCGGCACGATCAACCAGCAGCTCTTCCTTACGCGTGCCACTCTTGGTGATGTCGATCGCAGGGAAGGTCCGCTTGTCGGCCAGCTTGCGGTCAAGGATCAGTTCCGAGTTGCCGGTGCCCTTGAACTCTTCAAAGATGACCTCGTCCATGCGGCTGCCGGTATCGATCAGGGCGGTGGCAATGATGGTCAGCGACCCCCCTTCCTCGATGTTACGGGCCGCACCGAAGAAGCGCTTGGGGCGCTGGAGCGCATTGGCATCCACGCCACCGGTCAGCACCTTGCCCGATGAGGGCACGACCGTGTTGTAGGCACGGGCCAGGCGCGTGATGGAGTCCAGCAGGATCACCACGTCACGCTTGTGCTCGACAAGGCGCTTGGCTTTTTCCAGCACCATTTCCGTCACCTGCACGTGGCGGGTGGCGGGCTCGTCAAAGGTGGAGGACACCACTTCGCCACGCACGGAACGCGCCATGTCGGTCACTTCCTCGGGCCGCTCGTCAATCAGCAGCACGATGAGGAAGACCTCGGGGTGGTTGGCGGAAATGGAGGAGGCGATGCTCTGCAGCATCACGGTCTTGCCGGTGCGCGGCGGGGCCACGATCAACGCGCGCTGCCCCATGCCGATGGGCGAGACAAGGTCGATCACGCGGGAAGTGAAATCGCGGTTCGGGGTCTTGCCCTTCCCCTTGCCGGTAGGCACCGGGGCTTCAGCGCCGCCCACGGCCGAGTTCTCGACTTCCATCTTCAGCCGCCGCTCGGGGTAGAGCGGGGTCAGGTTGTCAAAGTTGATGCGCTGGCGCACCGCCTCGGGCGGCTCGAAATTGATGGCGTTGACCTTGAGCAGCGCAAAATACCGCTCGCCATCGCGCGGGGCGCGGATCTGGCCTTCCACCGTATCACCGGTGCGCAGGCCAAAGCGGCGGACCTGGCTGGGGGAGATGTAGATATCATCCGGCCCCGGCAGGTAATTGGCCTCGGGCGAGCGGAGGAAGCCAAATCCATCGGACAGGATTTCAAGCGTGCCGTCCCCATAGATGGCCTGGTCATTATCGGCCAGGGTCTTGAGGATCGTGAACATCAGCTCCTGCTTGCGAAGAGATGATGCGTTTTCAATATTCAGACTTTCAGCATAAGCCAGAAGGTCTGCTGGAGTTTTGGCCTTGAGTTCGGCGAGTTGCATGCAGGATGTGCCTATAAGTGGGCAGTTCACGGAGGGAAAGAAAAGTCAGCCATCAAAGGGAGAAGGCATGCCGGAACCGGCGCCTGACCATTGTTTTTATCAAACTGTCGATGCTGCTTAACTGATAAGGCGGGAATTCTGACCGCGCAAAAAGCACCTTGTCAGAATTGGCTCAATCATAGGCGTTCATGCCTATTACGTCAAGCATATGCATCAATGCGTCATGAACCGTAACACAGGCCCGACGGAGCCCGTGAGGTTGGCCCCGCTCCAACCTGGCATTGTATGAATTGTTAAGCTTTGATCCGTACAATCCTTCTCCTTTCGGGCTCTTCAGGAGAGACGGATGTCGTTTCGTGCCGCGATCATCACCATGGTTTACAATGAAAATTATTTTCTACCGTTATGGTGTGCGTATTATGGTCGGCAGGTCGGGATGGAAAATCTCTATGTCATCGATCATGGCAGCACCGATGGCTCGACCGATGCCCTGCCGTGCAACAGGCTGCGTATTCCACGAGACTGTTTTGATGACGGGCAGCGGGCCGCAATGATCAGTCGGCTGCATGAGTCCCTCCTCTCGTTTTTTGATGTTGTCATCTATGTGGACTGCGATGAATTTCTGGTTCCGCGCACTGACCTGTTTGCCTCGTTGCCGGATTATCTGGAAAAGCACCGCAATCACACCGTGATCCGGGCCGTGGGCGTTGATGTCTTTCCCGAACGGCCGAACATGCCTGCCGTCAACCCGTCGCGGCCGCTGCTTGAACAGCGCCCGTTCGGATTCATCAACCCGTGGGAATCCAAGCCCGTCATATCCTATGTTCCCGTTTTATGGGCACCGGGATTCCATGAATGCGACCAGCCTTCCTATCTCGATCTCGATCTGTGGCTGTTCCATATGAAAAACATGGATCTTGATGTCAGCCTCAGGCGGCTTGCCCTGACGCGCTCCCTCAAATGGAGCAGGGCATCCGTGCAGAATGGGCAAGGTGCGCATCAACGCTGCAGCGATGAAGAGCTGATCAACAAATTCCATCAACTGATGAACAGAAAAAGTAATATGGATCTGGATTCTCTGCCGATCAACGAAATCCTTTCAAAAGGCAGAACGAGTGATATCTGCCAGATTCCGGAACAGTTCATGTCGTTTTAGGAAACCTACTGCCCCACTGGGCGCAGCAGGAATTTGCCCGGCGCGGCACCAAGACGCATCAGCACCCATACCCCCGAAAAATGGCATGACTGAACCATCCCGGCAAAAGGCACGCAATACGCCACCTGCATCCTTCCTTGAAGCCATCTTTCCAGACAGGCATTCACATGATGTTTTCAAAAAGAAATCATAATCATATTTTTAAATAAATATTATTTATTGGCGCATATTCTGCAAATCCTAAAAGAAATCATTCCGGCCACCCTTATTCAGGAGCGCGAATATGTCCGAAGTTCTCGGCGTTTATTATGGAACAGGCAACAGCGTAACCACAAGCGGCTCATATACACTGGACCCAGGGGGCGTGCTCGGCCTTCTTTCGCCTGCGGCCATGACCGTCTCCTCTCCAGACGGCGAACCCGTCGATGCGACAATCAACTTCGCGGGCCTGCTTGACCTGCCCGTCACCGCCGCTGCCTCTTTTACCGTCACCGCTGAAAAGAATACGGTCGTGACAGTCAGCGCGGGCGCCGTAAACGCGCTGACCACAACCACCCTCGATGCAAACGGCGGCACGGTGGCGCTGGCTGGCGGCCTGCTGAACGCGGCAAGCGGGGTGACAATCAACCTGACAAATGGCGGCACATTCAACGGGTCTGGCATCATTTCCGCCCTGGCGGGCGCCACCATAAACTTTGGCAGCGGTGGCGGCACGCTCAACCTTGCCGGTTCAGACACGGGGCTTGCGCTACTGTCGGGCGCATCCATCAATAACTTCGGCAGTGGTGATTCCATTATCGTGGAGAGTGATGGCACCCCCGCAACGGTGACCGGCATCAGCTATGATGGCCTGCTTGGCGCATCCACCCTCACCTTCTCCAATGGTGATACGCTGGCGCTACAGGGCCAGTATCAGGATACGGACCCGAAGGCCGCCGGTTACGTCTCCACCGTGGCCGATGCCGATGGGGAAGGCACGGTCCTGGTGTGCTTCCTCGCTGGCTCCATGATCCGCACCCCGGACGCTGACATTGCCGTTGAAGACCTGTGCGCGGGCGACACCATCATCGCCATGGTGAATGACGCGCCGCAGCCCCGCACCATAACATGGGCAGGCAGGGCGCATGCCATGGTTCGCCCTGAGTTGCCCGATGATGAAGCGGGTTACCCGGTCCGTATCCTCAAGGATGCCATAAGCGCGGGCGTGCCCTACAAGGACATGCTGATTACAGCGGAGCACTGCCTGTATTTCGAGGGCCGGTTCGTGCCCGCCCGCATGCTCGTCAATAACACGTCCATCTTCTACGACCGCACGATCACGTCCTACGATTACTACCATATTGAAACGCAGGAACACGCGGTCATCATTGCTGATGGCATGCTGACCGAAAGCTATCTTGATACCGGCAACCGGCGCGCCTTCGTGCAGAAAGACAATGTCGTTTTACTGGGTGGCAGCCGCAACCTGACATGGGCACACGCTGCCGCACCGCTTGACGTATCACCGGGTTTTGTCGAGCCACTATTCCGCCAGATCGCGGCCCGTGCCGCTGCTTCAGGGCATGAACCCCAGGCACAGGCCGCGACCATGACGGACGAGGCCGACCTGCACCTGATGACGCAGACCGGCGCCATCATCCACAAGATGCGCGAGGCAAACGGATTTGCCTTTTTCATGATCCCGCCCGGGGTAGAAAGCGTGCGCATCATGTCGCGGACCAGCCGCCCATCGGACACGATCGGCCCCTATATTGACGACCGCCGCCAGCTTGGCGTTCTGATCAAGGACATCAAACTGTTTGAAGGCAGCGTGGCCCGCCCCATTACCACCCATCTTGCCAATGAAGCACCCGAGGGCTGGCATGATGGCTGGTACGCGCCTGAAAATGTTCCCTGCCGCTGGACAGACGGGCAGGCCAGCATGCCTCTCGGCACCCGGCACCCCACGCTCATGGGGTTGCTCTGCCTCGAAATCCTTGCAGGCGGCCCCTATGTCATCAGCACCGCCCCCCAGCCGCAGGCCCTGACAGCGTGAAAGAGGATCCCTGCGCCCCTGAACAGGCGCGGGGACCGACCGGTCACATGAATACACCCTTTACCCTCAAAGCCGGACAGATCTGGACCGGTGCGCCCCCCCGCCGCGAAATACGTGGCATTGATGAAGTGGGGGAAACCCAGGTCTCGTTTCACAAACAGACCTCAAGGCGCCGTTTCCTGACCTATCAGACCACGACGATCATGGGATTTCGTAAATGGATCCAGCAAAGTCAGGCCGTATCCAATGATGGGCTGAGTGCTGCGAGCATGCATGGGTTTTCCCCATCACGTGAAATCGGGCAGCGGATTCAGCTCCTGCGCAAGGCGGCAGGGCTGAGCCAGCAGGATCTGGCCAACATGCTCGGCGTCTCGCGCACCGCCGTCGGGTTTTGGGAAACGGGGCGCCCCAACAGGATCAGCAGGCATGTGCCCCGTATCGCGAAGATTTTTGGTATCAGCGAGGAAGTCTTCCTCAATGGGCAGAGTAGCGAAAAAACCCAGATGTCCATTACAAAGGACGAAGAAAACATCATCAACCTCTACAGGGCCCTTTCAATAGATGACAGGCTCCAGGCCATAAAACGCATGGAAATGCTTTACAGGAGGCAACAATAGTCTTCATGCCGCATGGCAAGAGACTGTTTGAAAAAGCTGGCTCAGAAAATATCCAGAAATCAAAAGGAATTTTCTGGTGAAGCTTTTTTTAAAAAAGCTTCAAATAACGCCGCCTTTTTGAAAAAAAGGCGGCACTTAAAAACTTATGTTCTTTCCAGGTCCGGACTTAAAACCCGATAACCGCATCGCCACCAAAGGTGAACATGCCGTTGTTGCGGCCACCATTGAACGGCGTGGTGCTGTTAAGGGCGCGGTCAAAACGGATTTCCGGGCGGATCTGGAACACGCGCACATGATGGCCGAGGTTCGGGCGGTAGCTCATGTTCAGCGTCATTTCGCCATAGGTCGTGCCGTGACTTGAAGATGACGGACCGGTCATGACCATGCCGCCGGTTCCGGCCAGGGCTTCCATATAGGAGTTGTTGCCTATGAAGGTGGCCACCATGGAATTGTTGTTATCGCGGTAAATTTCACCACGGTAGTTGAAGGTCACGCTATCATTGACCCTGTAGCTCAGGAAGCTGACAAAACTTTCCGCATCCGCCCCGGCAAACTGCCCCCGGGCACCGATGCCGCGCACACCTTCATCATGCAGGTAATTGAACTCGGCCGTCAGGGTCAGGCGGTCATTGACCTGATAGGTGGCGTTGATGTCGTTCCAGAAGCGGTTGGCGTGGTCAGCCTCGTAGTGGCCAACCAGCCGCCACGAATCCTCCGGCCCCACGCGGCTCAGTTCCACAATCCTCAGCTTGCCATGGGCAAGGTTGTTCAGGTTGAAGCCGAAATAGCCCGCAGGTGCGCTGTTGTTGTCCGATTTGCCAAACGTTGTCTGGTTGCCGGTATCAATGCCGAAAGTCACATCGACCATGGGGGTGACATGCCAGTTGAACATCGCCCCCACATGCTGGAACGGCACGGAATATTCAGATGTATAGGCCAGCGTGTAGAACGCGCGGGACGCGGGATCGAGTCCTTCCACCCCCATCGGGGCCTGCAGGATGCCCGCCTGCATGTCCAGCCCGCCCCTGGTGACCCAGGGCAGGTGCACATCCATATGCGCCTGGGCGGGGATAAGCTGGTAGCGGTCGTTCCACTCCCGGTCACTGACACCGACCAGATGGTAGTAACGGGCATCGGAGCCATACATGGCCTCAAGCGTGAAACCGACCTGGTATTTGTTCACGCTGGAATCGATTGCCTTGTTCAGGGTAAATTCAAGCTGGTTGAGCTGCACCTGGTTGGCATGGTCGGCAAAGAAGTCACCGAAGTTGTAGCCGGGCTGGGGGCGGGCAGGATTGGCCATGATGCCGCCTTCGATCTGTCCGGTCAGGGTAATGTCGCTCAGCCAGTGCGCAAAACCCGTATCGTGCTTCTTCATCCCCGAGAAGATCTTGACCTGCGCCTGGGCAACTGTCGACATGCCTGTCAAAACAGTGGTGAGCACCAGAAAACAACCAACCCTGTGGTTCAGTTTCATACGGTTTTCTCCCTTCCCGGCATGACAGACACGGGCAGGAGCCGCTGCGCCTGATAAATCATAAAATTTGTTTTATTCCAATTACTATCCTTCTAAAACCTTGATTCGTCTGCCTAATATCAGAGATGCAATTATTTTAAACTGATTGTATAATATTCACTGCTTGCCCAGCCATCCGCGCCGCCAGAACCACAGCAGCGGCAACACCACCGTGGCAGCCATGAGGATCAGGGAATACCAGTAGCCGTATTTCCAGTTGAGCTCGGGAATATCGTGGAAATTCATGCCATAGATACCCGCCACCAGCGTGGGCGCGACACCAATGAAGCTGACCACGGTCAGGATCTTCATGCCGTTATTCTGCTCGATGCTGATAAAGCCCAGCGTCGCATCCAGCAGGAACTGCACCTTGTTGGCGGTCTGTGACACGAAATCGTTGAGCGAACGGATATCACGCCCCACCGTGCCCAGCCGCGCCTGCAGCCGCTCGCTCAGGTCATGGCGCTTGCTCTCGCCCAGAAAGATCGAGATCCGCTCAAGCCCAAGCAGGCTGTCACGCACGGAGGAACTCAGGTCGCCCGACCGCCCCACCCGGCGCAGCATGTTGCGCAGCAGGTTGGCCGCCTGCGCCTGGCTCGGGGTCTCGGACTGAAAGACATCCTTGGACATGCCATCAAGCGACTGGCCAAGATGTTCAAGAATATCGGCCAGCCGGTCCACAATGGCCTCGAGCAGCATGATCCCCGCCTCGTTGGCGCTGAGCGGCGCGTCCTGCCCCGCCACCTGCCGCGCCACCACGTCAAACGCGCTGAAGCCGGTATAGCGGATGGTCAGGATGCGCTCGCGCATGAGCACGAACCCCACGGGGGAGACGAAAAAGTCATCCGGCGTCTTGCGCACCAGCGGCGTGGACAGATAAACGGCATCGCCTTCCATGAACAGGCGCGATGAACTCTCGATCTCGTCAAGCTGGGCGCGGGTGGGAATGCGCAGGCCCGTAATCCGGGCGGCCAGGGCCTCCTCATCAGTCGTGGGGTCAAGCAGGTCCAGCCATGCCGCACCTGTCGCATCCGCCGCCGTAGTCACGGTGCGGGCCGGTGCGCCGGGATGATGCGCTAAAAACATGGGCTGTCTTTCGTTGGTTCCTGTCGTTGTTCATCCATCATGCCCGAACAAACATGTCAAATCGTGACACGCCGCTACCAGCCTGCGGGGGCTGGTATTTTATCGCCATCCAGTCCAGAACCGCATGACATGGCAGCCTGGGACGGCTGCTTGACCAAACCCTTGAGCCACGCACCTATTTCTTGCGGAGTAGAGAAGTTGAGCGCAACAGACACACAGGCAGGTGCCAACAGCCTGCGCAGCGGACCGGACGGACGCGGCCGTTTTGGCATTTTCGGGGGCCGTTTCGTGGCCGAGACCCTCATGCCGCTCCTGCTGGAACTGGACGCCGCCTACAGGACCGCCCAGGCCGACCCCGAATTCCACCGCGAACTGGATTACTACCTCAAGGATTACGTCGGCCGTCCCAGCCCGCTCTGGCTTGCCCGCCGCATGACCGAACAGCTTGGTGGCGCAAAGATCTACATGAAGCGCGAGGAGCTGAACCACACCGGCTCCCACAAGCTCAACAACGTCATGGGCCAGATCCTGCTTGCCCGCCGCATGGGCCGCACGCGCATCGTGGCCGAGACGGGCGCGGGCCAGCACGGCGTTGCCACTGCCACCGTGTGCGCGCTGTTCGGCATGAAATGCGCCATCTACATGGGGGCCACCGATGTCGAGCGGCAGAAGCCCAATGTCTTCCGCATGCGGCTGCTTGGCGCCGAGGTGGTTCCCGTCACGGCGGGTGCGGGCACGCTCAAGGATGCCATGAACGAGGCCATGCGCGACTGGGTGACCAACGTGCATGACACCTACTTCCTGGTGGGCACCGTGGCAGGGCCGCACCCCTACCCGCAGATGGTGCGTGACTTCCAGTCCATCATCGGCGTGGAAACCAGGGAGCAGATCATGGCCGCCGAAGGCCGCCTGCCTGACGCCATCGTGGCGGCCATTGGCGGCGGGTCGAACGCCATGGGCATCTTCCACCCCTTTCTCGATGACCCCGCGGTCAGGCTGATCGGCGTCGAGGCCGCAGGCTGCGGGCTGGATAGCGGGCGCACCGCCGCTTCCATCGAGCGTGGCAAACCCGGCGTGCTGCACGGCAACCGCACCTACCTGTTGCAGGATGATGACGGGCAGATCACCGAGGCGCATTCCATCAGCGCAGGGCTGGACTACCCCGGCGTCGGCCCCGAGCATTCATGGCTCAGCGACATCGGCCGCGCGGAATATGTGGGTGCCACCGACCAGGAGGCGCTCGACGCCTTCCAGCTCTGCACCCGCACCGAGGGCATCATCCCCGCGCTGGAAAGTGCGCACGCCATCGCCTACGCCGCCAAGCTCGCGCCCACCATGGGCAAGGACCAGATCATCGTGGTCAACATTTCCGGGCGGGGAGACAAGGACATCTTCACCGTTGCCGAACATCTGGGAGTGAAACTGTGAGCCGCATCGCCCGCCGCTTCGCCACCCTGCGCGCGCAGGGCCGTGGCGCCCTGATCCCTTATGTCGAGGCCTGCGACCCTGATTATGACACGTCGCTCGCCATCCTGCGTGGCATGCCTGCCGCCGGTGCCGACCTGATCGAGGTGGGCGTGCCCTTCTCCGACCCGTCAGCCGATGGCCCGACCATCCAGAAGGCTGCGCTGCGCGGGCTGAAGGGCGGCTCGACCATGAAGCGCGTGCTGGAGATGGTGCGTGCCTTCCGCGCAGGCGATGACGGGACGCCCATCATCCTGATGGGCTACACCAACCCCATCGAGGCCTACGGGCCGGAACGCTTCTGCATGGATGCGAAGGCAGCCGGCGTGGACGGGCTGATCGTGGTCGATATGCCGCCGGAGGAAGCCGACCTGCTGGCAGGCCCGGCAGCAGCCAACGGGCTGGACATCATCCGCCTTGTTGCCCCCACCACGCCGAATGCCCGCCTGCCCATCGTGTTCAATGGTGCGTCGGGTTTCGTGTATTATGTCAGCATCACGGGCGTAACCGGCACGCGCACCGCCAGCACCGATGAACTGGCCGCTGCCCTGCCGCGCCTGCGCAAGGCGACCGACCTGCCGATTGCCATCGGCTTTGGCATCCGCACGCCCGAGTTGGCAGCCAATGCCGTAAGCGTGGCCGATGCCGCCGTGGTGGCCTCCGCCCTGCTCAACACGCTTGAGGGCACGCTTGACGGGGATGGAAAAGCCACAGCGAAAACCGTGCCCGCCGTGCTGGAGCAGTTGCGTGGGCTGGCAGAGGCAATACATGCCGTAAGCAAAACCGGATCAAAGTAATTTATTGATAAAAAACAGAAGTTTTTGGGTGCCCCCTTTTTTCAAAAAGGCGGCGTTCTCTTGAAGCTTTTTGAAAAAAGCTTCACCAAAAACTTTTTACAATCTGCGGGCCGTTTCACAGGCGATTTTCCACAACGGCTCCTGCAATGACAATCTGGCCCAATCGTTCATCTGCCTGTATGGAACAGGCCTCCAGAAAGCTTAAGGGAGAGGCAATATGAGCTGGCTGACCGAATATGTGCGCCCCAAGATCCGCGGCCTGCTCAAGCGGGAAGTGCCGGACAATCTGTGGACCAACTGCGAATCCTGCGAGCAGATGATCCTGACCAAGGACCTGCGCAAGGCGCTGAACGTGTGCCCGCATTGCGGCCACCACATGCGCGCCACCGTGCCCGAGCGGCTGGAATGGACGTTCGATAACGGGGAATATACCCGCATCGAACTGCCCAAGGTGCCGGTTGACCCGCTCTCCTTCCGCGACCGCAAGCGCTATACCGACCGGCTGAAGGATGAACGCGCCAAGTCCCACCTTGAGGAATCGATGGCCGTGGCCCATGGCCAGATCGGCGGCCATAACGCGGTGGTGGCCGTGATGGCGTTCGAGTTCATTGCGGGCACGATGGGGGCAGCACTTGGCGAGGCTTTCCTGGCAGCCGCCCGCCTGGCCATCCTGCAGCAGTCACCGCTGATCGTGTTCACCGCATCAGGTGGCGCCCGCATGCAGGAGGGCATGATCAGCCTGATGCAGATGCCGCGCACCACGGTGGCCGTACAGATGCTCAAGGAAGCGGGCCTGCCCTACTTCGTGGTGCTGACCAACCCGACCACGGGTGGCGTATCGGCCTCGTTCGCCATGCTGGGCGATGTGCAGATTGCCGAGCCCAATGCGCTGATCGGCTTCGCGGGCCAGCGCGTGATCGAGGATACGGTGCGCGAGAAGCTGCCCGAAGGCTTCCAGCGCGCGGAATACCTGCTTGAGCATGGCATGCTCGACATGGTGGTCAAACGCGGCGACCTGCGCGAGGTGCTTGGCCGCCTGACAGCGCAGCTCAACTACCGCCACATCGCCCCCCGCGCCGCCTGACGCCACGGAACCCCGCACATGAAAGCGCCTGCCCTCGGGCCGGAATTCGTGGGCCGCACAGGGCAGATACTGGAGCGGCTGAACAGGCTGTATCCGGCCCTGATCGACCTGTCGCTCACCCGGCTGGAAACGCTGCTTGCCCGCCTTGGCCACCCCGAGCGCCACATGCCGCCCGTCGTGCATGTGGCGGGCACCAACGGCAAGGGCAGCACCTGCGCCTTCATGCGCGCCGTGGCCGAAGCTGCGGGCTGGCGCGTGCATGTGCTCACCTCGCCTCACCTCGTGCATGCGACCGAACGCTTCCGCATTGCGGGGCAGATCGTAAGCGAGCACGAACTTGCCGCCGTGCTTGAAGAGATCGAACAGGTCAACGCAGGCGCGCCCATTACCGTGTTCGAGGTGCTGACAACGGCAGGCTTCATGCTCTGCGCCCGCCACCCGGCGGACCTGACAATTGTGGAAGTGGGTCTCGGCGGCCGGTTTGACGCCACCAACGTGATACAGCACCCAGCGGCCTGCGCCATTACCGCCATCTCGATGGACCACGAAGCCTTTCTGGGCGATACGCTGGCTGCCATCGCGGGCGAGAAGGCAGGCATCATCAAGCACGGCGTGCCGGTCGCCACGGGCCGCCAGCCTGCCGAGGTGATGGCGGTCATTGCCCGCACCGCGCAGGCACAGACCGCCCCGCTGTGGCGGCGCGACCATGAATGGTTCATCGACCCCACGGCAGACGGCACTGCCCTGCGCTACCGCGACGCCCATGGCACGCTGGACCTGCCCCTGCCCGGCCTGCGCGGCGCCCACCAGATCGACAATGCGGGGCTGGCCATCGCCACCCTGCGCGCAAGCAGCCTGCCAGTGCCCCGGCAGGGCTGGGCAGGCATTGCCCGGGCCCGCTGGCCTGCGCGCATGCAGCGCCTGTCGGGCCATCTGGCGGCCCTTCTGCCCAAGGGGTGGGAACTATGGCTTGATGGCGGCCACAACCCCGGCGCGGGCCATGTTCTGGCGCAGGTAATGGATGAGTGGTCGGACCAGTCAACCCATCTGGTCATTGGCATGAAGCAGACCAAGGATGCCACAGGCTTCCTCGCCCCGCTGCTGCCGCGTGCCGCTTCCATCCAGGCCGTGGCGGAGGAAGGCCAGCATCTGGCCCAGCCCGTGGCCGAGATCGTGGCTGCATCCGGCGGCCGCGCCACGGCAGGCCCGACCCTGCACGCCGCCCTGAGCCATCTTGCGGCCAAGGCTGGCCCTGATGCCCCGTCGGCCCGCGTCATCATATGCGGCAGCCTGTACCTGGCCGGTGTTGCGCTCCAGCATGATGGCTGGCAGCCGGACTGAAAACGGATAAGCGTTTCTGGTGAAGCTTTTTTCAAAACGTTTCAAGAAGAACGCCGCCTTTATTGAAAAAAGGCGGCGCCCGGAAACTTTTTATTTCTCCTGCGGCAGCGGTATGCCCTGCCCGATTTCGCGCAGCGGCAGGCCCGCCATCAGGCGCTGCTCGATCTTTTCAAGCGACATGTCCCGTGTCTCGGGAATGAAGCGCCATGTAACCAGCACGAAGAACAGGTTGAACCCCGCAAACAGCCAGAAGGTCGGGCCATTGCCCATCCACTGCAACAGCGACAGGAAGCTCGCGCCCACGATCATGTTGGCAATCCAGTTGGTGAGCGTGGAGATGGAAATGCCAAGATCACGCCCCTGCAGCGGCTGCACCTCCGAGCACAGCACCCACATCAGCGGACCCGCCGACATGGCGAAGCCGGAAATATAGATCAGCAGCATGAACACCGCGATGATCTGCTCCGTCTGGTCCAGATGCGGGCGGTTGAGCATGAAGCCAAGGCTGCCCATGCCCACGGCCATGATCAGGAAACCCGTGTACAGGATCGGCTTGCGCCCCCAGCGATCGACAAGGCCGATGGCAATAAAGGTGGCCAGCATGTTCACCAGCCCCACCATGGCCGTGCACCACATCTGCGCGGGGCCGACATAGCCTGCAAGCGAGAAGATCTTGGGGGCGTAGTACATCACCACGTTCACGCCCGCGAGCTGCTGCATGACCTGCAGCGTCATGCCCAGAAAGATGGAGCGGCGGAAGTTGCTGTTATTGCGCAGCAGGCTCCAGCCGCGCTGCTTCTGCTGCAACTGGCGGCTGATGTTCTGGATCTCCTGCATGGCCACGCTTTTGTCGTTGCGCAGGTCTTCCAGCACTTCCAGCGCTTCCTTGCGGCGGCCACGCATCATGAGCCAGCGCGGGCTGTAGGGCAGGAACAGCACGCCAATCAGGAACAGCACGCCCGGCACGGCGGCAATGGCGAACATGCCGCGCCAGTTACCCGTATAGCTGAACATGGTGTTGCTGAGGAAGGCGATGAAAATGCCCGCCGTAATCATGAGCTGGTAGGTCGAGATCATGGCGCCACGCGCCTGCTCGCTTGCAATCTCGGACAGGTAGAGCGGCGCCGTGAACGCGGCCACCCCGATGGCAAACCCCATGATGAGCCGCCCTGCGATCATGGACGGGATCGACCATGCCAGCGCACAGGCAAGCGAGCCTGCCACGAACACGGCCGCCCCCACCAGCAGCGCGTGCTTGCGCCCGATCTGGTGCGACATCCAGCCCCCGCACAGCGAGCCTGCGGCAGCACCTCCCATCATGGCGCTGACAATCCATTCCTGCTGGAAGGTCGTTGCGTGAAAGGTGGCGGCAAGCAGGTCGAGCGCACCGGATATGACCCCGATATCCAGCCCGGCCATGAGGCCCGCCAGCGCAGCAAGGCAACCAATGATGAGGGTACGCATCCGTGCCGAATCAAATACGGGGGGCGCGGGCTGATTTTCCATTAAAATCCGGTCCTTTTATATTTTTCTTGTTGCCGGTGATCACATTATTCCTGCCGCGCGAGGCCGGTCAGGAGAAAGAACGATACACCATATTCTCGCGTCCGGTCGGGATCATGTTCCAGCAGCCTGTCAATGACAAATCGTTTTACCCTAAAAACAACAGGGCTATCCGCTCTATGCCCTGCTTCACAGTCCGATTCCATGACTTCCATCATGTTTGCGAGCCATGGCAGCACGCCCGGGCGTTCTGTCAGCGCCAGGGGTGCACGGGGCGAGAACAGGAGCGTGCCACGCGCGCGCAGCATGTCCATCCCGGCAGCCGTGGTGATGTGGTAAAGATAGCCATCCGGCCCGTCATCAGGGCGCAGGGTACGGACCGGCACGACCGTCAACCCCAGCCCTGCAACATCAAGATAGGTCAGCGCATGCGGGCGGCCCGTCGTGGCCGTGGCAAACAGATCAGGCTGCGCGACCGTGGGCGCGGGCGGTGCTGCGGGGGGTGCCGCAGGCCGCCTGCGGCGTGGGTGCCGGGGAGCGGTCGGTATGAGCGGCAGCCCTGACATCCTGCCCTTGCGCTCCTGCCCCATGCATCCGCCCCATCAATACCGGCTCACGCCCCCTTCGGGGCGCGCCTGCTCCATTCAACCACCCTCAGCCACACGCGGCGCACAGGCCTTCGGCCTCGATGGTGGTCTGCCGCACCGTAAAGCCCCGCGCCTTCGTCACCTCAAGCAGTGCCTTGAGGATATGGGGATCATCGAGCTCGGTCACACGCCCGCACGCGCTACAGATCAGGAACTGCGCCGCATGGACATGGCCGTGGCAGGCATGCCCCGATTCCAGCATGTGCCTGCACCCCACGAAGGCTGAAAGCCGCTCGATCTTGTGGATCAGCCCCTGCTCCATCAGAAAATCCAGCGCCCGGTACACCGTGGGCGGCGCCACCGGCTTGCCACGGCTGGCACGGATCTGCTCAAGCAGTTCATAGGCACCCAGTGGCCGCTCGGCCGCCAGCACCAGGCCAAGCACCAGACGGCGCATGTCCGTCAGCCTGACCGCGCGCGCGGCGCACAGGCTGGCAGCCTGCTCAAGCAGGGACTCCGTCCCTGCGGGCAGGCCGGTTCCGGCCATCTGTGTCATGCGGGCCACTGCTGTGCTCCTGTGCGGTTGCCGGGGGTCCAGCCACCCTGCCCTGTGCCCCGGCAGGCGGTCAGTCCGGCAGGTGATCCACCCACATGGCCATCAGGGCCACGAAAAGGGCAAGTCCCGCATGTATCCAGATCAGCCCGCGCAGCGTCAAGACAGGAACCTGCGGGGGGCGGGCGCGCGGGGTCTGTCTCATGGCATCTGCTCCTCCTGCCGGGTTGCTGTTGCTGTGCATGCGGCAAAAGGCTGGATTTTTTCTTAATATGAAGAAGTGTAAGAAGTTTTTGGTGAAGCTTTTTTCAAAAAGCTTCAGAAGAACGCCGTCTTATTGAAAAAAGGCGGCACCCAGAAACTTTTATCATTTTTTATCAATGAGTTGTTTTCAGGCAGTATTTTATTCGCCCGGCGCGTGAGGCAGCATGTGATAGCTGCGGTTGAAATAGACCAGCCCGCCACGGGGGCTGGAATTGCGCAGGCTTTCCACCGCGCCGAACATGACGCTGTGGGTGCCGACCTCCACAATCCGCTCGATGCGGCAGTCAAGCGACAGCACCGCCTCGTTCAGCACGGGCGCACCTGTGGTCAGCGTATCCCAATGGCCGGCGCGAAAGCGTTCGGCCTGCTCGAGCGGGCTTGCGAACACGCCCGATATGTCCTGCTGGTCAGCGGCGAGCACGTTGATGCACATGGCCGCATCCACCCGAAAACGGTCGCGCACGCGGGAGTTGCGGTTGAGGCAGACCAGAACCGTGGGCGGCGTATCGGTCACCGAACACACGGCGGATGCGGTAAAACCCGCCGGGTCATCAAGTGTTCCCGTCGTGACAACATTTACGGCCGCGCCAAGGCGGGCCATGGCGTTGCGAAAGGTGAGGGCGTCAATCCCCATGGTGCTTGTGCCTTCGGTAACTGTGCATGCCTGTAGTCCGCACGCAGCCGTGACGCCGGACAGCAGCGGAGGTAGCGCATTCTACCCTCGTTGAATACCGCAAAACCACATGAAAGGACGCAATCCGTGCCCCCCGAACCGATCCAGACCACCGTGCAGGGCGCACTCGGCCGCATCACGCTTGCCCGCCCCGAGGCCCTCAACGCCCTGAACCTGAACATGATCAACCACCTTGCCGCTACAGTGCATGCGTGGCGTCACGACCCACGGATTGAAACCGTGCTGCTTGACAGCACCAGTCCCCGCGCTTTCTGCGCGGGCGGCGATATCCGCGCCATCCGCGCCCTGCTGGGCGAGCATGGGGTCGAGGCGGCAACACAACCCTTTCGCCACAGCTACCGGCTGGCCTCGATGCTGGCAGGCTACCCCAAGCCGGTTGTCTCGTTCCTTGACGGGATCTGCATGGGCGGCGGCGTGGGGCTTGGCGGCCATGTGCGCCACCGCATCGTGACCGAGCGCGCCTGCGTGGCCATGCCCGAGAACGCCATTGCGCTGACGCCGGATGCTGGCGGCTCCTACCTGCTGTCGCGCGCGCCGGGGCTGAGCGGACTGCGCCTTGCCCTGACCGGCGGGCGCATGAACGCCACCATGGCCATTGCCGCGGGCTTTGCAGACCGGCAGGCCCCCTCCGGCCAGCTTGAAACCATAAGGCACGCACTCACCCACAGGCCCGCGGGGCAGGTGATGGACAGCCTGCCGCCCTGCCCTGCCCTTGATGGCGGCCCGGACACCGCCACCATCGCCCCGGTCTATGGCGCACCGGACGTGGCGACGGTCATGGCACGGCTCCAGGCCCATCCGGCCCCGTGGGCGCAGGCTGACCTGGCCGCCCTGCGGGGGGCGTGCCCGTTCTCGCTGTGCATCACCTTTGCCGCCTATCATGCAGCCCGCGCCCTGCCCGACCTTGACCATGTGCTGGAGCAGGAATTCCAGCTCATCTGCCAGTTGCTCCGCCGCCCCGATTTTGCCGAGGGCGTGCGCGCGCGCCTGATCGACAAGGACAACGCGCCGCGCTGGTCACCGGCCACGCTGGGCGATGTATCCAGGCGGGAAATTGCCTCCTGCCTGCAAAACCATGCATCCTTTTCCCTCGACCTGCCCGTGCTCGATGCGGATCAGGAACAATAAGTTATCACCCGTAAAGTAGATGAAAATGCCCTTCTCCGATTGCTACGCCCCCGCCACCCATCACAGCCGCCTCGGCGATGAATTCTATGACGTGGTGCAAGCCGCCTCCGTCCCCGCCCATATCCTGCGCTACCGCAATCATGATGTGTCGCCCCGCATCGGCCTTGACGGGCTGGCGGATGCGGAATGGATCCGCCATTTCGGTCATTTCGATCCCCTGCCCGGCTCACTGCCCCAGCCACTCGCCCTGCGCTATCACGGCCATCAGTTCCGGTCGTACAACCCCGACCTTGGCGATGGGCGGGGCTTCCTGTTCGCCCAACTCATGGACAGCGTGGATGGCCGCCTGCTTGATATCGGCACCAAGGGCAGCGGCACCACGCCCTGGTCACGCGGGGGCGACGGGAGACTGACGCTCAAGGGCGGCGTGCGTGAAATCCTGGCCAGCGAACGGCTTGATGCGATGGGCGTGCGCACCTCGCGCACATTGAGCGTGATCGAAACCGGCGAGGCCCTGCACCGGGGCGACGAGCCATCGCCCACGCGGTCATGCGTGCTGGCGCGGCTCAGCCATTCGCACATCCGCATCGGCACGTTCCAGCGCCTCGTGGCCAATGATGACAGGACCAGCCTCGCACACCTCGTAGCCTATGTGCTCGAGACCTATTACCCCCACCTTGCCAATGAACCTGACCCGGCGGCAGCACTCTATGATGCCGCCACCACCCGCATGGCCGAGATGACGGCGCAATGGATGACGGCGGGCTTCGTGCACGGGGTGCTCAATACCGATAACATTAATCTGACCGGCGAGAGCTTCGATTACGGCCCATGGCGGTTCCTGCCCCATTTCGACCTCCGTTTCACCGCCGCCTATTTCGACCATTCGGGCCTGTATGCCTATGGCCGGCAGCCCGAGGCGATGATGTGGAACGTGGCCCGGCTGGGAGAGTGCCTGATCGCGCTTTCGTCACTTGAGAAAATTCAAAGTATTTTTGATGACTTCTGGGATCGATATGAAAGATTCCTTGATATTTCTGTATTAAACCGGCTCGGCGTCAATGAAATTTCAAGAAAATCATCGCAACATCTGCGTGAATGTCTGTTCTCGTTCATGGAAGAAAGCCAGATTGGGTTTGAATTTCCGTTTTTTGACTGGTATGGTGGTCCCAAGAGCCAGAAACGGGCCGTATCGGGGCCACATGCAGCCTTTTATGCACAGGACAGTTTCCGCCCCGTGCAGGGCGCGCTCATGGAGCATGAGCCCGTGTCAGGCTGTGACCTGTCGCACCCCTATTTCAATGACGGGGCGGCGTGCCTGATGCCGGTCGAAACCGTGGAAGCCCTGTGGCAGCCCATCGCCACGGCCGATGACTGGAGCGGCCTGCACGCCACCATGGGGCACATTGCCCGCATGAAGGCCGCGCTATCCAAGCCCCACCGTGGGGCAGGCTGACCCCGCGAGGGAACCGGGCCGATACGGATGAATTATAACAATAAGGAAGGAAAAGGCACCCGCATGAATACCCAGTCCCCCCCAACCCAGACCACCCAGCAGCCCACCGAACCGTTACCCGATCTGTCGCAGATCGAGATTTCACCCAACGCGCTCAAGACCCTGTGGCTCGCAGCCATCGTGGCCGCAATCTGTGGCGGCCTCTATGGTTACGATACCGGCATCGTATCGGGCGCGCTTTTGCTCATTACGCGTGATTTCCATCTCAGCAGCTTCCTGCAGGAGATGGTGGCCTCCGCCATTCTGGCGGGCGCGGTGCTTGGCTCGCTGCTCACCGGCTGGCTGTCGGAGCATTACGGCCGGCGCAAATCGGTCATGATCGTCACGGCGGTGTTCATGCTTGGCGCACTGGCCTGCGCGTTTTCACCCGATGTCTATACGCTCATCGCTGCGCGCGTGTTCCTTGGGCTTGCCGTCGGCGGCTCCACGCAGGTGGTGCCGATGTACATCTCGGAACTCGCCCCCGCGCACAAGCGCGGCCACATGGTCACGATGTTCAACATCGCCATCGGCATCGGCATCTTTGCCGCCAATATCATAGGCTTTGCCGCGCGTGATGCCTGGGGCTGGCGGCCGATGGTGGCCATTGCGGCCATTCCGGCAGCGGGCGTGTTCATCTCCATGTTCTTCCTGCCCAAGAGCCCGCGCTGGGCGGCGGAGCATGAAAGCCTTGATTCCGCCCTTGAGCAGCTCCAGCGCATCCGCACCTCCGAGCGCGAGATCCGCCGCGAGATGCGCCGCATCCACGCCAACGCCAATGAGGAGACCGACCCGCGCGATACGGGCTGGCGCGGCATCCGCCAGCCCTGGGTGCGCCCCGCACTCGTGGCCGCCCTTGGCGTTGCCTTCTTCACGCAGGCAGGCGGGCTGGAGATGATGATCTACTATGCGCCGACCTTCCTGTCGGATGCAGGCTTTGGCAGTTCCTCGGCGCTGATGGCCAGCATCGGCATTTCCATCATCTATCTGGTCATGACCGTGCTGGGCTCGAACATTGTCGACCGCATCGGCCGCCGCCGCCTTGTGCTGGTCATGGGGCCGGGCAGCGTGCTGAGCCTGATCGGGCTGGGCATCATGTTCCTCGCCCACCCGGAGCCGGGCAGCATGGGCAGTTGGCTGATCATTGTGTTCATGCTGCTGTTCATGGTGTTCAACGCCGGTGGCATTCAGGTAGTGGGCTGGCTGCTCGGTGCCGAAATGTTCCCGCTGTCCATGCGCGGCAACGCCACCAGCCTGCATTCGGCCATGCTGTGGGGCAGTGACCTGCTGGTGACCAGCACGGCGCTGACGCTGGTCTCCAAGATCACGCTGGGCGGCACCATGTGGTTCTATGCCGGGGTGAACCTGCTTTCGGTGCTGTTCGTGTATTTCATGGTGCCCGAAACGCGCGGCGCCTCGCTTGAGGATATCGAGGAGGCACTGCGTGAAGGCCGCTTCCGCCCCACGCGCGGCAGCACCGCGATCGTGGAGGAAGAGGAATAATCCAGGTACTGCCCATGCCTGCCACATGACAAAACGGGCGTTGTGTTAAAAAACGCCCGTTTATTCTATTGATTTTTTATTTCTTTAAAAAAACCCAGATATTCTGGTTTACATTTTCCGATGAATATGAAATTCACGAAAAAATTTGGCATAGATTGTTCATACGGATTATAAATAAATATGGTATCGCGCGCAGGTAATTGTAATAAAAATTATCGAGCAG
>NZ_BCTP01000027.1 GCF_001571345.1 Komagataeibacter xylinus NBRC 15237 | reverse complement strand
CGAGATGTTCGACCAGTAATTGGGCGAGGTCGCATCCCGCGTGCCGACTGCCGTCTGCATGAAGGTCTGGATGCCGAACGTGCTGTGCCTGTTGGGCTTGAACCACGCGGCAGGCCCCACGATGGTGGGGCCAAGGCCGCCATAATTCGTGCCATCCGCCAGGCTGTAGCTTTCGGTCTGGATCAACTCGAAGGCGAAGCCCACGTGGGGGATGGCGTCAAAACTGCGGAAATGGACATATTTGGTCATGCCCGACCAGGTGTGGCTGCCGCCTTCTGGCTTGCGTTGGCCCAGGCTGTTGTAGGAATGGCCCGCCGCATTGCCATCGCCATACTGCACCAGCACGTTGAAGGGCTTGAAGTCGACGGGCAGGTCATATTCGTGGGGGCCGATGATCCCGAGGGTGACGTCTGCGCCGTGGGCCTTGGGCGTAAGGAACAGTATGGCCGAAGGAAGGGCAAGGGGCAGCATGGCATGGAGCCATGCCGATCTCTTCTGGGTCAGACGCATGGGAGGGGCTTCCCTGATGAAAAGCAGGCATCCGGCGCAAACCGGATACCTGCGCGGTTATTGTTTTTTATTGGGCTGCAGTGCCAGCCTGCGCACCATCGAGCGTATAGGCGATGATGTAATCGCCGCTCCGGGTGCCCAGGCCACCATGGCCGCCAGCCGCAATCAGGACATACTGTTTGCCGCCAACCTCATACGACATGGGGGTTGCCTGGCCGCCCGCGGGTAGGCGGTCGGTCCAGAGTACGTTGCCGGTCGCAAGGTCGAAGGCGCGCAGGTAATCATCCGCCGTGGCCCCCATGAAGACAACGCCACCCCTGGTCACAATATTGCCACCGACGTTATACATGCCGGTTGGCAGGGGGATGTTGTTGTGGGTGCGGAACGGACCCGTATCGCGCGTGGTGCCCACGGGGTGCTGCCACACGGATCTTCCTGGTCACGAGGTCGATCGCGCTGAGTGTGCCCCAGACCGGACCCTTGCACGGAATCTGCAGCGGGTTCAGCCACGGGTTGGTCAGCGCGATGTAAGGCGTGCCGTAATCAGGCGAGACGGACAGCGCGTCACCCTTGGCGGCAGGCTCCTCGCCCTTGCCATCCCACTTGGGCAGCGTGCCATTGCCTTCCAGTTTCTGGCGGTGGTCGAGCCTGATGCGGAAGGGCAGGTAGCTCGCATTGGCCAGCATGATCTTGCGCTGCGGGTCGATGGTAATGCCCTGCCAGTCAACCACGCCGTAGAAGGCGGGATAGACCACGGTGGTCTGGCCCACATGCGGCGGCGTGAACTGCCCCTCATAGGCGGACTGGCGGTACTCGATGCGGCACAGCATCTGGTCAAGCAGGGTGGCGCCCCACATGTCGCTTTCCTTCAGGTTCGGCGGCGTCAGGCTGGGCATGGCCGCCGGGAAGGGCTGCGTGGGGGAGGCATGGTCGTCAGGTGCGACACCTGCGGTCGGCACGGGGCGTTCTTCCACCGGGTAGCCGGGCACGGTCTCGCCGGTGCGGCGGTCAAGCACGAAGAACTCGCCGCGCTTGGTGCTCTGCACCAGGGCGGGAATGGTCTCGCCATTGGGGCCGGGCAGGTCAACCATTGACGGGCCGGAGGGGATGTCCATGTCCCACAGGTCGTGGTGCACGGTCTGGTAGGTCCAGCGGCGCTCGCCGGTTACGATGTCCAGCGCGATGGTGGCCGAGGAGGTCGCATCATCAAACGGGCGGCGCGTGCCACCCCAGTTATCCGGCGGAGAGTTGCCGGTGGGAATGTAGACCATGCCAAGGTTGAGGTCGGCGGTGTAAACGCCCCAGGCATTGGGAGTGTCGCGGGTCAGGACTTCATCGGGGTTGGGTTTCCAGGTTTCGGGGGTGTGGCCCGCATCCCATGCCCAGGCCAGCGCGCCCGTGGTCGCGTCAAAGCCGCGGATTGCGCCAGACGGCTCGAAATTGGCCTGGTTGTCAAACACCCAGCCACCCGTGATCAGGCGGTTCTTGGCCACCAGTGGCGGCGAGGTGACGAAGTGGAAGCCATGCGGCACGTGGCCGAGATACTCACGCAGGGAAATGAAGCCGTGATCGCCAAAATCATCGCACGGCTTGCCGGTTTCCGCATCAAGCGCCACCATGCGCACATCCGCCACGGGGGAATAGATGCGGGTGCGGCAGCTTGTCTGGATCTCGTCGGGGATGCGGTAATACGACACGCCACGACAGGCGAGATAGACGTTCTTGGCCAGGTCGGCAGTGTCGGGGTGGGGGTCGAACTTCCACTTCACCTTGCCGGTGGCAGCGTCCATCGCAATCACCCAGCTATGGGGCGTGCACATGTACAGCGTGTTGTCGATCTTGATGGGCGTGACTTCAAGGTTGAACTCATGGCCCTGGTCGGGACCGGCCACGGTGCCTTCGCCCGCCTGCTGCACGTCACCCGTGCGGGTCAGCCACGCGCGCCTGAGCTTGCCCACATTGGCGGGCGTGATCTGCCCCAGCGGGGAATAGCGGTCGCCGCCCGCGGTGCGGCCATAGGCCTGCCAGTCGCCATCGGGCATGTTCTCGGCCGCCGATTCCGGCTGGCCCTGTGCCGCCATGCGGTCAGCCGGGACCGTGCCATCAATGGAATAGGACGAAAAGCAGCTGATGAGCAGCACAAGGCACGATACGCCCACCGCGCCAAGCAGGGCCTTCTTGTCGGCCAGCCAGTTGTCGCTCACGCGCCACACCTGCGGCAGCAGCAGCCACACGCCAATGCCCACCAGCGTCATCAGCCGGACCTCGAGGCCCCAGATGTTGAAGCCGGTCTCGACCAGCGCCCAGATGGTGGCCACCACCAGCAGGGCGGCATACAGGCTGCTCGCAAGCCGGGGCTGCTTGAGCCCCAGCACGGCTGCGGCGAGCAGGACGCAGCCGGTCAGCGCATAGAACCATGAGCCGCCGAGCAGGAGCAGCTGGGCGCCGCCAAAGAATAGAAAAAGCCCGATCAGGGCCAGCAAGACGGAGGTTATGATGGATAATAACCTCTTGGTGGTTTCTCGCATGCCGCGTTTCTTTCCATAGTTTTCCAAAGCTGTGCTACGTGTGCAGGTATCGGGTTGCCTATTGCGCCCAGCCAGAACCTGCTGTTCAGCATGAGGGGGGCGCAAAATGCCATGCCCTACCGCGCGGGGTTCACGTAGCTGTGTCCGGGCATGGCGCAACTGTCTCATAATCGAGACGGGTTTCTTGCCGTATTGTCATGATAAAGCCCGAAAGCCGTGCGGGGCGCCTGCTTCGTATGGGCGCGCCGCGCATGGCGGGGCAGGGGATGACCGGGTTTTGCCGGGCGGCATAAGGGCCGCGGCGCATGGCCTGCGCGGCGCTTATCTGTTCAATGGACGTTATGCATGTTTTTCTATGAATGGGCAGTCTGTACTGCCTTGGCATGATAGACACTTCCACTACAGTGCGGGAAGTGCCAGAACGCCCACAAGTGAAGCGACATGATGTTGTGTCGTTATATTTCTGCAGGCAACCATGCTTTTCAAAACCCTCCCGGCTGAAGCCGTTATCGGTCTTTGCGCCCTGTTTGCATGTACTTTCACGGCCCTGACAACCGAGGTGGCGCCTGTCGGCATCCTGATCGACATGGCCCGCGGCTTTCACATCCCCGAAGGTGAGGCCGGGCTTGCCGTCAGCGCCTTTGCCCTGATGGTGGCGGTATGCGCCGTGCCGCTGACCATCATGACCGCGCATATCGACCGCAAGCGACTCGTACTGGTGTCGCTGCTGGGTTATGTGGTGTCGAACCTGGTGGTGGCGGCAGCGCCGAGCTTTGTCATCCTGTGCGCGGGCCGCCTGATTGGTGGCGTTGCGCATGCGCTGCTCATGTCCATTGCATCCGCCTATGCAGCACGGCTGGTTCCGGCCAAGATGACCGGGCGGGCCATTTCATTCGTTTATGGCGGCACGTCGCTTGGCGCGGTTCTGGGCGTGCCGGGGGCGGCGGCCCTCGGGCAACTGGCGGGCTGGCGGATGGCGATGTACGTCATGACGGGCCTGTCCGTTATCCTGACGCTGTGCATCGCCTTCTTCCTGCCGCCGGTCACAACGCCGGTGCAGGTCAGGAACGGGCTGCCCTCGGCAGGACCCAGCCGGGCCATGCGCATCTTCCTTGTCGTGATCGCGGTCAATGCCATCCTCTTCTTTGCCCATAACCTGCTTTATACCTATGTCACCCCATTGCTGCTCGATCATGGTCTGGCCACGGGCAGCCTGAGCATCGCCCTGCTGCTGACCGGCAGCGTGAGCATCGTGGGCCTGTGGGGGGCGGGGCAGTTTGTCGATACCCGGCCGGCAACGGGCCTGCTGGGCGGCGGTGGTGCCATGCTGATCGGCATGGGGCTGATGTACGGGCACATCCTGTCAGGCTGGGCGGCGGTGGCGCCGGTCGGGCTGTGGTGCATGGGGTATTCGGCGGTCATTCCCTGCGTCATGTCGGGTGCGATCCGCGCACGGGCCACGCGGCCTGACGTGGCAGGCGCCGGCATCAATGCGGCGAGCAATGTGGGCATTCTCATGGGGTCGGCCGTGGGCGGGCAGGTTCTGACCGCCGCGGGCTTTGGCGTGCTCACGCCCATGGCCATCATTACGGTGGTTGTGGGGCTTGCGGTGGCCATGTCGAACCCCCGCGCCTTTCCCCACCGTCTGGTTGATACGGATCATGAGGAATAAGGGCAGGCGTGATGACATGGCCCGTGCTGTACAGTTTCCGCCGCTGCCCGTATGCCATGCGGGCGCGGCTGGCGCTGCTGGCGAGTGAAACGCCCTGTGCGTTGCGCGAGGTCAGGCTGGCGGCCAAGCCTGCCGCCATGCTGCAGGCCTCGCCCAAGGGCACGGTGCCGGTGCTGGTCCTGCCTGATGGCCGGGTGATGGCCGAAAGCCTCGAGATCATGGACTGGGCGCTGGCCCGTCACGACCCGCTGCACTGGCACCCCGGCACGCGGCGCGACCTGATCGCGCGTAATGACGGGCCGTTCAAATATCATCTCGACCGTTACAAATACGCGACCCGCTACCAGTCGGATGCGCTGCACCACCGGGCGGAAGCCCTAAACATCCTGCACGGGCTTGAAGTGGCGCTGCATTCCACCCCGTTTTTGCATGGTGCGCAGGCTGGCATGACGGATGCCGCCATTGCGCCCTTCGTGCGCCAGTTCGCGGCGACTGACCCGGACTGGTTCGCGACCTGCGGCCTGCCGCGTGTGCAGGAGTGGCTGGAGGCTTTTCTGGCCCTGCCACTGTTCGCGCGGGTCATGGCACGGGTGGCCCCCTGGTGCGAAGGCGATGCGCCGGTTTTACTGGGGTAAGGAACGCCGCTTTTTTGTAAAAAAGCGGCACCCAAAAACTCTTATTCTTTTCAGGCCATGGTTTCGGCCTGTGGCATTGTCTGTGCGCGGAAGCGGGCTGTTTTGGGGTCGCACACATAGGCCCGCGCCAGCGGTGCGGGGTTGCGGGCGAGTTCATCGACCGAGCGGATGATGAAATCCGCCTTGGCATCATCCATCAGGGCGCAGAAGTTCAGCCGCGTCCAGCCCGGCTTGCGGATCTCCTCGCCGTTGAGAATGGCGTGGCGCAGGGTGTTGGACAGCAGCTCATCAATATCAAGCAGGCTGTGCGCATAAGGCCCCGCGCAGGCGCAGCCGCCACGGGCCTGAATGCCATATCCGTCGGACAGCATGCGCGTGAACAGCTGCTGGTGCACCATCTCGCCTGCCTCGGACCCATGCACGCGGAAGGAGAAGATGGGCAGCGCATGGCGTGCCTGCGCATTGCCCATGATCTCGATATGCGGGTTGCGCCGCCAGACCTGCGCGGCGCGGCGGCGCAGGGCATGGTGGCGGGCGTCGAGCCAGTCCTGCCCCATGGCGTCCTTGACCATGAAGGCCAGGGCCGCGCGGATATCACCAATGACATTGGGCGTGCCCGCTTCCTCGCGGCTTTCGAGGCTGGTTGCGTAATCATGCCCCCACGGCGAGACGAACCGCACCGTGCCCCCGCCGGTAAAGACCGGGCGCGTGCGCGACACGGCGGCATCGCGCACGATCATGATGCCCGATGCCGCAGGGCCGCCTACGAATTTATGCGCCGAGAGCACCACGGCATCCTTTTCATACGGCGTGCCCGCCCGCATGTTGATCGGCAGGTACGGGCCACCACCGGCGTAATCCCACACCGCCAGCGCACCGTGGCTTTTGAGCATTTTTGTCACGGCATCCACGTCGGTGATGATGCCAGTCACGTTCGAGGCGGCCGAGAAGGCCCCGATGCGCAGGCGCGCGGGGTCGGTAGCGGCAAGGGCGCTTTCAAGCTGCTCGAGGTCCGGCCCGCCTTCGGGGGCCTCGCCAATGGTGATGACCTCCGCCCCGCCCTCGCGCCAGGGCAGGATGTTGGAGTGATGTTCGTACGGCCCGATGAACAGAACGGGGCGCAGGCCTGCCTCCGCCGCCTCGGGCACGCCAAGCAGATGCACCAGCCGGTTGAGCCCCGCCGTGGCCCCCGCGCCGCAGAACACGGTGGAGAACCCTGCGCCTGCCCCGCATGCACGCGCAATCCGCGCCCGCGCGGCGTGGCGCATGCGGGTCATGTACCCACCACAGAACGAGGCCTCGGTATGGGAGTTGGCGTAATAGGGCAGCACGCGCGTGAGCACGAATTCCTCGATCTGCTTCAGTGCCCGGCCCGAGGCGACATAATCGGCATAAACCAGAGGCTTGACGCCAAACGGGCCGGGAACGGGCGCGCCTTCCCCGATCAGGCCCGCGCGCAGGCCCTCATGGCCGCCTGCAAGCAGGCTTTCTGCAAAATCCGAAAAAGACGTGTCATCCATCTGCATGGCCTGTTCCCTGAAAGCGCGTTGCAGGGCGATGTTAATCGGCTTATGGGCAATATTTTTCCCTATTTCATGCTATCCATGCGGCCATATGGTGTCATATGATCGGTTATGAGCGAAAAAATGGATCATTTCGATCGTGCTATCCTGCGTGCCCTGCAAAAGGATGCAGGCCTGTCGCAGCGTGAACTCGCCGAGCGGGTCGGCCTGTCACAGAATGCCTGCTGGCGGCGGCTCAATGCCCTGCGCGCCCGGGGGCTGACAGGCACGCGCACCCTGCGGCTGGACCCGGCAAAGCTCGGGCTGGGGCTTACGGTTTTTGTCATGGTCCGCACGCGCAGCCATTCGCGCGAGTGGCTGGAGCGGTTTCACAAGGCTGTCAATGACATCCCCAATGTGATCGATTTCTACCGCATCGCAGGCGATTACGATTACATGCTCAAGATCATCACGCAGGACATGGACTCGTTTGACAATATATACCGCACCCTGATCAACCGGGTCGATCTTGACACGGTCACATCCTATATCGCCATGGAGGCGATCGCCGCCAACCGTGACCTGCCGATCTGAAGCCGGGCATGGCGCGGGGCGGCGCATGTGTTTATGCACCGGGTGCGTCCCGATAACAGGACTCACCAATCCCGTCCTGTCACGCTAAGACCGCACATACTGGCCGGGGCACGGGCGGCTGCGGGTTTGTGGAGTTCATGATGCGTATTCTTGTTACTGGCACCGCCGGGTTCATCGGTTTTCATGTGGCCCGGCGCCTGCTGCGCGAAGGCCACGAGGTGACCGGCATTGATGGCATGACCCCCTATTACGATGTCACGCTCAAGCATGCGCGCCACGCCCTGTTGCGCAGGGAGGCGGGTTTCACCTGCCATGAATTCATGCTCGAGGATGCGCAGGCCCTGCACGATGTCTTTGAGCAGTGCAGGCCGGAGCGGGTCATTCACCTCGCGGCCCAGGCAGGGGTGCGCTACGGGATGGAAAATCCGGGCTCATATGTCAGCGCCAACATCGTGGGCACCTATAACGTGCTCGAGCAGGCCCGGCGCTGTGGCACGCCACACCTCATGATTGCCTCGACATCATCCGTCTATGGGGCCAACGCGGCCATTCCCTTCGCCGAGGACCAGCGCTGCGACCATCCGCTCAGCCTCTATGCCGCGACCAAGAAGGCAACCGAGGATCTGGCGCATTCCTATGCCCATCTGTGGAACCTGCCCATAACGGCCTTCCGCTTCTTTACGGTGTACGGGCCGTGGGGGCGGCCTGACATGGCGCTGTTCAAATTCACCGCCAGCACGCTCGCGGGCGGCGCGATCGATGTTTACAACAATGGCGACATGGAGCGGGACTTTACCTATATCGACGATATCGTCGAGGCGATCCACCGGCTGGCAGCCCGCCCCGCGCCCACACCGGGGGAAAGCGATTGCGGCGCCAGCCCCGTGGCCCCTTACCGGGTGGTCAATATCGGCAATGGCGAGCCGGTCAGCCTCATGGCGTTCATCAAGGCGATCGAGACGGCGCTGGGGCGCAGATGCGTGTGCCATTACCTGCCCATGCAGCCCGGTGACGTGCCGCGCACCTGGGCGGACTGCACGGCCCTGCAGGAACTGACCGGTTTTCGCCCCACGACCTCCGTGCAGGCCGGGGTGGACGCCTTTGTGGCGTGGTACCGTGAGTATTACGGCATGCCTGCCAGCGCCTGAGCGCTGGCAGGCATGATAAAGAGTAAAAGTTTTGGGTGCCCCCTTTTTCAAAAAGGCGGTGTTTCCTGAAGCTTTCCTGCCATGACTGCCATCGTTGAGGCAGCCTCAGAACCAGCTTCGCACGCCAAAGGTAAGGCGCAGCGCGCCGCTCTCGCCCTGCTGGTCATGCACGATGCGGCGCGCCTGTGTCAGGTACCCCGCATAGGACACGGCCACATAAGGCGCGAATTTGCGCCAGATCTCGTAGCGCAGGCGCAGCCCCGCATCGACATCCGAAAGCCCGGCCCCCACCTGCCGCGCGGGGTCGGACTTGGTATAGAGATTGAACTCCGCCTGTGGCTGCAAGATAAGCCGGTTGGTGAGCAGGAAATCGTATGACCCCTCGATGCGGGAGGCAAAGCGCCCCCGGTCGCTGACATAGGCGGTGGCCTGGAACTCGAACTGGTACAGCGCCAGCCCCTGCACGCCCAGCGCGCCCCATGTGCGGGTAGGGCCATCATCAATATCGGCGCGGACACCGGCCTGCACGTTCCAGTAGGGCGAGACCGCGCGGCTGTAAAGCAGTTCGTGGTCGCCATCATGCAGGCGGCCATGCTCCAGCGTGCCCTCCGACTTGAGCCACAGCCTGTTGTAATCGCCGCCGTACCAGGCTTCGCCATCCCAGCGGAAATCCGTGCCGCCGGGCGCGTAACGTCCTTCAAGTTCATCGAGAATGCCATGAAGGTAGCGCCCCTGGTCCATGACCGGCTTCATGCCGCCCACATAGGCCACGGGCGCGTTGGTGGGCGCATCGGCGGCGTGATAGGCGGCCCTTGGCGGGGGCTTGCGCAGGGTTGCTGTCGTGGTTTTCCGGGCCGTGGTTATGGCCTGGCTATGGGCCTGGCTCTGGGCCTGCGCGGGCAGGGCCGTGGCCAGTAGCAGCAGGGCTGCAGCAGGGAGCGCGCGCCTCATTCCACGATCACCGTGCGGAACATGCCCGTTTCCATATGCAGCATGAGGTGGCAGTGATAGGCCCACATCCCCGGCGCATCTGCCGTGACAAGGTAGCTCAGCTTCGAGCCGGGCTGCGAGATGAGGGTGTGCTTGTAGGGGCGGTAGGCGCCCTGACCGTTTTCAAGTTCGCTCCACATTCCGTGCAGGTGAATGGGGTGCTCCATCATCGTGTCGTTGATGAGGGTGAAGCGCACGCGTTCGTTGCGCCGGAGCCGGATCGGCCCTGATTCGGAAAACTTGCGCCCGTTGAATCCCCAGATATAGCGCTCCATGTTGCCCGTGAGGTGCATGATGATCTCGCGCGTGGGCGGCCTTGGGTCGCTGCCCGGCCGGGTGGCGCGCAACTGGCTGTAGTTCAGCACGCGGCGGCCATTATGCTCCAGCCCATCGCCGGGGCTGCCCAGGCGGTCGGTGGGCATGCGGGCGATGTTCTGGTTTTCTACATTCAGGGGTGGCGGCCCGGGGTCGTCCACTTCGATGATGGATGCCGTGTCGGTGGTAGGCTTGTGGTGCGTGGGTTTATCCATGTGGTGTTCAGGCATGGACATGCCGTGCCCGGATGGTTCCGGAGGCGATGGCTGCATGTCCGTCATGTCCATGCCCTCCATCATGCGGCCTTCGTGGTGCGGCATAAGGTGGCTGTGTCCGTGCGATGCCTGCATGCCGGGTGCATGGTCCGGCATGGCCATGCCTTTCATGCTGCTGCCGGGTTTCATGTCGCCCATGCCCATATCGACCATGCTGCGCACCGGGCGCGGGTCCATGGGTGGAATGGGGCCGCTCATGCCCGGTTGCGGGGCCAGCGTGCCGCGGGCGTAGCCGGTGCGGTCCTCGCTTTGGGCAAACAGGGTGTAGGCGCGCGCCTCCCTTGGCTGGACGATCACGTCATAGGTCTCGGCCACGCCAATGCGGAATTCATCCACCGGCACGGGTTCGACCGCGTTGCCATCGGCTGCCACCACCAGCATTTCCAGCCCCGGTATGCGGATATCGAAAAAGGTCATCGAGGCACCATTGATGAAGCGCAGCCGCACCCGCTCGCCGGGGGTGAAGAGGGCGTTCCAGTTCATGTCAGGCGCATGGCCGTTGAGCAGGTAGGTATAGATCACGCCCGTGACGTCGGCGATGTCGGTTGCGGCCATGCGCATGCGCGACCAGGCCAGCCGGTCCTTCAGGGCTGCAAGCGGGCTGCCCGCGGCCCTGGCCTCACGCGGGAAGGAGGCCAGCGTGCGCTGGCGGAAGACATAGTAGTCATCCTGCATCTTGAGGTTGCTCAGCATGTCCATGGGCGAGACATCACTCCATTCAGACAGCAGGATAACGTAGTCACGCGCGCAGGGCTGCGGGTCGGGCACGGGCGGGTCAATGACGATCGCGCCATACAGCCCCTGTGCCTCCTGCATGCCGGAATGGCTGTGGTACCAGTACGTGCCGCTCTGGGTTATGGGAAAGCGGTAGGTAAAGGTCTGGCCGGGGGCGATACCGGCAAAGCTCAGTCCCGGCACGCCATCCATGCTGGCGGGCAGGCGCAGGCCGTGCCAGTGGATGGAGGTGTCTTCATCGGCCAGCGTGTTGGTGACGTTGATGCTCACCGTATCCCCCTGCCGCCAGCGCAGGATGGGGCCGGGCACGTCCCCGCCGATGCAGGGCGCGTGCAGCATCTTGTGGTCGATTTCAATACGGGAGCGGCCCACGCGCAGGTTCCAGCGCGCGCGGGCCATGGGGGGAATCTGGCCTGCGGTGGGCGTGTGGGCCTGCAGCGGGCGGGGCAGGGCGGCCATGACCGCCCCTGCGCCCAGCCCCGTTACAAAACGGCGACGGCTCAGGCCGCCCCGGTTGCGAGACGGAATCAACATGAAAAAAAATCCGGTAAGGAAACAGGTCGGTCAGAACCCGCCCGGCGCAAGGCAGGGCAGGCGCGTGAGGCGCGGTGACGTGTTCAGATGTTCCGGATTTTGGGTGGTCGCAGGGGGGGCAGCCAGTCGCCGCCCGGCGCCGGAGCCTGCCGGGTGGCGATGAAAGCACGCGTTCCCTCGGCGGACAGGCCGCTCAGGCGCTCGGGCACTGGCGGCGCAGGCATGTCCGACAGGCCCGCATGCACATGGCAGCACGGGGTCTGGCCGGGAGGTGCTGGATTGTTGCGGGCATGATGCATGCGGGCCATGTGCAGGGCATGGGCGGGGGTCATGCAGTCAGGGGTCATGGCGCAGGCCGTGGCCAGTGTATGGGCATGGGCAGCAGGTGTGGGAACAGCGCCAACAAGCAGCCCCGCCTGCATCAGCAGCCAGACCAGCAGGCCAACCCATGTCCGGCCCCATGCCCTGAACATTCCGCACTCCCATCCGCCACGAAGCGTTGCAAACTATTGCTCATAATACCCATGGGGGGCATGAAGGAAAGCTTTTTATGCCCGCCTGCCCGAGGCTGTATCAAACTAAAGGAGGCACCCTATTTGGTGACAGGCCGCCTGCGCACCATTCGGGTCGCGATCAGCATCACCGCCAGCGTAGCCCCCCAGGCCACGAGCTGGATGCCCATGGGCCGGTCGGAATAGCCCACCAGCGCCTTGGCGGCCCGCCCCACCATGCTGCCATCAGACAGCAGCCACGACGTATCCCACACCTCATAGCCCAGGGCGGGCACGATATCATCGCCCGCCAGCAGGGCTGCGGCCTGGCTGGCCATGCCAGCGGCCAGCAGGGCAATGAGCAGGCCGGTCACGGCAAACAGCCGGTGCAGCGGAATGACGATCAGCCCGCGATATAGCAGCCACGATATGCCGCCGCCCGCCACAATGCCCAGCAGCCCGCCCACCAGCATGGGCACCGGGCCGGAATGGGTGGAGACCGCGATGCCGTACAGGAACAGCACCACCTCCACCCCCTCGCGCAGCACCGCCACGGCCACCACCACGGCCATGGCCGCAAGCGAGCGCTGGCCGGTTGCCACCTGCGTGCCCAGCGCCTTCATGTCGCCCGCCATCTCGCGCCCGTGCCGGGTCATCCAGATATTGTGCCAGCCCAGCATGAGCACCGCGATGCACAGGATGGTGGCCGAGAACACATCCTGCCCGTTGCCTGACAGCGCCGCCGAGAGGCTGCCCGCAAACACCGCCACCACCGCGGCCCCCGCCACGCCGGCTGCAATGCCGCCCGCCACCCAGCGCCCCCTTCCCGCTATGCCCTGCGTTGCCGCCAGCACGATGCCAATGATCAGGCCCGCTTCCATGACCTCACGGAAAACAATCAGCAGACTTCCCAGCATGCTCAGGGCTCCTGCGTTACGGTAACGGTGCCCGTTGCCTGGTCGGGGTGGTAGTCATCGAAGAATTTGTAGGTGCCGGGATGCAGCGGCCCGGCATGGACCGTAATGGTGGTGCCCGGCACCACGATCTTCTCGAATTTCAGGTCGTAGCTTTCGAATTCGTCCGTCGTGTCATCCTGGTTGTCCAGCATGATGAGAAAGCGCGTGCCAGCAGGCACCGTAAAATGGTCCGGGCTGAAATGATGGTCCTTGACCACCAGGTGCACGGGGTCCTGCGCCCATGCCGGTGGGGCGGACAGAAGGGCCGCAAGCCCGAGGCAGGACAGGATGGTCGCGTAACGCATGAACAGACTCCGCGTGGAATGACGGCAAAATATTGCGACTTATTATCACTGTCAATTTTAGTCTTTCCACCCGCGCCGTCCTGCCGATGCGGGGCAGGCATGCGCGGGCAGGGGCGCGATAAAGGTATGTTCTATTGACATCTTTTTGGCAGGCCATAAAAGGTTTCAATTAAATACACCTTAATGGAGGCCAGAATGGCGCCGCCGCTCGATGACATAACCCGCAGCATCATCAAGGCCTGCGTACCCGCACTTGAAGCCCATGGCCTGGCGATCACGACCGAAATGTATCGCCGCCTGCTGGCCAATCCGGCCATCCGCGACCTGTTCAACCTCTCGCATCAGGAAGATGGCGCGCAGCCCATGGCACTGGCCCTGGCGGTGCTGGCCTATGCCCGCAACATCGATAACCTTGGCGCCATAGCGGGGGCTGTCGAACGCATTGCTGAAAAGCATGTGGGCCTGAACATCGAGCCCGAACACTACCCGTATGTGGCCGAGGCCCTGCTTGGCGCGATTGCCCAGGTGCTGGGTGACGCGGCAACGCCTGAAATTCTGGATGCATGGGGCAAGGCCTACTGGTTCCTGGCCGATATCCTGATCGGGCGGGAAAAACAGATCTACGCGGCCCACGCGGCAGCGTCCGGCGGCTGGGTCGGGTGGCGGCCTTTCCGCGTGCAGGCCCGTAAGGCCGAGAGCGAGAGCGTGACCTCCTTTGAACTGGTGCCTGAGGATGGTGGCCCGGTGATGCAGCATGCGCCGGGGCAGTATCTCAGCTTCCGGCTTGATGTGCCGGGGCATGGCAGTGAACGGCGTAATTACAGCATCTCCTCAGCGCCTTCCGCGCAGGGCTACCGCATCAGCGTGCGCCGCATCGACGGTGGTGTGGTGTCGGACTGGCTGCATGACAGCGCGCGCGAAGGCACCGTGTTGCAGGTTTCCGCTCCTGCCGGTGCGTTCACGCTCACGCCCGCCACCGGCCCCATCGTGTTCCTGAGCGCAGGGGTGGGGCTGACCCCCTTCATGTCCATGCTGGCGCAACTGACGGGCAGCAACGCGCATTCCCCCATTCATTACATCCACACCACCCGCACCCCGCGCACGGAAGCCTTTGGCCAGGGCATTCGCGCCCTGGCACGGAGCGGGCAGGTGCAGGCGGATCTGTTCTACACCCGGCAGGCCCCGCAGGCTGATATGCCCGTGCCGGGGGTGGCCTGCCATGAAGGACGCATCACGCCCGCCTGGCTACAGGGCCGGGTGGACCCGAGGGCGACCTATTACATCTGCGGTCCTGATGGCTTCATGCGCGACATGGTCGGCGCGCTGAAGGATGCGGGCGTGCCGCCTGCGCAGATACGCTACGAATTCTTTGGCCCGGCAGCCGATCCGGCACTATGAGCACGGAGAGGTTATTTTTGGAGAAAGTCTTTATAAAATAAAGAAGTTTTTGGTGAAGCCTTTTTCAAAAAGCTTCAAAAAACGCCGCCTTTTTGAAAAAAGGCGGCACCCAAAAACTTTTTACTTTTCCTGTAGCGATCCGGCGTGCGGCGGCAGATCAGGCGGAACCAAACACACGGCCATGCCCTTAACCGCCTGTATCCGCAGCGCGCGTGCCGCAGGCGGGTCCATTGTTTTGCCCCGGAAGGTCCGCCGCCATGATTACCGTGCATCATCTCGACAATTCGCGTTCGCAGCGCATCCTGTGGCTGCTTGAGGAACTCGAACTGCCCTACGAGATCCGCTTTTACAAACGCGACCCCAAAACCATGCAGGCTCCGAAAAGCCTGCGCAGGATCCACCCGCTGGGCAAGGCCCCGATCATCACCGATACCGAGGGCGACGTAACGCTTGCGGAAAGCGGGGCCATTATCGAATACCTCGTCGAGCGCTACGGCAATGGCCGCCTGCAGCCCGAACGCGGCACGCCCGCGCATGTGCAGTTCCTGTACTGGCTGCATTATGCCGAAGGCTCGGCCATGCCGCCGCTGCTGCTCAAGCTGGTGTTCGGCCTGCTGCCCACGCGCGTGCCCTTCATCATCCGCCCCGTGGCCAGCCTGATCGCGGGCGGGGTGCAGTCACGCCTCATCAACCCGCAGCTTAAACTGCACATGGATTACTGGGAGCAGTCGCTAAGCCAGCGCGAATGGTTCACGGGCAAGGATTTCACCGCAGCCGATATCCAGATGAGCTTTCCGCTTGAAGCTGCTGCCGCCCGTGCGGGGGCGCTGCCGGGCAGGCCGCATGTTGGGGCCTTTTTGCGGCGCATCCATGCACGGCCTGCCTATCAGCGCGCGTTGCTCAGGGGCGGCGCCTATGCCTTTGCCTCGGCAGGGGAAGGGCCTGCCTGAGCGCATGGCTGTGGTTTACGCCTCACCTCGGTTCGTATTAAGTGCGCGGATTCCTTCCGCGCCCCCGAGGTTCCATGATTCGTCTCGACAGTATCAGCAAGCATAACGGCCAGCGCCTGGTCTTCATTGAAGCCTCGGCTGCCTTGCAGAAGGGCGAGAAGATCGGCCTCGTGGGGCCAAACGGGGCGGGCAAGACCACGCTGTTCCGCATGATCACCGGGCAGGATGAACCCGATGAAGGCCAGATCCTGACGGATCGCGGCATCACCATCGGCTTTTTCAGCCAGGATGTGGGCGAGATGACGGGCCGCAGCGCCGTGGCCGAGGTGATGGAAGGCGCGGGCGCGGTATCGGAGGTCGCCTCCGAACTGGCCACGCTGGAAACGGCACTGGCCGACCCCGAGCAGGCCGACCAGCTTGAAACCATCCTTGAGCGCTTTGGCGAGGTGCAGGCCCGTTTTGAGGAACTCGGCGGCTACGCGCTCGACAGCAAGGCGCGTGAGGTGCTGCATGGGCTGGGCTTCAGCCAGGAAATGATGGATGGCGATGTCAGCCGTCTTTCAGGCGGGTGGAAGATGCGCGTGGCCCTCGGCCGCATCCTGCTCATGCGCCCCGATGTGATGCTGCTTGATGAGCCAAGCAACCATCTCGACCTGGAAAGCCTGATCTGGCTGGAACAGTTTCTGGCCGGTTACGATGGCGCGCTGCTCATGACATCGCATGACCGGGCGTTCATGAACCGGGTCATCAACAAGGTGATCGAGATTGATGGCGGCAACCTGACCAGCTTTTCGGGCGATTACGAGTTCTATGAGCAGCAGCGCGCCCAGAACGAGAAGCAGCAGCAGGCCCAGTTCGAGCGCCAGCAGGCCGCACTCGCCAAGGAAATCAGCTTTATCGAACGCTTCAAGGCCCGTGCCTCGCACGCAGCCCAGGTGCAGAGCCGGGTCAAGAAGCTCGAAAAGATCGATCGCGTCGAGCCGCCCAAGCGCAGGCAGGCGCTGAGCTTCGAGTTTCCGCCCCCGCCGCGCTCGGGCGAGGACGTGGTCAAGCTGCGGGGCGTGGATAAAAGCTATGGCAGCCGCGTGATCTACCATAACCTCGACCTGCTGATCCGCAGGCGCGAGCGGTGCTGCGTGCTGGGCGTGAATGGCGCTGGCAAGTCCACGCTGCTCAAGCTGGTGACCGGCGCCACCCAGCCCGATGCGGGCACGGTTACGCTGGGCGGCAGCGTGAAGCTGGGCTATTTCGCCCAGCATGCCATGGACCTGCTCGATGGCAGCCGCACGGTGTTCGAAACGCTGGATGATGCCTTTCCGCTGGCCAGCCAGGGGTCGCTGCGGGCGCTGGCGGGCAGTTTCGGCTTTTCAGGCGATGAGGTGGAAAAAAGCTGCCGCGTGCTGTCTGGCGGCGAGAAGGCACGGCTGGTCATGGCGCTGATGCTGTATGACCCGCCAAACTTCCTGGTGCTTGATGAACCGACCAACCACCTCGACATCGCCACCAAGGAAATGCTGATCACATCGCTCGCGCAGTATGAAGGCACCATGCTGTTCGTATCACATGACCGGCACTTCCTTGCCGCCCTGTCCAACCGGGTGCTGGAAGTCACCCCCGGTGGCATTCACCAGTATGATGGCGGTTATACGGAATATGTTGCCCGCACCGGGCAGGAAGCGCCGGGCCTGCACGCCTGAACCGGCAGGGCTACCCTTGAAAATACCATATGGGGGTATAAAGTCAGGGCGGTGAGCATGAGGAGCGTCGCCGTGGTCGAGACTGTCAGTTTCCCCGTAGGGGGCATGAGCTGTGCGGCCTGCGCCACGCGGCTTGAAAAGGTGCTCAACCGGCAGGCGGGCGTGCAGGCCACGGTCAACTTTGCCACAAACCGGGTGCAGGCCGTGGTTGATGACCCCGCAATTGCGCTGCCCGCCATGGCCACCGCCATTGGCAAGGCGGGTTTTACGGTGGACCAGGGTAGCGTGGACCTGTCGGTTACCGGCATGAGCTGTGCCGCCTGTGCCGCGCGGGTCGAGAAAATCCTCAACCGCCTGCCGCTGACACAGGCCAGCGTGAATTTTGCCACCGGGCGCGCGCATGTCACGTACGTGCCCGGCGTAAGCGGGCCGGAAACCTTCATTGCCCGCATTGAAAAAGCCGGTTTTGGCGCGACCATGGTGGATGATGCGGCGCGGCGCCCGGACCCGCACGCCCTGCGCATGCAGGCATGGCGGCGGGAACGCAACCAGTTTGCCCTGACCCTTGTGCTGGCGCTGCCGTTTGGGGCGCAGATGCTGGGCATGCTGGCGGGCATGGCGTTCATGCTGCCCGGCTGGGTGCAGGCCGTACTCGCCACGGTGGTGCAGTTCTACTGCGCGCGCCAGCTTTATCCGCGCGCGTGGAAGGCCGTGCGCGGGGGCGCTGCCAACATGGATGTGCTGGTGGTGCTGGGCACGGGCATCGCCTATTT
This sequence comes from Komagataeibacter xylinus NBRC 15237, assembly GCF_001571345.1. Classification (GTDB taxonomy): domain Bacteria; phylum Pseudomonadota; class Alphaproteobacteria; order Acetobacterales; family Acetobacteraceae; genus Komagataeibacter; species Komagataeibacter xylinus. The sequence goes on along the minus strand of NZ_BCTP01000027.1, from coordinate 22,082 downwards.
CTTCAGCATGGCCGTGCTGCTCCTGCGCCTGCCGCAGCCGCTGTATTTCGAGAGCAGCGTGGCCATCATCACGCTCATCTTATTGGGCCGCCTCATGGAAAGCCGCGCGCGTGACAGGACGGCGGCGGGGCTGGAAAGCCTGCTGAAGCTCCAGCCCGCGCAGGCCCATGTGGAACGCGACGGCGTGGTGCATGACTGCCCGGTGGAGCAGGTGCGCGTGGGCGATGTGTTTGTCGTGCGCCCCGGCGAGAGCCTGCCGGTGGATGGCACGGTGCTTGATGGCGCATCGGACGTGAATGAAGCCATGCTGACCGGCGAGAGCCTGCCTGTTGTCAAACGGGTGCATGACACGGTTTTCGCGGGCACGCTCAACACCACCGGCAGCCTGCGGGTGAAGGCCACCGGCGTGGGGGCGGATACCGCGCTGGCGCATATCGTGAAAATGGTGGAGCAGGCGCAGGGCAGCAAGGCGCATGTGCAGCGCCTGGCTGACCGAGTGGCAGGCGTGTTCGTGCCGGTGGTGCTGGTGCTGGCAGGCCTGACCTTTGGCGTATGGTGGGGGGTGAGCGGGCAGCTTCCGCCCAGCCTCATCGCCGCCGTGTCGGTGCTGGTCATTGCCTGCCCATGTTCGCTGGGACTGGCCACGCCTACCGCCATCATGGTGGGCACCGGGCTCGGGGCGCGCGCGGGCATCCTGTTCCGCAACGCCGATGCGCTGGAACAGGCCCAGAAGCTCGATACGATCATGCTCGACAAGACCGGCACCCTGACTGAAGGCACCCCCACGGTGCAGGACATGCAGCCTGCGTCCGGCGTGGACCCGGCCCGCCTGCTGGGTGTGGCCTGTACGCTGGAGCAGGAGTCCGAGCACCCGCTGGCCCGTGCCATCATGGCGCATGCGGCCAGCCTTGGCGTGCGGCCCGGCATGCTGGCCGGTTTCGAGGCCATGCCGGGCCTGGGGGTTGCGGGCATGGTGGACGGGATGCCTGCCTGCCTTGGCGCACCGCGCTTTCTGGCCGAACGCGGCACGGCGCTGGACCCGGACGGGACAGGCGCGCTGGCAGGCGCAGGGCGCACCGTGATCGGTGTTGCGCAGGCGGGGCATCTGCTGGGCTATATCACCCTGTCCGACACGTTGCGGCCCGATGCGGTGGCGAGTGTGTCAGCACTCCGGGCAGCGGGCATCCGGGTTGTCATGCTCACGGGTGACAGCCCGCAGGCCGCAGGCCCCATCGCGGCGGCCGTGGGGGTGGATGACTGCCGCGCCGGCGTGCTGCCCGCTGACAAGGCGCGGATTATCGAACAGTACCGCGCGCAGGGCCATGTGGTGGGCATGGTGGGCGATGGCATCAATGATGCTCCGGCCCTGGCAGTGGCCGATGTGGGGTTTGCCATCGGGGCGGGTACAGCCATCGCGCGCGAGACGGCGGATATCGTGCTGATGAAAAACGAACTGGCCAGCGTGAACGATGCCATCTCGCTCTCGCGCGCCACATTGGCCAAGATCAGGCAGAACCTGTTTTTTGCGTTCATCTATAATATTCTTGGCCTGCCGCTTGCCGCCTTCGGCCTGCTCAACCCCATCGTGGCGGCAGGCGCCATGGCCATGAGTTCGGTCTCGGTGGTCAGCAACGCGCTGCTGCTCAATCGCTGGAAGCCGCGCGCCCGATAGCGCAATGACGCGCGCACCCTGCTGCGGTCTGTTCCGCGTGCGCGTGCTCGCCTATGCTGCGGCATGGTGGCATGACCCAGCATGATTCAAGGGATGGACGACAACGCGTGACCAGACATAAACAGCAGGGAACAGACCCTGCCTCCTGCACGCAGTGCGCCCCCCAGCAGGACAGGATCGTGGAACAGCCGCACAAGAAAGCCCTGATCAACCGCATACGCCGCATTGAGGGGCAGGTCGGCGGCGTGCGGAACATGATCGAGAATGACCGCTACTGCGTGGACATCCTGACCCAGATATCGGCGGTCAAGTCAGCGCTCGATGGGGTTGCGATCCAGATCCTGTCCTCTCACGCCAAGGGCTGCGTGCGCAAGGCGGTGCAGGAAGATGGGGGCGAGGAAACGATGGAGGAACTGCTCGGCATCATCCGCAAGCTGATCCGCTAGAGCAGATCCAGTTTGAATGGACACATTCGAACTGGTGAAGATGCTCGATAAACAATGAGTTAGAGCAATTCTACTGAACCAAGGTTTAGTAGAATTGCTCTCGGGGTGAATCTGATTTGAATGGAAGATGCTGCCTTTGCTGGAAAAAGGCAGCATCGGGCCATGTTCGTTCCATCGTCATCAGGAACGGAACTGAGTGCCGACGTCTCTTTGCTACAAAGTAATGAAAATGACCGTGCCGCCTGATTATGCAAAAGTGCGCGAGGTATGCCCCATTTGTAGTCAGGGATGGGTGCTCGTTGCACGGGACAACGCGGCACATGCCCTTTTTTTCGCTGCGATCAATGCGGAAGTGAATGGGAGGATGCCCGGAACATCCAGGTTGGATCATCAAGCATGAGAAATGATGATTACGATTGGGATTTTGTGGAAAGCAGGGATCTGGCAACACATAAAGTCTATAAATACATCATCAATAAAATATCAAAGAACTGGTAATGTATCAGGGCACCCCTGATGCTTCAGGGGCGCCCATCGCCATCATTTTCCATATCCCTGCGTTTGCGCGCATACCGGCGTTACATGCCCAGCGCCATGCGGCCTATGGCCGGGTCATCGGTAAAGAAACCATCAAGCCCTAGATCCAGATGGCGCCGTATTTCGGCAATCGCGCCGGGCACGTTGCGCGCGCTGTCGCCATCGCCGTTGCGTAGCTGGGCGGGCAGGAAGTGGTTCTCGGGGCGGAAAGTGTAGGAATGCACCAGCAGGCCCGCCGCGTGGGCGTCATCAATGAGCGTTGTGGGGGCAAGCCACGCGCCAGCGGCATCACGCGGAATGATGTCGTCGTTCGAGGGACCGATCACATCCGCATAGGCGCGCACGCCACGCAGGCCATCGGGGGTCATGAAGTCGCCAAACGTGAGCGGCCTGGCCGTGCCTAGCGTGTCAGGCACCGTTTCCGCGCGCCCGCCCATGAGGAACATCAGCCGCGCCTGCGGGTTGATGGCCTGCACCTGGCCATGGAGCACGCGCAGGTTCGCCGTCTCGAAGGACTGGACCTCAAGCGGGCAGTAGCGGGTATAGTCGTGGGCCGCGATGACGTGCAGGAACGTCTCCTCAGGCGTGTGGCCGAGTTTATGGAAATGCGTTGAATTCTTGATTTCGGGTATCAGCCCAATCATGCGCCCGCGGCTTGCGGCCTCGGCTGCCACAAAGTCGATCACTTCCTCAAATGTCGGAATATCGAAATGCCCGTCATAGCGCGTGTTGTGGGCGCGGAGGGCGGGCAGGCGTTCCCTCGCGCGCAGGGTCTTGAGTTCGGCCAGGGTGAAGTCGGTCGTGAACCAGCCGGTTTCCGCCTTGCCATCAATGGTGATGGTGCGGCGGCGGCTGGCAAACTCCGGGTGGCTCGCCACATCGGACGTGCCCGCGATATTGCTTTCATGGCGGGCTATGAGCACGCCGTCGCGCGTGGGCACGAGGTCGGGCTCGATATAATCCGCGCCATCGGCAATGGCGCGGGCATAGGCGGCAAGCGTGTGTTCAGGCCGCAGGGCCGATGCCCCCCGATGCGCCATGACAGAAGGCACCGGCACCAGGGAAGGGTTTGCAAAAGCCTGCCGGGCTGTCGTCAGCGCGGCCATGCTCATCAATGTGCCTGTCATGGCCAGTCTACGGGTCAGCATGCCTCTGTCCTTTTAAAAGCGCGCGCCAATTTTAAGCCGGAACACGCACACGGCAATGGGTGGCGACCGGCCTGAACGGCGGTTAACCGCGCATGTTATATGACAGTTTGATGAAAGTTCTCCCGCAAAAGGAGAAAACCGCTTTTTCGATTGTCACCCCTGTCATGACCGCCCCTGGCGTCCGATAACAGGAACCATGATACATGACAGTCCGTTTCCGGTGTGATTTCCGTGCTTTTTTACTTGTTACCGCTGGCACGGCCAGCCTGGTAATACCATGGGCGCGCGCCGAGGCCCGGAGCATCCATATTGCCGCCCAGCCCATGGCGCAGGCGCTTGAGGCGTTAGGGCGCCAGACGGGCCAGAACATCGTTTTCACGCCGCAGCAGGTGGCCCATATCCAGGTCGATGCAGTCAATGGCAACATGACGCCGGCCCAGGCGGTCCGGCGCGTGCTCGCCCATAGCGGGCTGACAGCCGAGAGCGTGAATGATGGCGGCTTCATCATCCATTCGGGCGCTGCGGCCAGCACGGCGGAAAAGCACCGTGCATCATCCGAAAAGAGCGAGAAGAAGGGCGGCGTGAACGACATTGAAAAGATGTTTGTCGTCGCCCACAAGAAAAGCCAGAACGAAAAACGCACCTCCAACATCATCATGGACACGGTGGCGTATGACCCGTTTGAAAACCTTGGCGGCGTGTCCTCGGTGGCCCAGTCCCTGATCCAGTTGCCCGGTGTGACCGGCATTACCGATGGCGATGAGCCACGCTACATCAGCGTGCGTGGCATCAGCCCCGACCTCAACCATACGACAATGGACGGCATTACCCTTTCCTCCATCGGCGAGAGCGGCAGTGCGGGCACGCGGCGCGTCAACCTGCAGGACATTCCATCGGAAATGACCTCGCGGATGAACGTGTACAAAAGCTTCACCGCCGAGCAGGATGGCGATGCGATTGGCGGCGTGATCGACCTCATTCCCATGAGCGCCTTTGACCACAAAGGCCTGTACAAATACCTCGATGCCTATGGCATCTGGTCCAGCAAGCGCGGGGGCGTGGGCGCCAACGGGCTGAGCGGTTATGCGCCGCATATGGGCGAGGGGGCCAAGGGCACGTTTTCCGACACGTTTGGCAAGCACCATGAGTTCGGCATCGTGCTGTCCATGCGCTACCAGGAGCGCGCGCGCAACACGACCAAGAACTGGCAGGCCTATGATTACGACAATGCCGATGGCACGAGCAGCACCACGCCCGGCACGTCATGGGACGGGCATGTCAGGCCCAGCCAGTATTCAACCGGCGAATACGCCAATGACGTGACCAATATTGGCGGATCGGGCAAGCTGGAATGGAAACCCACCGACAGGAACCTGTACATGTCCCTCATGGGCTGGTCCTACGCGCGGTGGGAACACTCGGTCATGGACAAGGAGGATTATAACCTCAAGAACACGGTCACGAGCGAGGACGGGATGGATATTCCCGTCAGCAGCCTCTACGCGCGGCGCAGGCAGAATGAATGGCACCGCCAGAACAGTGGCATCATCGGGCATATCGACTGGTACAAGGGCCGCCATGACCTGATCCTGCGCGCGGGCTACACCATGGAGGACTATAACGATTACCAGCCCTATATTGCCGCGCGCGCCTACCCGAAGAAACTGACCGCCGACTATACCGGCTACCCTTCAGAAACTGGCATGTGGCAGCAGGGGCCGCTGTCAAACCCGACCGCGGCACAGACCGCCACATGGAACCTGTATAATGATGGCTCCTACCAGACTTGGGAGCAGGCATCGGAGCGCGTGCCATCGGTCAGGCTCGATTATAGCTGGAATACGGGAAAGAATGCCAAGGGCTTTGGCATCATGAGCGGCTTCCAGTGGCGGGAGCTGACGCTCGACCATAACGAGCAGCAGACCTATTACGACAGCACGGAAAATTTTACTGGCCAGATGCTCCAGAGCAATCATGTGCCGTGGAACAATATCTACCCGGAGACTTTCATCGGCCCCGACGGGTATAAATTCAACTGGTCCAGCCTGACGGTGGACCAGAAAAAATCCCTCTATAACAGCGGCATTTCAAACTACAGGTATCGTGAGAACATATTCGACGGCTATGTCTCGCTGCATTACATCTGGAAGAATACCGCCTTTATCGCCGGTGTGCGCGCGGATGCCACCAACTATGCTGGCTGGATCCCCCAGATCAACAGTGCGACGCAGACGGTTTCATCCGGCTTGACGAAGCAGGGCGGGTCTTACATCAACCCGCTGCCCTCGTTTGATGTGGTGCATCACTTCCCGCAGGATGTGACGATGCATGCCTCCTACAGCCAGTCCATCGGGCGCCCGGCACCAGGGCAGATCGCCATGGCGGCATCCGAGAGTTGTGGCGATGATGACTCCGGTGGCGCGGATTGCACCATCTCCAAGGGCAATGCCAATCTCAAGCCACGCCGGTCCCAGAACTTTGATATTTCGGTTGATAAATGGTTCAATCGCGGCAATGGCATGGTCAGCCTTGCGTTCTTCAGCAAATGGATCAAGGACGATATCGTCACCAGCCGCTCCCTTTACACCGATAATACCGGCACGAACTATCAGGTGACCATGCCGGTGAACGCGCAGTCCGCCGGGGTCAAGGGCATCGAGTTCAATGTCATGGACCGCAACCTGCACGCCTTTGGCCAGATCATCGACCTGCAGGCGAACGTGACGTGGCTCAAGGGCCATGAAAGCTATTCAAACGGCACATCGGTGGTCAATTACAATGCCATGATCTACCAGCCCAGCTTCATCGCCAATGGCATGATGACGTGGCATATTCCGCAGATAAAGGGCGCGCTGCGCACCACCGTCAATTATTCGGGCAAGTATTTCACCTCCTTTGGCGCAACGCCGGGCGCATCGGACGGGTTTGGCAACTTCCTCACCTTCAACCTTGGCTTCTGGCATCAGGTCTATCCGGGCATTACGCTCAAATACGAAGTCATGAACCTGGCCAACTGGCAGCCACGCTACGTGACCGGCGATCATCTGCAATATGTTGATGAAATGGATAATTATGGTCGCGCCGTTTATTTCCATGTTGTTTTCAACTGATGGAGGGCGTGTCCGGGGCGGCGATTTTAAAAAACTGCCCCCTGGAGCATGGTCGTGGCCTGGTGGAGGCGGGAAAAGAACAGGTATGGAGGTATCGTGTTCATGGAAATATGAAATATTAATGATACTTTTTCAATGCATATTAAGCGTGTTTTATAATCAGCATGCATTATCCCATTGTAATCGCCGACATTCATGGTTCTGTCGCCACGGAGGCAGCCTGTGGTTGTGGTGCTCGGCGGCCCGGCCCTGTCACTATATTTTTACAAAGCATGTCCTTCCCCCCGGTAGTCGCCACTTTTACTCGTGAGACGTGAAGCTGCTATACGCGGACATAGGGGTATAAAAGGTTGCAGGACTGCAGTAAGTGGCTGTATCGGTATAAACACTATTGCATCCCGCATGGTCATGCCTGTCTCCCGGCATTCCTGCTGGACCAACGTGCATGAGAGGCGACGCTAGATGGCTGCAGACCGGCCCTGTTTTCCTACCAGTATTCATCGTTCCACTCCCAACGCCATCAGGCTGAACCGGGCGCTGCGCATGTCGCGCCGCGATGCGCTGATCGGTGCGCTCGGGGCCGCCGTTGTCGTGACGGGCAGCAGGCAGGGCATCGCCGCCACGGCGGAGCAGGACACGGTCGTGCCGCTGTTCATGGCCCTGTCACAGCGCCTGACGGACCGTGACGCGCTCGACCCGCGCATTGGCAATGCCCTGTATGCCGGCATCATCCACGCCGTGCCCGAGCGGCGCGACCAGATCCAGAAGCTGCATGATTTCATGGCTGGCGGCAGTTTTGCCTCCGCCCATGCGCTCGCCGCCGCCGCCGAGCATCAGGATCCCGCGTTCAAGGCAGTCATCCAGGATATCCTGACCGGCTGGTATCGCGGCCTGGCCGACCATAAGGTCGTGGTCTACCGCTCCGCGCTGATGTTCGACATCACCAAGGATGCGATCTATCCCAAGACCTATGCAACGGGTGGCCCGTTCTACTGGACCCAGACCCCGCCGGAAGTGGCTGTTCCCACTGGGGAACCTGCCCTTTCGCCTTCGAAACTCGTGATCGAACCTACCTGATATCCGGAGCCTTTTTTATGCCGTCCGAACAAGACCTATCTGCTGACGTCGTAATCGTCGGCTCCGGCGTCGCTGGCAGCTCCATTGCCAACGAACTGGCGCGCGCGGGTATTTCCGTCATCGTGCTCGAAGCCGGGCCACGGGTTGACCGCCAGCATTTTGTCGAGAACTTCCGCAATCTCGAGAACAAGCCCTCCTATCAGGGACCGTTCCCCGCAGTGCCCTGGGCGCGGCATCCGCCCGACCAGGTCACCCCCAACGATTACCTGCACACCACCGGCCCCGATGCCGAGGCCTACCAGCAGGTCTACCTGCGCATGATGGTGGCACCACCTGGCACTGGGCGGGCTGCGCGTGGCGTTACCTGCCATCGGATTTCGAGCTCAAGAGCCGTTATGGCCAGGGTCGTGACTGGGCACTGAAATATGATGATCTCGAGCCGTTCTACTATCAGGCCGAGGTGATGATGGGCGTGTGCGGCCCCGACCCGAAGGTGGAAGACCTCGGCTCGCCGCGCAAGCAGCCTTACCCGATGGATGCGCTGCCCATTTCCTACGCCGCCCAGCAGTTCCGCAAGCTGATTGGCGAGAAGACGCCGTATCGCGTGGTGCATGAGCCGCAGGCCCGCAACACCCGCCCGTATGACAGCCGCCCGACCTGCGAGGGGCATAACAACTGCATGCCCATCTGCCCGATCGGGGCGATGTATAACGGCAGCTACTCCGTCTATCATGCCGAGGCGGCGGGGGCGAAGTTCGTGCCCAACGCCGTGGTGTACCGAATCGAGCGTGACAGCGCCAACAAGCGCGTTACCGCAGTGCATTATTACGATCCCGACAAGGGCTCGCACCGTGTGACCGGCAAGTATTTCGTGATCGCGGCGCATTGCATCGAGACCGCGAAGCTCATGCTGTTCTCCGCCGATGAGCAGAGCCCGGACGGCATTGCCAACAGTTCGGGCCATGTTGGCCGCAACATGATGGACCACACCGGCGTGCAGGTGAGCTTCATCAGTGGCGACAAGGCCCTGTGGCCCGGTCGTGGCCCGCTTGAAACCAACGTGATCGACAATTTCCGCGATGGTGACTGGCGCAACGAGCGCGGTGCGTATCTCGTGCACATGGTCGATGACAACCAGGTTGACCTTGCCACGCAGCTTGCCATCGCCAAGGGGTATGTGGGCCGCGAGCTTGAGGAGCAGATCCGCTATCTCGCCTCGCACACGGTGCGCCTGTTCAGCCATAACGAAGGCTTGGCCGACCCGGACAACCGCCTGACGCTGAGCAAGACCAACAAGGACATACTCGGCATCCCGCACCCCGAGGTCTATTACAAGCTGCCCGAATATACCGTGAAGAGCTGCGAGCACACGCGCGGCCTGTTCCGCGACCTGATCGGCCTCATGCACGGCACGGACGAGGAATGGACGCCCGGCTACTTCCCGCAGGACCATCCCGCGGGCAGCACCATCATGGGCACCGACCCGACGGATTCCGTGGTGGACGGCTTCTGCCGCACGCATGACCACGAGAACCTGTTCATCGCGAGTTCGTCCGTTTTCTCTTCGGTCGGAACCGGCAACATCACCCTGACAGTCGCCGCACTTGCCCTGCGCGTGGCTGATACGCTTAAAAAAGAACTCGCCCATGCCTGACGTAACGCGCAAGATCCTGTGGTCGGTCCTGACCGCAGGCACTGCTCTTGCAACATTTTCCGCCGTTCCCGCCCGGGCGGATGATCCTTCTGCCGACCTCATGGCCCGTGGCGAATACATCGCCACGGCGGGCGACTGCGTCGCCTGTCATACCGCACCCGGCGGCAAGCCTTTCGCGGGGGGGTTGAAGATCACCACGCCCATGGGCGATGTGGTGACGACCAACATCACGCCTGATCCCGATCATGGCATTGGAAAATACACGGAAGAGGATTTCGAGAAGAGCCTGCGCCATGGCATTCGCCGTGATGGCAGCAGGCTTTATCCCGCCATGCCCTACGTGTCCTACGCCGGCATGACGGATGGCGACGTGAAGGCGCTGTACACGTGGTTCATGCATGGGGTGAAGCCGGTGGCCGAGACGCCGCCGGTCACATCACTCAACTTCCCGGCCAACCTGCGCATCACCATGGGCCTGTGGAACATGGTGGCGACCAGCGAAACCCCGGAGACGGGTGATTCCGCCACCTTTGACAAGATGCGCCGGGGCAAATACCTCGCCCATGCCCTTGAGCATTGCGGCACCTGCCATACCCCGCGCAACATCATGCTGAGCGAGAAAGAGGATAGCTACCTTGCAGGCGCGAGCCTGCTCGGGTGGTATGCCCCCAACATCACTTCCAGCAAGACGGGCGGCATCGGTAACTGGAGCGAGGACAACCTCGTTGAATACCTCAAGACCGGCCATGTGGCTGGCCTGAGCCAGGCAGCCGGCCCGATGGGCGAGGCGGTGGAGCACAGCACCAGTCACCTGACGGATGATGACCTGCACGCGCTTGCAGCCTACATCCTGCAGGTGCCTGCCAAGGATGACGAGGCCGAGCACAGCCCGCGCGAGCAGTATGGCAAGCCGCTCGAGCAGGCGGATGTCCGCTCGGGTGAACTCACCCGCATCGACAATCTTGCCCAGATGGATGGCGCGCAGATCTATGATGCGAACTGCGCGGCCTGCCATGGCGGCAATGGCGCGGGCACGGCCGACCATTATGCGCCCTCGCTGTTCCATAACTCGGTTGTGGGCTCGGCGCGGCCCGATGACCTGATCATGGCCGTGCTCAATGGCGTGGACCGTAATGCGGGCGGGGTGCATGTGCATATGCCTGCCTTCAACCAGAGCTCTGACGTGCAGCGCCTGAGCAATGCCGAGATTGCCAGCGTGGTCAACTACGTCACGGCCACCTTTGGCAGCGGCGACCATGGTGTCACTGCCGAGCAGGTGGAAAAAATGGGCACGGAACTGCCCAAGACTCCCTAAAGGCCCCAAGCCCCGGCGGCCCTGCATCCTTACTGATGGTTGCAGGGCCGCCGGATCTGGTCTTTAAGATACTGTTTAAAAACAACTCATTGATAAATAATGATAAAGGTTTTCGGGTGCCGTCTTTTTTCGAGAAGGTGGCATTTTTCGAAGCTTTCTGAAAAAAGCTTCACCAGAAAATTCTTTATGATTTCTGGATGTTTTCCGGGCAGACTGTTTCAAACAGTCTGTAAAATGCTGTCAGAACAAAAGTATCGCCCCAACACGACAGTAAAAAACCAACCCTCTGAAATAACTACTTTTTGTGCCGAGGTGGAAAACGCACGGGCGTTTTCGCTGCATCAAAGCCGTGTTCTTCTACCCGTAGTGGAACGATCGTGTCTGGCGCATGGTTTCTGTCTGGCCAATGGCCCCAGATGACCGTTGCCGCGAATGTGCGCCCACGGCATTCAACGTTCACCGTATCACCCACGGTGGGAACCGGGCCGTTGAAAAGGTTCTGATCAGCGCGGAGTTCGCGTTCGGTCACGACCTCCCCGGATTGCAGCAAGATCCGTTTGATCCAGTAGCGCATGCCACAAGCATAGCAGACGGACTCTACCCTTCAAGCGAGATGTCGGGCGCTGTAGCTGCTTTGATGGTAAGGGTAGGCACCATACTGATCCAGGCGCGACCGAATGCTGCAGGTGGCACCCGAATGGTGTCCGCTGGCGACCGGGCGGTCTCTGTGATAGGCACGACAGGCGCAAAACGGGGCACCAGATCATCATGCTGCATTTCATCACCGATTTTGCCGATCAGGCCGTGATGCTGCCGGTGATGGTAACCGTGGCCCTTATCATGACTGTGTACGGATGGTGGCGTGGCGCCGTGGTCTGGACCGTGACGGCGGTTGCAATGCTGGCGGTCATGCTGCTGCTTAAAATAGCCGGTCTTTATTATGCCGCCATTGAGCATACTGCCATCATTAGCCCTAGCGGGCATGTCGCGGCGGCGTGCATGGTGTATGGCGGCCTTCTCGTGCTGCTGGGGCAGCGGTATTTCATGCGTTTTCCAGCACTTATGCTGATGCCGTTATCGGGCATTGGCATTGCCATGGCGTGCACCCGCGTAGCGTTGCATGCCCACACCCTGTTCGAGGTTGTAACAGGCGGGGTGATTGGCTGTGTCGCAGGCGTGGTGCTTGGTCGGGCGTGCGGGCCTGTGCCGCAGCGCTTATGGCTCTATCTGCTGCCTGGGGTGGCGTGCGTGGCCGTGCTGTTTCATGGGGCGCATCTGGGTATTGAAGGCGCGATACGCTGTATGTTCATGCCCGGAAAAATTATTGCGTGACTGAACCGGAATAATAAAAAGTCAGGCTTTGTTTTCTGAAAGTAAAGTTTTTTGGCCAGGTGCGGCGGACGGGCACCGGCCAGGGCGTCATGCCCCGGCCAGTGCCCGGTTTTAGCGCATCAGAACGGGGCGTCGATGTTCACCACGTCGATCAGCTTGTGATTGACGAATTCCTTGATGCCAAGGCCGATCAGTTCACGGCCATAGCCCGAGCGGGCCACGCCGCCAAACGGCAGGTCGGCTTTCACCATGGTCGGGTGGTTGACGTAGACCATGCCGGTATAGATCTGCTCGGCCACCTTCACGCCGCGCTTGGTGTCCTTCGTGAAGACAGCGCCACCCAGGCCATAGGGTGAATCATTGGCGATGCGGATGGCATCAGCCTCGTCCTTGGCGCGGTAGAGTTGCGTTACGGGGCCAAAGAACTCCCAGTGGCGGGCTTCATTGTTCTCGTGCAGGTTGGTCATGAGCAGCGGCTGGAAGAAGGCGCCCTTTTCAGGCACGGGCGCGCCAATCACTTCCACAACGGCACCGTGCTTCTTGGCTTCTTCAACCTGCGCGCGCAGGTCGTCCGCCGCCTTCTGCGAGGAGAGCGGGGCCAGCTGCGTTGCCGGGTCCATCGGGTCGCCTGCCTTCAGGCTGGCAACGCCCTTCTTGTACAGCTCCACAAAGCGGTCATAGATCGCATCAGCCACGATCAGGCGCTTGGCCGAGACACAGACCTGGCCCGCATTCCAGTGGCGTCCGAACACGGCCCACTTCACGGTCTTTTCCAGGTCGGCATCTTCGAGCACCACGAACGCGTCGGAACCACCAAGTTCCATCGTGGATTTCTTGAGCGCCTTGGCCGCGACGCCTGCCACAATGGCGCCAGCGCCTTCGGAGCCGGTCAGGGCCACGCCACACACGCGCGAATCGCTCAGGATCACCTCGGTATGGTGGCGGGCGGCATACAGGTTGCGGAAGCCACCCTTGGGCAGGCCGGCTTCCTGCATCAGCGTATCGAAGGCGGCGGCGCATTGCGGCACGTTGGAGGCATGCTTGAGCAGCACCGTGTTACCGGCCGAAAGCTGCGGCGCAATGATGCGGGCCACCTGATAGTAAGGGAAGTTCCACGGCTCGATGGCAAAAACGATGCCCTGGGGCTGGTGGATGATCACGGCCTCGCCCTCATCGGGGTTGGCGACCGGCAGCTTCTCGGCTTTCAGCAGGCACTCGGCATGTTCGGCGTAATACTCGAAGATCTCTGCCGACAGGATGGTCTCGGCCTTGGATTCCGCATACGTCTTGCCCATTTCCAGCGTGATCAGGCGGGCATATTTGTCAATGTCGCGGCGCAGGATGGCGCCTGCGGCCTTCATCACTTCCGCACGTTTGGCAAACGAGGTGTGGCGCCATGCCTTGAAGGCATCATAGGCATCGGTCAGCGCGGTCTGGACTTCCTGATCCGTAGCATCGGGGAAAGTCTTCAGCTTTTCACCAGTATAAGGGTTGGTCGTAGCATAAGCCATGGACAATCTGTTCCTTAGAGTTTCGTCAAGTATATATTCCACATGCAGGCGTGCAAGAATCGTTTCAGCTATCATCAATGCCCCGAACGTGCAAAAGCTGATTTTCCATTCAGGCGAAACGGATGCGGAAATTTTTTACGGGAAACCGCACTTTTCTGCTCTCTGGCCTGCCTTGCGCCGGTGGCGGGCGACCATGGTAAAATGGAGTTTACCGTTTGTGCACCAGAAGTCTGGTGGCGGGCTCAGGCAGAAAGCGGATTGTCGAGCAACCTGCGTTCCCGGTCGGTTATGACATCGGCCAGCGTGTAACGGTCCAGCACCGAGATGAATAGCCCCAGCGCTTCATGCAGCACGCCACGCAGGCGGCACACATCGCTCAGGATGCAGCCTCCCCTGCGGTTCAGGCCTTCAGGGTCGGGCGGCTGCATGCAGGCCACCAGGCCCATATCTTCTTCCGTATAGCGCACGACATCACCGATCAGGATCGTCGCGGCGGGGCGCCCCAGGCGCAGGCCGCCGTTGCGGCCACGGATGGTTTCCACAAAGCCGCCCTGTCCCAGGCGGTGGATGATCTTGATCAGATGATTTTCCGAAATGCCATAAGCCTGCGCAACCTCCCTGATCGATGTCAGGCGGTCGGTATGGATGCCCAGGTAGATCAGGGTTCTCAGGGCGTAATCGGTATGCAGGGTCAGGCGCATGCAAGGAGATATATAGAGTTTCCCCGTCAATTCCAGTGGTTAATGATATTCCCCGTCCCGTCTGCGTTCGATAACGGTGGGGGATGAGGCAGGCTGCATGGTGAAAAGATCAACGTCATCAGGCGGCTTGCCGTAGGGCTGGCGGGAAAGGTGGCTTCCAGGCGCAATCGGGCATGCATCTCGTCGATAATGATGATGTCGCAACGAATCGCTGTGGCAGGACAGCATCCGCATATGGGTTGAAGCCCGACAGGAATGCAAAAAAATGCCCATGGCCTGCACCATGGGCATTTTCTCAAGGTAGGGTGGAAAAGATCAGAAGTTGGCGTTAAGGCGACCGTAGTAGTAGCCACCCGTGATGGGGATCTGCGCCGAGTTCTCGTCATACGGCTCGGCGCCAAGGGCATTGAGTTCCTGCGACATCATGCGCGGGCGGACGTTGAACACGTTGTTCGCGCCGACGGCGAAGTGCCAGTTCTTCTGGAAGCGTACGCCAATTTCGATATCGGTCATCCAGTGCGGGGTGTTGATGAACTGCTGCAGGGCATTGTTGGAATACTGCAGGGCAGAGGGGCCCCAGTCCTGGTACTGCAGCATGGAAGTCGTCTGGCCATACCGGGTCTGACGGATGTTGAAGTCCCAGTTTTTATAGGTGTAGTAGGCGTTCAGGATGATCTTGCTACGCGGGTTGTCAGATGTGATCGAGGCAATATCCGCCAGGTTCAGGTTGGCACCGTTATGGTGCAGGCGGGTGCGGTTGAGATCGATCGACATCGACAGTGCAAGGTTGCCATACTTGTGCAGCCGGAAAAGATAATCCGCCTTGATGTCTACACCCTGTGTGCGGGTGCTGGCGCCGTTGGTGAAGTAGTCGGCATAGACATTGTTGTAGCCAGTAAAGCCAGTTGGCAGCGAAGCAAGCTGGGCAATGGCCTGAGCTGCGATATAACCCTCGGTCGTGTTGCCGTAGGGGGTGCTGCCACCAAAGTTGGTATCCTGCACGATACGGTCACGCAGGTTGATCTGGTAGACATCGGCTTCCACATGGAAGTTATCGACAGGCTCCAGCACGATGCCACCGCTGACGCTGGTCGAGCGCTCAGGCTTCAGCTTGGTTGCGCCAATAGCTTGTGCCGCGGCGGAATCGGCGGCCAGTAGGCCACTTGCACCGGTGGGCGAGACGTTGACGGCGCTGAAGTGCGATTCAGCCAGTGTGGGCGCACGGAAGCCGGTGCTGATGGTGCCGCGGATGGCAATGCGCTTGTTGAAGTTGTAGCGGGTTGAAATCTTGCCGTTCTCGGTATTGCCGACGTCGGTGTAATGCTCCAGTCGACCCGCGAAATCGAGCTCCCACTTCTTGGTCAGGCGGAAGTCGCCATCCATGTACCACGCCCAGATGTCACGATACCACGTGCCGGCCGAACCTGGTGAAATACCGGCATAACCCTGCGTGCCACCGTTTTCGTAGGAGACCGGCTCACCTGCGGTAATGTTATAGGATTCCATACGCTCTTCGGCACCAAAGGCCAGCGTCATCGGAACGACATCGCCGATCTTGAAGTGACGGCGGAAATCGAGGTTGTTGGTCCACTGCGTCATGCTGTAGGTCTCGGCCCGTGCCGTACGGGGGCTGGAGCCGTAAGCGGTAACATAACTGGTGTTCAGGGTATTCTTGTTGCCGATCTTATCGATATCTTCGCCGTAGGTGGTGCTGAGATCCCAGTTGAAGCCCATGAAGTTGTCACCCTTCAGGCCCAGTGTTGCGGCAAAATCGTTTTCTTCCATGGTTTCCAGAGGGGAGAAACCATAGGGGGCGATGCTTTCGCACGCGGTGCAGCTACCGCCTACGGAAGGTGTGCGGTAGTTTTCATAAGCTTCCGAGTGGCGGTGGGCATAGGTGATCAGCCCGTAGAAGTTGATGCCGGGCGTGAACTGCTTGCCCCATTCAATCGCCAGGTTTTCACGCGTTTCTTCCGGCGTGCTCATGATCTTGTTGGAGTTCGTGGCGATCTTGCCAGCATTAGGACCAGTATAGGTCGAGCTGGAGGCGCTGGCGGGCTGGGAGCCAACCAGGCGGTGATCATATGCGTTTTTGGCCACGAAATGGTCCGAGTGGTACATCTGCCCGCTGATATGCAGGAAACCATCCTGGCCGAGCTTCATGCCGCCATCGGCGTTGAGCTGGTAGTTCCAGCCATCGCCGTTATAGGCGTTTGCACCGGTCTGGCCGCTCAGGTTCAGGCCATGATCCTGCTTCTTGGTAATGATGTTGACCACGCCCGCGATCGCGTCCGAGCCATACATGGCGGCCGCGCCATCCTCGAGCACTTCGATATGGTCGATGGCGTTGGCGGGGATCATGTTCAGGTCAACGGGGGTCGAGCCTGATTCCGGGCCTGAATCCGCATAGAGGTTAGCCGTGGTGTGGCGGCGCTTGCCATCAACGAGCACGAGCACTTCATTGGGGTTCAGGCCACGCATGCGGATGGAGGATGTCAGTGCCCCCGCATCCGAGCCCATGGCGCTGACATTGATTGAAGCATTGGTGCGGGTCAGCGCATCAGCCAGGTTCATCTGGCCCGAGCGGCGCAGTGCGGCCCCGCTGATGACCGAGACCGGGCTCATGCTGTCACGCGCCTTGCGGTTGGTGGAGTGTGTGCCGGTGGAGACGCTGATCTGCTCGACACCGGAGCTGTTCACGCCCCCGTTATCTGCCTTGGCAGCCTTGAGGGTCGTGGTGGCCCGGCTGTGCGCCTGGGCGGTTGCCGTGTGGTGCGCGCGCACCGTGCTTCCCTTCTGATCCGCTGTTGTCGCGCTACCAGACGATGTGGCGGCCATCGCTCCACACGAAACAAAAGAGCAGATAGTCGTAATCAAAAGAGAGGTGCGTCTGTTCATTATTTTAGGGCCCCGCGATCCATAGCTCATCATGCTATTTATTGGCGGTTCGTAATAATTTGCGAGAGGGAAAAAAGCCTTCTGATCATTGCGAAGAAGGTATGTTGCGCCGTTGCAACACAATGTTAGATATTACTTTAAGTTAACTTTGCGCAAAACGAAACTGATGGCGGCCTGGAAATTGCGCAGTGTAATCTGGGAATACCTTTTATTTTCAATAAATTGATAATTTCCTGCACATCGCGCTTCCTGAGTGCATTTTTGTGGTTGACAGTGGGTGAAAAGTTATTTGGTTCTCTGAAACAACAAATTAAAATCAATGTGTTACGTATTTCTGAACGTCCTGAAAAAGCGTGATATAAAAGATACGCTCACCTGTGTGTCGGTTGCATTTCAGGCTCATGCCAAAGCCTGAAACTGCATTGTTGCTCTGGCTGTGGGTGTCGGGCCTGTCCGGTCCCTGACGGGGGCTGGAGCAGGTGCTGTTACGGTAGGGGCAACAGAATCGGTTCTGGCGGCCCCTTCCGTGAGGCCGGAGCGCGCAGGGCGTTTATCCGCCCTGCTGGCGGGCAACCCGGCAGGCGGCGAGGTCCCACGCGGCGCACCCGACGGATTTGAAAAACACGGGCTGGTCCGGCGCCGGAAGCCTGCCCTGCAGTGCCTGCGCGAGGGGATGGACGTGCTGCCAGTCCACCCCTGCCTGGTAAAGATCGCCTGCTTCTGTCGGGGCGCCGACGGGGTCATCAACATAAAGGGTGCTGCCTGCAATGGTGGCGGGGCCAATTTCCACCATGTCGGTCCGGTAGGCGCCAACGCCTATGACAAGGCAGGAGGCGCGGGCGGGTTCATTATAGATGACCGATGTGCTGGCCGTGAGTGTCAGCACCACATCAAAGGGATCTTCATCCGCCTGCTCGGGGCGCACGTTCAGGCCAGGCATGGTGTGTGCCGCGCAGAAGGCCTGCGTCCGCTCGGGGGTGCGTCCGCGTATGACAACGGTCATGCCGGGATAGATCGCGGCAAGGGCCTGCAAATGCGCAATGGCCTGCGTGCCGGTGCCAATCAGCAGCACGCGCCGCACGGGGCCGCGCGCGAACGTGCGGATGCCGAGCAGGCTGATGGCGGCCGTGCGGCGCATGGTTACGGTGGGGCCATCAAGCGTGAACAGGAAGCGCCCGGCCAGCGCTTCGGCGCAGATGACCTGGCCCTGTATGGTAGGCAGGTTGTGAGCGGTATTGCCTGCAAACAGGGTCAGCAGTTTGGTGACCATGATGTCATCACCCACGCAGGGCATGCTCATGAGCGCGCCGCGCTGGTCGCGGGTGGGGATGGTGGTGCGCTCGGGGCACCGGATCTGCCCCGCAGCCGTATCAAGCGCCGCCTGTGCAAGGGCATCGATCAGGGCAGGGAAGGGGAGGAGGCTGCGCGTGTCCGGCGCGGAATGCTGCTTCATGCGTATGAACCCTTGCGTCATGGGGAGGGTTGTAGGGATATGGTATTTTGCGCCTGCCGTCATCCGGTCGCGTGCGGGGAACATGATATTCGCCAAGTAAATTATAAATACGTTCTAATTTCTATGGAGATCATAAAGTGAAAGCATATATTCATTATGCCATTGTATGTGAAAAATGCCCCGTATGTAGTCAGGGTCAGGTGCTTGTTGCGCGCGATAATGATACGAATTCTTTCTGTTTCATCTGTGATGAATGTATGTCTGAGTGGGATAACCTGTCCGGAATTCAGGATGTTGGGAAAGGAACAATGTTTGAACATGAAAATGTTACATTCATGGAAGTAAAGCAGATGGCGACGCATAAATTATACAAATATGTATTGAACAAAGGATAGCATCGGCTTCGGGGAAGGGTATGAGGATCAGCGCCTCTGGTGGGTCCGTGTAGTCTCGGCCTGCGGATGGGGTCTGCATCGCGATCCCGTCTGCTAGCGGGGGAAGATGCAGCTTTTTATGTGGTGATTACGGAAAGCGTATTTATCAAAAAAACAATGTTATCGCTCATGACATAAATAAAAATAGCATGATGTGAAGGCTGCCCTACGGGAACTCACTATTTTTTAAGGTTTTTGATATTGCGATTTGTTCTCATTCGTGATTATGGTGCTCTCACATCATGAATGGGATGGATAAATGTTTGTCTGCTCCTGCAATATGCTGACTGACACGGATGTGGAGGCCGCGGCCCGTAATGGCGCGGTCAGACCTAAAGAAGTCTATGAATCCAAGGGCTGCCGGGCCCAGTGCGGCAACTGCGTGCCCGGTGTGGTGTGCATTCTGCGCCAACTTGCCCGTCAGGGGCGCATGGTCATGCCCGAGGTGCCGCATGTGCATCCCGACATGCAGGCCATCTGAGCGGCCTGTTCCGGTGCCGTCTGTCGTTGTGCAAGGCACGAAAAAAAACGGCACGCCTGCGAGGCATGCCGCTCTGTTCCAACCCGAGGAAATGACAGAAGTCTCTGGTGAGGCTTTTTTCAGGAAGCTTCAGATAACGCCGCTTTATCCTCGCAAAGGCGGCGTCCTGAAACGCTGTATATTAATGTAGCCCGTCAGCCCTGTCGCCGCACGCTCTGGCGTGGCTGGAGGGTGGAGGGCGAGGCGCCCAGCGCCAGCCGGATCACGCTGCCCAGCACCATCGTCACCACGATATTGACGCCCAGCGCCAGCAGCCCGGTTGAAACGGAGGCCGAAAAGCCACCAAACGCAATGGGGTGCACGGGCTTGAGCCCGTCAAGCCAGCACAGTCCCAGCCCGAACAGCGAGCCACTGGCCCAGCCGCCAATCAGCGCAGGCGCCGACAGCCGCAGTGGCAGCAGGCCCATGATCAGGGCGGGGAAGGTCTGCAGGATGATGACGCCGCCCAGCAGTTGCAGGTCAATGGCGAACTTGGCGTTGAGGAAAACGACACAGCCCAGCGCGCCCACTTTTACGCCCAGCCCGGCCAGGCGCGAGCCGGTGACCGATTCGCTGTGGCGCGGCAGGATGTTGTGCATGATCAGGTTGGCCGCGCCAATCGCCATGACCGAGGCTGGCACAAGTGCTCCCACCGCGATGGCGGCAAAACAGAAGCCTGCGAACCATGAGGGGAAGATGGCCAGGAACAGTTGCGGCACCACCTGCGAGGACGAGGTGGTCACGATTCCCGCCGCATGCGCCATCAGCCCCAGCAGCGCGATCAGCCCAAGCACAATGGTGTAGATAGGCAGGAACACGGCATTCTGCCGAATGGTATCGGCGGATTTCGCCGCCAGGATTCCTGTCAGCGTATGCGGGTACAGGAAGGCGGCAAAAGCCGAGGAGAGCGCAAGTGTCGCGTAGGGCACCGTCTGGTCCTGGCTCACGATACGGCCGCCGGGAATGGCGGGCAGGTGTTCCGTCGCAGCATGGAACATGGCGCCATACCCACCAAGGTGGATCGGCACGATGATGACCGCCGCCAGCACGGCGATATAGATCATCACATCCTTGATGAAGGCGGTCAGCGCCGGGGCATGCAGGCCGCCCAGCCACGTATAGGCCGCCAGCGACACGAACGCGAACAAAAGCGGCAGCATGCCGGTATAGCCCAGCGCCTCGACAACCGTGCGGATGCCGATGAGCTGCAGGGCAATATAGGGCAGCACCGCCACCAGCCCGCTTATGGCCACGGCCAGTTCCAGCGTGCGGCTGCCAAAGCGCGCGCGCACGATGTCAGCCGCCGTGGCGTGGCCGCCATCGCGCGCGATGGTCCACAGCTTTGGCATGACGGCGAAGATGAACGGATAGACGATAATGGTGTAGGGCAGCGCGAAAAAGCCGAAGCCCCCGGTGGAATAGACCAGCGCTGGCACCGCGATGACCGTGTAGGCGGTGTAGAAGTCACCCCCCACCAGGAACCATGTGACCCAGGCGCCGAATTCACGCCCGCCCAGCCCCCATTCCTCGCCCTGGCTGTGATGGGTCGCGGCCTTGCGGCGGTTGAGCAGCGGGCGCCAGAACCGCACCGTGCTGCCCAGCACGATGGTCGCGACAAAAAAGAGGATAAACACGCCGATGGCGGCGTTATCAGGCAGGGAGGTGCTCATGACTGTCTGTCCGCCTTCCATGCCATCCAGATCAGCACGGAGGTTACGGGTACCCAGGCGAGCTGGTACCAGTAAAAGAACGGAAAGCCGAGCAGTACCGGGTCATGCCGGTTATACAGCGGCACCCAGAGCAGCCCGGCAAAGGGCAGCAGGAGGAATATGGTTTTTTTCATGTTGACCGAACTTCTTGTTTTTGTGTGGCCGTCAGCAATTTTTCTGGAAAGCGGAATGGAGTGTCAACATAATTAAAGGTGTTTTTAAAGTATTTTTTTGAAGAATGGATCGGATTATTTTGTAATTACATTTTGTTATTGTGCAGTGCGCAACGCTTTTGCTGCGACGCACAACGTAATGCAGCAAAAACAGGCCCTTTGAGGAGGTGTAAAATAATTCATAAAATGAATAACTGAAATTATTAAAAATAATATAATGTGCGTCTTACCTTGTGAATATCCGCGCTTGTTCTGATGGTTTATAAAAATATATCATTGTAATTAAACAGTATTATTTTCATTTTCCGCATCCTGCCGGGCTTCGCCCACTTAAGGGAGTGCCGCGTGGCGCGATGGGGCGGGTGAAAAATAGTGATTGCCCGCCCTTGCCC